>JBBQKN010000005.1:0-114938 GCA_038326945.1 Hyphomicrobiales bacterium
CTCGTCAAGCCGCAGTAAGAGAGGTAGTCGAACGCGGGTCATTTCATAGATGCGACCATCGAGCATCTGACCGATCCTGTATTGTTCACCTCGGGTCAGCTGCAATGGAGATCTGGGGGCCTGGAGATCCACCCCATCGCCCAGCGCGGTGAGAAGCCGTGCATATCGGTTGATCCGTTCGTTGATGTTGGCCCGAAGTATAAACAGACCGTAAGCAAGCCGTTCTAGGTCGTTGATGAACGCAGCAATTGATCCCGGGTCCTGACGTCGCCTCGCCATGAACGCAATAGCTGGGGCTTCCCAATCGAAATTATCCAAGCGTGCGAGACGCCCAAGGCTAGAATTGATACGTTCGGCGAATTGGGCGCTCTTGAAGTCCTGGTTGACCACCTCAAGATATGCATCTGCCAGCGGCTCCAATATCTCGTCTATGAATCTGCTGGGGTTAGACGTTGGCTGGACGAATTGCCTGAACTCGGCCTCGAGTGTTCCCCGCAGCTTCTGTCGGCGCGAAATCATACGGATGTGGCCAAAGAGGTTGGTAAATCTCTCCCGCCCGAGCTCTTCCTCAATCGTCTCCCATTTGTCGGTGTAAAGTGGGCGATCCGAAACGGGGAGAGCACCGATGGTCTCCGCCTTTAGGATGTCCGTCGGGGAGAGATTTAGCCCCCGATCATTCATCACTGCGAAGATGCGGAACGCTGCGGTCGCGTCAGATGCCTCAACCACAACGAGAAAGCAGCGTTGAATGACATAGGTCATTAGCCTGTTGCGATCTCCCGCTGACAGCTCCTGCAATCTGGAAAGCAATAGACTTGCATTTGTCACCAGGTTTGCTTGACTATCTGGCAAACCATCGGTCGAAGGCAACGAGCGCGTCGCGTCGAGCGTCTGCATTGAAGCTTCGAAGAAGTCTGCATCCCGATCACGAAGCATCAATCGGAATTTATCTGAGAGATTCCTGAACTGGCTCCCCTCTTGCCGAATGAATGCATCGATTTCGTGGGACGTCTTTTCGTCCCCAGCCAAGTCCCGTAGCACTGCGAAAAAAAGGGTCAACGTCGTTAGCCGCTGTTGTCCATCAACGACATCGGCCTCGGGTCTTTCGAGGCCTTTGATCAGAACGATGCTGCCCAGGAAATATGGAGACTGGTCAATTGGATCGTCATCACCCAGAGCGGTGAGCAGATCATCCAGAAGTTCCCCAGTCTGTTCGGTCGTCCAGGCGTACGGTCGTTGATATGGCGGAATTCGAAATAAATACTTATCGCAGAAAACGTCGCTAAGCGACTTCTCGCTGGCCCGAATCGTGTCGCGCGGCATCCCCGACTCCCGAGTTTATGGTTAGTGGCGTTAGTCTTCCTAGACAAATGAAACCCCACTATCGCGCGTTCCGTTGCGGTGGGCTAGCTCTTGAGCCGGTAGCCCGTCTTGAAGATCCACCACACCACGACGAGGCAGATCACGAGAAACAGAAGCGTCATGGCGAGGCTGAGGCCGACGCCAACATCTGCCTTGCCGAAGAAGCTCCAGCGGAAACCGCTGATCAGATAGACGACGGGATTGAGCAGCGTCACCTTCTGCCAGAAGGGCGGCAACACGTTGATCGAATAGAAGCTACCGCCGAGAAAGGTCAGCGGCGTGATCACGAGCAGCGGCACGATCTGGAGCTTCTCGAAGCCGTCGGCCCAGATCCCCAAAATAAAGCCGAACAGGCTGAATGCCACGGCGGTCAGAAGCAGGAACCCGAGCATCCACAGCGGATGCTGGATATGGATCGGGACGAAGAACCAGGACGTGGCGAGAATGATGAGCCCGAGGATGATCGACTTCGTCGCGGCCGCGCCGACATATCCGATGACGATTTCGAGATAGGAGATTGGCGCCGACAGCAGCTCGTAGATGGTGCCGGCGAATCTCGGGAAATAAATGCCGAAGGACGCATTGGCAACGCTCTGGGTAAGCAGCATCAGCATGATCAGTCCGGGCACGATGAAGGCGCCGTAGCTCACGCCTTCGATCTCGGCGATGCGCGAGCCGATGGCGGCGCCAAAGACGACGAAATAGAGCGAGGTGGACACGACCGGAGCGACGAGGCTCTGCATCAAGGTGCGCCGCCAGCGCGCCATCTCGAATTCGTAAATTGCGCGGACAGCCGGCAGGTTCATTTTCGCTGCCTCACGAGGTCGACGAAGATGTCTTCGAGCGAGTTCTGCGTGGTGTGAAGGTCCTTGAACCTGACCCCCGCCTCATTCAGATCCTGAAGCAGTCCGGTAATGCCGGTGCGCTCGCCCTGCGTATCGTAGGTGTAGACGAGCTCCTGGCCGTCGGAGATGAGCGCCAAATCATGCTTGGCAAGCTCGGGCGGCAGGGCCTCCAGCGGCTGGTGCAGCTGTAGCGTCAATTGCTTCTGGCCGAGCTTGTGCATCAGCTCCGCCTTGTTCTCGACGAGAATGATCTCGCCCTTGGAAATCACGCCGATGCGGTCGGCCATGTCTTCGGCTTCTTCGATGTAATGCGTGGTGAGGATGATGGTCACCCCGGAATCGCGCAACAAGCGCACGGTCTGCCACATATCCTGGCGGAGCTCGACGTCGACGCCGGCGGTCGGCTCGTCGAGGAACAGGATCTCGGGCTCGTGCGACAGCGCCTTGGCGATCAGGACGCGCCGCTTCATGCCGCCGGAGAGCGTCATGATCTTGCTGTCGCGCCGGTCCCACAAGGACAGATCCTTCAGCACCTTTTCGATATGGGCTCGGTCCTCCCGCTTGCCGAACAGGCCGCGGCTGAAAGACACGGTGTCCCACACGGTCTCGAAGGCGTCCGTGGTCAACTCCTGGGGAACGAGCCCGATCATCGACCGCGTGGCGCGGTAGTCGGTAATGATGTCGTGGCCGCCGACAAGCACCGTGCCGGCCGATGGATTGACGATGCCGCAGACGATGCTGATCAGCGTCGTCTTGCCAGCGCCGTTCGGGCCCAGCAAGGCGAAAATCTCACCCTTCTTGATCTCCAGATTGATGTTCTTCAGCGCCTCGAAGCCCGAGGCGTAGGTCTTGGAGAGGTTCGAGACGGAAATGATCGGCTGCATGACAAGTATCGTCGCTCACGTCTCGCTAGGGCGCTGAGTCTCGTTGGGAATGTCGTCTGATCGGTGGAGGGAAGGGCTAGTCGACCGCAATTGACAGAGTTGCGCAAGGTTTAAGCGGGAATCCAGTCGGCAATGCGGCGAGCGATGGTCTCGGCGCCGGGCTCGATGGGGAGCATATGGCCATGCTCCGGCTCCTCCCAAAACGTCGCGCCCGAATAGGACGCGGCTGTCGCACGGGCGGTTGCGAGCGACACGAGCTTATCGTCGGTGCCGGAGAGGCAGAGCACGGGGCAGCGCACCGCCTTGGTTTCGACCGCGGTCGCGCGCGCCTGGTCGAACATCCAGAAGAATAGCTCGAAATAGGCCTGGCCCGATTCCGGTCCGAATCGTTCGAATGCGTTTCTCTGCTGCTCCTTCGGCACCCGATTGAGCGAATAGAAGCAGGCCAGGTCGAAATCCGGATGAATCACGGACTTCCAGAAGGGCCCGATTGTCATCAAGTCGATGTCGAGCTGCCTCTCGCTGTCGGTCGCCGGCAGAATGCCGGAACGCGGCGCCGGGCTCACGAGAACGAGCGCACGCGCCTTGCCTGACGCCGCGAGTTGCTGGGCGAGCACCGCTCCCATGGAATGGCCAAGCAGAACCGGAGGCGTTGAGAATGCGTCCAGAAATTTGACCAGCTCCGCGCGATAGTCGGCGATGCCAACACAAACGAGCTTGGTATCGGCTGAAGCCTTGTCCTGACCATGCCCGATTAGGTCTGGAGCATGGCAGGTCCAGCCCCGGCCTTCGAACACCCCGCGAAATTCATCGAAGCACCAGCCGCCGGCCGAAGCGCCATGCAGCATCACGATGTCCGTGGCCATGTCCCTCCCCCTTGCCAGGCCTTATGGCCGTTCCGTCATGCTATCGCGCATGAGGGCCGCGAGCCCCGCGCCGCTGCTGGTCACGGGAACCCAGTCGACGCTCGCGAGCGCCGAGCTGTCGGCGATAAGGGGGCGCGAGAACAGCCGATAAGCGTCGGCCTGGCCCATCGCCTGAAGCGCCGCTTGCAAGACCAGTCCCGGCACCGGGAACAGTGCCGCCGGCCGCCCGAGACCGCGCCGCATGGCCATGACCATTTCGCCCACGGTCAGCTTCTCGCGATCGGCGACGATGAAAGGACGCTTGAGCCCGGCCGGCGCCGCGAGAACCTTGGCCACGGCCTCAACCAGATTGTCGAGCGAAAGCAGCGAGCGGCGGGCTTTGAGCGCGGCCAGAGGCAGCGGATAGGGCGAGCGGGCAAGATCGAGCAGCCGCGCCATATTGCCCTGCACGCCGCGCCCATAGACGAGCACGAGCCTGAGCGCGACCCAATCGAGGTTGGTCTCGGCCAGTCCCTGCTCCGCCGCGAGCTTGGAGCGGCCATAGGCGTCGGTCGGTTTTGGCTCGAATTCCTCCGTCAACACGCGCTCGGAGGTCCCTCCGGCTTGCGCCCGGATCGAGGACAGAAACACGAAGCGCTTGACGCCGGCCCGTTCCGCCGCGCGCGCCAGCTTGATCGTGGCCTCGGTGTTGAGGAGCCGATAATCGTCCTCGGGCACGCCGGACATGGTCTGCGCGATGCCGGCGGAGTGGATCACGGCATCGACCCCGGCGAACGCCTCCGACATGTTGTAGGGCGTGGCGAGATCGCCGATCAGCGCACTGGCGCAATCGAGCGGGACGCCGCTCGGCCGGCGCAGGAGCACGCGTATGCGGTAGCCCCGGCGGGGCAGCTCGCGCAAGAGATGCTGCCCGATGAAACCGGTGGCCCCGGTCAGCGCCACGAGAGGACTGTGGGGCATAGTGGGAGCCGTCGCCGTCACTCCTTTGTTCAGCCGCGCAACGCTATTGCGCGCCTCGCTCGGCCGGGTCGGGGCTTTCGCCGCCGATCTTAGAACTGGAGCGTCATTTGGGCGAATCTTCGAGCGAGAGACGCAGGATCTTGTCGTCGCCGTCGTCGGTCAAGGCATAGAGCGAGCCGTCGGATGCCTCGGCCACGTCGCGAATGCGCGCGCCCATGGGAATCCGCTCCTCGTCGACGACCTTCTCGCCATCGAGGGTGAGCCGAATGATCGCCTCCGACGACAAGCCGCCGATCAGAAGATTATCCTTCCAGCCCGGGATCGCCTCGCCGGTATAGAAGGTCATGCCAGAGGGCGAGACGACCGGCGTCCAATGATAGATGGCGTCGGCGAATTCGGGGTGGGTCGGCGGGTTTGGGATCTCGCCCCCGTCATAATGCTTGCCCCAGCTCACCACCGGCCAACCGTAATTCGCACCGGCTTGCGGAATGTTGAGCTCGTCGCCGCCGAGCGGGCCGAATTCATTCTCCCAGAGCTTGCCGGTCTTGGGGTGAATGGCGGCGCCTTGCGCGTTGCGATGACCATAGGACCAGATTTCGGGCCGCGCGTCGTTGCGCCCGACAAAGGGATTGTCCTTCGGCACCGAGCCGTCGGGATTGATGCGCACGATCTTGCCGAGATGGCTGGAAAGATCCTGGGCCGGCGCGAATTTGAAGCGCTCGCCGAGCGTGATGAAGAGCTTGCCGTCAGGACTGAAGGCAAGACGCGAGCCGAAATGGTTGCCGCCATCGACCTTGGGCAATTGCCTGAAGATGACTTCGACATCCTCGAGTCCCGCATCGGTCAGCTTGCCGCGCGCCGCTGCGGTCGAGGCGCCACCTTCGCCGGGCTCCGCATAAGTGAGATAGACGAGGCGGTTCTGATCGAAGCCGGGGTCGAGGGCCACGTCGAGCAACCCCCCCTGCCCTTGGGCGAAGACTTCGGGCACACCGGACAGCGGCTTTGACAGCTTGCCGTCGGCGACGACACGCAACCGCCCGGGCCGTTCCGTCACCAGCAACCGGCCATCGGGCAGAAACGCCAACGCCCAGGGATGCTTCAGGCCATCGGCCACCGTCTCAATTTTAAGCCGTCCGGCTTTGGTCGAAAGGGTGCGATCCTCGGCCAAGCTTGGTTGCGTAAGAAGCATCATTGTCCCCATTACGGATACAAGTAGTCGCCAAGGCCACCCCTGTGGCCATCGGCGACAGCCGGGCAGTTTCGTGTCATTACAGAGCATTGTCCCTCAGCGGTTGAGCGTCTCGTTTAGAACGCAGCTTGTGGCCGAAAGTTCGGCGCGATTGGAGCTCCTGGGGCGACGGATTGAATAGGCTCGACCTGGAGGGAGAAAGAGCGCACGGTCTGATCGTGCGTGGGTGACCCTCCGGTGAGTATGGCCGTCCTTCTCGATGGTGTTCCCTGTGAAGCGGAGCTCACGCACACCAGCTTCGGCGGCATCGGGTCAATGCCGCGGCGATACCCGAAAAGCTAGCTGGATGTCTGGCCTTGGGGTTCCCGTGGCGTGGGAATCAGCCAGATCAGGATGTTCTCAGGCTCTTCGATCGCCTGATCGTTGGTGACACGATCCCTCGATTTCCGCCAGGCCGTGGACTCGCCCTTGGTCGCTTTGCGGGCAACGATCTCCGCCTGCCCATCCCATATGGCACTGCCGTCGCTTTGCAGTCTGGAGAGCGTGCGGCGCATCAGGCCATGGATATCAAGCCAAGCTTGCGCGCAGGATTCGTCCGCCGAACGGAAGGCAAAGATCGCGCGCCCGTCAATCTCGGCGACGAAGGTCTGCATGCAAATCTCCTGGTGGCGCGATGCGACCGACAGCTCGGTTAGTTTTTGGCCTTGGCGCGTCGGCGGAGGGGATAGTTAGTGCTCTCGTACAAGCGGCGGATTCCACCGCCATCAAATCTCTCCTCCTCCACCTCCAGATAGGCGCCGAGAAGCAGCTCGGGCGCGAGCTCTTCGATGGCGAACCGGATCGCTTCGGAGGCGCGCGTGAAGCGCTTATAGCCCACGCCGCGTGATTTGGACTTCCAGTTTCTGGCGGGGAAAAGCTCAGCCTCGGCGGCGTAGTCAAAACTGGTCATAGCTCAAACCTTGCTGGGCCCGTTCGCCGGAACGCGACGAGGGGGGAGATGACAGTAAAAGCCGCGTCAACGCGGCTCAAAATAAAGCCAATATCATCCGGGTGCGCATGAACCAGATTACCCACAATAAGTAGTCCTTTCACGCCAAAAATTCAAGTGAATGCGCCAAAAATCCTTCATCATTGGCGGTTCTTGCTGACGTTTGTCCTCGGGTCTTCTGCCAGACGCAACCGCGATTCAAGCCATGGCCAAGCTCGGGCAACAAATCCCTTGAAGGTCCTTCCGCAGGTCTCAGGCGCGACCCGGCTTCACCCGCAAGCCTGGCGCGGGGCGTTCCAGCACGACCTCGCGGCGGAAGCGATAGAGCTTCGCCGGGCGCCCGCCGGTCTTGGTCGAGACATTCCCCGTCGGTTCCACCAGGCGCCCCTTTTCGACCAAACGGCGAAAGTTCTGCTTGTGCAAAAGCGTGCCGGAGATGGCCTCGACCGTCTTTTGCAGATCGAGCAGGGTGAATTCCGGGGGCAAGAGCTCAAACACGAGGGGCCTATATTTGAGCTTGCCGCGCAGACGCCCCATGGCGGTGGCGAGGATGCGGCGGTGATCGAAGGCCATGGGACGGCCGAGCTCGGGGAGGTCGTGCCATTGGTGCGCGGAGGTCCGGCCATCCCGCGCAGCCTCGGTCACCAGCCCCGCTTCATAGAGAAGCTCGTAGCGCTCAAGCACCCTCTCCTCGTCGAAGCCTCCGCCGATACCGAAGCAGACCCGCAAGCGCTCGGCCCGCCGGAGCGGCCGCATCGGCTCGTCACTTGACGGCGTCCTCTCGGCCCAGGCCTTGAGCCGAGGCTCGATCTCGGAGCCGAGAATCTCGGGCTTGCCCTGCCGCCAGTCCTCCCAGGGGAAATAGGCGTACCAGGGCGACCAGCGCGACCCGAGCAGTTCCTCGTCGGCGCTTCGCGTGAGCGCGAGATATCCCACCGACAGGATATGCGAGGCGGTGTCGCCAGGCTCGGCATGCCGGCCCCGGTCGCCGAACGTATAGAGCTGCTCAACATAACCGAGCTCGAGGCCCGTCTGCTGCTTCACCCAGGCGCGAAGGCCGATTTCGAGCGTCCGGTGAGCGCGAGGGGAGAACGGCCCGAACGGCATCGTGTCGAAATCCCCGCAGCCCACGGTGCCAGGGCTCACCACAAGGATCTGAGGTTGCTGCTCGCGCACGCTGACGAGCGCCGCATTGAGCCCAAGCTCGATCTGGGTCTTCCCGGCGGTCTCCATGGCACGAACGGCGTCAGGCATCGGATCAGGCTTCGCGTTGGGCCGGCAAGGCGAACACCCGACCTTCCTCGGCCAGTTCGCCGCGGCCGATCTCCTCGACCGCGGCCATCATGCGCCCCGACCGGGCCAGCACGCCGTCGCCGAGCGCCACGAGCCGGCGGTTGGGATAGGCGGTGGGCGAGGCCTCGCGAAGCACGCGCGCCAGATCGAACTCGTCGGCCTTCGGGTTGAGGGCGCAGAGCGAGATGTAAGCCGCGGCGGTGGAGCGGCTAATACCGGCCCAACAATGAATCAAGAGCGGCGCCTTGCGATCCCAGTCGAGGGCGAATTGAACCAGCTCGGCGACATGATCCTCGCACGGAAGCACAAGGCCGTCGGTCGGCTCGCAGATATCGTTCATGTCGAGCCGGAGATGCCGCTTCGACCCGATCGATGGCGGGGTGGGAACCAGGGTGTCGCCATTGATGAGCGTCACCAGATGGCTGACGCGAACATCGACGATGGTGGTCTGGACCCGGCTCAGCGGGGCGACGTAAATCGTATCCGGGGACATGACGCGCGGCACTTTAGGCGTGTCTGTTGGCGAAATCAGGGACGATGGCCGACCGGTTCCAGGGGGCTTGTGCTGCACCAGTGTCATTGGATCAACTCATTGAAGCGCTTGATGAACTTCTCCTCGCTTGCGGACGCCGGCGACGGCGTTAGCCGCGACAGTTTCGTCACCAGACCCGGTTTCAGCCCGCGCGGCTGACCGAAAAAGCGGCGGCCCTCCTCGACCGAAAAACCGGCAAGGGCGACAGCTTCATAATAGGCCGCGATCTTATCCGCGCGCTTGATCAGTTTGGTGACCTCAGGCGCGAGCTCCGCCGATAGGCCGAAGCGAATGTGGATGGCGCCGAGCAGTCTCGCCTCGAAGGCTCGGTAGTCGAGCGACAGCGCCGCCTTGAACGGACTGATGAGATCGCCGATGACATATTCGGGGGCGTCGTGAAGCAAGGCCGCGAGCCTCATGCTGCGGTCGAGATTGGGCGACAGAGCCCCGGCGATGGTCTCGACGAGAAGGCAATGTTCGGCCACCGAGAAAGCATGATCGCCCACAGTCTGACCGTTCCAACGCGCGACACGCGCAAGTCCATGCGCGATGTCTTCAATCTCGACGTCGAGAGGCGAAGGATTGAGCAGATCGAGTCTTCGCCCGCTCAGCATTCGCTGCCAAGCGCGTGCGCCGGTCTCGGTGAGAGCGCTATGCATAGTTCACGTCGGCCTTATTGCCAAATTGCGATGAGCATCTATTGCCGCTCATCGTGATTAGTTGTGCAAGCAAGTCAGGAAAACATGGACGAATTGAACGCATAATGCCATTCATTAGCCAATTCTTGCTCGCGTACAGACCAACCTCAGTCCAAGACTCGGGAGATGCACATGGCAAGGCTGCCCAAATTTTCACTTGCGCACAACGAGCAGAAGAGCAAATGGGAGCTCAAGCGCGAAGGTACTGGCGAGGTGATCAAGCGATTCAAAACCAAGGCCGCCGCCACCAAAGGCGGTGTGCTGGAAAAGGCCGTCGGCAAGATGGGCTCGGTCAGGATCAAGAAACGCAACGGCAAGATCCAGGAAGAGCGGACCTATCCCCGCAGCATGGATCCTCGCGGCCGCGGCTAGGTCAAAGCAAGCTTGCCGCATTCGGCGTGACGCGGGCAGTGCGTGAGGTGGTCATTGACCATGCCAACGCTCTCCATGAAAGCGTGGAGCGTCGTCGGTCCGCAGAAGCGAAAGCCCCGCTGCTTAAGCGCCTTGGATAGAGCGCAGCTTTCCGGCGTCTCGGTCGGGATGTCGGCCATCTGGCGATAGGCGTTCTGCTTCGGCTTGCCGTCGACGAAGTCCCACAGGAACTGGCTGAAGCCGGGTCCAGACTCAAGTTCGAGAAAGACCTTGGCGTTGGAGATCGCGGCCTCGATCTTGCCGCGATGACGGATGATGCCGGCATCTTCAAGCAGGTTTGCGACTTTCTCCTGCCCGTAGCCGGCCATCGCCTCGGCGTCGAAATGGTCGAAGGCGGCGCGGAAGGCTTCGCGCTTGCGCAGGATGGTGATCCAGGCGAGCCCCGCCTGGAAGCCTTCAAGCACCAGCTTCTCAAACAGAGCGCGCGGCTCTCGCTTCGGCACGCCCCACTCCTCGTCGTGATAGGCGATATAGAGCGGGTCCGACCCCGCCCATGGGCAGCGTTCTGGCACCATGCCGCTCATGGCGTGACCGGCGCCGGCGCCTTGAAGCGGGCCCAGACGGGGATGCGCAGAGCGATGGCAATGTCGTCCGCGCGCAAGCTGTCGCCGCGCGCCTTCGCCTCCTCGGCGCGATCGAGGCGGAGAAGCGCGAGCCCCGAAGAGCCGCTCACCGAACCGAGCGTTCCGATCGGCGTCTCGCCTGCCCTGATCTCGGCTCCGGCCGCCGGCAACGGCCCCTCGCCTTCAACCCCGACGATGCGCTTCCGCGCCGTGCCGCGATGCTCCATGCGCGAGACCACCTCTTGGCCGATGAAGCAGCCCTTGTTGAAATCGACGCCGGCGAGCTGGTCGAACATCGCCTCATGCGGAAAAGCATCGCCGTAGGCGAAGTCGCGGCCGCCCTCGGGCACGCCGAGTTCGATGCGCCGCGCACGATAATCGTCCGCGGTGACGACGCCGCAGCCGAGACCGGCGAGGTTCGCCGCGGACGGCATGAGCAGGCGAAGTCCGAGCTCGGGCAATCTCGGGTCGGCATAGGCGATGGCGCCGTCAGGCAGCTCGGGGGGATCGCCCCAGGCGGCGGCGACGGTGAGAGACGGATCTTCCGCGATCTCCACTTCGGCGCGGAGTTTGTAGAAGCCGAGCCGCTGCGTCAGTTCACTCGCTTTCGCCTTGGCCGTTTCGAGGAGAAAGCCGTCACCGGTGGCCACGACAAAAAAGTCGAACAGAATCTTTCCTTGCGGCGTGAGCAGCCCCGCATGGATCGACTTCCCGTCGCGGACCTTGTCGATGTCGTTGGTGATCAGCCCCTGCAAGAAGCCGCGCGCCGCCGGTCCGAAAACGCGGAGGACCGTACGGTCGGGAAGATGGGCTATGCTGCACTGGCTCATGATCGGGGGTTCCGCTTGCAAGCTGGGTTAGAGTTATTTATGCGGGCAGGAGCCTGCAAGCACTAGCCGAAAGACCCGGTCTTGGCTGAAAGCTTCGATCTCCTCATCAAGGGCGCAACCCTCGTCAACCATTCGGGCCAGGGACTCGCCGATATCGGTATCAGGGACGGCCGTATCGCCGCCATCGGCGCCCTCGCGCCGAAGGCCGCCGGGCAGACGCTGAATGCGGCCGGGCTCCATATTCTGCCCGGTGTCATCGATACGCAGGTGCATTTCCGCGAGCCCGGGGCCGAGCACAAGGAAGACCTTCAGTCGGGCAGCCGCTCCGCCGTGTTGGGTGGCGTCACCGCTGTGTTCGAAATGCCCAATACGCGTCCGGCCACGGTCACGGCCGAAGCGCTGGCCGATAAAGTGGCGCGGGGTCGTGGGCGCATGTATTGCGACTTCGCCTTCTTCGTCGGCGCCACGCGGGAGAATGTCGAGGAGCTGCCCCGGCTCGAAAAGCTTCCTGGCGCCGCCGGGATCAAAGTGTTCATGGGCTCCTCAACCGGCGATCTGCTCGTCGACGACGAAGGAACCTTGTCGCGCCTCCTTGCTCTGATCGAGCGGCGCGCCGCCTTCCACGCCGAGGATGAGGCGCGGCTGCGCGAGCGCAGCCCCCTCAGGCGCGAGGGTGACCCGGCGAGCCACAGCGAATGGCGCGACCCCGAGGCCGCGCTCGCCGCCACGGCGAAGCTGCTCAGGCTCGCTTCGGCCGCGGGCAAGCGCGTGCATGTGTTGCATGTGTCCACGGCGGCGGAGATGCAGCTGCTGGCGCTGCATAAGGATGTGGCGAGCGTCGAGGTCACGCCACAGCATCTGACCCTTGCCGCGCCGGAAATTTACCGGGACCTCGGCACCAAAGCGCAGATGAACCCCCCGCTCCGCGACGCCTCCCATCAAGAGGCGCTGTGGTGGGGCCTGTCGCAAGGGGTGGTCGATGTGCTGGGTTCGGATCACGCGCCCCACACGCTGGAGGAGAAGAGCCAGAGCTATCCGGCCTCGCCCTCCGGCATGCCGGGGGTGCAGACCCTGGTTCCGGTCATGCTCGACCACGTCGCCAAGGGCCGACTGAGCCTTGCGCGCTTCGTCGATCTGACCAGCGCCGGTCCACAGCGCCTGTTTGGGATCGCCGGCAAAGGCCGCATCGCGGTGGGCTACGACGCCGACCTCACCATCGTCGATCTGAAATCGGAGCGCGTGATCGAGCCGGAGTGGATCGGAAGCAAATGCGGCTGGACGCCGTTCGCCGGGCGCAAGGTCAAAGGCTGGCCTGTCGGCACCATCGTGCGCGGCCGCGTCGCCATGTGGGAGGGTGAGCTCGGAGCCCCTGGCGGCGAGCCGGTCCGTTTCGGCGAGGCGCTGCCGCGCGAGCCGCTGATCTAGCCGCTATTGCAGGAAATAGTGCCAGACGCCATCGTTGCCGATGCCGGCGCGGTAATAGGTGTATTTGCCGCTTTTCTTCATTTCGAGCGCCTGGGCCGCGGGCACGATTCGATAAAGCTCGACGTCTTGCGCCGGTGTCAGCTTGGTCAGGTCCATCTCGGCGAAATAAGGCCAGACATACATCACGTCGTTGCCCTCGCCGATGCGGACGAAACCCGAGCTGAAAACATTCATCATGGCGGCGAGAATGTCGCGCCCTTCGCCATCGACGGAATGTTTTTTCCAGAAGGCGATTGGATCGCTGACCAAGGTGGCGCTCAGCATCGGCGGCAGCTCGTTCTCCTCGAGCACCGGGAGCATGTCGCTGATGTCTCCGCTCTGCGCCGCGACCACAATGCCTTGAAGCGTGTTCCTGATCGGCTCGGGCAGCTCGCCGAAATCGTAGAGGACCTGTTGCGTCGAGCCGGTTGGCGGCGGCGCTGGTGCTTCCGCCGGTGCTCCGGTCTCACCCGGCTTGGCCGGCGCGGCATCGGGGATTGGAGCTTGATCCTTCGGCTTCGCCGCTTCGGCCATAGCCACCGGCTGATCCTGGCTGATCTCGGCGGACGGAGCGAGGCCCTCGCGCGCTTGGACGGGATCGGGCGAAGCGTGCTCTCCCCGGTAGGCGTAGACAATAAGGAGTGTGCCGGCTACCAATGCAGCAAAGGCCGCTATGACGAATCTCGCGCGACGACTCATTCATCCTCCCTCAGACGCTCGTCCACTCTCGCACAGAGGCGGTGGCGTGTCCTACACGCTCAACGCGAAGCCGAGCCGCAAGGCGCTCCGCTCCGACCTGCGGCGATAGGCTCCGGATTTGCTGACCGGTGCGCATATCGTCCTCTCCAGCATCCAATTGATGCTGGCCGGCCTCGGTATTGGCGTGCTCGTAGCCGCACCCATCGGGCCGGTCAATGTCCTTTGCATCCAGCGCGCCGTAACCCAGGGCTTCTGGGGCGGGGTCGCGGCTGGGCTTGGGGCCACCTTGGGCGACGGGCTGCTCGCGGCGCTCGCGGCCTTCAGCGTGACGGCGATCTCGGACGTGATGATCGCCTATGCCGGCCCCATTCAGCTGATCGGAGGATTGGTGCTGGTCGCGTTCGGCGTCGGCCTGCTGTTCAAGAGTCCGATCCTACTCATGGTGCCGGAAGCCGAATCGCGGCTCTTGGAGCACACCAGCATCATCCCGCAGACATTTCTTCTCACCATCTCGAACCCTGGCGCCATTCTCGGCATGGCCGCGCTGATCGGCGCCCTGAGTTCCCTAATCGGCGGCATCGGCGGCTATCTCGACGCGCTCCTGCTTGTCATCTCAATCATGGGCGGAAGCCTGCTATGGTGGCTCGGCATATCGGAGTTGATCGCCACGATCCGGCATCGGCTCAACGAGAACCGTCTCAGGCTCGTCAATCGCGCGGCGGGAACGCTGTTGATCGTCTTCGGCGTGGCGCTTCTGCTCAACGAGTTCGTGCTGCATTGGTACTGACGGCTCGCGTCTATTGCGCGGTGCGCTCGAGCGTGAATTCGCCATGCTGGATGCGCCGCGAGAGACCCCCAGTCATCCTGGCGACGGCGTCCTCGCCATATTGAGAGATCAGATCGGCAAGGGCTGCGAACAATGCGGCATTGGCGAGCATTTCCGGCTCGATGCCGTCATGCAGCGCCTCTTCCCAAGCATCGAGGATATAGCGGAGCGCGGCTTGCTTCTGAGCGTCGAGCTCCGCGCCCTGTAAGATTTGCTGACCAGACCGCAACGGGAAGTCCCCTTTTGCTCTAGCGTTGTGGCCTCCTATCTCAGACTTACACCGCGTGGCTTGCCTGCTGGGGAATAACGTGAACTAACGGTTAATACGGGGCTTGGTCCGGTCGGCCTGCCGCGGCCTAGAGCCTTCGGCCGGTGTGGGCTTGGCGGGCACGGCGCCACCGGTAGCCTCGGCCTCGCTCGTGCTGCCCGTTGGGGCTTCCTGCTGCTTGACGTCTTCCTTATTGGCGTCAGCCGGAGCCTCTCCGTCCGGGGCCGCGGCCTCGCTAGCCGGACCTCGATTGGCCAGATGCGAAGGCTTTGCCAGGGTCGAGGCTATCTGCGCGCCCTCGGTGGAGAAGCGCGTGATGGCGACCGTGGCCGAGGAGTTGCAGGTTCGGTAGGTGCGGCGGTAGCCGCGATAGCCGTCATTGAAGCTGTTCACGAGCTTGGCCCGGCGGACGGCGGTGGACCCCTCATATCTGATGATATTGGTCATCTGGTCGCGCCAGAGTTGACCTTCCTGCGCGCCGCATAGCTCACGCAAATAATGCACGGCGCCGAGAATCTCGGCCAGCCGCAGGAGTTTGGGGTCGTAGGGCCGGTCGTCCGGCGGCGGCGGGGCTGAGCTCTCTTTCGGTACGATGGGCGGCAAGTCGTCGCTCGGCGCACGTGGCGCCGCCGGTTTACGCGGCTTTGCCGCCCGGCGTGGCTGCTCCTGAAACCATGGCGACCAGAAATATTGCGCTTCGGCAATCGGCGACCAGACGAGCATCGCCGCGGCGAGCACGCAGAACCCAAATCCGAGCGCGATTGGCCTGAGCGCCTGAGTTTTCATGGGCATTTGAGTAGCCCGTCTTGGCGGCGAAAGCTAGGCGGGCCAACGCGCCCCGCCACTACGCCGCTACGCCAAACCGGCTGTGCGAAAGGGCCGGGCTGGCTCATGGCAAGGGGATCACTATATTCGACGCAACCCTCCTCGATTCACGGGTCTCAATGTGCTCACGCTATAGCCTGACCTCGCCGCCCGAAGCGGTCCGCGCGACCTTCGCCTATCGCGACAAGCCGAATTTTCCGACCCGCTACAACATCGCGCCGACACAGATCGTCGGCGTGGTGTGTCTCGACGAAAAGGGCGAGCGCCGCTTCAAGCCGATGCGCTGGGGCCTGCTGCCCGCCTTCGTCAAGGACGCGAAATCCGCGCCAACCCTGATCAATGCGCGGGCGGAAGGGATCTCGACCAAACCTTCTTTCCGGCAAGCTTTCGCCCGGCGCCGCTGTCTGCTGCCGGCTGACGGGTTCTACGAATGGACCGGCGCCAAGCGTGCGAGACGGCCCTTCCTGCTCCGTCCGCGCCAAGCCGGCCTGATCGCCTTCGCTGGAATTTGGGAGCGTTGGCGCGACCAGGAGGGCGTCGAGACCGACACTGTCGCCATCATCACTTGCACCGCCAATGCGAGTGTCACCCCGCTGCATGACCGCATGCCGGTGGTGCTCGAGCAAAAGCACCATGCGACCTGGCTCGATTGCGAGGGGACGGCGGTGGATGCCGCTCTGGCCTTGCTGCGGCCGGCCGCCGACGATCTCTTGGAGTCGATCGAGATGGACCCGAAGATCAACGACTCGCGCCGCGATGAGCCGAGCCTGCAGGAGCCGCTGCAACCGCGTCTGCTTTAGAGCAGCTTGCCGGGGTTGAGGATGCCATTCGGATCGAAGGCCCGCTTGATCCTCCGCATCAATTCGAGCTCGAGCGGCTGCTTGGCGTGTGGGAGCAGGTCGCGCTTTAGCCGGCCGATGCCATGCTCGGCGCTGATCGAGCCGCCGAGATCGAGCACGATCTCATGCACCGCCGCGTTCAATGCCTCCCAATTGGCGAGGAACACCGTGCGGTCCATGGCAACAGGCTGGCTCACATTATAGTGGATGTTGCCGTCGCCGAGATGACCGAACGGCACCGGCCGCGCGCCGGGGATCATCAGCTCGATGAGCTGATCGGCGCGCGCGATGAATTCAGGCACCTTCGCCACCGGCACGGAAACATCGTGCTTGATGCTGCCGCCTTCTTGGCGCTGCACCTCGCTCATCAGCTCGCGCATCCGCCAAAGCTCGGCGCCTTGCGCCAGCGAGGAGGCGAGAACGGCGTCGCCCACCTCTTTTGCCTCGATCCCGGCGGCAAGCAGGGTTTCGGCGAGACGAACGATCTCACCATTGTCGCACGGGCTCGACAGCTCGAACAGCACATACCAGGCATGCGGCGAGGAGAGCGGATCGCGCGTCTCGCTTCCGTGCCTGAGCACGAAGTCGAGGCCGATGCGCGGCAGGAGCTCGAATGCGGTCAGCGCCGGCCCGGCCTGTTCATGGACGCGGGTGAAAAAGGCCAGTGCGGCCTCGGGGCTGCCGACCCCGGCGAAGGCCGTCGCCATCTCCTTAGGCTTGGGAACGAGGCGCAACACGGCGGCGGTGATGATGCCGAGGGTGCCTTCCGAGCCGATGAAGAGGTCCTTCAAATCGTAGCCGCTATTGTCCTTGCGCAAGCCTTTGAGCCCGTTCCAGACGCTGCCGTCGGCCACCACCACTTCGAGCCCGAGCGCGAGGTCGCGCGCGCTGCCATAAGCGAGCACGGACATGCCGCCGGCATTGGTGGCGAGCACGCCGCCGATTTGGCAACTGCCCTCCGACGCAAGGCTCAAGGGGAACAGCCTGCCCGCGCTCGCCGCTACACTTTGCGCATTGGCCAGTACGACCCCGGCCTCGACCGTCATGGTGTCGCCGGAGAGATCGACAACGCGGATATGGGCGAGGCGCTCCAAGCTGACCACCACCTCATGGCCGCTCTCGAACGGGATCTGTCCACCAACGAGACCGGTATTGCCGCCTTGCGGCACGATGGGGGTGCGCGTCGCATTGGCGAATTTGAGTATGGCCGAGACCTCCGCCGTCGATCCGGGCTTGAGCACGAGCGCGGCCTTGCCGACATAGCGATCCCGCCACTCGACCAGATAGGGGGCCATGGCTTCGGCGTCGCGGATGGCGTGATCTTCGCCCACGATGCGCGTGAGCGAATCGAGCGTGGCGAGGCTCGGGCGCTGAAATGGCTCGCGCGTCTCCGTCATGAGGAATGCGTGCCGGAAACGACGGCCTCGCGCTCGGCCTCGCCGGACAAAATACGGGCAGAAGCAGCGCGTCGCAGTCGGTCATTGATGGCTTCGCCAAGGCCTTGGTTCGGGATTGGCATCACGGCGATGGAAGCTGCTCCTCGCCGGTCGAGTTCGCGGAGCATGGCGAAGAAATTCGCCGCGGCCTGGTTGAGATCGCCGCGCGGGCTGAGATTGAGCCAAGGTCCGGCGAAAGCGGGCGTGTCAGGCCCGAAAGCAAGCAGAGCCTCGCCTTGGCGCGGCGCGCTTGCATCGAGACGGAGCGGCGTGTCCGGCGCGTAGTGGATAGCGAGTTGTCCCGGCGATATCGTCTGGCTGCCAGCCTCGGGCATGGCGAGCCTGCGGCCCAAGACCGTCTCGATCTCCTCCCGCGCCAGCGCGCCGAGCCGGAGCAAGGTGACCTTGTCGCCGTCAACGCCGAGCACGGTCGATTCAAGACCGAGGGCGCAAGGGCCGCCGTCGAGGATCATAGCCGGAAGATGCCCGAGCTCGGTCTCGACATGAGCGGCAGTCGTCGGGCTCACGCGGCCGGAGCGGTTCGCGCTTGGCGCGGCGATGGGGAGCTTCGCCGCTTCCAGCAGCGCACGCGCGCTTCTGTTGCTCGGAGCACGGAGCGCCACGCTATCGAGCCCGGCGCTGACGAGATCGGCAATGGCGCAATCCTCGCGGCGCTTGAGCACGAGCGACAAGGGCCCGGGCCAGAAGGCCGCCATCAATTTTCGCGCCGTGTCGTTGACGGTGGCGTAGGTTTCGGCCTGCGCTTCGCCCAGAACATGCACGATCAACGGATTGAAACGAGGGCGGTCCTTGGCGGCAAAGATTTTGGCCACGGCACCCGCATCGAGCGCATTGGCGCCGAGGCCGTACACCGTCTCGGTCGGGAAGGCGACGATCTCGCCCCGCGCCAGCGCTTGCGCGGTTTGGGCGATGGCTTCAGGCGTGGCGGCGACGATCGGCATGGTGCATATCAAGGGCTTGCTCAACGTGCATTTTCATCCCATTTCGCGTGTTAGCATTGACGGGTCAAGCGACCACCCCCGCCGTTAGAGCATCTTGCCATGCCCACGCTCCATCTCACCCATCCGGACTGCCTCTTGCACGATATGGGCCCAGGCCATCCGGAGCGGCCCGACCGGCTGCGCGCCGTCGCCGACGCCCTTTCGGGCGACGACTTCAAGGCCCTCAAGCGCGAGCAGGCCCCGCTGGCCGAAATCGCGGCAATCGAACGGCTGCACCCGGAGGGCTATGTCGAGGCGATCCGCGCCGCCACGCCGAAGCGTGATCTCATCTGGCTCGACCCCGACACGGCGATGTCGCCCAAGAGTTTCGACGCCGCGCTCAGAGCCACAGGTGCCGCGGTCCATGCGGTCGACGAGGTCATGTCGGGCGCGGTGGCGAACGCCTTCTGTGCCGTGCGGCCTCCCGGCCATCATGCCGAGCCGTCGAGGGCCATGGGCTTCTGCCTGTTCAACACAGTGGCCATCGCCGCACTCCACGCCCGCGCTGCGCATGGGGCCGAGCGCGTGGCGGTGGTCGATTTCGACGTGCATCATGGCAATGGCACGCAAGCTGCGTTCTGGTCGGACAGGGATTTGTTCTACGGCTCGACCCATCAGATGCCGCTCTTCCCGGGGACGGGAGCTTTGGGCGAGACGGGGGTCGGCAATATTTTCAATGCGCCGCTCAGCCCGGGCGATGGCGGCGAGACGTTCAAGGACGCCTATCTCACGCGCGTCCTGCCGGCGTTGCACGATTTCGCGCCGGATCTTCTGCTGATCTCCGCCGGCTTCGACGCCCATCGCGACGACCCGCTTGCCCAGATCCAGCTGGTCGAGGCCGATTTCACCTGGGTGACGGAGAAGCTGCTCGAGGTGGCGGACAAACACGCCGGCGGCAGGGTCGTGTCGACCTTGGAGGGCGGCTACGACCTCAGGGCTCTCGGGCGCTCAACCGCGGCCCATGTGCGGGCCTTGATGCAGGCTTCCTCTTGAACCCCGCCGCCCTGAGAGGCTAAGCCTTGCGCCATGGCCGACGCAGCAGAACACACCGACATCAGAGATATGAGCTTCGAGCAGGCGCTGAAGGAGCTCGAAGCCATCGTCAACCGCCTGGAGAAGGGCGACGTGGAGCTAGAGGCCTCGATCCTGATCTATGAGCGGGGCGAGGCGCTGAAGACCCATTGCGATGCGCTGTTGCGCAAGGCCGAGGCCAAGGTGGAGAAGATCTCCTTGAGCTCGAACGGCCAGCCCACGGGCACCGAACCCCTCGACGTCGAGGACTAGCCTCAAGCGGCGTCACTTGAGCTTCAGGCCTGCCGTTGAGGGTCAGGGCTCGGGCCAGGGTTCCATGACACATTCAGGGCCAGCTGCTAGGCTAGTTGAAACCCGGGGCCGAGGCCGATAAAGCTCCTGTGATAACTGCGAATTCTCTTGTTTTGCGCGGGGAATGAATGAGCGCCGAAAGCCTGACGCCGCTGCTTGACCGGGTGCGCAATCCTGAGGATTTGCGCGAGCTCGACGATCATGAGCTGCCGCAGCTGGCCGATGAGCTGCGCCAGGAGACCATCGATGCGGTTTCCGTGACCGGAGGCCATCTCGGCGCCGGCCTCGGCGTGGTCGAGCTTACCATCGCCCTGCACAAGGTGTTCGACACGCCCAACGACAGGCTGATCTGGGATGTCGGCCATCAGACCTATCCGCACAAAATCCTGACCGGCAGGCGCGACCGCATCCGCTCCTTGCGCCAGCCCGGAGGCCTGTCCGGCTTCTGCAAGCGGTCTGAGAGCGAATACGACACTTTCGGTGCCGGCCATTCCTCCACCTCCATTTCAGCCGGTCTCGGCATGGCGGTGGCACGGGACCTCGCCGGCAAGAGCCACAATGTGGTCTGCATCATCGGCGACGGCGCCATGAGCGCGGGCATGGCCTATGAGGCCATGAACAATGCCGGCGCCGTGGATTCGCGCCTGATCGTGATCCTCAACGACAACGACATGTCGATCGCGCCTCCGGTCGGGGCCATGAGTGCCTATCTCGCCCGCCTCATCTCCGGCGGGACCTATCGGCAGCTCCGCAACTGGGCGAAGCAGCTCGCCAAGATCCTGCCCAAGGGCTGGGAGCGGCGGGCGGCGCGAGCCGAGGAATATACGCGCGGCTTCTGGACCGGTGGCACGCTGTTCGAGGAGCTCGGTTTCTATTATGTCGGTCCCATCGACGGGCATAATTTCGATCATCTGCTGCCGGTGTTGCGCAATGTGCGCGACACCGAGAACGGACCGATCCTGATCCATGTGGTGACGCAGAAGGGCAAAGGCTACGAGCCCGCCGAAACCTCGGCCGACAAGTTCCACGGCGTCAGCCGCTTCAATGTCGTCACCGGGGCTCAGGAACCTTCGAGCGCCGGCGCGCCGAGCTACACCAAGGTCTTCGCCAATGCCCTGATCGAGGAGGCGCGCGCCGACGACAAGATCGTGGCCATCACCGCGGCAATGCCCTCAGGCACCGGGCTTGACCGCTTCGCCGAAGTCTTTCCCGACCGTAGTTTCGACGTCGGCATCGCCGAGCAGCACGCCATCACCTTCGCCGCCGGCCTTGCGGTGGAAGGCTTCAAGCCCTTCGCCGCGATCTATTCGACCTTCCTCCAGCGCGCCTACGACCAGGTCGTGCACGACATTGCCATTCAGCATCTGCCGGTCCGCTTCGCCATCGACCGGGCCGGGTTTGTCGGCGCCGACGGCCCGACCCATGCCGGCGCTTTCGACGTGGCCTTCCTCACCTGCCTGCCGGACTTCGTGGTGATGGCCGCGAGCGACGAAGAGGAGCTGATGCATATGGTGGCGACGGCCGCCGCCATCGACGACCGCCCCTCGGCCTTCCGCTATCCGCGTGGCGAGGGCACCGGCGTTGCCCTGCCGAAGCGCGGGCAGGTGCTGCCGCTCGGCAAGGGCCGCATCCTGCGCGAGGGCTCGGCCGTGGCGCTGCTCTCCTTCGGCGCGAGGCTGGGCGAGGCCTTGCAGGCGAGCGACCAGCTCGCTGGCTACGGTCTATCCGCCACGGTCGCGGATGCGCGTTTTGCCAAGCCGCTCGATATCGAGCTGGTGCGCCAGCTCGCGCTTCACCACGAGGTGCTGGTCACCATCGAGGAGGGTTCGAGCGGCGGGTTCGGGGCTCAGGTGCTGCACCATCTCGCGCGCGAGGGTCTGCTCGATCGCGGCCTCAAGGTGCGAACCCTGACCTTGCCGGACTGCTTCATCGAGCAGGACAAGCCCCAGACCATGTACGAAAAGGCCGGGCTCAACGCCTCGGGCATTGTCGCCGCGGTGTTCGCCGCGCTCGGCAAGGACATGCGGAAGGTCCCGAGCGGCGAAGCGGCCCGTCTCGCCTAAAGCGAGCTAATCGACCTCGCAGTTGTGGCTGAATTTCGAGACCGCCTCTTCCCTGCCCTGCTCGGACATCGTGGCACTCGTCTCGCCCATCTTGATCGTCACCGGTCCGGAATCGCGAAGCACCTCCAGCACGGACTTGATGTCGATGTCGGTCGCCTCGGCGAAGGTCTTGCCCGTCGCGTCGTTCCGCGTCACCTCGCCTTCGACCGGGGACTGGGCCTTGGCCGAGGAAATCTCAATGAGAATGGGCTGGCCGGGTTTGGCGCCGCCGATTTCCTTATGCACGTCGAGGACGACAATGCTCATGTTATTGAAGCAGGTCACCATGAACAGCGGCCCATTGGACAGGCTGATCGACTGGTAAGCGAGGGAGGTCGAGGTGCCGTTGGTTTTTTCGGCCCAGATCATCGCCTCTTCGCTCCGGGCCATGTTCGCCAAGGGCAAGGCCAAGGCGAGCAAGCCTGTGGCGGCCAACAGGCGCAGCTTATAAGGGGCCAATATCGCTATACGCATGGACATGGGCAGGCTACCTTGAGCAAGATCGTCTCAGACCCGCATATAGGGCTCTTCGACGGTTTGCTAGCCGATGCTCTCGGCCTTGGCAAATGCGGCACTATTCCGGCATCGTCCGGGCCAAGCCCTTGATTAGCGGCACGTGCGCGCGCTTTGCGGGAGATTCATCGCCGCCAGCGCATTGATCGCCGCATCGAGCGAACTCGCCGGGGCCGAGCCCCTTGGATCTCGCTCGGCGAGATGTATGTCTTGACGAGCATCATCACTGCTCTCTCTGCATGATTATGGGCACCATGGTTGATGGTTGGATTGTCCATGGGAACATCAACGACGAAAAATCATGCAAGGCTGCCGCTCGCTCCCTGCACGATCGCAAGTGCTGCACGCTTGCGATGGCGGAGGCGCGGGGTCTCGCCGCGCTGAAGCGCGGCGATGCGGCGCAACAGATAGGGGGAGAAGTGTCCGCCATAGCGGCCCCATAAAGAGGGATCGCGCCAGTCGCTTCCCGTAACGCGGCCGCGGCAGCGGGGAGAACCGCAGGCGCAATCGAACTCGTCGTAAGGCGAGCCATCGCACATCGCATAGTCGATGGTCACCTCCTCGCCGGGCCGAATGGCCCGCATGGCGACGATGGCGATCTGCCCGTCGAGACCGGCATTCGGTTCGCAGGCGTGGTTGATGTAGTCGGGCGGCTCGTCGCCGGCGAACGAAGCGAGGTAAAGCCCCTCCTCGACCTGCACCGTGTGGCGACGAATATCAGGGGATAAACCGTCAAGCTCGTCGGCGGAGACGATGCGCCCACTCCATACGGCGACGAGCTCTCGCGCCTCGATCAGCTCCCGAGCAAATACGGCTTTGCCGCCGTTAACGTCGCTATTTCGGACTTCACATTTATCGGTGAGGTAAGCCGTTGTTCCTTGGCTCACGAGACCTCCGCGATTGCGCGCCGAGCGGTGCGCGTCGCAGTATAGTTGGCGGTGCCGTCCGCTCCCGGTTGGTCATCCGCACGCGAGAATCCCCCACGCGGGCCCGAGTGTATGTAAAGCTCATATGGCCATCTACAAAAAAAAGCGGCTCGACCAATTATTAGTCGAGCGGGGTCTGGCGTCCACGCGCTCGCGCGCGGCCGACCTTGTCCGCCTCGGCTCGGTCAGGGTCGATGGCGATATTGCGGCAAAACCGGGCATCTTGCTTGCCGCGGATACGAGCCTCGAGGTCGACCCCGGCGCGTCCCCCTTCGTCTCCCGCGGCGGGCTCAAGCTTGCCGCAGCGCTCGATGGTTTCGGCCTCGACCCTCGGGGCAAGACCGCACTCGATATCGGGGCCTCGACCGGGGGCTTCACCGACGTTCTGCTCGCCCGTGGGGCTGCCCTCGTTTTCGCCGTCGATGTCGGCCGCGATCAGCTGCACCCCAAGCTTCGCCAGGACCGCCGCGTGGTGGTGCTGGAGGGAACCGACGCAAGGCGCCTGGACCGGGAGATCATCAATCAGCCCATCGAGGCGATCGTCGCCGATGTCAGCTTTATCAGCCTCACCAAACTGCTCGGGCCGGCGCTCCGCCTGGCCACGCAAGGCGCCTGGCTCGTGGCTCTGGTCAAGCCGCAATTCGAGGCTGGCCGCGAGGCGGTGGGCAAAGGCGGCATTGTCCGCGATGAGGCTGCGCGAGAGCGAGCCGTGGCGGAGGTGCGCGCGTTCATCGACGCGGCACCAGGCTGGCGGGTATTTGCGGAAATGCCTTCACCCATCACCGGCGGCGGCGGCAACGAGGAAATCCTGATCGGCGCGGTGCGGTAGAGCGAAACGGCAGGCCCGATCAGCCCTTCCCGGTCTGGGCGCGGTGGCGCAGATAATGATCGGCTAGCACGATCGCCATCATGGCCTCGCCCACCGGCACGGCGCGAATGCCGACGCATGGATCGTGGCGGCCCTTGGTCGAGACCTGCGTATCGTGGCCGGCCGCGTCCACGGTGCGGCGCGGCGTCAGGATCGAGGAGGTGGGCTTCACCGCGAAGCGGGCCACGACCGGCTGCCCGGTGGCGATGCCGCCGAGAATGCCGCCGGCATGGTTGGACAGGAACTCCGGCGCACCGTTAGGCCCGATGCGCATCTCGTCGGCGTTGTCCTCGCCCGACAGCGCCGCGGCGGCAAAGCCCGCGCCGATCTCGACGCCCTTCACCGCATTGATGCTCATCAGGCCGGAGGCGATGTCCTGGTCGAGCTTGGCGTAGATCGGCGCGCCGAGCCCGGCCTGCACGCCCTCGGCCACAATCTCGATCACGGCGCCACAGGAGGAGCCGGCTTTGCGCACCTCGTCCAGATACCCCGCCCACAGCTTCGCCGCCTCGGCGTCGGGGGAGAAGAACGGGTTCCGCTCAACCTCGGACCAGTCCCAATTCCCACGGTCGACCGCATGCGGCCCGACCTGAACCAGAGCGCCGCGCACGCGCAATCCCGGCACGACTTTCCGCGCCACGGCGCCGGCGGCCACGCGCGACGCGGTTTCCCGAGCGCTGGCCCGGCCGGAGCCGCGCCAATCGCGTAACCCATATTTGGCGAAATAGGTGAAGTCGGCGTGGCCGGGGCGAAACTTATCCTTGATGTCCCCATAGTCCTTGGACCGCGCGTCCATATTCTCGATCTCGAGCGCGATCGGCGTGCCGGTGGTGATCTGCTCGCCGCTCGCCTCGTCGGTGAACACGCCGGAGAGGATGCGGACCTGATCAGGCTCTTTCCGCTGCGTGGTGAAGCGCGATTGGCCGGGCTTCCGCTTGTCGAGATAGGTCTGGATGTCGGCCTCTGCGAGCGGAATGCCCGGCGGACAGCCATCGACCACGCAGCCGATCGCCGGCCCGTGGCTTTCGCCCCAGGTGGTGATGCGGAACAGATGGCCAAAACTGTTGTGCGACATGGGTTTCTTATGCGCCCAGGTTCCTACTTTGTCATTACCGGCCAGAATTCCCCCTCTCCCCTTGCGGGAGAGGGCTTCCCGCCGCGATCGTGCGAGGCAAGTCGCATGGCGCGAAGGGTGAGGGGTGAATCGCTTGCTGCGACGCCAGGCTTTTCTCCGACGCGGCTTCGCCGCTTACCCCTCACCGCGCGCCGAGAAGCGGACGTGCTCTCCCGCAAGGAGAGAGCGGGAGAATGTAAGACCGCTGAGTGACAAGCTCTTTACAGGACGCGTGCGAAGCTACTCCTTCGCCAGGGAGATTTCCGGGGCGTCCTCGTTCTTCATGCCGATAACGTGGTAGCCGGCATCGATATGCATGATCTCGCCGGTCATGCCGCGCCCCAGATCCGAGAGCAGATAGAGCGCGCCGCCGCCGACATCCTCGATGGTCACGGTGCGCCGGAGCGGCGAATTATACTCGTTCCATTTGAGGATATAGCGGAAGTCGGCGATGCCGGAGGCGGCAAGCGTCTTGATCGGGCCGGCCGAGATGGCGTTGACCCGGATATTGCCCTGGCCGAGGTCGGCGGCGAGGTAGCGCACGCTCGATTCGAGCGCCGCCTTGGCCACGCCCATCACGTTGTAATGGGGCATGACCTTCTCGGCGCCGTAATAGGTGAGGGTGAGCATCGAGCCGCCATTCGGCATCAAGGCCTCGGCCCGCTTGGCCAGCGCAGTGAAGGAGTAGCAGGAGATGAGCATGGTCTGGACAAAATTGTCCTTGCTCGTATCGACGTAGCGGCCGTCCAGCTCTTCCTTGTTGGAGAAGGCGACGGCATGGACGAGGAAATCGATGCTGCCCCAAGCGTCCCCAAGCGCCTTGAACACAGCCTCGACGCTTCGATCGTCGGTGACGTCGCATGGCAGCACGAGCTTGGAGCCGATTTCGGCCGCGAGCGGCTCGACCCGCTTCTTGATGGAGTCGCCCTGATAGGTCAGCGCGATCTCAGCGCCTTGGTCGTGGCAGGCCTTGGTGATGCCCCAGGCGATCGAACGATTATTGGCCACGCCAAACACGACGCCGCGCTTGCCAGCCATCAGCTTGGCCGCTTCAGCCATTGACCCTCCAGCTCAAAGATGTCGGCGGCTTTATAGGGCCCCGGCACCCTGGCCGGAAGGGCTTTCGCCTGAGGCCTTTTTTTTGCCAATCAGCCGGCGAGCGACCATTGACCGTCGGATTCGCGGCAGGCGGTGCCTTCAACCTGCTTCACATAGGGGCCGACCGACAGCCAATAAGTGAGATGACGGCAGACCCGGCCCACGTCGTCGCGAAAGGCCGAGACCGGCTTGATCACCCCGGTGAGCGCCCGCGACGGCCTTTGCCAGACGAGGCTCGCCCCATCGCCAAGCTCGCTCAGCGCCTCCTGTAGGGCGTTCAGCGCCATGGCGCGGTCGCTGCGGTCGAGCCGCGCGCGAAGCGCGGTAACGGCAGCCTGCTCGGCGCTCTCGGTGTTGACGATCGCCGCCCAGCTATTAAGGGGCTCCTCGGCATTGAGAGAAAGGGGTGCGGGCGTAAGCAAGAGTGCAAGCGCGCCCGTCCCGATGATGATAGGAGCCTTCCAACGGATCGTACGCATAACCTTCGTCCCCCCAGCACTGGCGCGGAACAACCTCCCGCACCAACTATCAACGAAGCCCATGGTGCAGTATCAGGGTGAGTAAATGGTAAACGCCTGTTTCGCGGTGGGATCGCCGCACCGGCAAACCATCCGACAGAGAACGAGACAGCCATGAACGAGCAGTCGGACATCGAGCCCCAAGATTTCACCGAGGCGGAGGATCCCTTCAGCCTGTTCGCCGATTGGATGAAGGCGGCCAGTTCGAGCGAACCGGAAGACCCTAACGCCATGGCGCTGGCCACGGTCGACGAGCAAGGCCTCCCCAATCTGCGCATGGTTCTGCTGAAGGGCGTCGACGAGGGCGGGTTCGTGTTCTATACCAATTGCGGCAGCGCCAAGGGGCTTGAGCTTGCCGCCGCGTCGAAGGCCGCGCTCCTGTTCTATTGGAAGAGCCTGCACCGCCAGATCAGGGTCCGCGGACCGGTGGAGCGGGTGAGCGACGCCGAGGCGGACGCCTATTTCGCCAGCCGTTCGCGCGAAAGCCGGATCGGCGCCTGGGCGTCGAATCAATCCAGGCCGCTTGCAAGCCGCGAGGCACTCAACCAGGCGGTGGCAGCGCGCATGGATGAATTCGACGGCAAGGATGTGCCCCGGCCGCCGCATTGGCACGGCTACCGCATGACGCCGCTCGAGATCGAGTTCTGGGCAGGGAGACCTCACCGCCTGCACGACCGAATCGTGTGCCGGCGGCCCTCTGCCGATGCGCCCTGGGTGAAAACGCGGCTCTATCCGTGACGCGCTTAGAGCCCTAAGAGGCCGCTCATGGCCCAAATTCCGAATGAAGAGCGAAAGACGTTGATCCTTACCGGCGCCAGCCGCGGTATCGGCCATGCCACGGTGAAGCGCTTCTCCTCTGCCGGCTGGCGCGTGATCACCTGCTCCCGCCATCCTTTCCCCGAGGATTGCCCCTGGGAAGCGGGCCCGGAAGACCACATCCAGGTCGATCTCGCCGATCCTGAGAATACGCTTGAAGCCATCGCCCTGATGAAGGACCGGCTTGTGGCCCAAGGCGGCCGGCTCAATGCCCTCGTCAACAATGCGGCGATCTCGCCCAAGCGAGCGGACGGCGCGCGGCTTGGCAGCATCGAGACGGATCATCGCGACTGGATGACGGTGTTCCAGGTCAATTTCTTCGCACCGCTGATGCTCGGCCGCGGCCTGATCGAGGAGCTCGAGGCGGCGTCCGGCGCCGTGGTCAATGTCAGCTCGATCGCGGGCTCTCGGGTGCATCCCTTCGCCGGCTCGGCCTATGCCACGTCGAAAGCAGCCCTCGCCGCACTCACGCGCGAGATGGCCGCGGATTTCGCCCCGCGCGGCATCCGGGTGAATGCGATCTCACCGGGGGAGATCGACACGGCGATGCTGTCACCTGGGACGGAGAATTTGATCGCGGAGATCCCGATGGCCCGCCTCGGGCTGCCGGAGGAAGTGGCGAAGGCGATCTATTTTCTCTGCACCGAGCAATCGAGCTACATCAACGGCACCGAGCTTTATATCGACGGCGGCCAGCATGTATGATCGCCGGCACGCCGGTTAAGCCCACCTTTACCTTGCACCCTCAGCATGGCTCTCGCCTCGCCGGCTCGTTCGGCCGCGGCGGTGCGTAGTTCTGCGTAACCAGAGTGGTGTGCATGGGTGTGGGTGGGACGCGGGGGCCAAGGCCCCCGCTCAACGAAATCATCGTCGGCGATTGCATCGAGACGCTTGACCGGCTTCCTCCGGAGAGCGTCGATCTCGTCTTCGCCGATCCTCCTTACAATCTTCAGCTCAGCAGCGAGCTGCTGCGGCCCAACAATAGTCGGGTCGAGGGGGTCGACGACGATTGGGACAAATTCGGCAGTTTCGGCGCCTATGACGACTTCACCCGAGCCTGGCTCAAGGCCTGCCGCCGCGTGCTCAAGCCCGAAGGCTCGCTCTGGGTGATCGGCAGCTATCACAACATCTTCCGCGTTGGCACCGCGCTCCAGGATCTCGGCTTCTGGGTCCTGAACGACGTGATCTGGCGCAAGACCAACCCCATGCCGAATTTCAGGGGGCGGCGTTTCACCAATGCGCATGAGACGCTGGTGTGGGCGTCGATGGGGCCGAAGGCGCGCTACACCTTCAATTACGAGGCGATGAAGGCGCTGAATGACGACCTCCAGATGCGCTCGGACTGGCTGTTTCCGATCTGCTCCGGCCCGGAGCGGCTGAAGCAGGAATGCGGCCGCAAGACCCATCCGACGCAGAAGCCGGAAGCGCTGCTGCATCGCATCATCCTCGCTTCGAGCCATGCCGGCGACGTCGTGCTCGATCCCTTCCTCGGATCGGGCACCACCGCGGCGATGGCCAAGCGCCTCGGCCGCTTCTTCATCGGTATCGAGCGGGAGGAGGCCTATGCCGAGGCGGCAAGAGCCCGCCTGGCCGCGATCGCGCCGCTTGGGGCCGAAGCACTCTCGGTCCTCCGAAGCAAACGGGCCGAAACCCGCATTCCCTTCGGCACCCTGGTCGAGAATGGGCTGATCGCACCGGGCACCGTCCTTTACGACGCAGGCGCCCGGCACGAGGCGCGGGTGCGCGCCGATGGCAGCATCGCTTGCGCAGGCGCTCAAGGCTCGATCCATAAGATCGGCGCGCATGTGCAAGGCGCCGCCGCCTGCAATGGCTGGACCTTCTGGCACTATGAGACCGGTGGCACGCTCAAGCCGATCGACGCGTTGCGGGAGAAGGCGCGGGCGAAGCTCGAACCGCTCGCTTGAGCCGTCTCGCTTCAGGTTCCAGCGCGTGGGCGAGGACTTTCCGCATCACGCTTGGCAGCGCCGCGCCATGCAGGTCGCGGAGATGAACCCAGCGGCAGCGCTCGGGCGTCGCGGCCGCGGTCAGCGCGGCATCCAGCCCGATTTCGGCCCGGTAGACCTTAAGCTCTAAGCGAAAATGTGTGAAAACATGCTCGACCAGCCCCGGCATCTCGCGCCACTCGGCCTCAACCGGCAAGTGCTGGCTTAGCGCCGAGCCGGCTGGGGCGGCGTCGAGCCAGGGCGAGGATGGCGGCTCGAGCATGCCGCCGAGGAGGCCCTTCAGCGGCCGTTCCCGCAACAGCACCGAGCCGTCCTCCCTGAGCACGACGAAGGCGGCGCCGCGCCTGACCGGCCGCTCGGCCTTTTCTCCGCGATAGGGCAGGACTTCGGCGAGGCCTTGCGCGAAGCCGGCGCAACCCGGCCGCAAGGGACATAAGCCGCAAGCCGGACGCCTGGGCGTGCAGATGGTCGCGCCCAAATCCATCAGCGCTTGGGCAAAGTCGCCGGCGCGGCTACCGGGCGTCAGGCTCGTCGCGAGCGCCTTGATCTTGGCTTTCGCCATCGGCAGCGGCGTGGTCACGGCGAAGAGCCGCGCCACCACGCGCTCGATATTGCCGTCAACCGGCGTTGCGCTTCGGCCAAAGGCAATGGCCGCGATCGCGGCCGCCGTGTAGCTGCCGATGCCCGGCAGCGTCAGCAACTCGGATTCGGTCGCGGGGAAGCGCCCGCCGAAGCGATCAACCACCGCGCGGGCGCAAGCATGCAAATTCCTGGCGCGGGCGTAATAGCCGAGCCCAGCCCAGACCGCGAGCACTTCTCCCAGCTCCGCCCGCGCCAGCGCGTCCACATCCGGCCAGCGGCGCAGGAAATTGGCATAACGCGGCGCCACGGCCTTGACCGTGGTCTGCTGCAGCATGATCTCGCTCAACCACACGGCATAGGGGTCGGGCGTCACGCCGGGGACAGCCCGCCAGGGCAGGTCCCTGCGTTCTCGGTCATACCAGGCAAGCAAGGCTTCGGCCCGATCTCTATTGTGCAAATCGCCTCCCCTCGCCCGCGGCCTGGCTGCTTTGGTTCGGTCTCAGGCGCCACCATGGTGTAGGATCGAACCGGGCCAAGGCAAGGAAGCGGCCGCAGCCGTCCACCGCAAAACCGGGGTGCCATGCGGGAATATGACCGAAAAGCCTGGGTCAAGGGAGCGCGCGGGCCGCGCGCGATCGGCGCCTTTGTGGCTCAGCTGCTCGATCCGGTTGCCCGCGCCCGCGGCTTTGCCACCACCGCGCTGCTGACCGAATGGCCGAATGTGGTCGGAGCCGAGCTCGCCAAATTCACCATGCCTGACAAGGTGCTATGGCCACGGCGGCGTGACGACAGGGAGGCGCCGGACGCACAAAGTGGCTGGAGAACCGAGGGCGCCACGCTGGTGCTGAAGGTCGACGGCCCCCGGGCGATCGAGGTGCAGCACCGGGCCGAGCAGATCCTCGACCGCGTCAACACCTATTTCGGCTATCGGGCCATCGCCCAATTGCGCTTCCTACAGGCGCCAGTGAGCCGCTCCGCGCCCGCACCCCGCCCGTCGCCCCTTCAGCCCCTGGATGAGACGGCCCTGCCGGGCGCTGCGGCAATTGCCGACACCGGTCTCTCCCAAGCCTTGCGACGGCTCGGTTCGGCCGTGCTGGGCCAGATCACGAGGCGTTGAGAGACGCTTTCGCTTTTCTCGCTCTTGCCATAAGAACTTGCCAGAACACGAGGCTCGCCAATCCAGGGAAATGACTGGCGAGGCAGGACTGGACCGGAATCGAACAAGCGAGTGGAGGAAAGCCAGTGACGGAGACCGCAAACCCCGCCCGAAACAAGACCCTGTTGATGGTGCTGGGCGTCGTAGCCGCCCTCATCATTGCCGCTGGCATCTATACCTATCGCGGGGGCTTCGATCAGGGTAGCGCCAGGGTCGCAAGCAAAGACAAGGTCGATCCCGACGTGGCCGTGCTCATGGCTCCCGGACCACTCCCAGACATCGTCATGGGATCCGCCGACGCGCGCTACACGATCGTGGAATATGCCTCCATGACCTGCCCGCATTGCGCCCAGTTCACGACGGAAGTCCTGCCCGAGCTCAAGACCAAATATATCGACTCCGGCAAGGCCCGCTACATCTTGCGCGAGTTTCCGCTCGACAATCTCGCCGCCGCCGCCTTCATGCTGGCGCGCTGCTCGGGCGAGGACCGCTATTATCCCATGGTCGACGCCATGTTCGAGACGCAGGAGAGCTGGGCCGTTCCGGGCGCGGACGGGAAGGAGCGCCTGTTGCAGATCGCGCGGCAGGCCGGCATGTCGAAAGAGCAGTTCGACAAATGCCTCGCGGACCAGGACCTATTCAAGAAGATCGTGGAAACACGCACGATCGCGAATGACAAATTCCAGGTCGATTCCACCCCAACCTTCTTCGTCAACGGCAAGCGGCTCAAAGGCGACCACCAGCTGAGCGATTTTCAGAGGGCATTTGGCGAGACACCAACGGAACGCAAGCCGGATGAGGCCAAGCCAGACGAGGCCAAGCCCGATGAGGCCAAGCCAGACGCCGCCAAGCCCGACCAGTCGCCAGCTCCGGGGCAGTGAGATCAAGACACCCATAGGATGAGACCGCCGGCAGCATTGCTGCTCATCGCCATTGGGATCGCGCTGTCGGGCTGCGGCGGCGGCGCCGCATCCGTGGATGCCACCGCCAGCAAGGCGCTCAACGTGCCGCCGCGCGAGGAGCTGATGCGCGAAGGGCCGCTCGGCGACCGCGCCCTCGGCAATCCCAACGCCCCGGTGACGGTGATCGAATATGCCTCCCTCACCTGTCCCCATTGCGCGCATTTTCAGCGCGACGTGTTCCCCCGGGTGAAGAAGGAATTCATCGACACCGGCAAGATCCGCTTCATCGTCAGGGAGTTTCCCATCGGCCGCACCTCGGGCGCCGCGGCCATCGCCACGCGCTGTGTGCCGCCGGAGAAATATTTCGCGCTGTTCAGCGCTTTCCTGCTGCGCCAACCCGAATGGGTGAGCCAGGAGGTCCGGCCCGACGCCATCTATGCGGTGGCAAAATCGAGCGGGATCACACGCGCCGCGTTTGACACATGCATGGCGAATCAAACCATTATCGACGGGCTCACGGAGGTGAAGCAGCGGGGGCGGCAATTTGGCGTCATTGGAACGCCGACCTTCTATGCCAATGGCCGCAAGGCGCAAGGCACCATCACCTTCGAAGAGTTCAAGGCTCTGATCGACCCGCAATCGCCATCCTGACGAGCGGCGCCGATCGGTTTGAACCTTGATGCGCGCGTCGCTCATTTCGCCAATAGAGGCCCTATCGCCGTGAAGATTACCCGTCTTCGTCTTTTGGGCTTCAAGTCCTTCGTCGAGCCGACCGAGATCCTGATCGAGCAGGGGCTCACGGGCGTGGTCGGTCCGAATGGCTGCGGCAAGTCCAATCTGCTCGAGGCGCTGCGCTGGGCCATGGGCGAGACCTCCTATAAGAGCATGCGCGGCTCGGCCATGGAGGACGTCATCTTCGGCGGCTCGCAAAGCCGTCCGGCCCGCAACACGGCCGAAGTCACGCTTTTCATCGACAACAGCGCGCGCACGGCGCCGGCGGAATTCAACGACAGCGAAGTGCTGGAGGTGACGCGGCGGATCGAGCGCGAGGCCGGGTCGGCTTACAGGGTCAACGGCAAGGATGCGCGCGCGCGCGACATCCGCCTCCTGTTCGAGGACGCCGCAACCGGAGCGCGCTCGCCGGCGCTGGTGCGCCAGGGCCGCATCGGCGAGATCGTGAATGCTCCGCCGCAGGAGCGTCGGCGCGTGCTCGAAGATGCCGCCGGCATCGCCGGGCTGCATAGCCGCCGGCATGAGGCCGAGCTTCGCCTGAAGGCGACCGAGGCGAATTTGGAGCGGCTCGGCGATTTAATCGGGCAGCTCGGCTCGCAATTGCAGGCGCTGAAGCGCCAGGCGCGCCAGGCGCAGCGCTATCGCGAGATCTCTGGCAAGATCCGAGAGACGGAAGCCTTGCAGCATCATCTGCATTGGATCTCGGCCTGCGCCCATGTGGAGCAGGAGGAAGCAGAATTTCAGTCGGCCCTCGGTAACGTGGCGCAGGAGACCAAAGCCGAAGGCGAAGCGCTGCGCGAGCAGGCGGAAGCCGCCGAGAAGCTCCAGCCTCTGCGCGACGAGGAGGCCACGCGGGCGGCGGTACTGCATCGCCTGAGCCTCGAGCGCGACGCGCTGGAGCGCGAGGAGGCACGGGCCAAGGCGCGCCAGGCCGAGCTTGAGACCCGGCTGGCGCAAGCGTCCCGCGATCTTGCGCGCGAGGAGGAGCATATCGCCGAGGCCGAGGGCATGTTGCGGCGGCTCGAGCAGGAAGCGCGCCGTCTGGTCGAAGCCAGTTCACGCGATCATGAGGAGCCGCAATTGCGCGAGGCCGCTTGTGTTGCCGCGAGCGCGCTGGCGGCGGCCGAAATTGCCTTGAGCGCAGCGACCGAAGATCTCGCCCGGGCGCGCGCGGAGCGCCGCCGCATCGACACCGAGCAGGCCGAGCTCGAGCAGCGCATCGGCAGGCTCGAAACCCAAGCGGACGGCATTGCCGAACAGCTGGCTAGCTTCGAAGGCGCGGACGGCAACGCAAGCAATCTTCTTGCCCTCAACCGCGATCTCGCCGGAGTTTCAGCCCTGGTCGAGACGCTTGAAACCGAACTCGCCAGCGCCGAGACGCGCGAAGACGCGGCCCGTCAGAGCGACGCCTTGTCCCGCGCCGCCGCATCCCGCTTCCAGCTTGAGGCGCAGGAGCTTCAGACCGAACTCGCCACCTTGTTGAAGCTGCTGAAGCCCACCCAAGACGGCGGCTGGACCGCCATCGTCGAAGAGGTGCGCATCGATTCCGGCTACGAGCCGGCCGTCGGCGCGGCCCTTGGCGACGATCTCGACGCCGCGAGCGACGAGGCAGCACCCGTGCATTGGCTCGCCACCACGAGCCCGGGCGCCGATCCCGATCTGCCGGGTGGCGCGGTTCCGCTTAGCCAATTCGTCTCGGCGCCGGCGGCGCTGGCGCGGCGGCTAAAGCAGATCGGCGTGGTCGAGCAGGCGCGCGGCAAAGCGCTACAGGCTACGCTCAAACCCGGGCAGCGGCTCGTGTCACGCGAAGGCGACCTCTGGCGGTGGGACGGCTACAGCCTCGCTTCAGGCTCGGCCACTGCCGCCGCGGCACGACTGATCGAGCGGAGCCGCCTGGAAGTGCTCAAGGCCGAGATCGAGCAGGCGACGCACCGGCTTCAGGCCGCGGAGACCGGACTGGTCACGGCCAGGACCGAGGCTGTAGGCGCGGCGGAGGCGACGAAGGCGCTCCGCCAGCGCGTGCGGCAGACGCGCGACGAGCTTGGCCGCACGCGGGACACCATCGCCGCGGCCGAACATGAGAGCCTTGCCCAGAGCAAGCAGCTTGGCGCGCTGGCCGAAGCCAAGAGCCGGACCGTGGACGCGCTGGACGAAGCGCGCGAAGCCCTGGCGCGGAATCAATCGGCAGGGTTTGAGCAGGCCGCCATCAGCGTGCTTGAACAAGCCGTGGAACAAGCGCGCGGCGAGGCGACCGAAAGCCGGTCGGCCCATGCCAGGGCTGAAGCTACGCTTGAGGGTTTCGAGCGCGAAGTGCGGCTCCGGCAGGAGCGGCTGGAGGCGATCGGAGCCGAAGATGAGCTGTGGCAGACCCGCATCGCCAAGGCGCGGGAGCAAATCGATACTTTGCGCGCGCGCGAGACCGAAACGCGGTCCGATCTCACCGCGCTCGCCAATCTGCCGGCCGAGATCGAGGCGCGGCGGGGCCGCCTGCTCGATGCCGTCGCCGTGGCCGAACGCGAACGGAGCAAGGCGGCCGACGATCTCGCCACCGCCGAGACCGAGCTGAAAGCCCGCGAGAAAGCCTTGCGTGAGGCGCAGGAGCGGCTCGCCGGCGCGCGTGAGGCGCGGGCCCGCAGCGAGGCCAGGCTCGAATCCGCGCGCGAGCGGCGGAGCGAGACGGCTCACGCTATCCGCGAGCAGCTCGATTGCACCCCTGAGGCCTGCCTGGCGCTGGCCGGGGTCAAGCCCGATAGCCCCCTCCCCGCCCTGTCGGAGGTCGAGGCGCGGCTCGCCAAGCTCAGAGGCGATCGGGAACGACTCGGCGGCGTCAATCTCAGGGCCGAGGAGGAAGAGGCCGAGCTCGCCGTCCGCCTCGAGGAAATGGAGCGCGAGCGCGCCGACGTGGAGCAAGCGATCGCGCGGCTCAGGCAAGGCATCTCGAACCTCAACCGCGAGGGCCGCAAGCGGCTGCTCGACGCCTTCACCACGGTGGATGGCCATTTCCGGCGGCTGTTCCAGACCCTGTTCGGCGGCGGCACGGCTGAATTGCAGCTGGTCGAATCCGACGATCCGCTGGAATCCGGGCTTGAAATCGTCGCCTGCCCGCCCGGCAAGCGCCCGCAGGTGCTGACCTTGCTCTCGGGCGGCGAGAAGGCGATGACCGCACTCGCTCTGATCTTCGCCGTGTTCCTGACCAACCCCTCGCCCATTTGCGTGCTGGACGAGGTCGACGCGCCGCTCGACGACGCCAATGTCGAGCGCTTCTGCCTGCTGATGGAGGAGATGGCGAAGGAGACCGACACGCGCTTCCTCATCATCACCCACCATCCCTTGACCATGGCGCGGATGAGCCGGCTGTTCGGCGTGACCATGGGCGAGCGGGGCGTGAGCCAGCTCGTTTCCGTCGACCTCGAGACGGCCGAGCGTCTGCGCGACGCGGTCTAGTCCGCTAGACTCTTATCCCCGCCTTATTCAGCCGGAATCCTGAGGTTTTCCCTACCTTCCAGGGCATCCTTGACAGCCCGGAAGGCCTAACTCTAAGGTGCGCGCGAAGCTTGGGACCAGCCGGTCCTGAAGCCGTTCCCCCAAAGGTCGAGCAGCGCTATGGCGGGAGCCGTCAATGACCCGGGTCGCGGAAATGGCGACCGCGAAACCGAGGCCATTAAACGGCGCTTGCACGATCTTGAGGGCCGGGTCCGTGTCGCGCGCGCGCGCCATGAGCCGGCCCCTCAGAATGGCCAAAGCCGGGGGACGGCGATGGGGCAGGCGCTCAAGCTTTCGACCGAGATGATCGCGGGAGTCGCCGTTGGCGGCTTCATTGGCTGGTCGCTCGATCGCTGGCTCGGCACCGCGCCGGCCCTGATGGTTCTGTTCCTGTTTCTGGGCGGGGCCGCAGGGATCATCAATGTGGTGCGGAGCGCGCAAAGGAGGCAGGCCGAAGCGGGGCCCCTGCCGGGCAAGGATCTCCCCGCGGACGACGATGACGACTAGGAGCGAGTAGCGTGGACGAGACGCACGGGGCAGAACAAGCAGCGCATGGCGCCGATGGCGGCCTGCCCAATCCGATGCATCAATTCGAGATTGAGCGGCTGATCCCGCTCAAGCTGTTCGGGCTCGACGCCTCCTTCACCAATTCGGCCCTGTTCATGGTCATCGCCGCCGTGCTCATCACCGGTTTCACCATCTTCGCCATGCGCCGCCGGGCGCTGGTGCCGTCGCGGCTGCAATCCGTGGCCGAGATGTCCTACGAGTTCGTGAACACTATGGTGCGCGATAATGTCGGCACCGATGGGATGAAGTATTTTCCCTTCGTGTTCACGCTGTTCATGTTCGTGCTGGCTCTGAACATGCTCGGCATGGTGCCCTATTCCTTCACCGTAACGAGCCACATCATCGTCACCTTCGCGCTCGCGGCCTTCATTTTCATCGGCGTCACGGTGATCGGCTTCGTCAAGCACGGTCCGAAATTCCTCAAATTCTTCGTGCCGTCCGGCGTGCCGATGCTGATGCTGCCGCTCCTCGTCGTCATCGAGGTGATCTCATATCTGACGCGGCCCTTGAGCCTCTCGGTGCGGCTGTTCGCCAATATGATGGCAGGCCACACCATGTTGAAGGTGTTTGGCGCCTTCGTCGTGGCGCTCGGCTTTCTCGGTGGATGGGCGGCGCTCGGCTTCATGGTGGCGTTCACCGGCCTTGAGATACTGGTCGCGTTTCTACAGGCCTATGTCTTCGCCATCCTCACTTGCATCTATCTGAACGACGCGCTCCATATGCATCATTAGAGGCGTCGCCAAAGGCATCACCGGCTATCGTCAATCCTTGAAGGAGAGAGAAATGGATCCATCGGCAGCAAAATTGATCGGCGCGGGACTAGCCTCGATCGCGCTGGTCGGCGCGGGCGTCGGCATCGGCACGATCTTCGGCAATTATTTGCAAGGCGCGCTCCGCAATCCATCCGCGGCGCCGGGGCAGTTCGCCAACCTTCTGCTCGGCTTTGCCTTGGCGGAAGCCACGGGCCTGTTCGGCCTGGTGGTGGCGCTGATCATCCTGTTCGTGTTCTAGGCATAACTTTGAACTCGCCAGGAAAGCGACGATGCCTCAGCTCAACCCACTCGACTGGGCGCCCCAGCTCATCTGGCTCGCCATCACCTTCGGCATTCTCTATCTGCTGATGAAGCAGGTCGCGTTGCCGAAGATCGGTAGCGTGCTCGAGATGCGGCGGGAGCGGATCGCGAGCGACCTCGAAGCCGCGGAAAAGTTCCGGCGCGAGACGCAGGAAGCCATCGCCGCTTACGAGCAGGCGCTGGCCGAAGCCAGGGGACGCGCGCATGCCATCGCGCAAGAAGCGCGCGACAGGCTGAAGGACGAGGTCGCCGGCGAACGTGCCGATCTCGACCGAGACCTTGCCGCCAAATCGGCGGAGGCCGAAGCCCGCATCGACGCCGCCAAGGTCTCGGCGTTGAAAGAGGTGAACGCGGTCGCGTCCGATACCGCGGCTGCGATCGTGCGCCGGCTGATCGGCGTCGCGCCGGCCGCGCCCGAGATCGCCTCGGCGGTCGCAGCGGCGCGTAAGGAGTGATCATGGAGTTCATTTACGAGCCGGAATTCTGGGTCGCGGTCTCCTTCTTTCTCTTCGTCGGCCTCGTGCTCTATCTCGGCGTGCACCGAAAGATCGCAACCGCGCTCGATGCTCGGGCCGCGCTCATCGCGAAGGAGCTCGAAGAGGCGCGCCGCTTGCGGGACGAGGCGGAGAAGGTGCTAGCCGACTACCGGCGCAAGCAAAGCGAGGCTGTGGCCGAGACGAAAGACATCGTCGATCTCGCCGTCAAGGAGGCCGAGGCCCTCGCCGCCGAGACGCGCCAATCGGTGAAGGAGCATTTCGACCGCCGCATGAAGCTTGCCGAGGACAAGATCGGCCGCGCCGAAGAGGATGCGATTCGGGAAGTGCGGAGCGTCGCCGTCGACACGGCGGTGGCCGCGGCGCAAAACCTGATCGCCCAGAAGCTAACGCCCGACCGCGCCGGTAAGCTCGTGACCGAGAGCATCGACGGGCTCAAATCCAAGCTGAATTAGCGTTCCTCGTTTTCGTGCGACGCCCGAGGCTATCAGACGCTAGGCCCATTCGGGCTCGTAGCAGCGGCGGCTCAACCCGGGCCTTGGCCTGGGCCGAAGGCGACGAAAACCTTGTAGTCCTCGGCCCGCGTGCCCATGACGATCGGGAACGAAATCTCTCTCACCACCGAGAAATAACCCACCAAATTCTCCTGGGCGATCATGGTCGAGACCTTGGTCGAGTCATTGGCGAGCACCCTGCGGTCGGAGTCGGCGACCTTGATGCTGACGGGCAGCGTTACCGATCCCGGATGGCCCTTCGGCCCGAGCAGCACGCGGCCGGCGAAGCCGTATTTGACCACGATGCGGTCGCCATAGATCTGGCATTCACGCGCCAATTTGGTGATCTCGCCGCGATGGATGATCGCCTGGCTGTCGCCGGTATGGCCGGCCTGATAGACGGTGACGAGACGATCATGAGGCCAGGCCACCACCGGCGGACAGTGCGAGCCAGGGCCGGTTAGCGTCGGGGCGGCGGAGGCGGCGTCGGATTTGGCGTTGGCGAGCATCTGGTCCTGGCTCAAGGGCGCACCAGGGTTCTCGCTCGATCCGAACGGGTTGGAAATGCTGGAGATGGCGCAAGCCGAAAGCAGCAGCGGCATCAGGAGCAGGCTCCCGCTACGGCACAAAGGCAACAGCCAAAGAGCGCAAGAACGCCTCAACTTATCCCCGTCCTCAGCTTGACACGCCGGGCCTCCCCGCCTGATATGCCGCGGCAACGCCCGCGAAGGCTTCAACGAGGTTCTGGCCACCGGTTTCCCAGAATTGGGTGTCAAACTAACCCCAGTGCGAGGGCCCGACAAGGCCAGACTTGGGCAGATTTTCAGCGGTTTAGCATCGATTTCAGGACGCCGATGACCGGCATATGCGACGAGATCAGGCCACAAGCGGGCCTTCTCCCCCTGACCATCTATCTCGCGGCGCCGCGCGGCTTCTGCGCGGGCGTGGACCGGGCCATCCAGATCGTCGAGCTGGCGCTCGCCAAATATGGCGCGCCCGTCTATGTGCGGCATGAGATCGTTCACAATCGCTACGTGGTGGAATCGCTCAAGGCCAAGGGTGCCATCTTCGTCGAGGAATTGGACGAAATCCCGGATACCGACGCGCCGGTGATCTTTTCCGCCCATGGGGTGCCGAAGTCGGTGCCGGCGGCGGCCTCAAGGCGGAACCTGTTCTATCTCGACGCCACCTGCCCGCTTGTCTCCAAGGTGCATGCCGAGGCCGAGCGCCTTCATGCTGCGGGCCGCGAGGTGCTCCTGATCGGTCACGCCGGGCACCCCGAGGTGCTCGGCACCATGGGCCAGCTTCCAGATGGCGCCGTGCATCTGATCGAGACCATCGAAGAGGCGCGGGGTTTTCAGCCGAATGACGAGCAAGCGCTCGCCTATACGACCCAGACCACGCTGTCGGTGGACGATACCAGGGCTATCGTGGAGTTGCTGAAGGAGAGGTTTCCGCAGATCGTCGCGCCGCGCAAAGACGACATCTGCTATGCCACGACCAACCGCCAGGAAGCGGTGAAGCGGATAGCGGGGACTTGCGATCGCATGATCGTGGTGGGCTCGCCCAACAGCTCCAACTCGCTCCGCCTGGTCGAAGTGGCAAAGCGGGCCGGATGTCCCTTCGCCGTGCTGTTGCAGAGCGCGGCCGAAATCGATTGGAAGGACTTCGACGGGATCAGCCGGCTTGGCGTCACCGCGGGCGCGTCGGCGCCCGAGATTCTGGTCGAGGAGATCATCGAAGCGTTCAAGGCGCGCTTTGCGACCAAGGTGGAGGCTGTCGTGACGGCGTCTGAGGACGTGGTGTTCAGGCTGCCGCGCGAGCTCAGAGACGTGTCGGCGCTTTAGCATGGCCGTCTACACCGAGGTCGCTGACGACGAGCTGCAAGACTTCATCGCCAGCTACGCCATCGGTGCGCTCACCTCCTGCAAGGGAATCGCCGAGGGCGTCGAGAACTCCAACTATCTGATCCAGACCGAAGCCGGGCGCTACATCCTGACGCTGTATGAGAAGCGGGTGGCCCGGGAGGACATTCCCTATTTCCTGGCGCTGATGGAGCATCTCGCCGCGCGCGGCATCTCCTGTCCGCTTCCCGTTCACGACCGGGAGGGACGCAATCTGCGCGAGCTGGCCGCGAGACCCGCGGCGCTGATCACCTTTCTCGACGGGGTCTCGGTGAAGCGCGCCGCGATCGAGCAATGCGCGAGCCTCGGTAAGGCGCTTGGACACTCTCATATTGCCGGCGAAAGCTTCCCCTTACGCCGAGACAACGATCTTTCCGTGGCCGGATGGGCCCCGGTTTTCGACGCCATCGCCGACCGCGCCGACAGCATCATCCCAGGGCTGGCCGGCGAGATCGGCAAGGAAATCGAGGAGCTGACGCAAAGCTGGCCCGAAGGTCTGCCGGAGGGGGTCATCCATGCCGATCTCTTTCCCGACAACGTGTTCTTTCTCGGCTCGGAGGTGTCCGGGCTGATCGACTTCTACTTCGCCTGCAACGACATGCTCGCTTACGACATCGCCATTTGCCTCAATGCGTGGTGCTTCGAGGGCGATGCGAGCTTCAACATCACCAAGGCTCGCGCTCTGCTGCAAGCCTATGAGAGTGTTCGACCCTTAAGCGCAGCCGAGCTCGACGCGCTGCCAATCTTGGCGCGGGGCGCGGCGCTGAGATTCCTGCTCACCCGGAGCTACGATTGGCTCAACACCGATGGCGACGCCTTGGTGAAACGGAAGGATCCGAATGAATATCTGCGCAAGCTCAGATTCCATCGCCGCGTCCAGTCCTATCGCGACTATGGGCTCGGGGAGCATTGAGGCGTGAGCGCAAAGCCGAAAGTCGTGATCCATACCGATGGAGCCTGTTCGGGCAATCCAGGACCAGGCGGCTGGGGCGCCATTCTCCAATCCGGCGATCACCGCAAGGAACTCAAAGGCGGCGAGGAGCTAACGACCAACAACCGCATGGAGTTGACCGCCGCGATCATGGCGCTCGAGGCGCTGAAGCCGCCGTCCGACGTCGATCTCTACACGGATTCCAACTATCTTCGCGGCGGCATCACGGGCTGGATCAAGGCCTGGAAGAAGAATGGCTGGCGCACGGCTGACCGCAAGCCAGTGCGCAATATCGAGCTGTGGGAGCGGCTGGACCAGGCGCAGGCGCGGCATCAGGTGCGCTGGCACTGGGTCAAGGGCCATGACGGCCATGACGAGAACGAGCGCGCGGACGAGCTCGCGCGCGAAGGCATGGCGCCATTCCTCGAGCACCGCAAAGCCTAGCTTGGCCGGCGACCGCCGCTGACGCGACGCTACATCGCAGCGAGAAGCTTCTCCGCCGTGCTCACATCGGCGACGCCGGGCGAGTCCTCGATGTTCAGCGCCGTCACAACGCCGTTCTCGACCAGCATGGCGTAGCGCTTGGAACGCGTGCCGAGGCCGATGCCGCTGCCGTCGAAATCGAGCCCGATCTTCTTGGTGAACTCGGCATTGCCGTCGGACAGGAACAGCACCTTGCCTTGGCCGCCCGACGCCTTCGCCCAACTATCGAGCACGAAGGGATCGTTCACCGCGACGCAGGCCACGGTGTCGGCGCCCTTCTGCTTGAAGTCGCCGGCGTGTTCGATGAAGCCCGGCAGATGCTTCAGATGGCAGGTGGGCGTGAAGGCCCCGGGCACGGCGAACAGCACGACCTTCTTGCCGCCGAAAATTTGGGAGCTGGTCAGCGCTTCAATGCCATCGGCCCCGAGCACGCGAAACGTGGCTTCGGGCAGGCTGTCTCCGATCGAAATACTCATGTCGTCTCCTCCGATGGTGTTGGGGTTTGGCTTTGGCGCGGAGAATACCGGCTGGGCTTGAAGGGGCCAACACAACTTTCGGCGGCGGCAGTCCGCGGACCTCGGCTCGCGCTATTCGACGGTCCAGTTTGTTTCGCGCGCGCCTTGATCCGAGACGAGCGTGAGCGTCAGGGGTTTGCCTTTGATCTCCGCCGCTTCGGCCTCGGAGACGAAGCTCACGACGAAACGCTGCTTGCCGTCTTCGGGCTGCCCCATAGGTTTCGGCACCGGCACGAAAATATCGGGCGCCTCGACGAAGAGGTCGGCGCCCATGGAGCCGGGCGGAAACTGAGCCTCGATCAGAAGATGCGGCTTGTCGCCACCGAGCTTGGCTTCGGTACTGTCGATGGCCGGCAGCTTGCCTTGCTCGACCGGCCTCGGCACGAGCGCGAGATAGCGCTCAAGCAAGAGGGCATTGCCCTGCCCGGACGCGAGCTCGGCCGGAATTTCAAGGCTGAGGCTCGCATCATTCGGAATGCAGAGCGTCTCGCACAGGCCGTAATTGACATTCAACTTGAGCTCGACTGGCTCGCCAGGGCGCTCCGGCGTGATCTCGACCGGAAACACAACTTCGTCCGAATAGCCGATGGCAGTGCCACTCGCGTCGGCGAAGCGGTGTGGCGCCGGATAGAGCACTTTGGCCTGTTTCAGATTGGTCGAACCGGACCAGTCGAAGGTCGGCGGCACGCCGGAATCGCCTGGGCTGCGCCAATAGGTCTTCCAGCGAGGCGAAAGGCGAATCTGAACACCGGCCAGAATTTTCGACCCACCCTCTTCGGCAATCGCGCCACTCACCAGGCGGACCTTGGAATAAGGCTCCTTGGTCCAGGCCGATTCCGTCGCGGGCGCGGCAAGGCAGACGGGCGCCGACACGAGGCTCAGGCCCAGCGCCAGGCCGGCACCGCGCAGGCCACGTGCAATGCGCGCCCGGCGCACAAAAAGCGTCGTTCCGATAATTCCGATCATCCTGTCCTGCCGCTCATTTCAGTGCGCAACTCTAGCGTAAGGAATGCGGCGCGCGATGGTCCCGCCCTACACCATTGCCTCAATCTTTCGTGACCCCATGCGGCGAAATCGGCTGCAAGCGGTTTATTCCAGCATTGCCTCTTCACAACGGGCGGAACTCAACTGTAGTCTTGTCTCATGTCTAGTCCCTCCGAACAAAATCGCGAGCGCGACGGTTATCTCGACGGCAGCCTGCTCGTCGCCATGCCGGCGATGGGCGATCCGCGCTTTTCCCGCTCCGTCATTTATATGTGCGCCCACTCCCCCGACGGCGCCATGGGCATCATCATCAATCAGCGTGCGCCGAATATCAGCTTCAGCGAGCTGTTGGAGCAGCTCGAAATCGTTCCGCCGAAAGAGCGCATCAGGCTGCACTCGGGGCTTGGCGGCATGGCGGTCCATCTCGGCGGCCCGGTCGAGACCGGGCGCGGTTTCGTGCTGCACAGCGCCGATTATTTCAAGGCCGAGAGCACGCTTCCCATCGATGAACGCGTGTGCCTCACCGCCACCATCGACATCCTGCGCGACATCGCCAAGGGCAGCGGCCCCGACAAGGCCCTGCTCGCGCTCGGATATGCCGGGTGGGCGCCGGGGCAGCTCGAAAGCGAGATCCAGGCCAATGGCTGGCTGCATTGCAACGCCGATCCCGAGCTGATCTTCGATCCCGAGGTCGACCGCAAATATACGCGCGCCTTGGGCAAGATGGGGATCGACCCGATACGACTCGTCAACGATTCAGGCCACGCCTGAGGTCGAGGTCGCGGGCCTGGGTGCCGCGACCGACGCCACGGCGCTTTGCGCCTTGGAGCGTTCGCGCTGCTGACGCTTGCGGTGGCTGGCCAAGGCCGCAAGCAGATCGCCAACCTCCTTCGTCGACATCGGCTCGCCATAGTAAAAGCCTTGACCGAATTCGCAGCCGATCGAGCGCAGATAGGCGGCGTCCTCGGCCGTCTCCACCCCTTCGGCCACAACCTCTTTGCCGAGCTCATGCGCGAGCGCGATGATCGAGCGCAGGATCAGCGGCGTCGAGCCGTTGAGACCAGTGTCGCGCACGAGCGAGCGGTCCACTTTAATCGTGTCGCAGGGGAAGCGATGCAGATAGCTCAATGAGCAATAGCCGGTGCCGAAATCGTCGAGCGCCAGACTGGCGCCGAAGGTCTTGAGCCAGGTCAGGATTTCCACGGCGCGCTCCGGATTCTCCATCACCAGGGATTCGGTGATCTCGAGCTTGAGCGTTCCCCTCGGCACCGCCTCCTTGGCCAGCATCAGCCTGATCTCCTGCACCAAGTCTTGGCGGAAGAGCTGTCGGCTCGACACATTGACGCTGACGAAGAGCGGATCGCGCTCGCGTGGCAGCACCTTGTGCCAGCGCACCGCCTCCTCCAAGGCCTGGGTCAGCACATAGCTGCCAAGCTCGCCGATGAGGCCGGTCTCCTCGGCGATGGGGATGAAGTCGTCGGCGCCCAAGCGCCCGCGCGTGGGGTGATCCCAGCGAAGCAGCGCCTCGAAGCCCGCGAGCTGGTTCGAAGCGAGGCGCGTGATCGGCTGATACAGCACCGCGATCTGGCGCCGCTCCAGCGCCTTCCTCAGATCGCTTTCGAGCGGCAGGCGGCTTTCATCCTCGCCCCGCATCGAGGCGCTGAAAATCTCGATGCGGTCGGCGCCGCCGCGCTTCGCCCTGAGCATGGCGATCTCGCCTTCGCGCAACACATCCTGCGACGTGGCCTGCACGCCGTCATCGACGACGATGCCGATCGAGGCAGTCAGCACGATTTCCTTGCCGGCGATTTTCATCGGCGTCCGCAGCGCGCGCCGCACGCGCTCGGCCAGGGTCGCGACCTGGCGCGGGTCGGTCTCGGAAATCATGAGGATGGCGAACTGGTCGCCGCCAAGGCGGGCGAGCGTGTCTTGCGGATTGAGGTGACGCGATAGCCTGCGCGCGAGGGTCAACAGCATGCTGTCGCCGACGGCGAGGCCGAAGCTCTTATTCACGTTCTTGAAGCGGTCGATGTCGATGAACATCACCGTGGGCCGGTTCGCCTGACCCTCGCGCGCCCTGGTGATGGCGCCTTGCAGGCGATCGGTGAACAGCTCGCGATTGGGCAGGCCGGTCAGGCTGTCATGCACGGCGTCATGCATCAGCCGCTCATGCGAGCGCTTGAGGCCGGTCACGTCCCGCATCAGCCCGACGCAGCGCAAAAGCCGGGTATTGTCGCTCGGAGCGGCGCGCGCCCGGAGCTCGTACCAGAGATAGGTTCCGTCCTGGCGCTTAAGCCTGAATTCTGTCTGGAGCTCGCCGCCTTGGTTCTCTTGCAGCGACCAGAGCATCATGCGGAAGCGCTCGCGGTCGGCGGCGTGCATATGCTGTAGGAAGCGGTCGACGGTGGTGTCGAGGGTGCCGGGAATGGCGCCGAGCGCCTCCTCCACCTCGGGCGCGACCGTGATCTGATCCTTGCCGGCGTGCCATTGCCAAACTGCTGCGCCCGAACCGTCGACGGCGAGCGACTTCATCTGCACATGGCTCGTCGGCCCGAGTTGCAGGGCGCCGCCGCCGGCCGTGGAGCGGAAGGCAAATTGGGTCACGGTGAAGCCCAGCAAAACGAGGATGAGGACGAGGCCGGCGGCAAGGCCGGCATTCATGAGGTCGCCCGACAGTTTGCCGAGCACGATCATCGCCGCGCCAAACAGCCACACCAATAGCAGCATCCAGCTCGGGATCAGAAGCAGGGCGCGATCCTGACCGCGGAGCGCCAGATAGGCGATCAGGCAGGTCCCGATCCCCGCCATGGCCACAAGCGAGGCGCGGGCGAGGCCAGAGGCCAGGCGCGGATCGATGACGGCAAAAACGATGAGGCCGAATTGAGCCCCGATCCAGCACCAGAACAGGGTCTTGATCCAGCCGTGCCAGAGGCCGATGCGCAGGAAGGCGTAGAGAAACAGCACGAGACTCGCAGCGACCCCCGCCTCGGCGGCGGCGCGATAAAGCGCCATGCGCCCGACCTCGACCGGGAACAGCTTGGCCCAGAAGCCGAAATCGATGCAGAAATAAGCGAGTCCGGCCCAGGCGACCAGCGCCGTCGCGGGGAAAATGGCCCGGTGATTGGCAGCGAAGATAGCGGTGAGAAAAATGGCCAGCAGGCCGGTGATGCCGAGCAGTACGCCGTTGAACAGCATGCGGTCCTGGAGCTTGGCCTGATAGGCGTCGGGGTCCCACAACGTCAGACGTGGCACCTGGCGCGAACTCATCTCGGCGGCAAAGGTGACGGTCTGCCCGGGCTCCAGGCTCAGACGGAACATGTCGGCGCGATTGCTCGTCATGCGCTCGGGCCTAAAACCAAGCGAGGGGGTGATGGCGGAGATCCGCCCGGCATCGAGATCCGGCCAGAAGGCGCGCGAATTGGCGAGCGTATAGCGGGGCGCGACCAGCCATCGGGTGATGCGATCCGTCGTGGGGTTGGTTAGGGCAAAGACGAGCCAGCCAGGATTGGTGCCCGGCGTCGTGGCCTGCACCGCCATGCGGCCGACAAAGCCGTCTTGGCCAGGGGCGGTCTCGATCTGGAGGCGATCGCCGCGAGCCTCATAGAGTTCGCCCAGAGCGGTGACGTCGATCTTCTCCAGCTCCGGCTTGACCACGATGGCGTCGACCGCTTGCGCAGGCGAGCAGGGCCAAAGCAGGAGGCTCGCGCATAGGGCAACAGCGAACGCAGCCAGATGTGCCCATCGGCTGTCCCGCCACCCTACCGCTTTACCACGTGCCAAGCGGCCCACTCCCATCACCCTGGCGTCTTTCAATCGCGGCCCCGAACGTCACTCCTAGCGGCGCCTGTCGCTATCGAGCAGCGCATAAAGCAAATGGTCCTGCCACGCGCCATTGATCCTCAAATAACGTCGCGCCAGCCCCTCATGCGTGAAGCCCGTCCTCTCCAGAAGCTGTATGGAGGCCGCATTGGCGGGCAGGCACGCCGCTTCGAGCCGATGCAGCTCGAGCGAATCGAATACGAAAGGGATAACAGCCCGAACGGCCGCCGTCATGTAGCCCTGACCGGCATAGGGTGCGCCGGTCCAGTAGCCGAGCGTGCAAGCCTGGGTCACGCCGCGGCGCACGTTGCAGAGCGTCAGGCCTCCGACCAGAGAGCCGGTCGAGGCCGAGAAGATGAACAGCGCATAGCCCATGTCCTCGCGCAGATCCCGCAAATAGTGGCGGACGCGGCGGCGAAAGGATGACCGGCTCAGCTCGTCGGGCGCCCAAAGCGGCTCCCAGGGCGTGAGAAAGTCGCGGCTGATGGCCCGCAGCTCCGCCCAAGCCGGGTAGTCCGACATCTGCGGCGTGCGCAAGAGGACGCGCTCCGCATGAATAATCGGCCCCAGATCGGTCGAGGTGGCGGTACGCAGCAACGCCATGGTCTCAATGCTCCTCAGGCCGCCTGGCTCGAGGCCAGCGTGAATTTTGCCGCGAGGTCCTCAAATCTTGCAACATGAAGAATCGGCCCCACCGTAGCGAGGCTGATGGGCGACTGCAGCAGGCGCTCGGTCATGCGCTGCACATCGGCGGGCGTTACCCCCTCCACCTTCTCGATCAGCTCCGCCGTCGATAGGAGGCGTCCGTGCACGAGAATATGGCGGGCAAGCTGCTCGGCCCGAGCGCCCCCGCTCTCAAGCCCGGCGAGGAGGCCCATTTTGAGCTGCGCCTTGACGCGCCCGACCTCGTCCTCGCTGAAACCGCTATCGGCCGCGCGCAGCAGCTCGCCCCGGATCACGGCCAGTAGCTGGTGGGCGCGTTCGGGACCGCAAGCCGCGTAGATGGCGAACATGCCGCTATCGGTAAGGCCAGAGGCAAAGGCGTAGATCGCGTAGCAGAGACCGCGCCGCTCGCGCACTTCCTGGAACAGCCGGGAGGACATGCCGCCGCCGAGAGCGCCGGCGCAGACCTGCATGGCGAAATAGTCGGGATTGCGGTAAGGGGGGGCTTCGAAGCCGAGCACGAGATGGGTTTGCTCGAAGGGCTTTTCCGACCGCGTGACCCCGCCGCGATATTGCGCCGGCGCCGGTTCCGGCGTGGCGTCGGACGCCAAGGGGCCGAGCCGGCGCAGCGCCTCGGCCAAGAGGGTCTCGTGATCGACGGCGCCGGCGGCCGCGAGCACCATGTTCGGGGCCTGATAATGGGCGCCGAGATAAGTCTTGAGATGATTGGCTTTAAACTTCTTCACGCTTTGCGTCGTGCCCAGGATCGGCCGGCCCGCCGGCTGGTCGGGAAAAGCCATGGCCTGCACCAAATCGAATACCATGTCCTCGGGCTGATCGAGCGAGGACGCGATCTCCTGCAAGATCACGTCCCGCTCGCGCGCAAGCTCGTTGCGGTCGAAGCTCGGGGCAAGAAGGATGTCGCTCAGAATATCGAGGGCAAGCCCAAGGTCCTGGCGCATCACGCGGGCGTAATAGGCGGTGGAATCGACGCCGGTCGAGGCGTTGAGCTCGCCGCCAACGGCCTCGATCTCCTCGGCGATCGCCTGGGCGCTGCGGCGCGCGGTGCCCTTGAAGGCCATATGTTCGAGAAAATGCGCCACGCCGTGCTCGGACAGGGCTTCGCTGCGGCTGCCGGCCCCGACCCAAATTCCAAGCGAGACGGTCTCAACATCGGCCCGGGCATGGCTGACGACCGCTAGCCCATTGGCAAGCCGGGAAAGATCGATGCTCACGCGCCGACCTCGGTGCGGGTCCGCTTGGAGCGGACGGCCCCTCCACTCGCACCGTCGCTCCCGGCGCGGGCGCGGGCCGAGATGAACTCGGCCACGGCACCGTAATCATTGGCGAGCACGGTGAGGCGCTCATCCTGGCCGAGCTTTTGGCGCAAGCGTTCTGGCTCTTCCGCCACGCGACCGGTGGCGCGCTTTACGGCCTCGGGGAACTTCGCCGGATGGGCGGTCGACAGCACGATCATGGGGGTGGCCGTCACCTCTTGCCGAGCCGCCGCCACGCCGACGGCGGTGTGCGGATCGACAAGCATGCCGGTCTCCTCGAACAGTTTGCGAATGGTCATCTCCGTTTCCTGCTCGCCGACGGAATGGGCGACGAACAGCTTCCGCATTTCGGCCTGCTCCGCCGGCTCCAGGTGGAAGGCCCCGGTGCGGCGAAGTTCATCCATGCGCGCGCTGACGCGAACGCCGTCACGGCCGGCGAGCTCGAACAAGAGGCGCTCGAAATTGCTCGCAAGCTGAATGTCCATGCTTGGGCTCGAGGTCGCAATCACGTCCTTCGGCTCGTAAATCCCCGTCGCGAAGGCACGCGTCAGACTGTCGTTGCGGTTCGTGGCAATAACGAGGCGTTGCACCGGAAGGCCCATCGCCCGTGCCGCGTAACCCGCGAAAATATCACCGAAATTTCCGGTGGGCACGGTGAAGGAGACGGCCCGCTCGGGGGCGCCAAGCGCGACCGCGGCGGTGACATAATAAACGATCTGAGCGAGGATCCGGGCGAAGTTGATGGAGTTGATGCCCGTCAGCGCCAACGGGTCGCGCAGGCCCTCGTCGCTGAACAGAGCCTTCACGATACCCTGGCAGTCATCGAACGTGCCCTCGATGGCGATATTGTGCACATTCGCCTCGCCCGCGGTGGTCATCTGCCGGCGCTGCACGTCCGTTACCCGACCCTTCGGATGAAGGATGAAGATGTCGACCATATCCAGGCCGCGGAAGGCTTCAATCGCCGCCGCGCCGGTGTCGCCCGAGGTGGCCCCGACCACAGTGGCGCGAGCGCCCCGGCGGAGCAGCGCGCGGTTCATCAACCGGCCCACCACCTGCATGGCGAGGTCCTTGAACGCGAGCGTGGGCCCATGGAACAGCTCGAGCAGCCACGTTGCCGGCGCAATCTGGCGAAGGGGCGCCACCGCGGGGTGGTGGAAGCTGCCATAGGCCTCGTCGACCACGGCCTCGAGGTCCGAAAGGCAGGGATCGCCCTCCAAATAGGGGCGCATGACCCGGTAGGCGGCTTGCGCATAGTCGAGGCCGGCGAGCGCGGCAATGTCGCTTGGGGCCAAGCGCGGCCAGACTTCGGGCATGAACAGGCCGCCGTCGCGGGCGAGACCCGCCAGAAGCGCGCCTTCAAAGGGAAGCGCCGGGGCTTTGCCCCGCGTGCTTACATATCTCAACACAGAACCTCGAAACGTTCGGGAAGCTAGCGTGAACCTAGCTGCCGGAGCCCTCTCCCGCAACGGGGGGCACTGGCGGCCGTAGGCGGCTCCGCACAGCGACGACGTAGATGACGAGGAGGCAAAAAGCGAGGGCAAACCAGGTTATCGCGTATTGCAGATGATCGTTGGGAATTTCGAGCCGGGTCTGGCCCCCAAGCGGCCAGCCGCCCGGGACATCGCCCGGTTCGGCCTCGAGCAAGAAGGGGGCGATTGGAGGGGCGCTCGCTCTGAACATGGAGGCGGCCAAGCCGCCGAGATCGCGCCAGAACCAGCGATTGTGCTCCGGCTCGTTGTCGGGGATGAACCGCCCTTGGGCTTCCGGCTGCCGCGCCAGGCCGGTGAGGGTGACAGGCCCTTCGAGCTCGCCCTGGGGCCGCGTCCCAGGATCCTTGAGTTCGTCCGGCACGAAGCCCCGATCCACCAGCACCACCTCCCCTTCGGGCGTGGTGAGCGGCGCGATGACGTGCCAGCCGATCTTGCCGTCCAGGATGCTATAGAAATAGCGCTCCTTAGCGTTATCGAAGCGGCCTTCGACCTGAACGCGCAAATAGCTCACATCCTCGCCCGCCCGGGCACGGGCGACCGCCTCCGCTAAGGAAATTGGCGGGGCTTTGGTTCGCGCCTCGATCTGCTGGATGATGCCGTTTTTCCACGCCAGCCGTTGCAGCTGCCAAACGCCCAGCCCGATCAAAAAGGCGGCGCCGGCGGCGGCACAGAGTGTGAGGAGAACGAGACCACGCGACCGCATGCCTTGCTCACTCCGAGGCGAGCTGACCTTCCTCGGCCTTGTGCCGATATTGGAGCGCGATCAGGACGCCCTTGAAGGATCGGAGCAAAAGCAAGGGAAGAATGATGGCCAGCGAGCCCCACAGCAACGCGTGCACCCAATAAGGAGGCGCGTAGGTGATCTCGACCAAGAGGGCGGCGCCGACCACGACGAAGCCCGCAACCAGAATCACGAAGACGGCCGGACCGTCGCCGGATTCGGCGAATCCGTAGTCCAGGCCGCAAGCCTCGCAGCGGGGAGCGAGCGCAAGATAGCCCGAGAACAGCTTGCCGCGGCCGCAGGCCGGGCAGCGCCCGGCGATGCCGGCAACCAGGGTCGAAGCGAGAGATGGCGCGTCACGCTCAATCATGGCGTCCTAGCTTAATCCTACTCCAAACAAAAAGGGGGCGGCCTTATCGCCACCCCCGAATGACGACGCCGGCCGAAGCGTCAATGGGCCGGATAATTGCTGCCAGCGCCCCACACATAGATGCAGGTGAATAGGAACAGCCACACCACGTCGACGAAATGCCAGTACCAGGCCGCGGCCTCGAAGCCGAAATGCAGCTTCGGCGTGAATGCGCCCCGCATGGCTCGGATCAAGCAGATCGTCAGGAAGATGGTACCGACGATGACGTGGAAACCGTGGAAGCCGGTCGCCATGAAGAAGGTCGAGCCGTAGATGTGGTTGGCGAAGCCGAACCCAGCATGGGCGTATTCATAGACCTGGCAGGTGGTGAACAGGATGCCGAGGATGACGGTCGCGAGCAGCCCGAGCACCAATCCTCTGCGATCGTTGTTCAGGAGCGAATTATGCGCCCACGTCACGGTCGTGCCCGAGGTGAGCAAGATCAGGGTGTTGACGAGAGGCAAACCCCAAGGATTGAAGGTGTGCTGAAAGTCGCCGAGCCCCGGCACCCCGGTGTCGGCGCTCGGGATCGGGGGCCACTGCCCGCCGAGCACGGCCGTGCGCGCATAGGTCACGGCGTCAGCGGGATAAAGTGCTGCGTCAAAATAGGCCCAGAACCAGGAGACGAAGAACATTACTTCAGAGGCGATGAACAGGATCATGCCGTAGCGCAGATGCAGCTGCACCACCGGGGTCTCGTAGCCTTCCTTCGCCTCGATGATCACGTCGCGCCACCAGCCGAACATGGTGATGATGACGAGGGTCAGGCCCGGGATCACGTACCAGAGATGCGGCGTGCCGGCCTTCTTCGAGATGAAATACATGAGCGCGCCGATGGCCAAGGTGAAGGCGCCAATAGCGCCAACGGCCGGCCACGGGCTCGGATTGACGAGGTGATAATCATGCTGATGTGCGTGCGCGTCGGCCATTCGCTCTCTCCGTTCGTTTCCCTCTAGGCGCCAGGCGCCACACATTCACCCTTTACGATCCGGACCCCTGGCTTTCCGGCGCTGCCGCCAGCCCAGGGCCCCCATCGGTACGATAAAAAGTATAGGACAGCGTAATCTCGTCGATGTTCTTGGTGTCCTCATCCTCGACGATTTTGGGATCGACGAAGAAGGTCACCGGCATGTCCGCGGTCTGGCCCGCGGCGAGCGTCTGCTGCTTGAAGCAAAAGCACTCGATCTTCGTGAAATAGCGGCCGGCAAGCTCGGGCGCGACGTTGAACACGGCGGTGCCGCTGATCGGGGCCTCGGTCGGATTGGTCGCCTTGTAGAAGGCCAGCACGGTCTCGCCAATCTTCACGTCCATGGTCGCCACTTCCGGCGCGAAGCGCCATGGTAACCCGCGGTCGACATTCCCGTCGAAGCGGATGCGGATGGTGCGATCCAGCACATCGGATGGCGCCGTTTCGGCCCGCTGGGGCGTGCCACCATAGCCGGTGGCCTGGCAGAACATGCGGTAGAGCGGCACGGCGGCGAAGGAGAGCCCGACCATTCCGGCGACGAGGCCGGCGAGCGACAGGGCCACGAGGCCATGCCGGCGATTGGGATTGCGAGGGTCGATGCTGTTACTCATGCCGGCTCACTTGACGAGCGGGTGGGCGACATTGGCACCAAGCCTGACCATGGTGACCACGAAGAACAGCACCACGAGCCCGGCAAGCACCCAGGCGATGGCCAGGGAGCGCATGCGTTGGCGGCGTTGGCGCTCATCTTGCCCATCGGCCATCAGGACGTCCAGAACAGCGGGAACGAACTGCCGCTAAGACCGAAGCCCTGCTCCACGAGCAGGACGGCGAACAGCACAAACAGATAGAGCACGGAATAGGCGAAGAGGTTGCGGGCGGCTCGCTCGGCCGCGGCCCCTTCCCGCTCGCGGTAGCAGGTGACAGCGAACAGCACAAAGATAATTCCGAGCAGGACCGCGGCGGCGGCATAGAGGGCGCCACCAAGGCCAATGAAAGCCGGAAGCACTGCGACCGGCGCCAGGATTAGGCTGTAGACTAGGATCTGGCGCCTCGTCGCATCCTCGCCAGCGACGACCGGCAGCATGGGCACGCCCGCGCGCTCGTAATCGCGGACGCGCAGAAGCGCGAGCGCCCAGAAATGCGGCGGCGTCCACAGGAAGATGATGAGGAACAGGACAAATCCCTCGAAGCTGACGGTGCCGGTGGCCGCGGCCCAACCGATCATTGGCGGCACGGCGCCGGCAGCGCCGCCGATGACGATGTTCAGGGGCGTCGACCGCTTCAGCCACATGGTGTAGACGAAAACGTAGAAGGCGATGGTGAGCGCGAGCAACCCCGCCGCGACCCAATTGAGCATCAGGCCGAGGCAGATGACCGAGCCCACGGCCAGCACCGAGCCGAAGCCAAGCGCCTCTTCAGGGCTGATATTGCCACGCGGGATCGGCCGCGCGGCGGTCCGCGCCATGCGCACGTCGATATCGGCGTCGTACCACATGTTCAAGGCGCCGGCGGCGCCGGCGCCGACGGCAATGCAGATGAGCGCGGCAATGGCGAGCACGGGATGCATGGTCCCCGGCGCTGCCACGAGCCCGACCAGAGCGGTAAACACCACGAGGAGCATCACCCGCGGCTTCAGCAGCTCGAAATAGTCGGCGACGTCACCGCCACCGCCGATTGCGGCCGCTTCCGGGCTTGCGTGGATACTCACCTCGGCCATGCCTCACTCACCAAGATAGGGCGAAGGATCGCGAGCGCGGTTCAGCGCCCGAGATCCTTGCCAATACCCAAAAGCTGCGTCCGCCTTCCATCATTTGATCCGCGGCAGCGTCTCGTAGGTGTGGAAGGGCGGCGGCGAGGACAGCGTCCATTCGAGCGTCGTCGCTCCTGCACCCCACGGGTTGGCGGGCGCGTGCACCTTGCGCGTAAACGCCTGAGCGATGCCGTAGAGGAAAACCAAGAAGCCGGCAAAGGCGATATAGGACCCAACCGAGGACACGTAGTTCCAACCGGCGAAGGCGTCCGGATAATCGGCATAGCGGCGCGGCATGCCGGCAAGGCCGAGGAAATGCTGCGGGAAGAAGGTCAAATTGGTGCCGATGAACATCAGCCAGAAATGCAGCTTGGCCAACGCCTCGTTGTACATGTAGCCCCACATCTTGGGGAACCAGTAGTACCAAGCGCCGAAGATGGAGAACACGGCGCCGAGCGACAGCACGTAATGGAAATGGGCAACTACGTAATAGGTATCGTGGAAGGAGCGGTCGACGCCGGCATTGGCCAGCACCACTCCGGTCACGCCGCCGACGGTGAACAGGAAGATGAAGCCGAGGGCCCACAGCATCGGCGCCCTCAACGAGAGCGAGCCGCCCCACATGGTCGCAATCCAGGAGAAGATCTTGATGCCGGTGGGAACGGCAATGACCATGGTGGCGAAGACGAAATAGGCCTGCGTGTTCACGCTGATGCCTGCCGCGTACATGTGATGCGCCCAGACCACGAAGCCGACCACACCGATGGCGACCATGGCATAGGCCATGCCGAGATAGCCGAAAATGGGCTTCCGCGAGAAGGTCGAGACGATCTGGCTGACGATGCCGAAGCCCGGCAGGATCAGAATGTAGACCTCTGGATGACCGAAGAACCAGAACAAATGCTGCCACAAGAGCGGATCACCGCCATGGGCCGAATCGAAGAACGCCGTGCCGAAATTCCGGTCGGTCAGCAGCATGGTGATGGCGCCGGCGAGCACGGGCAGCGACAGAAGCAGCAGGAAGGCCGTCACCAGCACGGACCAGGCGAAAAGCGGCATCTTGTGCAGCGTCATCCCCGGGGCGCGCATATTGAGGATGGTGGTGATGAAGTTGATGGCGCCGAGGATCGAGGAGGCGCCGGCAAGATGCAGCGCCAGTATGGCAAAATCCATGGCCACGCCGGGGGTGCCGCTGGTCGATAGCGGCGCGTAAATCGTCCAACCGCCGCCGACGCCGTGACCACCGGGAGCTCCGGGCATGAACAGAGAGGTGATCAATAGGGTGAGCGAGGCCGGCAGTAGCCAGAACGAGATGTTGTTCATCCGCGGGAAGGCCATGTCGGGAGCGCCGATCATCAACGGCACCATCCAGTTGCCGAAGCCACCCATGGTCGAGGGCATGACCATGAAGAACACCATGACCAGGCCATGGGCAGTGACAAACACGTTGAAGACTTCCGGATTGCCGAAAACCTGCATTCCCGGTTCCATCAGCTCCGCGCGCATGCCCATCGACAGCACGCCGCCGATGATCCCACCGACGAGGGCGAAGATGAGATACATCGTGCCGATGTCTTTGTGGTTGGTTGAAAAGACCCAGCGCCGCCATCCATAAGGATGGTCGTCATGGGAGGCTTCTACATGGGCGCTCGGTGCTGCCATCTCTGTCTTCCTTGTCTGCGTCGTCTTGTCCGTCGTCCGCTTCTGGTCTGAGGCGATCGCTGCTACCTGCGTCTTATAGGACGGCTCGCTCTATTCCTGGGCCGCCACCACCTTGCCGACACTATCGATCGAGGCGCTCTCCTTCTGCTTCGCCAGCCAATCGGCGAACTCCTCCTCGGAGACAACGTGGATGGCGATGGGCATGAAGGCGTGATTGCGGCCGCACAGTTCCGAGCATTGGCCGTAGAACATGCCGGTACGCTCGGCCCTGAACCAGGTCTTTTGCAGGCGGCCTGGCACCGCGTCGATCTTGACGCCGAAGGACGGCACCGCGAAGTCGTGGATCACGTCGTTGGCCTTCACCTGCACGATGACGTTCTTGTTTACCGGCACCACGACATCGTGATCGACGGTAAGCAGGCGCGGCTGGCCCTCTTTGAGGTCTGCATCTTGCACCATGATCGAGGCGAAGCTGATGCCGTGATCCGGATATTCGTAGCTCCAGAACCACTGGCTTCCCGTGGCGGTGATGGTGAGGTCGGCCTTGGGGAAATCATATTGGGCGAAGAGCAGCCGGAACGAGGGAATGGCGATGGCGACGAGGATCAAAACCGGGACCACGGTCCAGACGATCTCGAGCGCGGTATTGTGGGTGGTGCGCGAGGGCTCCGGGTTGCGCCTATCGTTGAAGCGCACCATCACATAAATGAGCAGCCCGAGCACGAACAGGGCAATGAGGACGATGATGAAATTGACGTAGTTATGGAACGAGGTGATCTGCTCCATGATCGGGCTCGCCGCCTTTTGGAAGCCCATTTGCCAGGGAGTGGGTTGACCCTCGCCCGCCAAGGCCGGGCTTCCCGCCATGATTGCGCCGGCACCGAAAAGCATCAGTCTTCGATCGAGAATCGCCATTCCATCACTCCCAGAGCCCAATCCTTCGTTCGTCCAGCCCGCCGGAAAAGAAAACAGGCCGGGCCCTGGCCGATTTGTCAATGACGCGGATGGCATCTCAGCACCCCGCGCCAGTCGGCGAAATGCAGGCGGCGCGCAAGAATGCTCGCGTTAATTGGCGTCGCCCCCACTTTTGTTGTCCCTCGAAGGGCTGCGCAGGGACGCATTGCCCAAAGAGCTTTGTTCCCGTTTTCAAACCATAAAGGCTATTGCTTGGCAACACTCATCATTTGGGGGGCTTGCGGCAAATGCACGCCTGATTGTAGTCAACGCCAGATGAGTCCGGCCAGGGGCCCGTCGAAATTTAGCCCCAATACTCGGCGAAGGCGGCTTCCGTGTCCCACATCTTGGCTTGGAACAGCTTCATTCAAACGCCTGAGCCAGGGCCCGAAGCTCCGCGTCCGGCCAACAAAGTCCGCCCCGCTTCCTGCTTCACGCTGCCAATGACGCCCGTTTCGTGGCCGATGAGGCGTGCTTTGTTGGCGACGCTCGGTCTCGCCGTCGCCCTGACATTTGGAGGATTTGCCTCCGCCCGCGCGCAAGACGATTCGCCCGATGTCGGAGGCGGAGAGAGCGCCGCGACCGGGCCCGGCAGCGTGGTCAAGGAGACCTATGGCGCCTGGCAAGTGAGCTGCCGTACGCCACCCGGCGCCAAGGAGGAGAAATGCGCGCTGGTGCAGAGCGTCACAGCCGAGGACCGGCCCAATGTCGGCCTGACGGTGGTGTTCTACAAGGCGATCGGCGAGGATAAGAAACTGCTTCGCGTCGTGGTGCCGCTCGGCGTGTTGCTGCCGACCGGGCTCGGGCTCAAGATCGACGACCAGGACGTCGGCAACGCCCCTTTCCTCAAATGCAGCAAGAGAGGCTGCATCGCCGAGGTGGTGTTGCAAGACGAGGTCATCAAGAAGCTGACGACCGGTACGAATGCCGTGTTCATCATCTTCGACACGCCCGAGGCCGGGATCGGCATCCCGATCTCGCTCCAGGGCTTCGGCGATGCGCTCACCAACCTGAAATAAGGGAAAAGAAAAAAGGTCGACGGTAGGGATCTACCGCCGACCAAACATCCGTCGGGGGACGGACTCGCGCCTCGTTCGTGCAGGGTTGTGCGGACGAGACGGCGACTTAGGCCCGATCTAAGTATTGATGCTGCCGGTTTCAACCCGTCCAAATCCCTTTCGCCAAGGGGCGGACTAGAAGGCTTGGGCCTCGAACAGCCGGTCGATGTCGCCCTTCCAGACCGTCGCATAGTCGTGGAGGAGACGGTCGGCGGGAGCGCGGCCCTCTGCCGCGATCTGAAGCAACGGCGCGAGATATTTGCGCTCGTCGTCGCCATTGGCATCGATCCGACCCCGACGCTTGAGTCCCAGCTCCGCGATGCCGACGGCCTCGCGGGCGACGTCCTGCAATGTGCCGCCGCGAAACGGGGTTTGAAGCCCAAGGCGCGGCACCTGATCCCGCAAGGCCTGCATCTCGGCCAAGGTCCAGTCCCCGGTAAGGACCGAGGCCTCCGCCAACGCGCCGGGGTCGTAGAGGAGGCCGACCCAGAAGGCCGGGAGCGCGATAAGCCCCGGCAGCGAGCCCGCATCCGCGCCGCGCATCTCGATGAACCGCTTGAGCCTCACATCGGGGAACAGGGTGGTGAGATGGTCTGCCCAATCGTCGAAGCTCGGACGCTCCGACGGCAGCCGCTCGAGGCGGCCTGCGAGAAAATCCCTGAAGGAGGCCCCGGCGACGTCGATATAGCGGCCGTTGCGGTAGACAAAATACATGGGCACATCGAGCGCATAGTCGACGTAGCGCTCAAACCCCATGCCAGGCTCGAAAGCGAAGGGCAGGACGCCGGTGCGGTCCGGGTCGGTGTCGCGCCAGATCTCGGCGCGGTAGGACTTGAAGCCATTTGGCTTGCCCGCGGTGAAGGGTGAGTTGGCGAACAGCGCGGTGGCGACCGGCTGCAGCGCCAGGCTCATGCGCATCTTGGCCACCATGTCGGCCTCATCGCCGAAGTCGAGATTGACCTGAACCGTCGCGGTGCGGAACATCATGTCGAGACCGAGCCGGCCCTTGGTCGGCATGTAGCGCTGCATGATGCGATAGCGCTCTTTCGGCATCACTGGCGTCTCGGTCAGGGTCCATTTCGGCGAGAAGCCAATGCCCAAAAAGCCCATGCCGAGTTCGTCGCCAACCGTCTTGACCTCGGCTAGATGCTCCGTGAGTTCCTCATAAGTCTCATGCACCGTGGCAAGCGGCGCCCCAGACAGTTCCAATTGACCGCCGGGCTCGAGGCTGACGACTCCGCCCTTGGGGCAATCACGGCGCTGGAGCGCGATGATGTGCCCTTGCTCGACCACGCCATCCCAACAAAAGCGCTCCTTCATGCCTTCGAGTAGCGCGCGGATGCCGCGATCGCCAGAGTAAGGGACAGGCGCGTCGTCGCGGCGATAAAAACCGAACTTCTCGTGCTCGGTGCCGATGCGCCATTCTGGCCTCGGCTTCGACCCCACATCGAGATAAGCGATGAGCTCGTCGCGCGACTCGATGGTCGGACCTTCAGGCCCCGCTACCTTTGTCGACATGAAGAGGAACTCCGCTTGGGCCCACGAGGTCGGTTCAAGGCGCGCGGGCTGCGCGACCAGGGGCAAGACGTCCCGATTTCGCGCCCGGGCCGCGGAGCCGACATGAGACTCGCCGCCGCGCTGCTCCTAGCACAATTGTCGGGGCACGAATATTAATGCGATCAGCGCCAATCGCCGAGCGCGGCGTTGACCAGCGCCAGAAGCGCGACGGCGGCGGTGTCCGCGCGCATCACCCGGGGGCCGAGCGAAACCGGCAAAACAAAGGGCTTTTTCAGCAGGAGCGCCCTCTCCTCCGCCTCGAACCCTCCTTCAGGTCCGATCAGCACGGCAAGCGGGCGGGCCCGCTCGGCCGCAAGCGCCGCCAAGGGCGACGCTATCGGCGCCGCCTCATCGGCAAAGACCAGGAGGCGGATTTCGTTCCAGTCATCGAGCAGCTCCGGCAACTTCTCCGGCTCGCGCACCTCCGGCACCGATAGGATGCCGCATTGCTCGGCGGCCTCGATGGCATTGGCCACGAGCCGCGATGTATTGACGCGCTCGGGCGTGGTGCGGCGGGTCAGGACGGGCTGAAGCCGGGAGGCTCCCAACTCGGTCGCCTTCTGCGCCGTGTAGTCGAGCCGGGCCCGCTTCAAGGGGGCGAACAGATAGTGCAGATCCGGCCCCTCGATTTGCCGCCGCGTTTCCTCGCCGACGACGACACTCGCCTTTTTCTTGCTCGCCGCGTTCAACCTACCTCGCCATTCGCCATCCCGGCCGTTGAACAGCAGCACCTCGTCCCCGGCCTTGCATCGCAGCACGTTGATGAGATAGTGCGCCTGCGCCGAATCGAGCTCGACCTCGGCCTCGGCGAATAAAGGGGACTTGACGAAGAGCCGCTGAGGCTTAGAGGGCATGCTCAAAAGCTCCTCTTCCAACAACGCGCGGAAGGACGGCGAAGTCGCAGACATGCCACGTCCCATTGTCCAAGGCAAAACACCCGGCGCCGTCGCCGACGCCCATCAAAGCAATATCGTGGACCGCTTTGCGCCGGCTGCACTTCTGCCTTATCTCCGCCTCGCCCGCGTGGACCGGCCGACCGGCTTCTGGCTGCTGGCGTTTCCCTGCTTCTGGGCGGTAGCGCTCGCCTCGCGCAGCATCGGCGCCGACCACCCCGACCCCTCGCTGCTTTTGCTGTTCGCCATTGGCGCCATCGTCATGCGCGCCGCCGGCTGCACCTATAACGACATTCTCGATCAGGACATCGACGCGCAAGTGGCGCGCACGCAAACGCGGCCGCTCCCGAGCGGCCAGATCACGCGAAATGGCGCCATCATCTTCATGCTGGGGCTCTGCGCCGTCGGGCTTCTCGTGCTCGCGTCCTTCAACCCCTTCACCATCTGGCTCGGGCTCGGGGTGATCCCCATCGTCGCCCTCTATCCTTTGGTGAAGCGCTTTAGTCATTGGCCGCAAGCCGTGCTTGGGCTCGCCTTCAACTGGGGGGCGCTGATGGGTTACGCCGCGGTGCTCGGGCGCCTCGAATGGCCGGCCGTGATCCTCTATGGCGGCGCTATCGCCTGGACCATCGGCTACGACACCATCTACGCCCATCAGGACCGCGACGACGACGCCCTGCTCGGCCTCAAATCGACCGCGCTCAGATTCGGGCGCGCAACCAAGGCCTGGCTCTCCGGTTTCTACGCGCTCGCTTGGCTGGGAATCACCCTTGCGGGGGTCATGTCCGGGGCAGAGATCGTGTTCCTGCTTGGAATGGGCGCCGCCGGGGCCCATCTCCTCTGGCAGGTGGCCACGCTCGACATCGACGATCCGGAGAATTGTCTCAAGCGTTTCCGGTCGAACCGCGATTTCGCCGCGATCGTCTTTGGCGCGATCGTGCTCGACATGGTTCTTGCGTCGCGGTTCTAGAGCGGCCATTGGTCACTCCCGTCACCGCCGGACGAATTTGCGGGCCTTGAGCGGGCGGGCCATGGTGGGGGCTAAAAGCATCAGGCCCCAGAGCTGATGCTCCGGGGCCGGATGACGCCTTGCTGTTAGCTTCCCTGAGGCTGCCTTGGAAGAGCCTTTATTGCCACGATCCTGCCACGGACGTTTTTCAAACCGCTTAACGGACGTCGTTAACGGCAAGTGTCCGGCCTTTCCTTCGCACATGGTTTAGAGAGTGTTGCCGAAAATTCCATGACCGCGCTGATCCATTCCAGCTCCCCCCCTCCCCCTTCACTCAAGGAGGACTTCAGCCTGCTCAAGCGCGCGGTGGAGGACGCCGGCAAGCTCGCACTCGGCTATTTCCGCCAGGAGATCGAGGTCAGCCGCAAAGCCGACGGCAGCGAAGTGAGCGAGGCCGATCTCGCCGTCGATGCCGCGCTCAACCAAGCGCTGATGGGCGCGCGTCCGTCCTATGGGTGGCTGTCGGAGGAGTCCGAGGATACCCCCGACCGGCTCGACCGGCGCTTCGTATGGATGGTCGACCCGATCGACGGGACCAATGCATTTCTGCGTCATGTGCCGGAATGGACGATCTCGGTGGGGCTGGTGCAGGAAGGCAAGCCCGTGCTTGGCATCGTGTTCAATCCCGCCACGGAAGAGTTCTTCCACGCCATCCGTGGCGAAGGCGCCTATCTCAACGGCGCTCCGATCAAGGTGAGCGGCCGGAGCGAGCTAGAGGGCGCGCTGTTCATCGCCAGCGGCGGGCTGTTCAAGAAGCGCATTTGGAAGGAGCCTTGGCCGGGGGTCGAATCGCGCTGGGTCAATTCGGTCGCCTATCGGCTAGCGCTGGTGGCGGCGGGACGCGCCGACGCCACCCTGTCGCTCTCGGCCAAAAGCGAATGGGATTTGGCGGCCGGCGTTCTTCTGGTCGAAGAAGCTGGTGGCGTGGTCACTAATCACCACGGTCACGGCCTCAGATTCAACCTGCCGTTGCCGCGCTTTCCGAGCCTGGTCGCGGCGCCTCCCGGTCTTCACGCCAAGCTCATCGAACGCACGAGCCCCATAGACCTCTAAGCCGCTCGTCGGTTAAGCCGGCGGCAGAACGCAAGAACACCGGACCGAGGTGATGACAGCGAAGAAGCAGCTTCTCCACCTCGTCTTTGGCGGCGAGCTTACCTCGCTCGACAAGGTCGAGTTCAGCGACCTCAAATCGCTCGACGTCGTCGGCATCTATCCGAATTATGCGGAGGCCTTCGTGGCCTGGCGGGAAGCGGCCCAGCGCAGCGTCGACGACGCTCATATGCGCTATTTCATCGTGCATCTGCACCGGTTGCTCGAGCCGGAGCTAGAAGATAGCGCCGAGGCCAAGGGCTAGGCGCCGCAGGTCTGCGGTTTTTCGCCTTAAAGCCCGCTCGCCTGGCATGTTAGAAGGACCACGCCGGGCGAGCGCTCTAAAGCTCAAGACCGGCTGGAATCGGGGAAACGCTTGAAAGATCAACTGTTCAGCGACTCGAGGATGGTCACGCGCAAGGGTGACGAGCTCGCGGCCCATTACACCACGGGCGAGATCGTCATGCGCATCTGGCATGAACATTTGCGCCCCCGCCTCGGACTGTTGCTGCTTGCGTCCCTCGCCATGCTGCTCACCGCCGCGACGACGGGCGCCATCCCCTTCATCATCCAGAAAACCGCGGATGACGTGTTCGTGGCGAAGAGCGAGCAGATGGTCTACTGGGTCACCGCGGCCATCGTGGTGGTGACCATCATCAAGGCGATCTCCGAATATGTCGCCGACGTCACCGTCGCCTATCTCGGCCACCGCTTCATCGCCGACCTCCGCATTTCCATGTTCGGCAAGCTCGCCCGCGCCGATCTCAGCTTCATTCAGACGGTGCATTCGGGGCGGCTGCTCTCCGGCTTCCTCAACGACGCCAATCTCATCCGGCAGACGGCGAGCCGCTCCATCGTCACCCTCGGCGAGAACTACCTCAAGGTCATCATCCTCGTCGGCGCCATGTTCTACATGGATGCGCGCTTCGCCCTTCTGATCCTGCTGTTCATGCCCTTTGCCTGGTTCCTGCTCGGGCGGCAGCGCCGCAAGATGCGGAAATCAACCACCAAGTCGCTACAGGAGACCGGCGACCTCTCGGCCCTCGTCACCCAGACCTTGCGCGGCATGCGCGTGGTGCGGGCTTATCGCCAGGAGGACCGCGAAGAGGGTCGCGCGGCGAGCACCATCAACCGCGCGCTCGAATTCACCATGCGCGGAACGCGGGCGCGGGCCCTGTCGAGCCCGTCGATCGAGCTTCTGACCGGGTTTGGCTTTGCCCTCGCCATCTATTTCGCCGGCACCAAGGGTGTGCGCGGCGATCTCTCTCTCGGCCAGTTCATGGGCTTCATGACCTCGGCCCTGCTGATCTACGGCCCGCTCAAAAGCGCCGCGACCTTGCAAACGCAGCTGCAGGAAGGCGTGGCGGCCGCAAGCCGGGTGTTCGGCATCGTCGACCGCGAGACCAAGCTGGTCGAGGCCGCCGACGCGCGCCCGCTCGAGCTGACGAAGGGGGAGCTCGAGTTCGACAATATTTCCTTCGCCTACGAGCCCGACGCGATAGTGCTCAAGGGCGTGAGCCTGACCGTGCCCCAGGGATTCACGGTGGCGCTCGTCGGACCTTCGGGCTCGGGCAAGAGCACGCTCGTCAATCTCACCTTGCGCTTCTTCGATCCGCAGAGCGGCCGGGTTGTTATTGACGGGCAGGACATCGCCAAGGTGACGATCGCCTCGCTCCGCGACGCCATCGGTCTCGTGACCCAAGACCCGGTTCTGTTCGACGACACCATCCGCGCCAATATCGCCTATGGCACCAAGCCCGACGACGAGGCGCAGGTGATCGCCGCGGCCAAGGCCGCCGCCGCTCACGATTTCATCCTGGGACTGCCCAAGGGCTACGATACGCGCGTCGGCGAGGCGGGGTCGCTGCTCTCCGGCGGCGAGCGTCAGCGCATCGCCATCACCCGCGCCATTTACAAGGACGCGCCGATCCTCTTGCTCGACGAGCCGACCAGTTCGCTCGACAGCGAGGCCGAGGCCAAGGTGCAAGCCGCGCTCGAAGGGTTGATGCGCGGCCGGACCGTGCTGATGATCGCTCACCGCCTGTCCACGGTGAAGAAGGCCGACCTCATTTGCGTGCTGGACCAGGGCCGCATCGTCGAGGTCGGACGCCATGACGAGCTCGTCGCTAAAGGCGGTCTCTATACCCGACTGCACCGGACCCAGTTCGGCATTGCCGGTGGCGACGATGCTGCCGAAGCTGACGACGCGAGCGCCAAAGACGCAAGCGTCGAGGCCGTCGCCGTGGCCGGCAATTAGGCCGGCACCGGGGCCATCGATCCATTGTCCGTCGACAGTCAAAATCAAGATCCGGGGCCCAGTTTCACCCTCCGGGCTTACCGCGCGCTGACCCGCCTGGCCGCCCCATTGGCGCCGTTGATGCTTGCCTGGCGCACAAGCCGCGGCAAGGAAGAGCCCGCCCGGCGGCTGGAGCGCTATGGCGAGGCCGGCATGCCGCGCCCAGGAGGCTTTCTCGCCTGGTTCCATGCGGCAAGCGTGGGCGAGGCCAATGCGGTGCTGCCGGTGATCGAGGCGATCGCCGCGGAGCACCCCGAGATCGGCTTGCTGCTGACGACGGGCACGGTGACGTCGGCGAAGCTCGCCCGGGCGAGATTGCCGCGAGGCGCCGTGCATCAATATGTGCCCCTCGACCATCAGAATTATGTGCGCCGTTTTCTTTCCCATTGGCGGCCGGACCTCGCCGTGTTTGTCGAGTCCGAGATTTGGCCGAATCTCGTTTTGGAGACGCGGGCGCACGATATCCCGCTCGTGCTCGTCAATGGCCGCATGTCGTTTTCCTCGTTCCGGCGCTGGCGGGACCGTCCGGGCTTGAGCCGGCCGCTGTTCTCCGCCTTCAGCCTGGTGCTCGCCCAGAACGAGCGCCTGGCCCAGCGCTTCACCGCGCTTGGCGCGCCCTCCGCCTTGAGCGTCGGCAATCTCAAGGCCGACGCGCCGCCGCCACCGGTGGATCTCGCCGGGCATAAGCGGCTCGCCGCGGCTCTTGCCGGGCGCAATGCGTGGCTCGCGGCGAGCACCCATTCGGGCGAGGACGACATGGCCGCCGTGGCGCATCTCGCTATGAAGGCGGAGCGGCCCGATCTCCTCACCATCATCGTGCCGCGCCATCCGGAGCGCGGACCGCTGATTGCCAAGCTGTTGGCCGGCTCCGGCCTTGAGGTCGTGCTGCGCTCCGAGGGGAAGCTGCCGGAGCCCGGCACTGACATCTACATCGCCGATACCATCGGCGAGCTCGGGATGTTCTACAATCTGGTGCCGGTCGCCTTTATCGGCGGATCGCTCGTGCCCCACGGCGGGCAGAACCCGCTGGAGGCGATCAAGCTCGGCGCCGCGGTCGTGACCGGCCCGCATTGGCGGAACTTCGCCGATGCCTATGACGAGCTGCTCGCGGCAGGCGCTTGCCTGCAAGTGAGCGATGCGCAAAGCCTCGCCTCGGCGGTTCTTTCTCTGTTAGAGGACGGCCAGGCGCGGGCGGCGATGATGGCCCGCGCCGAGGGCGCCATTGCGCGCATGAGCGGCGCGCTGCCGCGCACCATCAAGGAACTCGAGCGCTTTCTGCCACCAAAGGCCAATTTGCAGCATGCATCTTAGAACGCCCTTCTGGTGGTATCGCAAGCGCGGGCCGATTGCCTCGGCTCTCGTTCCTCTTGGCGCGCTTTATGGGCGCATCGCCGAAGGCAAGGCCGCGCGCGTGACACCCTATCGCTCCCGGCTGCCCGTCATCTGCATCGGCAATTTCACCGCCGGCGGCGGCGGCAAGACACCGACGGCCATCGCCGTGGCCGAGATGCTGAAGGCAGCGGGCGAAAAGCCCTGCTTCCTCACCCGCGGCTATGGCGGCAAGAGCGAGGGCCCGGTGGTGGTCGAGACGGGCCAGACCGCGGCCGAAATCGGCGACGAGACGCTGCTGCTGGCGGCGCATGCGCCGACGGTGGTCTCCGCCGACCGCGCCGCCGGCGCCAAGCTGATCGAGGGATTGGGCCATGCCAGCGTCATCGTCATGGATGACGGATTCCAGAATCCTCAGCTGATCAAAGACTTAAGCCTGATCGCGGTGGACAGCGCGGCGGGGGTCGGCAATGGCCTGGTGATACCCGCAGGACCGTTGCGGGCGCCGCTGGCCCAGCAGATGGCAGCGGCCGGCGCGCTCGTTCTGATCGGGGATAGCGGCAGGTCGGCGCCTCTGGTCAAGGAGTTCGAAGCCACGGGCAAGACCGTGTTCAAGGCGCGCATGACGATCCGGGGCGAAGGACGATGGCTCGGCGTGCTGCCCGTGATCGGCTTTGCCGGCATCGCCAATCCCAAGAAATTCTTTGCCACGCTGTCGCAGAATGGCGCTCGGCTCGTGGCGACGCGCTCATATCCGGACCATCATGTCTTTTCGGAGCGGCAGGCGGCGAGACTGCTGAAGCAGGCAAGCCGCGACAACGCGATGCTGATCACCACCGAGAAGGATTGGGTACGGCTGCCAGAGGATGACGGCACGTCCTTGAGCGAGCTGAAATTCCGTTCCCGCCCGCTTCCCATCGCCATCGAGTTCCCGGACTCGGCGCTGGCCAGATTGCTGGTCGAGACGATCGGCAAGAAGAAGCAGGGAAGCTAGCCGCTCGCCGGCGTGGGATGGGTTTCGCGGAAGCGCTTCAGCGACGCCTCGGCGTCGGCATAAGCCTCCTGTAGCTCGACGCTCCAGTAGCGCAGCTCGTCGAGCGGTATGGTGCGCCCGGTTACGGCGCAGCGCACGAAGTCGCCCGGCGTGACCACCTGGACCTCGCCGTCGAGATATTTCAGCTTGGCCTCGCCCTTGAAGCCAAGATTGCGTTCGAAGCGATTCATCAAGACCGGGGGCCCCGTCTCAGGCGAAAATTCATGGCGTCACCATAGCCTCGGCGCCTGCGGTAAGCGAGTCCCTCACAGCAATGTACCCTGATTTTCGCTGTCGCGTTTCCGCGCCCGCTTCGGGCTCGCCGATGCCTTGCGCTCCTCGCCATCCGCCGTCGCCGACACATGGCCATCGGCGAATTCGATGTCCAGGCGTTCCTGCGCGCTCACCTCGGCCGCGCGGCGGATCATGCGTCCCTCTTCATCGCGCACCAACGTGAAGCCGCGTGCGAGCACATTGTGATAGCCGAGCGAGGCTAGGAGTTGCGTGCCAGTATCCAGCCGCTGGCGGGAGCGAGCGACGAGCCCCGTAAGCGCGCGGGCGCCTGAGCGATCGAGACGCAAGAGCCGGTCGCGGCCTTCCTTGGCCGCGCCGCGCAACAGATGCGGCCCGAGCCTGGAGGCCGAGCGCGCCAACAACACGCGATGCGCATGGGCGTTGGCGTGCAGTGCACGCGGCAGCCGCGTCGCGGCGCCATCGAAGCGCTGTCGCGGCAAAGCGAGAATGTCGGCCTTGCGCGGCAGGCCGCGAACGATGGCTTGCAGCAAATTCCGCCGCGCCTCCATCAGCCGCCTCAGGGTGGTTGCCACGCGGAGGCCAAAGCCGGTCACGGCGATGGTCAGGTCGGCGCGGACCGGCACGGCGCGCTCGGCCGCCGCGGTCGGGGTCGGCGCGCGCCAATCGGCGACCAGATCTATGAGGGTCCAGTCGGTCTCATGCCCGACGGCGGAGATGAGTGGGATGGTGCTCGCCGCCACCGCGCGCGCCACGGCCTCCTCGTTGAAGCCCCACAGATCTTCCAGGCTGCCGCCGCCGCGCGCGACGATGATCAAATCGGGCCGCGGCACCTGTCCGCCAAGGACGAGCGCATTGAAGCCGCCGATCGCGGCCGAGACCTCGACGGCGCAGGTCTCGCCTTGCACCCGTACCGGCCAGACCAGGACATGGCAGGGGAAGCGGTCGTAGAGCCGATGCAGGATGTCGCGGATCACAGCCCCGGTGGGTGAGGTGACGACGCCGACGATGCGCGGCAGATAGGGCAGAGGGCGCTTGCGCGCCTCGTCGAACAGTCCTTCGGCCGCGAGCATCTGCTTCCGCTGCTCGAGCAGCGCCATCAGCGCGCCGATGCCGGCGGGCTCGAGCTGCTCGATCACGATCTGATATTTCGACCGGTCCGGATAGGTGGTGATGCGCCCGGTGGCGATGACCTCCAATCCAGCCTCAGGCTTGAATCTCAGCTTGGCGAAGCTCGACCGCCAGATCACGGCCTCGATCGTGGCCTTCTCGTCCTTCAGCACGAAATAGCAGTGGCCAGAACCATGCTGGCCCTTGAAGCCGGAGATCTCGCCGCGAAGGCGAACGAGCCCATAGGCCTCCTCCACCGTGCGCTTGAGCGCGAAGGCAAGCTCGGAGACGCTATATTCGACGAGATTGGTCACCGCCGGATTTCCGCTCGACTCGGCCATGCGAAAGCTGCACTCCATTTTGCCGGCACGTGGCACGTGCTAAGCAGCGCCGGGGTCCGGTGCGTGAGCAATATAGCCCGGGGATCGGCGCAACAAGCGGGAGCTTTATTCCAGTGAATGTGCTGTTGATAGGCTCTGGCGGACGCGAGCACGCACTCGCCTGGAAGCTGAAGCAGAGCCCGAGGCTTGGTCGGCTCTTTGCCGCGCCGGGGAATGCGGGGATCGAGGCCCTCGCAACTTGCGTCGCACTCGACATCGCCGATCACGCGGGCGTCGCACGCTTCTGCAAGGACAATGACATCGGGCTGGTGATCGTGGGTCCGGAAGCGCCACTCGTCGCCGGCCTTACCGACGATCTCGAAGCTGAAGGCCTCGTTGTGTTCGGGCCGTCGCGCGCCGCGGCCCAGCTCGAAGGCTCCAAAGGCTTCACCAAGGACCTGTGCGCCAAGGCCGGCATTCCGACCGCGGCCTATGCCCGCTTCGCCGAGGCGGCACCCGCCAAGGCGTATGTTGCGGGCCAGCCGCTTCCCATCGTGATCAAGGCCGACGGTCTGGCCGCGGGCAAGGGCGTCGTCATTGCCGAAACCAAGGGCAAGGCGGAAGCCGCGATCGACGCGTGCTTCTCCGGCGCCTTCGGCGACGCCGGCGCGGAAGTGGTGATCGAGGAATGTTTGCGCGGCGAGGAAGCGAGCTTCTTCGTGCTGGTCGACGGTCAGACGGCGCTGCCGCTGATCACGGCGCAGGACCATAAGCGCGCCTTCGACGGCGATCGGGGACCGAACACTGGCGGCATGGGCGCCTATGCGCCGGCGCCGCTGATGACGCCTGCGCTCATCGACCGGACGATGAATGAGATCATCGAGCCGACGGTGCGCGCGATGGCCGAGGCCGGGACGCCGTTCAAGGGCGTGCTCTATGCCGGGCTGATGATCGAGGACGGCGCGCCGAAGCTGATCGAATATAATGCGCGCTTCGGCGATCCCGAATGCCAGGCGCTGATGCTGCTGCTGCGCTCTGACCTCCTGCCGGCACTGCTCGCGGCGGCGCAAGGGAAGCTCGAGGGCGTGACCCTAGACTGGCGCGACCGGGCGGCGATCTGCGTGGTCATGGCCACCGATGGCTATCCCGGCGCCTATACCAAGGGCTCTGAGATCAAGGGACTTGAGGCCGCCGCCGCCGATCCAGCCGTCGAGATCTTTCATGCCGGCACAAGGCGCGACGGGATGCGCATCCTCGCCGATGGCGGGCGCGTGCTCGGCGTGACCGCGCGGGGGTCGGATCTGCGCGAGGCGCAATCTCGCGCCTATGGCGCCATCGACATGATCGATTGGCCGGAGGGCTTTTGCCGCCGCGATATCGGCTGGCGCGCCGTCGCGCGCGCGACCGCGGAGAGCTGAGGTCAGCGGGACGGCTTTGGCGCCACCATGATGCGGCAGCGATAGAGCTTGCCCTCGCCGTCGCGCAGACTGAGCTCGAGCTCAACCTCGGCCGGCGGCTTATGTCCGGGCAAGAACAGCCAAGCGGTGGGATGCGCCTCGAAGGCGAGCGAGGCCACGCCCTTCGGCGCTTCCTGCGGGCCAACGACGAAATCGAGCGGGATGGTTTTCGCCGGCTTGTCGGTTGCGGGATCCGACCAGATTTGGAAATCGCCGTCTTTGGTGCTGACCGATGTGATCGGCGCCATCAATCTCCCCGCGCGTGGCCGAAGACACCGAAGCGATACCCCGCCCAGCGCGTAGGTCGCGCGATTGGTCACACTCATGTCGACCTGGTACCAGCCTGGGCGAAGCCAGACATAGCTCGCGGCAATGAGCGGCGCTGCGCCTTCACGCCGCCGGCGCAGCGCCAGCCACAAGAGCACCGCGGCGAGCGCGGCAAGTCCCGTAATGATCGCAAGCTCGATGAACGACGACGAGAATCGCATGTGTCATTGTGAGGCATGTCCCCCGCCAATGTCATGCCCGCGAGCGCCCGCTTCATTGATCCATGCCTTCTCCTCACCCGGCTCGCCCGCTGAAGCGGCGATCCACCCACTCCCTTGAGGGAGCTGGGCTTCTGCCGCGATCTCGCACGAGCGAAGCTCTGCGCAAGTCGCATGGCGGAAAGAGTGAGGGGTGATGGTTGAGCGAAGTTATCCCCGCCCTCCAATCCGCATCTATGCTGCTCACACCTCGTCCGCTGAAGGGGCGTTTCATGAGGCGTCGTGAGGCGGGACAAGGTGCGGCGCCCGCGGGGTTCGTTCGCAAGCGAGCCACTCGGGCGGCTCCGGGGCTCCGCCCGGGCCCATTATAAGGCCCTGCCAGGAGCTGGCTGACGACCGTCTGGCCTTGGACCCTAGGGTCTAAGACCCTCGGGTCCCAAACGCAGGCCCCCAACGTCGTTCTGACTTTGGTCCGTTGCAGGGGAAGCGGGGCACTGACGGCGAAAGCGCGGCCCGGTGATCGTCAAGTCGCCGCAAATGAGCATGCGCCAAGGCTTCGCTGCTTCAGCGCATGTGGCGCGCCGGGAGGCGCCCGCGCGTCTTCGGACGCGACACCAAAAGGTTTGCGCTTTTCGGCGCGCCACCCCCTTCGCCCACTTCGTGGGTTCGGGGGAACCCTGTTCGGCCACTTCGTGGCGGGAGAAAAGAAAGGAGCAAAGCCCGGGCGCGGCAGCGTCGCGGTGAGGATGACGCATGGCTTTAGGCATCCTCCGCGTCACCCCGGCGTAAGCCGGGGTCCAGCGCGCGCAGCGCTAGAGAGAAAACTGGATACCGGCTCGCGCCGGTATGACGCAATGGAGCGGGAACTCAGCGGCGGGCAGCGAAGAATGCCTTCAGCAGCTCGGCCGCCTTGGCCTCGCCGATGCCGCCATAGATTTCCGGCGCGTGATGGCAGGTTGGCTGGGCGAAGAAGCGGGGCCCATGCTCGACCGCGCCGCCTTTCGGGTCGCTGGCGCCGAAATAGAGCCGGCGGATGCGGGCGAAGGAAATGGCCGCGGCGCACATGGCGCAGGGCTCGAGCGTGACATAGAGATCGCAGCCGACAAGCCGTTCGCTGCCGAGCCGCTCGCAAGCCTGCCTGATCGCCAGCAGCTCGGCATGGGCTGTGGGATCGCGGAAGCCGATGGTTCGATTGCCGGCGTGCGCCAGCACCTCGCCATCGGCGCCGAGGATGACGGCGCCGATCGGGACTTCGCCGCGCACGCCCGCGGCTTCGGCCTCGGACAGCGCTAAATCCATGGGCCGCTTGCTTGGGCCCGTCACATCTGCAAGCTTCTCGCGCATCATGGTCAGCAAACTGGGCGCAAGGGGAAGTCGGGGTCAAGGGGCGAAGGCGCGCGCGGCGGCGGAGGCCCCGACGCCGAGGCTGGCGGAACCGATGCGCATCGCCAAGGCCATCGCTCATGCCGGGCTCTGCTCCCGCCGCGACGCCGAACGATGGATCGGCGAAGGCCGCGTCGTCGTCAATGGCAAAATGCTGACCAGCGCGGCCCATGTCGTCGGTCCAAGCGACAAAATCCGCGTCGACGGCGAGCCGCTGCCCGAGGCGGGGATCCCGCGGCTCTGGCGCTACAACAAGCCGAAGGGGCTCGTGACCAGCCACAAGGATCCGCAAGGGCGGGAGACCGTGTTCGCATCGCTGCCACCAGAGCTGCCGCGCGTGGTTTCGGTCGGGCGGCTCGATTTCAACACCGAGGGCCTGCTGCTGCTGACCACCGACGGCGAGCTTGCCCGGCATTTGGAGCTGCCGAGCACCGGCTGGCTCCGGCGTTACCGCGTCCGCGCCTATGGCAGGGTGACGGAGGCCGCTCTCGAGCGCCTGGCCACGGGCATCACCCTGGACGGGGTGCAGTACGGCCCGGTCGAGGCCAAGATCGACCGCGCCCAGGGCGACAATGTGTGGCTGAACCTGGGCTTGCGCGAAGGCAAGAACCGCGAGGTGAAGAAGCTCGCTGAGGCGCTGGGCTTGACCGTCAACCGCCTGATCCGCATTTCCTTCGGGCCGTTCGCGCTCGGCGATTTGCGGCCGGGCCAGGTGAGCGAGGTCAAGCCGCGGGTGCTCAGGGATCAGTTGGGGACACAGCTCGCCGACGCGCTCGGGCTGGCCAGCGAGGGCGACAGGCGGCGCGCGGCGCGCGGCCGATGAGGTCCGGGCAGCGCTTGCCGAATTTCAGACGGCCATCATGCGCATCGTAGCGGGCAAGTTCAGGGGCGCGCGCATCGAGGCACCGAAGGGTCTTGCCACGCGGCCGACATCGGACCGGGTGCGTCAGGCGCTGTTCAACGTGCTCGAGCACGGATCTCCGCGCCTCGATTTCGACGGCGCTCGCGTGCTCGATCTGTTCGCGGGCTCGGGCGCGCTGGGGCTCGAAGCTCTGTCCCGGGGGGCCGGCTTTTGCCTCTTCGTCGAGGATGCGGCCGAGGCGCGGGCCGCGATCCGCCGCAATGTGGAGACACTCGAGCTCACCGGCGCGACCAAGATCTGGCGGCGCGACGCGACTAAGCTCGGCGCGGCGGGACCGGTCGCCCCCTTCGATCTGATCTTTCTCGATCCGCCCTATGGCCGGGGCCTTGGGGTGGAGGCGCTCGCCGCGGCTGCAAGCGGAGGCTGGGCCGCAAAGGGCGCGGTCGTGGCACTCGAGGAGCGGGCCGAGGTCGAGATCCCTTTGCCCGAGCCATTTCAGGAGCTTGAGACCCGTCTCTATGGCGATACCAAGATCGTCCTGGCACGGATCGAGGGGGGTTAAGTCTTTGACCCTCGCTTATGGCCCACCCGCCCGACATGTGCTTGAATGGGCTACCATCTCTGGGGGAGGGAGGGTGTAATGTCGCGTGTCGGAGCCATCCTTCTTGCGTCTCTGCTGATCGCGGCCACCACCCTGTTGTCTCTACCCGCAAGCGCGTTCACATCGGGCGTGTGGGAAGGCAAGCCGAGCTTCGACGAGACGGGCCGGCTCACCGACTGCACCATGACCGCGCAGTCAGACAGCGGCATCCTGCTCGCCTTTATCATCAGCCGGGATTTCGACTGGGGCCTCGTCCTCTATGACGAGGCGTGGAAATTGAAGGTGGGCAGCAGCACCGACGTGGTGTTGACCGTCGACCAGGACACACCGATTTACTCGACCGCCAAGATGGTCGACGTCCATGGCATCCTGGTGCCGCTCGAAAACACCGACCCCGTGGTGGAGGCCATGCGCCATGGTGACGTCCTGACCGTAGCTACGTCACTCGGCAAATTCAGCTTCAAATTGACCGGCGCGGGCCAAGCCCTCGGCGATCTCGCCGGCTGCGTCACCGAGCATTTGGAGGCGGAGCGGCTGATGGGCGGGGCGACGGTCTCCCCGATCGAGAGCAAGGCGCCGGCCGACGCCCCCGATAACGAGAACAGACTTTTCGCCGAGGGTGAAGCCCTGTCCTTCGTCTCGGATCTACTCACCTCAGCCGGCATCACCAATTACGAGCTGATCGATCCGGACGAAAACCCGATGCCGAATTTCGACGTGGTCTGGACCTATGCCAATGGCATCGTGGCGGCACTGGTAGCCTATAAGGATATGAGCGCAGTCGATCTCGACGATGCCACGGGGGTGGTCATCGCCGATGACGCCAAAAACTGCGAGGGAGACTTTTCTTCGGGCAAGAAAGTGAGCGAGCCGGCCGAAACGGTGAGCGTGAAGCGGGTCTTCACCGCCTGCCGCACCGACGGCAAAATGGTCGAGATCCATTACACCCTGGTGAAGACCGAGAGCGGGCATCTGATCCAGATCGCCCACCTCAATCTCGGCGAGGCGACCGGCGATGTCGCCACCGCCGACCGCGCCTTCCTGCGTACCGCCGTGCTGCAGAATTTCAAATAATTATCCTCGGCCCCGTTCCGCCCGGTACATTCGGATTTTGCGTGGGCCTAGCGGCGCTGGAACAGCTTTTCGATATCGGTCAGCTTGAGCTCGACATAGGTGGGGCGGCCATGATTGCACTGGCCCGAGAACGGCGTCTCCTCCATGTCGCGTAAGAGGGCGTTCATCTCGGCGGCGTTGAGGCGGCGCCCTGCGCGCACGCTGCCATGGCAGGCCAGGGTCGAGAGCACGTGATCGAGGCGCTCGGCCACGACCAGCCCCCCCTCCTCTTCGGCCAGCTCGTCGGCGAGATCCCGCATCAGCCCCTGAATGTTGCCCTGACCGAGCAGAGCCGGCACTTCGCGCACGATGATGGCCGAAGCGCCGAAAGGCTCGACCACAAGCCCCAGTCGCTCGAGCTCTTGCGCCGCGGCCCCGAGCCGCTCGGCCGCCTCGGCATCGAGCTCGACCACTTCGGGGATCAGGAGCAGTTGGCGCGAGAGCCCGCCATTGGCGAAGGCCTGCTTCAAGCGCTCATAGACGAGCCGCTCATGCGCCGCGTGCTGGTCGACGATGACAAGCGCGTGCTCGGTCTCGGCGATAATGAAGGTGTCGTGGACCTGCGCCCGCGCCGCCCCCAGGGGATAGTTGACCCCGGCGCCACTCTCCGCGTCTGCCTCCGTGGTGATGGCGCTTGGGGCGGAGACCGGTCCGAGCGGGGCTTGGGCGTCCTCGGCAAAGCCATAGGTCCGAGGCGATGCGTAACCGGGACGATAAGGCGCCTGCCCCCTCCGCTTCGGCTCCATGGCGCCGTCGGGCCGTTGCATCATGCGCGCGAGCGCCTCCTGCGACAGGCTCGCGGTGGCGCGGTGCTGCGCCTCGCCAAGCGCCTCTCTCAGGGCGGCGATGACGATGGAGCGCACCGCTTGCGCATCGCGGAACCGGAGCTCGGTTTTGGCCGGATGCACATTCACGTCGACCTCGTCGGGGGGCAGCGTCAGAAACAAAGCGAGCATCGGATGCCGCCCGTTCGGAACGAGATCACCATAGGCCGCACGCACCGTTCCGGCGAGAAGCTTGTCGCGAACGGGGCGGCCATTGACCACGAGATATTGCTGCAGGCCGTTCGGCCGATGCAGTGTCGGCAGCCCGGCAAAGCCTTCCACCGCGATATTCGCGCGCGACATGCGCACCGGCAGCGCATCGGCCACGAAGTGTTCACCGAGAATGCGGCCGAGACGCGCCAGCCCATGGTCGAGCAGGCCGGGCGGGCAGGCCTCGAGCCGCAAGGAGGTGCGCTCGCCACTTGAGAGCGTAAAGGCGATCTCGGGCCTCGCCAAAGCGAGCCGCTTCACCACATCGGCGATGGCGGCGGTCTCGGCCCGTTCGGACTTCATGAATTTGAGCCTGGCCGGGGTCGCGTAGAATAGGTCTCGCACCTCGACGCGCGTGCCGGTCCCGAGCGAAGCCGGCTTGAGCGGCGCTTTGCGGCCGCCATCGACCGCGATCTCATAGGCCGTGGCGGCGCCCTGGGCGCGACTCTGAATCATCAGCCTCGCCACGGCACCGATCGACGGCAGCGCCTCGCCGCGGAACCCGAGGGTGAGGATAGAGGACAGCGTCTCGTCCTGGAGCTTGGAGGTGGCGTGCCGCTCCACCGCGAGGTCGAGATCGTCGCGATCCATGCCGCTACCATTGTCGGTGACGCGGATCAGGCCCAAGCCGCCGCCATTCGCGGCCACGTCGATGCGCGACGCTCCGGCATCGATCGCGTTCTCGATCAGTTCCTTGACCACGCTCGCCGGACGCTCGACGACCTCACCCGCGGCGATGCGGTTGATGAGGTTCGGCGGCAGCTGAATGACGGCCATCGTGTCCCTTAGGTTGGGCTCAAATAGCGGCGCGTGATGAGTTTACCCGATTCTACCGCGGGCTGGTCGAAGGGATCGACGCCGAGAAGCGCGCCGGCAAGGATGGTTTCGAGCATGAAATGCATCATCAGGGCGCCAAGCGCGGCCTCGTCCAGAAGCTCAAGATCGATGGTGCGGACCGGCCGCCGGGTGGCGATCAGCGCCTCGGGGATGGCGCGCTGCTGGGCCGCGACAAGGTCGCCGGCGGCATGCCCGGCGAGATAATCGGCATGTGCGATTTCCGCCAAATCCTGGGCCACGAGCGGGCCAGAGCCGGCGCAGGACTCGCGCACCACGGTGATCATGTGCTGCGGCGCGCCGTCGAGATAGAGCTGCAGCTGACTGTGCTGATCGACGGGACCGAGGGCTGCGACGGGCGTGGTCCCCTCGCCGTTCTTGCCGAGGCTCTCGCCCCAAAGCTGCACATACCAGGCGGCGAAGCGCGATAGGCGATCGCTATAGGGCCACATCACGCTGACGCGGACGCCCCGCTCCTTGGCAAGGCCAATGGCGGTGGCGGCGCCGAGGGCTGGAGCGAAATCCTTCGCCGCGCCGCCCGCAAGCAGGGCCTCGACCACGCCGTGGGCGCCTTGCCGCAAGGCCCCAACGTCAAGCCCGCGGGCAAGCGCCGGCAGCAGGCCGACATTGGTCAGAGCCGAGAAGCGCCCGCCGATCTGGGGATCATGCGGCAGCGTGGGGATCGACAAAGCCTCGCACAGATCGCGCAGGCCGTTGACCTTATCCGTCTCGGCGGGCTCGGTGAGACCGAGAAACAGCTCGGGGATGCGTTTGGCCAACCCCCTCGCGCGCACGGCCTCGATCGCCGCCATGGTTTGCACCAGGGTCTCTGGCGTATTGCCTGATTTGGAGATGATGACGAAACGCGCCGTGGCGAGGTCCAAGCCGGCAAGGGCCAGCTCAAGCGTCCGAGCGTCGAGATTGTCGTAGAAGCGTGTGCGCGGGCGGGCGCCCCCGCCATTGCCCTCATCGCCGGGAATGCCCCAGCCGCCAAGTTGCGCGAGCGCCTGGCCACCAAGGCTCGAACCGCCGGTGCCGAAGAAGACGAGCGTCTTGGCGCCTTGGCTGAGCTTGGCCAGCGCCGCGCGTGCCGCGGCGATGTCGTGGCGCCATTCGGGCACGCGCAAGAGCGGCAGGCTGCCCGTGGCATGCGCCTCGCGCAAGCCATCGAGGCGCGGCATAAGGCGTTCCAGATAGCGATCGAGGGATGATCTGGGAAGGCCAGCATCGCCGATGCCTGCCTCAAGGCAGCCCGCGACCGACTGCAACAACGGCATGACGCCCTTCCTCCCCACGCTTGGATCAGGCCCTCACGCGCCAGACGCCTCGCTCTAGCCGGGCACGGCCTTCCGTTCGGCGTCGACCGGCTTGCCAACGATGGTGGTGATCAGGCGATCGGCGTCGATCAGGCGCTTGGCCACCCGCTTGATGTCGTCAAGCGTGACCTCCTCGATCAGGTCGTTTCGCGTGTCGATATAATCGACGCCGAGATCCTCGATCTGAATCCACAGGAGCTGATTGGCGATGCCAGATGAGGATTCGAAGCGGAGCGCGTAGGATCCCGTGAGATAACTCTGGGCGTTGGCAAGCTCCTCCGCGCTTGGCCCCTCATCGGCGATGCGCTTGAGCTCGCCTTCGATGACATCGAGCGACTGCGCCACCGCTTCGTTTTGCGTGGCGACACTGCCGATGAACACGGCGCCGTACTGGTAGGGGAAGAGGTTCGAGTGGACCGAATAGGCTAGCCCGCGCTTCTCCCGCACCTCCTCCATCAGGCGCGACGAGAAGCCGCCGCCGCCGATGATGTAGTTGAGCAGATAGGCGGCCATGAAGTCCTTGTCCTTGCGGGCAAAGCCGCGATGGCCGAACTGGGCATAGGATTGCGGCACGTCCATCGCGATGATCTCGCGCGTCGGGCCAATCGCCGGCAACGCTTCGATCACCGGCGCCAGGGCCGACTGGTGAGGCAGGGCGCCAAAGACCTCGTCGAGTTTACTGCCAAGCGTCTCGGCGTCAATGTCGCCGACCACCGCGACGTAGAGCTTGTCGCGGGCAAAGACGCGCCGGACATAGTCCTTGAGGTCAACGGACGTTAAGGCCGCGATCGAGGCCATGGTGCCCTTGATCGGGCGGCCGTAAGGGTGATCGCGAAAGGCAAGCCGGTCCCAGGCGAGCGACGCCACCGATTCGGGGTCGTTCTCGTCGAATTTCAGCCCGGCAACGATCTGGGCGCGCACCCGCGCGACCGCGTCGGCATCGAAACGCGGCGACGTCAGTGCGAGCCGCAACAGGTCGAAGGACTCGTCCATATTGGCCGTGAGCATCTGCACATTGCCGAGCATCACGTCGCGGCTGGCGTCGAAATCCATGCGCATGGCCAGCGACTGCGAGCGCTGCTGGAAGCGGACCGAGTCGAGATCGCCCGCCCCCTCGTCCATCATGCCGGAGACGAAATAAGCAAGGCCGTCCTGGTCCAGCGGGTCCTGGGCAGCACCGCCGCGAAAGGCAAAGCGCATGGCGATCAGGGGATTGTCATGGCTCTCGACCAGCCATGCCTCGATGCCGCCGGGGCTCGTGACGCGCTTTATCTCCATGGCCTCAGTCCGGGTTGGGATGAGCGCGGCAGACAGCGCCATCGCCGCGGCGAGTCCAATGCCGTGCCGGCACCATGGGCGCAGAGAGGGCCATATCGCCATCGCGCCTAAGACCTGCCAGGAGTCGTCGTTGCATGGGCTGGTTGCTCACCGCTACGGCTCGTCCGGCTGGGCGTCGGCAACAGGACCCCCGTGACCGAATTCTTGTCCAATAGATATTTGCGCGCCACGTTGCGGATGTCCTCCACCGTTACTTGTTTCAACCGCTCCGGCCAACTCTCGATATCGGCGACGCTCATGCCGGTGGCGACCCTCCAGCCATAATGCCGGGCCATGCGCGACTGGCTGTCGGAGGTATAGATGAACTCGGCCAGAAAGGCGCTGCGCGCCCGGTCGAGCTCGTCCTGCGTGACGCCATTCTCCCGCAATTCCGCGATGACGCCATCGATGGCCTGCTCAAGCTCGGCGGCCGAGATCGAGTCGGTGCCGATGGCATAAAACGCGAGCTTGCCGTCGTCGAGATTTGAGTCCGAATACCATCCGCCGGCGCTTGCGGCCTTCTTCTGCTCGATGACCAGGCGCCGATAGAGCTTGCTGATCGAGCCTTTGGCAGCGATCCGCATCAGGAGGTCGAGCGCCTCGGCTTCGCCCGGCGCGGCCGAGCTGTAGCTCGGCGCGAGGAAATAGCGCTGCACAGTGAGGCGGCCGGCGCGCGGATCCTCGAGCTCGACCCTCACGGGGGTCATATGTTCGGGCTCCTGCGGCCGCGAGCGGCCATTCAAGGCAGGATTGGACGGAATCTTGCCGAAGGTCTCCTCGGCCAGCCGCTTCACCTCGTCCGGCTGGACGTCGCCGGCCACGACCAGGAGGGCATTGTTCGGGGCATAGAAGCGCTTGTAGAAGCTGAGCGCATCCTCGCGGTCGAGCGCGGCGATCTCGTGCTCCCAGCCGATCACGGGAATGCCGTAAGGGTGGTTGGTGTAGAGCGCGGCCATCATCTGCTCTTGCAAGATGCTCGAGGGATCGTTGTCGATGCGGGAGCTGCGCTCCTCCAGGATCACTTTCCGCTCGGTCGCCACGTCTTCCTCGGAGAGACGCAGATTGGCCATGCGGTCGGCCTCCATCGCCATCACCATCGGCAGCCGATTCTTGGCCACGCGCTGGAAATAGGCCGTGACATCATGGTTGGTGAAGGCGTTGTCGTCACCGCCGTTCTTCGCCACGATCTTGGAGAACTGGCCGGGCGGAATTTCCTCGGTGCCCTTGAACATCAGATGTTCGAGGAAATGGGCGATGCCAGAGGAGCCCGGCGGCTCGTCGGCAGCGCCTACCTTGTACCAGACCATCTGGGTCACGACCGGAGCGCGGTGGTCGGGGATGACGAGAATGTGCAAGCCATTAGCGAGCGTGAATTCGCTCGTGCGGGGGGAGGCCTTGGCGCCATCGAAGGCGACGGCGACGGCCATCGAGGCCAGGCTCAAGCCTGCAAGGATCAGACCCGCCCTGAAATCGAGCGCGCCCGCAAGCTGATCGAACATCGACATCACCATGGGTCGTGACCGGTGTGAGGAGTTGGGTTTTGGCCGCAAACACTGGCTCATCGGCTTGCGGCCGGCGTTACCCCCCCATTTCAGGCTTAGGCCCGGCATTTTCAAGCCAATTCGAAACTCTGATCGACGTCCCGCCGCTACCAACCGGCGTTGTTGCCCGAGGGGTTGGACATGCCCTTGTAGCTGTCAGGCGCCGCGGGATGGAACGGATCGTCCGGCGGCGGGGTCGAATTCAGAGTGTGGTCGATCGGCTTCTGTGACGCGGAAGCGACGCCGCTTTCACGCGCGCGATCCGCTGCGGTCTTGTCTGCCGGATCGGGCTCGGGGACGTCCAAGGTCTCAGTATCGTCCTTCTTCCTCCGGCCGAGGATATTGTCGAGCAGGTTCGGCTTGCCGGCATAAGGATTATTGGGCTCGGCCTCGGCCGACTTCTGCCGTTCCGCCTCCACTCTCGCAGCCGCGGCCTGTTTGCGTGACAGGTCGCTGTCGACTGGCCAATTGGCAGGGGTCACGACCGCCGGTCCGGGCGCTGGCAGCCTCGTCGTGTCGGGCGGCACCAGCAAGGGCGCCCGCTCGGTCATCCGCACATCTTCCTTGCTGCCCGAGCCCGAGAGGCCTGCATAGTCGAAGACCTTGCCCTTAAACTCGATGCCACCGCAGCCGGCCAGGGCGAGCGTGGCGGCACCGGCGGCGAGAAGGCCAAGGCCCCTGCCGAGCAGACTGCGTGTGATGGTTACGGAGTGCCCCAAAACTCCCCCTCAAATTCCGGTTAGGCCGGACTTTATTCACATCTTAGAAGGGTTTGAGACCTTTTTGTGTCCCCCTAAGAGCGACTCGTACAGAAGTCCCACCACACCGGCAACAATGGCGATATCGGCGATATTGAAGATGTACCACTCATAGCCGAAGGCATGAAACGAAAAGAAGTCGGCGACGGCGCCGTAGAGGATGCGGTCGATGGCGTTGCCGACCGCCCCGCCGATGATGAGGCCGATGGCGGCGGCGGCGAGGGCCGAGGCCGCCCGCGCCAGCCAGATGATGAGGGCGATAGCGGCGGCGAAGGCGAAGAGTATCAGCCCCCAGCGGCCAAGATCGCTTTGTTGCGGCAGGAGGCCGTAGCTCACCCCCCGGTTCCAGACGAGGACCAGATCGAAGAAGGGGGTCACGGTCACGGTCCCCTTGGCGCCAATATCATAAATGTAGAGCATCCAAGCCTTGTTGGCCTGGTCGGCGATGAGCGCGAAGGCGGCAATCCCCAGGCCTAGCGGCGACAATGGTCCCCAGAAATATCGCATGAGAGGGGGCTACTCCGCCGCCAGCTTGCGGGCGTCGAACTGCCGGACGGCCTCGGCATCGCGAGGGGAAAGTTCCGGAAATTCGGGGTCCGCGCCGATATTCTCCACGATCTTCCACGAGCGGGCGCATTTGGTGCCGCTCGCGCGGTCAAAGACCACGGCCACCCCCGGCGCCTCATCGAGGCGGAAGGCTTGCTCGGGGCCGGCCCCGCTTATCAGTGTCACGCCACTGGTGATGGCGATCTCGGCCAGATTGGCGCCGGCGACCGCCTGAGCCAGATCGCCGTCGGCAATATAGACTTTGGGCGCGGCTTCGAGGCTTGAGCCGATGCGGCCCTCTTTGCGCTCGATCTCGAGCGCGCCCGTGACCACGCGGCGGACGGACCTGATCTTGCGCCATTTCTCCACCAGGGCCACGTCGCGCCAGGCGGATGGAAGCTCCGGGAATTGGCGCAGATGCACCGAGCCCTCGTCTTGAGGAAAGCGCGTGAGCCAGGCCTCCTCCATGGTGAAGCAGAGCATGGGCGCGAGCCAAGCGGTCAGCACCTCGAAAATGCGGTCGAGGACGGTTAGCGCCGCACGCCGCGTGACGCTCGCATAGGGATCACAATAGAGTGCGTCCTTGCGGATATCGAAATAGAAGGTCGAGAGGTCGTTGACGCAAAAATTGAACAGCGCATGGAACACGCGTTTGAAATCGAAGGCGTCGTAGCCGACGCGAACGAGGCCGTCGAGCTCTGCCAGCCGCGCCAGGAGATAGCGCTCGAGCTCCGGCATCTCGGCCTGGGGCACGGCGAGGTCCGGCTGGTAATGGGCGAGATTGCCGAGCACGAAGCGGAGCGTGTTCCTGAGCTTGCGATAGGATTCGACATTGGCCTTAACGATGTCGGGACCGATGCGGAGATCCTCGGCATAGTCGGAGCTCATGGCCCACAGCCGCAGGATCTCGGCGCCGGACTGGCGGATCACGTCCTGGGGTGCGACGACGTTGCCGAGCGATTTCGACATCTTGCGCCCGTCCTCGTCGACGACGAAGCCGTGGGTGAGCACCGCGTCGTAGGGCGCGCGGCCGCGCGTGCCGCAAGCTTCGAGCAGCGAGGATTGGAACCAGCCGCGATGCTGGTCCGAGCCTTCGAGATAGAGCGAGGCGGGCCAGGCGAGGTCGGGGCGCTGCTCCAGCACGAAGGCATGGGTGCAGCCCGAGTCGAACCAGACGTCGAGAATGTCGTCCACCTTCTCCCAGGCGTCAGGATCATCGACGAGGCCGTCAAGGAAGCGCTCCTTGGCGCGAGGCTCGAACCAGGCATCGGCGCCTTCCTGTGCGAAGGCGTCGACGATGCGGTCGATCAGCGCGGGCGAGGCACTGAATTCGCTGGAAGGAATGACAGCACCGGTCTCCTTGTGGCGGAACACGGTGATGGGCACGCCCCAAGCGCGCTGGCGGGATACGACCCAGTCCGGCTTGGTCAGGACCATACCGCGAATGCGGTTTTCGCCTTGCGGCGGCACAAAGCGCGTCTGCTTGATTGCGTCGAGCGCACGATCTCGAAGCGTGTCCGCTCGATCGCCGATATCCCGATCCATGGCAATGAACCATTGCGGTGTGTTGCGGAAGATCACCGGCTTCTTCGACCGCCAGGAGTGCGGATAATCGTGGCGGAGACGGCCACGGGCGACGAGCGCGTTCGCTTCGATCAGCGCCTGGATCACGGCCTCATTGGCGTCGCCGAACTTGCCCGCATCGTCGATGACGCGCTTCGGATTGGGACCACCAAAAAGGCTCACCGGTGCGAAATAGTAACCGCTCGCATCTACTGTCTCAGGAACACCATCCGGACAACTCATCAAGAACGACTGGGGATATTGGAGATAAATTTGAAAGTCGTCTGCTCCATGACCCGGTGCTAGGTGAACGAAGCCTGTTCCAGTGTCTTCCGTTACAAACTCCGCAGCGACAACTGGTACAGCGAAGTCATAATAGCCTTCCGCGCCCGAAGCACGATCGAGAGGGTGACTCGCAATCAGCTGGGAGGGGTCGACATCGGCAAGCCGTCTAGAGGACGTAACCCGCGCAAGCTTCAATACGTCTTCAGCGAGGTTGTCGGCGAGAATGAACCTTTCACCGATCTTCGCCCAATTATCGGCCGGCGCCTCCGTGACCTCATAAAGCCCATAGGCGATGTTGGGTGAAAAAGCGATTCCGCGGTTGCCGGGGATGGTCCACGGCGTCGTTGTCCAAATCACTATTGAAGAACCGAACAGCCGCGACTCCATCTCAGGGCCGGTTCTGGAAACTACCCTGACTGGAAACTTGACGAAGATGGTGTGGCTCGTGATCTCGGCATATTCGACCTCGGCCTCGGCCAGAGCCGTCTTCTCAACCACCGACCACATCACCGGCTTGGAGCCGCGATAGAGCATGCCGTTCATGGCGAATTTCATCAGCTCGCGCGCGATGGTGGCCTCGGCGTCGAAGCTCATGGTGGTGTAGGGATGCTTCCAATCGCCCTCGATGCCCAGGCGCTGGAACTCCTCACGCTGAACATCGAGCCAATGGGCGGCGTAGTCCCGGCATTCGCGGCGGAAGGCGATCATCGCCGCGGGATCTGACAGATCGGGCTTGGTCTTGCCCTTGGCGCGATAATTCTCCTCCTCGATCTTCCACTCGATCGGCAGGCCATGACAATCCCAGCCAGGGACGTAATTCGCGTCCTTGCCCATCATCCCTTGCGAGCGGTTGATGACGTCCTTGAGGATCTTGTTCAGCGCGTGACCGATATGGAGGTGACCGTTGGCGTAAGGCGGCCCGTCATGGAGGATGAATTTCTCCCGTCCCATGGCCTCTTCGCGCAGCCGGTCATAGAGGCGAAGCTCCGACCAGCGCTTGAGCAGCTCCGGCTCACGCGCGGGCAGGCCCGCCTTCATCGGGAATTCGGTCTTGGGCAGGAACAGGGTCGCGCTCCAGTCGCGACCGGTCTGAACCTCGACGGCTTCAGGCTTTGACTTTGGCTTTGACTTCGCCACGGCCTCGATCGGCTTCGGCTCCGGCGCTCTCGCCTTCCTGGCCGGCGCGAATGGTCGCTTCGGCTTCGCCTTGGGCTTGAGCTTGGTCGCCGGCTTCGGTTTCCGCGCCAGCTTCGTTTTCGGCTTAGCCGCTTTTACCAGTTTGGTCTTGGCTGCGGGCTTGATCGGTTGCTTCCGCGCCGGGGTTTTCACGGCCGGCTTGCGCGCAGCCTCGGTCGTCGTGGCTTTGGCCGAAATCTTTGCCGCCTTGGTCTTACTGGGCTTGGTTGACTTGGTCGGTTTGGGCTTCGCTGCCGCCGATTTACGCGGCTTCGTCTTCAGCGCCGCCGGCTTCGCCGCCTTGGTCTTCGCCGTGGCAGGCTTTGTTGCTGCCTTCGGCTTTGCCCGCTTCACCGGCTTCGCCATGCGCTTGGACGACTTGGCGGGTTTGGCAGCACGCACCGACTTGGCGCGCGACGGCGCCTTCTTGCTCTTGGACTTCGCCATGATCCTTGCTTTCCGCCCACAGACCCCGCCGCATGGGTTCCCGCGGGTTCTAGCAATGCCGTCTGCTACAATCCAGTGCCGGTCAGAAGCGCGCGCTCGAGCGCGCGGCCCAAAGGAAAGCGCGCCATGGGATCGTTCGCCTCGATCTTGGCGAGGATCGTCTTCGCTTGCGCGCAGTCGGCTCGCATCTGTTCAGCCAGCGCCTCGGGGTTGGCGAAAGTCTGGTCGCCTCTGATCTTGGCGATGAATTCGACCTCAACCTCATCGCCGTACAGGTCGCCGGAAAAGTCGAGAAGATAGGCTTCGAGCACCGGCTGGTCCCCGCCGAAGGTCGGCCTCGGACCGACATAACCGGCGGCGTGATAGCGGCGTCCGCCATGCAGGACCCGCACCGCGTAAATACCATGGCCAATGTCCTGACCTGGCTCAAGCGGCAGGTTGAGGGTGGGAAAGCCGAGACCCTTGCCCCTCCCCGCGCCCCGTTCCACGCGGCCCCGCACGCGCCACCAATAGCCGAGCTGCTCGGCGGCCTCGGGCATTTCACCCTGCCGCAGATGCTCGCGGACCTGGCTTGAGGAGAAGATGGCGCCAGCGTGCGCCACCGGCTCGATGACATCGACGCCGAAGCCGAGCTTCGCGCCCATAACCTCTAACTGCTCCGGTGTGCCAGTGCGCCCCTTGCCATAGGCGAAGTCGTAGCCGATGACGACATGGTTGGCGCCCAAGCCCTTGGCGACGACCTCCATGGCGAAGGCTTCGGCACTCAAGCCGGAGAGCTCAGGGCCGAAATCGATGACGAAAGCCTCATCGAGGCCGAGAGCGGCGAGAAGCTCGAGCTTCACCGGTAACGGCGTCAGGCGAAAGAACGGTTTGTCCGGCGCGAAGAACTCGCGCGGGTGCGGCTCGAAGATAACGATGCCGGAACGTTTGCCGGCTTCCTTGGCGCGCGCCATGGCATGACCGAGCACGGCCTGATGGCCGCGATGGACGCCATCGAAATTGCCGATGGCGAGCACTGCTCGCTTGGCGGACGCAGGCACGTCCCGCCATCCGGTGACGACGTCCATCGTGGCATCCTTCAGCACTTACGGTCTCGGATCGCGACGGGGCACCATCATGACGGCTTCGCCGTCCAATACGCTTTTCCCATTCACGGTGCAGACGGTGGCGAGCACGGCGCGGCCCTTTTCAGGATCGAGGCCCGTGATCTTGGCCGTGGCAACCACTTCGTCGCCGATGAAGACCGGCGCGCGGAATTTGAGATTTTGCGTGAGATAGATGCAGCCCGGCCCGGGCAGCTTGGTGCCGAGCACGGTGGAGAGAAGACTCGCCGTGAGGATGCCGTGGGCGATGCGCTTTTTAAACATGGTGCCGGCGGCATAGGCGTCATCGAGATGCACGGGATTAACGTCGCCCGACAGACCGGCGAAAGTCAGCACATCTTCGTTGGAGATTTTCTTGCTGAAACTCGCCTCCATGCCGACGGCGAGATCTTCAAAACAGTAGCCTTGGATTGCAGTCCCGTTACCGTTCGTGGTCATCGATTGCCCCCAGTCCTGATTTTTTGCGTGCGCGAAAGTAGCGAAGCCTCTTCTGCGCTGCAATATTTGCCATGCGGGCTATGGTCAACCCGAAGGTGGGACCAAGTGGCTTAACTCTCCGTTCAGGGCCAGCCCTTAACGTGTCCGGTCGAACCTGTTCGGCAGGGGCCAAGGGCTAGGCCGTAGAGGGGACCTACCGCAAGCGGAGAACCAATGTACCAGCATGCCTGTCCTTGTCGTCGACGATTACAAGACGATGATCCGGATCATCCGCAATTTGTTGAGGCAGCTTGGTTTCGCCAATATCGACGAGGCCGAGGACGGCAGCGCCGCGCTCGAAAAAATGCGCCGGAAGCATTACGGTCTCGTGATCTCCGATTGGAGCATGGAACCGATGACCGGGTACGAGCTGTTGCGGGAGGTCCGCGCCGACGACGAACTCTCGCTCACGCCCTTCATCATGGTCACGTCGGAATCGAAGACCGAAAACGCGATCGCGGCGAGGAAGGCCGGTGTGACAATTGCATCGTCAAGCCGTTCAATGCCCAAGCGCTGAAGGCCAAGATCGACGCCATATTCGGCGGCTGACCTACCAGGCGAGCTCTGGCATCGCCGCGCGGGGGGGGTTCAGGCCCTCGAACAATTCCACGAGATGACGTTCATCGAGCGCCGCACGCGGGATTTTGGCGTCGGCTGACGTCTTCGGTACATGTAGTCCGCTCGCCACGAACACGGCATCGAGGCCGAAGCTCTCCGCGCCGGCCATGTCGGTATGCACGCCGTCGCCGATGGCGAGGATCTGGCTTGGTAGCACTTCCCTGCCGGCCAACTCGCCGACGGTCGCAAGCGCAAGCTCGTAGATCGGCACATAGGGCTTGCCCGCATAGATCACGTTGCCGCCGAAGTCCGCATAGATGTCGGCGAGCGCGCCAGCGCAATAGATGAGGCTGTCACCGCGCTCCACCATGCGGTCGGGATTGGCACAGAGCATGGTGAGCTTCCGCGCCGCAAGCTCGCGCAGCAGCTCGACATAATCCTCAGGCGTCTCGGTATCGTCGTGGAAAAGACCGGTGCACACCACGAATTCGCCCTCGCTCGCATCGACCCTGGTGACGTCTAGCCCGGCAAAGATCGGAAGGTCGCGCTCGGGGCCGAGATGAAAGACCTTGGTGTCCCCGTGCTTGGCCAGCTCGTGGCGGGTCAGGTCGCCGGAGGAAACGGTCGCATCGTAGCACGAGTCAGGAACACCGAGGATCTTCAGCTGCTGCTGAAGGCTCGCGGCCGGGCGTGGCGAATTGGAGAGAAGCACGACGATGCCGCCCTGCTCGCGGAAGCGCCTGGTTGCCTCCACCGCAGGCGGAAACGCCCGCAGCCCGTTATGCATCACGCCCCAAATGTCCACGAGCCAGGCGGTGTAATTGGACCCCAGCTCGGCGATAGAGCCGATCACCGGAACAGTTTCTGTGCTGAGCGTCATGCGCCTCCCCGTAGAGGCTCGGCGCATGGGGGTCAAGGCGAGCTCGGCTCGGCGCGCGGCCGGTCATCCGGTCTCAATTTCTTGTGACTGACTCATTGTCCGGCGGCTCGTGGCCTCCCAGATGTCCCCCGCCGAGGGAGGGGTCGGCAAAGGAGACCTGACATGACCCACTTTCCCAACAGACTGACGAAATTGTGCGTTTTGGCCGCTTCGGCCGCTTTCGCCGCCGTGCTCTTTGCCGGGTCGGCCAATGCCGGTGGCTATGGCCACCGCTACTACCCGTCATACGGCCAGGACTATGGCTCCTACGAGTACCCCGCGGCCAATTTCGGCCGCTATGGCTATCGTTCCTATGGCGGCGGCCATGACGAGATCCGCGAACTGCAAAGGCTGTTTCCCTCAACCAACTGGCCGCCGAGCATGCGGTACTACCGCGACTAAACCACGCCGGCTTCTCCCCAGCGAAACGAGCCCGGCGGGCCGAGTGGCCCCGCCGCGTTCCCTCTCGGCTTGGCGCGTCCTGGCAAATATCCGCGTATCCGCGCACCGGCCGAGACGGGCTTGTTGGGGATAGTCATTTACCCGGGCTTGACCTCAACTTGGATTGAGCTTTGCTATTTTCGGCGTGTGCTGTATTTCCGCGCTCGCTACTCAACAAAGGATCGCCCAATAAGGGACCTCCAAGGAGAACAAAGCATGTCTCACTTTCTGCTCAAGTCTAGTGCGGTTGCTGTCACGCTTGCTCTGATCGGCTTCGCCGGCACCGCCGATGCGGCGATGCGGACCACGCTTCCCAGCGCATCCAATTTGACGATCCTCGCGGCCGACGAAGAGAATTCCGAGGTGGAGAATCTGCTCGACCCCGAGGCCGACCAAGGCACGCCGATGGACGCGCCCGACGGCGACGGGGCCATGAAGGCAAAGCCGATGGAAGAGGCGGCTCCGCCTCCCGCGTCCGGCGATGCCGAAACGGAAGAGATGAAGAAGGAAGAGTAGTCTTCGCCGAAAATCGCGGAGGACGCCGTCACTCCTCCGAGTGACGGCGGCTACGCCGCGTCGGCGCCCTCAAGCTCGGCGAATATCTCTGGGGTGATCGGCCTAGGCCCGGCGAAGAGGTCGCCCTGGGCGAGTTCGACGCCATAATCCAGAAGCCGCTCCAGGCTCTGTTCGTCTTCAACCTTCTCCACGATCAGCTTGAGATCGAAGCGATCGAGATGGCGCGCCAGCTCGGCGGCGGCGGCCGGCGCTCGTGTCGCCTCGATGCCGTGCAGCAAGGTTTTCGCTTCGAGTTTGACGAAGCGGTAGAAATGGTCGCGAAGCCCGGCATAGTCGAGATCGAGGTCGGAGACGTGATCGAGGGAGAAGCCGAAGCCGATCTTGCCCAGCGTCCTCAGGCTTGCCAGCTCGATGGCGCCGAGGTCCCGAACGGAAGGCTGACTGAGACGGAAGGTGAGGCTGTCGCCAAGCGTGCTGTTCTCCTCCAGAAATTCGACAAGCTCGGGGAAGAAGTCTGGGTCGAGCAGCGACTGCATGGAGAGATTGCAGAAAACGCCTTGAAGCTTCGATTCCGTTCCGAGCCGACGCAATAGCTGCACGCATTTGACCAGCATCACATTGTCGATGCGCGGCATGAGGCCCTCGCGCTCGGCGATGTCTTGATAGCTGCTGGGCTCGATGATTTCGTCGACGCCGGCGCGGATACGGGTCAGGCCGTCGAAATAACAAAGCTTGCGCTCAGGCAGGGTTACGATCGATTGCAGATAGAGGTCGATCCGGTTCGCCTCGATCGCCTGGCGCAAATCTTCGTTCATATCACGGCGCGGCGCGGGCTCCTCGGGGGCGAGAACGATGACATCCTCCCGGCCCTCGTCGACTTCCACTTCGCTCACGGTCAGGGATTCGGCGAGCAGATTACTCGGCTCGTCTTCGTCCAGATCATCGTCGGCAAGCTCGAGCCGCAGGGGGATGTCGGAGAATTCGGCCAGATCCGCCACGGTAGTCGCCTCCGCCACGAGCAGATGCTCCTCGGTGACTTCAAGTCGCACCGGGATTTCCGAGGATTCGACCTCATCCTCGGACTCGCCGGTAAGGCCGGACGCCAGCAATGGCGCGGCGGCGGTCAAATCGCGTGAGAGATCCTTGATCAGACCTTCAAGCGATCTGAGCTCGGCGCCGATCTCATCGCGCTGCGCCTGCGTTTGAGTCTCGACATCCGAGCGCAAGGCGTCGAAGCGGCCGCGAAGCTGCTCGAGGTCCTGGGTCAGGCGCTCGATCTCCGCCACACGCGCGCCGCCGTCGCTCATGCCGTTATATTCGGAGACTGTCTGATCGAGACGCTCGACCCTGTCATTGAGGAGATCGAGCCTTGCCACATCGTCCTCGACCTGATCGATGCGCTGCAAATCTCCGTCGAGCACGATCAGAGCCTCTTCCAGCTCATCCAGACGTCCCGACACCGTGGCCGAGCGGGACGAGCGCGTGATGACGTAATGAGAGGAGGCCATCACCATGAACAGCGCAACCCCCGCGATCGCTCCCGCCAGCAGGTCGATGCCTGAATTGAGGACGAGGCCGGCGGCGAATGCGGTCGCGGTCACGGCCATGGCGGTGAGGACGATCACATCCAGCAGGGCAAGGCGCCCGGAAGAAGGGTTCGGTTTAGAGGTCATGGCTCGTCATTCAACTAGCGCTGATCCCATTGGCGAGTGCCTCGCCAAACACAACGATGAGCCTAGCTAAGCGATGCGGCGCTAGCCTAAGGGCTCTTAAGTTAACAGCCAAGACGATAATCTGGACGGGACGGAAAGGCCAGACGCCAGCGTCAGAGCAGAGGCCGCTTGCGAGGCGCGTCCAGATCGTAGGTCGCAAGCTCGGCCATGGCCGCGATGTCGGGCAAGAAGAACCAGCCGTGCTCCCATTGCATCAATCCCCGCCGCGCCAGCCGCTTCAGCGTCTTGTTGGTGTGAACCAGGGAAAGCCCCATCGCATCGGCGAGATGCAGCTGGGTAAAGGGAAAGCGCACGCGTCCTTCCGTGACGAGACCGATGTCACCGGCGCGGACATAGAGGTGCAGCAAATAGTAGGCGGTCCGCTCCTCGGCGCTGCGCCGGCCCAAGCTCAGAAGATTTTCGTCGAGGGTGCGTTCTTCCCCTGCGGCAAGCCAGGTCAGGTCGAAGGCGAGGCTCGGGCAGCGGCTGAACAGCTCCCAGACCCTGGCTCGCGGAAAGGTACAGAAGACAGCATTGGTCAGGGTCTCAACGGAGTGCTCCATGGCACCCAGGATTGAGCCCTGCAAACCGACGAAATCTCCGGGAAGCAAGAAATTGGTGATCTGTCTGCGGCCGTCGCTCAAGGTCTTGGAGCGAAAGGCCCACCCTTCAAGCAGGGTAAATAGATTGTCGGCGGGCTGACCCTCCTGTAGCAGGGTGGACCCGGGTCCGGTGCGAATCTCCCCAATCTTCAGGCTCGAGACGAAACCGATCTCTTCCTCGCTCAGCTCTCTGAACACACCGCATGTTCGCAAAGGACATTGCGCGCAGGGCACCTCATAGGTGAAGGGTGTTACCAGCGACATGAATCAGCCTACTGCGCGCAAGCAGGCTATATGTCAAAGTTAAAAGACAAAAACTCCGAGGCGGTCTTAACTCCAGCCCACAAGCGAGGCTGATGCAGCCACGCACCGCGGCCAAGGCCCCTATAAAACGACCCTACATCACCCCCTCCTTGAGACAATGATCGACCCAAGCAGCGCTTCCGGGGTGCGCGGATGTGCGCCCTCGCCCTTTGCCGCCGACGAGCGGCTTCAGCGCGCCGTCGAGGCGTGCGGAGTCGCCCTGTGGGAGTGGCGCATTGGCGAGGATCTCTGCCTGCTCACCTCATGCTCGTGCCAATTGCTTGGCTTGCCTGCGGGGACTTCGTCCGTGTCGCCCGGCCGCTTTCTCAGTCTCGTGCATGGCGACGACGTGCCGGCACTGAAACAAGCGCTCGGGGCGGCGCTCCGCGCCGAGGACGGTCTCGCGCACGAATTCCGCATCCGGCGGGAGGACACGGGGGAGATCCGCTGGCTTTCGGTCAGGGCCCGCATGGTCGAGCGTGGCGACAATGGCGAAACCTCGGTCTTGTCAGGGCTCTGCGCCGACGCCACCAAGCTGAAGCATGAACAGGAGGCGAGAGAGCTCCTGAGCCAAGAACTCGCCCACCGCATGAAGAATATTCTCTCCATCGTGGGCAGCCTCGTCACCTTGAGCGGCGAGCATCGGCCCGAGGCGCGGGATTTCGTCACCTCGTTTCAGGCGCGGCTGGGCAGCCTCGCGGCGACCCACGAACTCCTGATCCAAGCTGACTGGCGCCCGATCGCGCTCGGACGCCTGGTCGAGAAGGTGCTCGCGCCGATCGGGGCCTTGGATCGCACCGACATGACGGGCAATAGCAGCTTTCTCCTCGGCTCCCACGATGCGCAAACGCTGGCGCTCGTCCTGCATGAACTCGCCACCAACGCCATCAAATATGGAGCGCTCTCCAATGGCCACGGACGCGTTCTGCTCGCCTTCGAGGTGAAGTGGGAGCGTCGCCTTGATGAGCACCCCCTGCTGCTCCTGCGCTGGGAAGAGGCAGGGGGCCCCGCCGTCGCGTCGCCGAGCGCCAAGGGTTTCGGGCTGACGCTGCTTGAGCGGCTGACACGACGCAACGAGCAGGTCGATCAGGTGCTCGAATGGCGTCACACAGGCCTCTTCTGCTGCGTATCCTTTCGGCTCGTTCCGATTGGGCCAAGCCGCTAGCCCGCGGCCACAAGCCACCCCGATGTCACAAGGTATTGAGCGTCGTGCGAGGATTGACGCGCGCGCGTCCCGTGGCAGGATCGGCCAGAAGTATCGTTTATCCGGATTTTACCGGTTGCGCCCCAGTCTTATTTATCAGAGTCGGGCGCGTCTTCATCAGAGTCGGGCGCGTCTTCATCGGAGTCGGGCGCGTCGCCTTTGAAATAGACGCCGACCTGCCTGAACAGCACGGCGAACTGCTCACTTGCGCCTTGGCACAGGCTGCAGCCCGCGATGTGCTCGGCCAGCGCTTCTTTCTCGCTCTCGAGCAGGGGGCGATCCCTCGCGTCACTGACGAGCCAGGACGTCTCGCGGCACGTCACCTTTGGGCGTTCGGTCATGCGCGGTTCCAGCCGAGATCGAGACAAAGCCTGAGCTGCATGCGCGCCCGATAGAGCAGAACGCGCAGATTACCCGCGGACACTTTCAACTCGGCCGAAACCTCCTCCGGCGCGAGCTCCAACCACTCGCGCATCAGAAACGCCCGCGCCGTGCGGGCCGGCAACTTAGTCAGGCAAGCCTCGAGCACGCGGAAGAACGCCTTGCGTTCGACCACGGATTCGGGATCGGTCCAAACGTCCTTCGGCGCCGCCCAACAATCCTCGGCGGTGAACAGGGTATTGAAGCCCGTGATGTCGAGTTCGGCAGCTGAGCCCTCGTCCGGCATGCGCACGCGCCTGTCGCGCGCACGAATGCTGTCAATCATTTTGTGCCGGAGGATGGCGAACATCCACGTCTTCAGGCTCGACTGCGCCCGGAATCTTGGAGCCCCTTCAAGGGCGGCAAGGACTGTTTCCTGGGCCACATCGTCGGCGGCGGCTGCATCGCGCAGCTGCAGCAAGGCAAGTCGATAAAGCATCGGCCGGAACCGCGCGATTTCCTCCGTGAGATCCAAGGCCGCGTCGGTCATCAAAAATAATTCCGTCCTTCGGCGTAACGAATGCACCTGCTGGCCCGACAAATCATGTGCGCAACCCACGCCCACGGCAAGACGGCAGGCACGTCGAGCCAAACCATACCGAATGGGAATTATCCAAGGAGTCCAGCCCCATGTCTTTAAAACTCGTCACCCGCACCGAAGAGCCGGGCCCTGAACAATTGGTCGATGCGCTAAACGGCGTCTTCGGCAGACATCCCCGCACGCGGGCCGGCAACGCCAAGGGATTTTGCGTCACTGGGCGCTTCACGCCCTTACGAGAGGCCGTCTCGCTTTCCAAGGCGCCGCAATTCGCCAAGCCCGTCGGGCTTACAGGCCGCTTCTCCATGGGCGGCGGCAACCCCAAGATCCCGGACACCACCAAGCCCACCCCTCGTGGCCTCTCGCTTCGCTTCGATCTCGGAGGAGGCGCGAGCACCGACCTCGTCATGATCTCGGCGCCGATGTTCTTCGCCAAATCGCCACCGCAATTCGTCGAATTCTTGCAGGTGCGGACTAAGGCGCCTGGTGCCGACAAGCCTGACCAAGCCAGGCTGGAGGCGTTCAATAAAGCCAATCCGGAGACGACCCGTCAGGCCGCCTTTCTCAACGCGCGTCCGGTGCCGGCAAGCTACGCCGCGGTCAATTATTGGGGCGTGCACGCCTTCACCCTGACCAATGCCGAGGGCAAGTCCCGCATCGTCAAATTCAAGGCGATCCCGGAAGTGGGCGAGATCGGACTCAGCGATGAAGACCTGAAATCGAAAGGACCGGACTTCTATTTGGATGAGCTGAAGGAACGGCTCGCCAAGAGACCGGTCGCCTTCGAACTCGTGGCCATCTTGGGAGAGGACGGCGATCCGACCGACGACCCCACGATGACGTGGGACGAGGATGCCCACGCCACGGTGCCGCTCGGCCGGATCGTGATCGATGCCGTCGCCGACAATGCCGTCTGCGACACGTTCACCTTCGACCCGGCCAATCTGCCCGATGGCGTTGCCGGGCCGACGAATGACCCCGTCTTCGCCGTGCGATCCGGAGCCTATGCTGTGGGTCTGGCAAGGCGGCTGGCGCCGTAGCGTCCGCAGCCGCAACCGCGGTCTATTGGCGGTCTGGCGCGCGGACGGCTTCAGCCCCGCTTCGCCTTGCCCGGCCGATCCGAGCCGCTGGTGCGGCCCCCGACGCCGTGGCACTCTGAGCCGTCATGACCGCCAACGAGTCAGCCAATACCTCCGACGAGATCGCCGTCTTCCAGGCCTATGTCGACCTGATCAATTCGGAGCGGGAGACGATCTGGGCGCGCCACAACGCGCTGCTCGTCGCCAATTCGCTGATCCTCGGCGCACTCGCCATCAGTCCGTCGGCGCTGTGGGAGAACAAATGGGCGGCACTTGCCCTTCTCGGTGCCGGCCTCCTCATCAGCTGCGCCTGGTTTCTGATCACGGTTCAGGCCTGGTCGGCGATGAAACGGCACGCAGAGCTGGCCGGCGCCTTTGCCTCGTCATGTTTCGCGCATCTGCCGAACCCCTTCGCCGAGACCGTCTGCAATCGGGCGCAAGCTTCGATCTATCGGCTCGTCTTGCTGGTGGTCGGCATTTTTGCCCTGGTCTATCTCGGACTGGGCTATGTCCGCTTTTTCGTAGGCTAGGCACACGACAACCACTGTCGCCGCGCTCGTGTCGCGCCCGTTCATCCGGCAGCCCGTGCTTGACAGGCCGCGCCGACCGCCGCTACAAGCACGGCTAATTGGCACTCGCCTTTCTGGAGTGCTAAGTGGCGGCAGCCTCACCCAATAGGAGCCTATCCATGAAATTTCGTCCATTGCACGACCGCGTCGTGGTCAAGCGCCTCGAGGAGGAGCTGAAGACCAAGGGTGGCATCATCATTCCAGACACGGCGGCGGAGAAGCCGCAGACCGGTGAAGTCGTCGCCGCAGGCCCAGGTGCCCGAGGCGAGGACGGTAAGCTCCAGCCCATGGGGGTCAAGGCCGGCGACAAGGTGCTGTTCGGCAAATGGTCCGGCACCGAGGTCAAACTCGACGGTAAGGAGCTCCTGATCATGAAGGAGTCCGACATCATGGGCATCCTCGGCTGAAACGCCCCCTCACCCCCGAAGCGACAAGAATTCAACGGAGATAAAGTAACATGGCAGCGAAAGAGGTAAAATTCGGCGCCGAGGCTCGCGAGCGCATGATGCGCGGCGTCGACATCCTGGCCAATGCGGTCAAGATCACGCTCGGGCCAAAGGGCCGCAATGTCATCCTGGACAAATCCTTCGGCGCCCCGCGCTCGACTAAGGACGGCGTCACCGTCGCCAAGGAGGTCGAGCTCGAAGACAAATTCGAGAATATGGGCGCGCAGATGCTGCGCGAGGTCGCCTCGAAGACGAACGACACTGCCGGCGACGGCACCACGACCGCAACCCTGCTCGCCCAAGCCATCGTGCGCGAGGGATTGAAGTCCGTGGCCGCCGGCATGAACCCGATGGATTTGAAGCGCGGCATCGACAAGGCCGTGGCCGAGGTCGTCGCGGACATCAAGAAGCGGGCGAAGAAGGTCAGCGGCTCGGCTGAAATCGCGCAGGTGGGCACGATCTCCGCCAATGGCGAGAAGGCCATCGGCGACATGATCGCCAAGGCCATGCAGAAGGTCGGCAATGAGGGCGTGATCACGGTCGAGGAAGCCAAGAGCCTCGAAAGCGAGCTCGAAGTGGTCGAAGGCATGCAGTTCGACCGCGGCTACATCTCTCCCTATTTCATCACCAATGCCGAGAAGATGGTGGCCGAGCTCGAGAGCCCCTACATCCTGATCTACGAGAAGAAGCTCTCAGGCCTCCAGGCCGTGTTGCCGCTGCTCGAGCAGGTCGTGCAGTCGGGCCGCCCGCTGCTGGTCATCGCCGAGGACGTCGAGGGCGAGGCGCTCGCCACTCTGGTAGTCAACAAACTTCGCGGCGGGTTGAAGGTGGCCGCGGTCAAGGCACCCGGCTTCGGCGACCGCCGCAAGGCCATGATGCAGGACATCGCCGTCTTGACCGGTGGTGAGCTGATTTCCGAGGATCTCGGCATCAAGCTCGAAAACGTCACCATCCAGATGCTGGGCAAGGCCAAGCGGGTCACCATCACCAAGGACGACACCACCATCGTCAGCGGCGCCGGCAAGAAGCCCGACATCGAGGCCCGCGTCGGCCAGATCAAGCAGCAGATCGAGGACACGACCTCCGACTACGACCGCGAGAAGCTGCAGGAGCGGCTGGCCAAGCTCGCAGGCGGCGTTGCCGTGATCAAGGTTGGCGGCGCGACCGAAGTCGAGGTGAAGGAGAAAAAGGACCGCGTCGACGATGCGCTGAACGCGACCAGAGCCGCAGTAGAGGAAGGCATCGTGCCCGGCGGCGGCGTAGCGCTGCTGTGGGCCGCGAAGTCGCTCAAGGTAAAAGGCGACAATGACGACCAGGAGGCCGGCATCAATATCATCCGCCGTGCGCTCCAGGCGCCGATCCGCCAGATCGCCGAGAATGCGGGCATGGAAGGTTCGATCGTGGTCGGCAAGGTGCTCGACCAGAAATCGCCGACCTTCGGTTACGACGCTCAGAACAACGAATATGTCGATCTCGTCGAGAAAGGCATCATCGACCCCGCCAAGGTGGTGCGCACCGCGTTGCAGGATGCGGCTTCGGTCGCAGGGCTGCTGGTTACGACCGAGGCCGGCGTGGCCGAGGCGCCGAAGAAGAAGGACGACCACGCCCACATGCCTGCAGGAATGGGCGGCATGGACATGATGTAAGCCCAACAATAGCGGGCTACGTTGAGCTGAGGGGCGGCCATGGGCCGCCCCTTTTTGCCTTATTCCGACCGGCGGCGCCGCTTAAGGCTTACGCAATCGTAATTTCCCAAGCGCGCGCTTTTCGCCCTATCGTCCGGGCAGATAGCGCCGGCGCCATAGACCGCCCCCTGGAGACGTCCTGATTGGCCGGATTTCGTAATTCAGCCCGAGAGTTCTCGCGGATCGCGGTTCCCTATTTCCGCTCCGAGGACGGTTGGGCGGGACGCGTTCTGCTCGGCACCGTGATCGCGCTCCAGCTGTTTCAGGTCTGGGTGAACGTTCGCTTCAACACCTGGTACAAGGCCTTCTACGACGCGCTGCAGAACAAGGACTGGGACACCTTCATCTTCCAGCTCGGCGTCTTCAGCCTGCTGGCGGCGGCCTATATCGTCAGCGCCGTGTATCAACTCTATTTGCAGCAATGGCTCCAGATCAGATGGCGACGCTGGCTCACGACGCGCTATCTCGGCCGCTGGCTTGGTGGCGGCACGCATTACCGCATGCGGCTGAAGGGCGACGCCGTCGACAACCCCGACCAGCGCATCTCCGACGACGTCAAGCTGTTCGTCAACTCGACGCTCGACATCGGCATCGCGCTGCTCGGATCCGTCGTCACCCTCGTCTCCTTCGTCGTGATTCTGTGGAACTTGTCGTCGACAAGCCCGCTGATGATCGGCTTGCACTCGTTCCAAATTCCGGGCTATCTCGTCTGGGCCGCGCTGATCTACGCCACCCTCGGCACCTATGTGACCCATCTAGTCGGCCGCCCGCTGATCCGGCTCAATTTCGACCAGCAGCGCTATGAGGCGGATTTCCGCTTCTCGCTGGTGCGCTTGCGCGAGAACGCCGAGGAAGTGACGCTGCTTTCGGGCGAGAAGGCCGAGGAGGACCGCCTGCTCGATCGCTTCGGCCGCGTGGTCGGAAATTGGTACGGCATCATGCAGCGGACCAAGCAGCTGACCTTTCTCACCGCGGGCTATTCGCAAGTCGCCGTGATCTTTCCCTTCATCGTGGTCAGTCCGCTTTATTTCGCCGGCTCGATGATGCTTGGCGGGTTGATGCAGATCGCCTCGGCCTTCGGCCAGGTACAGGGGGCGCTGTCGTTCTTCGTCAAAGCCTATTCCGAGATCGCCGATTGGAAGGCGGTGCTCAACCGGCTCGCCGGCTTCGACGCATCGATCGATTGGGCCCAGTCGCTCGATGCCACGGCGCCGCGCGTCGAGCGTGTGGGTGACGGCGGCACTCATCTTCACGCCGACGACCTCGTCGTCAGCCTGCCAGACGGTCAGGAGATCGTGCGCGCATCTGGCCTTGCCATCGGCCCGGCCGAGCGTGTGCTGGTGACGGGTCCGTCGGGCTCCGGCAAGACGAGCCTGTTCCGCGCGCTCGGCGGCGTCTGGCCTTTCGGCTCGGGCCGCATTCGCATCCCCCACGGCGCCAGTCTGCTGGTCCTGCCGCAAAAGCCCTATGTGCCGCTCGGCACGCTTCGCGGCGCGCTGGCCTATCCTGGACCCCAGGACGCGTTTACGCCGGCCGAGATCGACGAGGTGTTGCGCGCGGCCGGGCTCGAGCAATTGCGCGACATGCTGGACGAGACCGCCTATTGGGCCGACCGGCTCTCAGTCGGTGAGCAGCAGCGGCTGTCGATTGCCCGCGCCCTGTTGCAGAAACCCGATTGGCTGTTCCTCGACGAGGCGACAAGCGCGCTCGATGAGAAATCCGAGGCCATGCTCTATCGCATCCTGCTCGAGCGCCTGCCCGATACCGCCATCGTTTCCATCGGTCACCGCTCGAGTCTCGTCGTGTTTCACGAGCGCTTTTTGGAACTGACCCCCGATGAAGCAGGCGGCCATCGCGTCGGACCGGCGTCGAGGGGTGACGCCACCCGCGCCGCGGGTGAGCTCGATCTGAGCCCGGCCTAAGACGCCTCGCGCAAGCGGTCACGGATGACGCGCTTCAGATCGGCCGCGTCTTGGGTCCAGGCGGCGGCGCGGGCCGCGACCAGATGCGCCTGCGATTTCAGGATCAGCCCATCCTCCAGCACCTTCAAATGATTGGCCTTGAGCGTGGTGCCGGTCGTGGTGATGTCCACGATCAGTTCGGCCGTCCCCGCCGCGGGCGTGCCTTCAGTCGCGCCCACGCTCTCAACGATGCGGTAGCCGGCGACGCCGTGATTGGCGAAGAAGCGCCGCGTCAGATTGAGATATTTGGTGGCGACACGCAGCCGCCGCCCATGCGCGCGCGAGAATTGCACGGCGACGTCTTCAAGATCGGCCATGCGGCCGACATCGATCCAATAGTCTGGAACGGCGACGACCACATCGGCCCGGCCAAAACCGAGCGGCGCCAGAAACTCCACGCTTCTTTCGGCGTCGGGAAGGGTCTCGCGGATCAAATCCTCGCCGGTGATGCCAACATGGATGTGTCCAGCCTTGAGCTGATGCACGATCTCGGCGGCGGAGAGGAACACGACCTCGACGCCATCGAGCCCCTGCACGACACCGCGATAGCCGCGCTCATGGCCGCTTTTGCGCAAGGACAGCCCGGCCTGTTCGAACAGGCTGGCGGCCGTGTCCTTGAGGCGCCCCTTGGCGGGCACGCCGATGCTGAGTTTTGGCGCCTGCATCAGGAGAGCCCCCTGATCGCGGCGAGCAGGCGCTCGGTGTGAATGGCCGAGCCCACCGCCGGAACTTGCACGGGCGCGCCGAGCGAGCGCAGCAGTCCGTCATAGCGGCCGCCGCCCGCGACCGTGCTGGCGACGTCGTCTGGACCCGCCTCGATCTGGAACACGAGGCCGGAATAATATTCCAGGTTCCGGCCGAACTCGGTGGCGAAGCGCGCGGGCCCAAGATCGATGCCGGCCTGCTCGATCAGATCGAAGCGCCGGGCGAGCGCGGAGAGCGCCGGTCCGAGATCGATCCCGGCCCCCTGCCCGATCATGGCGATGCGATCGGCCGCCTCGCGCGAGGGCGCGTCGACCGCGAGATAATGGTCGATGACGGTTGCCACGTCCTTGGGCAAAGGATCGGCGCGGAGGTCCGCGGCATAGTCGAGCAATCGCTCGGTGATCTCGCCCAGCGTGCGGTTGCCCGAAAGCGGCAGGCCCTTGGTCTCCAGATAATCCGCGACCAGCTCCTCGGCGCGTACGGGATCTTCGGTGCCGAGCGTGGCCGCAAGGGCGGCGACCGCACCATCGCCGTCAGGCCGTTCGCCCTTGGCCAGGCGGCCGAGCAAAGCGTGGAACTCCGGCGGACGCCAAAAATAATTACGAAGCTTCAGCCGCCAGCGCTCGGGCAGAGCGAGCGTTTCGATGAGCGCGTAGAACAGCGCGATGTCGCCGAAGCGCAGGCGAAACTCCTTAAGCCCGGCCTCGCGCACGCCTTCGACCGCGAGGCGGACAATCTCGGCATCGGCGTTGTCGCGGTCCACCGCGCCGAAACATTCGATGCCGGCCTGGCGGAACTCTCTGGGGTGGGTCGGGCTCGGGCCGAGCGGCTGAAAGCGGAAGGCCGGACCGTTATAGCAATAGCGGGCCTCGATCTCGGCGCGCGGGTGCCGCTCGAGATAGAGCCTCGACACCGGCACCGTCAGGTCCGGCCTGAGACACAGCTCCTCGCCAGCAAGATCGGTGAAGACATAGGTGCGGCCGCGCAGCGCCTCGCCGATCTGATCGAGAAAGATGTCGGCGGGCTGGATGATCGAGGGCGCAACTTGCTCGTAGCCAGCCTGCCGGAACCCATCGAGCAGGCTGGCGGCTTGCGCTTCGAGCGCCTCGAACTTTCGCGCCGATTCCGCCGCCATGGCCCTAGGCCCGGTGACGGGCGAGCACGCGCCTGACCGCCTAGACGAGGTCGGATTCGGGCACGGCGAATTGCGCCTCGGCCTGCTGTTTGAGGTATTCGTCGCGGTCCTTGATCGCGGTCAGCGTGGCGCCGAGGACCAGATCCTTGATCTGGACCTCGCCGCGCCCCTTCTCATCGCCGCCCTGGATCACGGCGCAAGCACTGCCGCGTCTGTCGGCATATTTCATCTGCGCCTTCATGCCGGCCTCGCCGAGATAAAGCTCGGTCCTGATGCCGGCATCGCGGAGCTGTTTGGCCAGGCGCTGATAGTCGGTCATGCGGTCGCGGTCGAGGACGAGCACGACCACGGGGCCGGGCGCGGTCTCGGCCAGGAGCATGCCGAGGGCCTTGAGGGCATAGAGCAGCCGCGACACGCCGATGGAGATGCCGGTGGCGGGGACCTTCTCGCCGGTGAAGCGCTCGACCAGCCCATCATAGCGCCCGCCACTCGCCACCGCGCCCAGCCGGATGCTTTGGCCGCGCTCGTCTTTGACCGGCGCGATCAGCTCGGCCTCGAACACCAGCCCGGTGTAATATTCCAGTCCGCGCACGACGGTGCCATCAATGCTGATCCTGTCAGAGTAGCCCGCGGCGGCCACCAGCTTCTTTATCTCCTCAATTTCCTCAATGCCGGCCTGGCCGCTCTCTGACCGGCCAACGCTGAAGTCCATCAGTGCAATCCGGTCTTCCTCGTCCGCATCCGGATCAATCATATTGAGGATCGACATTACGCCGGTGTCGCTTAGGCCTGCACCCTTAGTAAAATCGCCGGATTCATCCTTGCGACCTTCACCCAAAAGAGCTTTGACGCCATCAATGCCAAGACGATCAAGTTTATCGATCGCACGCAGCACGCCTAGGCGCTGCCGTTCCGATGTGACGCCAACTTGATCCAACACGCCGTCCAAAACTTTGCGATTGTTGACCTTCACCACATATTGCCCGCGCGGGACGCCGAGCGCTTCGAGCGTGTCGGCGGCGAGCATGCACATTTCGGCGTCGGCGGCGACGGACGACGCGCCCACGGTGTCGGCATCGAATTGGGTGAATTGGCGGAAGCGCCCTGGCCCCGGCTTCTCATTCCGCCACACCGGGCCCGACTGGTAGCGGCGGAAAGGCTTGGGCAGGGTCTGGTAGTTCTCGGCGACGTAGCGGGCGAGCGGCGCGGTCAGATCGTAGCGGAGCGACAGCCACTGATCGTCGTCGTCCTTGAACGAGAACACGCCCTCATTCGGCCGGTCCAGATCGGGCAGGAACTTGCCGAGCGCGTCGGTATATTCGATCGCCGGAGTGTCGAACGGCTCAAAGCCGTAGGATTCGAACACCGCCCGGATTTTTTCGAGCATATTCGCGGTCGCGCGGATCTCTCCGGCGGAACTGTCGAATAGGCCCTTCGGCAGTCGGGCCTCGGGGCGGACCGGCTCGTCTTGCTTGCTCATGGGATTAATGGCTGACGCGAAGCTCTGCTATTCGCGGCTTCTAGCCCATAGGGCTGAACCCAGCAAGCAAAGGGCGAAACCGCCACCGCGCGCGCCATACCGGCGCGAGCCGGTATCCAGTCTCTGGCGCTGCGCGCGCTGGACCCGGCTTGCGCCGGGGTGACGCGGAGGATGCTCATGGACATGACTCTCCGTCGCCGCGACGCTGCCGCGCCCGGGCTTTGCTCCTTTCTTTCCCCTCGCCACGATGTGGCCGAACGGGGTTCCCCCGAAGGGGGTGGCGCGCCGAAAAGCGCAAACCTTATGGTATCGCGTCCCTTGCGGGGACGCGGGCGCCTCCCGGCGCGCCACATGCGCTCATGCAGCGAAGCGTTAGCGCATGCTTATTTGCGGCGACTTGACGATCACCGGGCCGCGCTTTCGCCGTCAGTGCCCCGCTTCCCCTGCAACGGACCGAAGTCAGAACGACGTTGGGGGCCTGCGTTTGGGACCCGAGGGTCCTAGACCCTAGGGTCCAAGGCCAGACGGTCGTCAGCCAGCTCCTGGCAGGGCCTCATAATGGGCCCGGGCGGAGCCCCGGAGCCGCCCGAGTGCCGACTACGCGCTAGCCGGCCCGCGGGCGCCGCACCTTGTCCCGCCTCACGACGCCTCATGAAACGCCCCTTCAGCGGACGAGGTGTGAGCAGCATAGATGCGGATTGGAGAGCGGGGATAACTTCGCTCAACCATCACCCCTCACCCTTTCCGCCATGCGACTTGCGCAGAGCTTCGCTCGCGCGAGATCGCGGCAGAAGCCCTCTCCCTCAAGGGGCGAGAGGACATGACAATTGAGGCACGCTTTTCCCCTTTCCCCGCCGTGGTGCTCGCATTTCCGGCCGCAATCGGTGCTGCCGCTTCACGCCTGATTCTGTAGCTGGGTCATCATGGCATCGAAGACGCAGAAGACACTCGTCAAACCGCAGTCCACGTCGCCTGTGGAGTGGATCGTAGCAGCATTCGGCGCCTTGTTCGTGGTTGCGACCATCGGCTACCTACTCTATTTCGAGCTCTTCCGCTCCTCCCGACATCGGTTAGCGTCGGAAAGATCGTGCGTAGCGGTGATAGTTATGTCGTGAACTTCGACGCTCACAATAGGAGCTCTCGAACAGCGGCTAGCGTAAGAGTCGTTGGAACCTTGTCCAACGATGGAAGCGTTACTGAGAAGAGCGAGGCAATATTCGACTACATTCCCGGTCTTTCATCCCGACGCGCAGGTCTGTTGTTCCGGCATGATCCATCGGCAGCAACGCTTGAGCTGGACGCACTCTCTTACGTCGTTCCCTGAGCTCCGCAATAAGGCCGTATGCGCTGGGAATCGTATCCATGATCAGCTTCGGAACGGGACGAAAATGTCATGCAGTTTGAAATGATATTTCATTCGTGGCAGGACCTCGCACGCCTCTTGACCATCGGCGCCGCGGCCTATGTGGCTCTGGTTTTCCTGCTTCGGATTTCCGGAAAGCGCACCCTCAGCAAGATGAATGCCTTTGACTTCGTCGTGACGGTGGCGCTTGGCTCCACATTGGCGACCGTGTTGTTGGATAAGTCGATTTCGCTCGTTGAAGGCATTTCAGCTCTCGCGCTGCTCATTGCTCTTCAGTTCGTCATTACCTGGCTATCGGTTCGCTTGAAGTGGGTGGACACGTTGGTGAAGAGCGAGCCGACACTGATCGCGTCGGAGGGGCAGTATTTGACCCGAGCAATGCGGAAACAACGTGTTACGAAGCATGAAATCGATTCAGCGCTGCGCGAGCACGGCTACCAAGCCATGTCGGACATCGCCTGTGTCGTGCTTGAGACTGACGGCTCAATCAGCGTCGTGCCCAAGAGGCGAGGCGTCGAAGTCCCGCCGCTAGTCGCTGGCAATAGGAGTTGAAGACGCCGACGACCAGCTTTCCGACGTTCGGGCGAAGTAGCGCGCCGTTCGGCGCAGCTCCGCCCAACGGGCCGAGGGGAGGCGGGATCGCCGCTTCGGCGGCGAGCCGGGTGAGGGGGAAGGTATCGCCCATTAGCGGGCGGCGGCGAGCTCCATCAGGCTTTCGATCGGATGCACCTTGGATTTGAGCTTTTCGAGTCCCTTCGGGCACGGGCCGCCGGTCGCCCAATCGAGCAGCTCGACAGTGTGGACGATGGGCACGTCGCTGCCGCGCTGAAGCTGGGTGATGCAGCCGATATTGCCGGTGGCGATCAGATCCGGCTTGACGCGCGAGATATTCGCCAGTTTCCGGTCGCGCAATTGGCCCGAAAGCTCCGGCTGGAGGAGATTGTAGGTGCCGGCCGAGCCGCAGCAGATATGGCCCTCTGGAATGTCGAGGACGGTGAAGCCCGCCTGAGACAAGAGCTCCCGGGGCTCGTTATCGACCTGCTGCCCATGCTGGAGCGAGCAAGCCGAATGATAGGCGACGCGGAGGCTGGTCCAGGCGAGCGGCGGCACCAGCCCAATCTCGTGAATGAACTCGCTGATGTCGCGCGCGAGCCCCGACATCTCAACCGCGCGCCCGGCATAGCCACGGTCGCGGGCGAGGAGATGGCCGTAATCCTTGACCATGGTGCCGCAACCGGAGGCCGTGATCAGGATGGCGTCGAGCCTGCCTTCGCGCAGCGCCACCGACCAGGCATCGACATTGCGCCGGGCCGCTTTCTGCGCCTCGCCCTCGCGGCCAAGGTGATGTTGAAGCGCGCCGCAGCAGCCCTCGTCCTTGGCCAGCGCCACCTCCACGCCATGACGCTTGAGCAGCCGGATCGCGGCGCGGTTGATCGAAGGCTGCAGCACCTCCTGCACGCAGCCGAGCATGAGCACGACGCGCTTGATCGGCGGCCGCTCGGTGCGGATCACGGCCTTGCGACGCCGCAGTCTCAGATGCGGCAGGCGCGCCGGGGTGACGTCAAGCGCCGCGGCGGCGGTCTTGAGCCCGAGCCGCGATAGCAGTCCCCGGAACGGCCGCGCCAGCCAGCCAAGCATAAGCGCCACGCGGAAGCGGGACGGGTTGGGCAGCACCTTGGCCAGCATCCGGCGCGTTACGCGTTGGGAGATCGAGCGCGTGCCGCTGGCCTCGATGCGGGCGCGGGCGAGGTCGACGAGATGCATATAGTCGACGCTGCTCGGGCAGGTGGTTACGCAGGCCAGGCACGAGAGGCAGCGGTCGATATGGTGGGTGACCGGAGCGGTGACCTTGCCGCCCTCGAGCATCTCCTTGATCAGATAGATGCGGCCGCGGGGGGAGTCGCGCTCGTCGCCGAGCAGAACATAGGTTGGGCAGGTTGCGGTGCAGAAGCCGCAATGGACGCAGCGCCGGAGCATGGCGTCGGCGCGTGCGACAGTCGGGTCCTGAAGCTGATCGGTGGTGAAATTCGTGTGCATGGGGTGCGCCTAGATGCCGGGATACATGCGGCCTGGATTGAGGATGCCGGCCGGGTCGAAGGCCGCTTTCAGTTTCGTGGTGAGCGAGGCAAGCGGCAGATCGAGCGGCTGAAACACGTCGAGGCTGGCGCGGGTCGCGCGCTCGGCCCGGATCAGGGTGGCGTGGCCGCCGAATTCGGCAATGGCGCGGCGAATTTCGACGGCGCCGGCGTCGGAGGTCAGCGTCGTGTCGAGCCAGATCAGGCCGCCGGACCAGTCATAGACGGCGCGGATTTCGAGGGTGCGGGCGATGATGGCCACGAGTTTCGCCGCGCGCGAGGGTGCGGTGGAGATGCGCCACAGCGGCCGATCCGAGCCGGCAAACATCCGCAAGGTCCTGATCTCCTCCCAGAACACGCGGCTCTGGTCGGTGTCGAGCTCAAGCGACAGCGAATAGGCGGCGAGCCGGTCTTTCAGGCGGCTGATGCGGTAGCGCACGGAGCTGGGGAAACTCTCCACCCTGATGGCCGTCACCGCGGCGCCGGCGGCGGCGATCCCGGGGTGGGACAGGCTGGCCGCGAGCGGCGCCTGAACATGCACGGTGCCCGAGACCTCAAACGGGGTGCCGACACACAGGCACATCGCCTCGACCGCAGTCAGGTCGGGCAGTCCGAAGCAGAGCAGGGTCCGGGTCTCGGCCGGTTGCGGCAGCACCTTCATGGTGACCTCGGTCATCACCGCGAGCGTCCCCCAGGAGCCAGCGACGGCCTTGCAGAGATCGTAGCCGGTGACGTTCTTCATCACCCGCCCGCCGGATTTGAAGCTCTCGCCCCAGCCATTGACGCAATGGACCCCTAGCAGATGGTCGCGCGCGGCGCCGGCCAGGATGCGGCGGCTGCCTGAGAGGTTGGTGGCGAACACGCCGCCGATCGAGGCCTCGCCCGGGTGGCCGCCCAGTACCGGGCCGAGATCGACGGGCTCGAAGGCGAGCTGTTGGCCGCGCTCGGCCAGCAGGCCCTCGATCTCGGCCAGCGGCGTGCCAGCCGCGGCCGAGAGAACGAGCTCCGTCGGCTCATACAGCGAGACGCCAGTGAGGCGCTCGGTGCTCACCACGGAGCCCGTCTGCACCAGGCGCCCGACCTCGTGCTTCGAGCCGCGCCCTCTCACCTCGATCGGAATTTTGGCATGCGCCGCCTCGGACAGGAGGTCGGCGATCTCGCCCGAGGAGTGAGGCGCGTGGAAGCCCAGCCTGAGATTGCCGGTCATTGGCGCGTCCGCCCTTCCAGCGGAAACACTTTTGCGGGGTTGAGTAGCCAGTCGGGATCGAATGCGGTCTTCACCCGCATTTGCTGGGCGAGATCCGCGGCCGAAAATTGCACGCGCATGAGCTCGCGCTTTTCGATGCCGACGCCATGCTCTCCGGTCAGGCAGCCGCCAAGTTCGACGCAAAGCTTGAGGATTTCGGCCCCGCACAGCTCGGCCCGTTCGAGCTCGGCCCGATCATTGGCGTTGTAGAGAATGAGGGGGTGCAGATTGCCGTCGCCGGCATGGAAGATATTGGCGACGCGGAAGCGATAGGCTTTGCAGATGGCGCCGATCCGGTGCAGCGCCTCCGGCAGCCGCGACAGAGGGATGACGCCGTCCATGCAATAATAGTCCGAGATCTGGCCCATGGCGCCGAAGGCCGCCTTCCGCCCCTTCCAGATCAAGGCGCTCTCCTCGGCGCTGCGGCTGACACGGATGATGCGGGGCGAATAGCGCTCGGCGATATCGGTGAGGTTCTCAAGCAGGATCTCGATCTCGTCGTCGGAGCCAGCGACCTCGACGATGAGGAGCGCCTCCACGTCGAGGGGATAGCCGGCGCCAGCGAAATTCTCACAGACATGGATCGCAGGCCGATCCATGAACTCGATCGCCATCGGGATGATTCCGGCGGCGATGATGCCGGCGACGCAGGCGCCGGCGGCCTCCGGACTATCGAAGCCGAGAAGCATCGGACGGGCGCCCTCTGGCGCCTTGAGCAGGCGCACGGTGGCCTCGGTGACCACGCCGAATTGGCCCTCGGACCCCGTGATCAGGCCAAGGAAGTCATAGCCGGGAGCATCGAGATAATCGCCGCCGATATCCACGATCTCGCCATTCATGAGCACCACGCGCAAGGCCAGAAGATTGTTGGTGGTGACCCCATATTTCAAGCAATGCGCGCCGCCGGAATTCATGGCGATATTGCCGGCGAGGGTGCAGGCGAGCTGGCTGGAGGGGTCGGGCGCATAGAAGAAACCGTGGACCGCGGCGGCGGCGGTAATGGAGATATTGGTGATGCCGGCCTCGACGCGGGCGCACCGGTTGGTCTCGTCGATGCCGAGCACGCGCGTCATGCGCGAGATGCCGAGCACGATCGCATCTTCGAGCGGCAAGGCTCCGCCGCATAGCGACGTCCCGGCCCCGCGCGGCACGACCTTGATCTTGTTGTCGTGGCAGAAGCGGAGCACGCGGCTCACCTCTTCAGTGCTCCCGGGCAGAACCACGGCAAGCGGCATGCAGCGATAGGCGGTGAGCGCATCGGTTTCGTAGGTGCGCCGGCCCTCCTGATCGGCGATCAGGGGCGCATCCGGCACGAGCTTCTTCAGCTGCCGGACGATCTCGTCCCGACGGGCAAGGATCGCCTCATCGGGTTTAGGAAGGGTCAGTAGAGACATCGCGGCTCCAAGGGACCTCTGGTCCGCCCAATCGCTGTTCGCGATTTACGCCTCGTTAGCCATGCCGATGTTTCGCATGGGGAACCGCTCTCGGCAATACGCCCCTGCCCCAAAACCCGGTTTCAAGTCCGGAACTTCGCGCCTTCGCGCCGGGTTATCATGCCGCATCACGAACCAATCCCACCGGATCGAAGCTTCTGTTACAGTTTCGCGCCAATTGAGAGCAAGGAGTAGTCTCGCCGGTCTGCGTCCAATTCAAGGCCGGGGAGAGCTCTATAAACATGCCGAAGGAGGAATGAGAATGAGGAAGGTAGTGTGTGCAGCGGCAGGGGCGGCAGCGCTCTTGACTCTGAGCGGATCGGCCTTTGCCGCAGGCGATGCCGAAAAGGGCAAAGCGGATTTCACCGCCAAATGCGGAATCTGCCATCAGGTCGGCCCGGACGCCAAGACCCTGGTCGGACCCGAGCTGAACGGCATCGTCGGACGGAAGGCGGCGAGCATTGCCGACTTCCCCAGCTATTCCGCCGGCATGAAGAAGCTGGGAGACGAAGGCTATGTCTGGACGGAAGAGCATATCGACACATGGATCACAGATCCAAAGGCGATGATCCCAGACTCGATGATGGCCTTGGCGTTTCAAGGCGTCCCGGACGCCGGCGAGCGGGCAGACATTATCGCCTATTTGAAGACCGCTCAGTAGATCGAGCGGCTGTCAGGGGGCATCGCGTCTAGGGCGTCGCCGATGCCGATGGCGGCGGCGGGATCGGCTTTGGCGTCCGGAAGCCGTCGAGGTCCCCGAGCACCTGCCGGAAGAAAGCATCGCGATCGCCCTCCTCCTCGGCGACCTCGTCCCAGGCGGTGCGGAGCGCTTTCAGCACCTCCTCGGACCAGGTCTTGATGCGCACCCCGTGTTTGGCCGCAAGCTCGGCCAGGGCATCCGATTGAAGCTGTTGGCTGTCGGCCAGGGTCGACAGCAGCGTCGCCTGGCATGCCGTCTCGATCAAAGCCTGTTGCTGATTGTCGAGACTGTTCCACCGATCCTCATTCACCAGGAGCTCGAGCACGGTTTCGGGCTGGTGCCAGCCCGGCAGGTAGATCAGCTTGGCGTGGTCCTGCAGGCCCTGCCGCTCGTCGATGATCGGGGTGAGGAATTCGGCCGCGTCGATGTCATGTTTGTCTAGGGCGAGGCCGATGGTGCCGCCGGGCACGAGCACCGTGGTGGCGCCAAGACGCGACATGACGCGGCCGCCAAGACCGAAGATGCGCATGCGCAGGCCCTTGATGTCGTCTTTTGTGTTGACCTCCTTGGTGAACCAGCCGGAGGTCTCGGCCCCGCCGAAGCCGCAAGGGAAGACATGAACATGCAGACCGGCCTGATCGTACATCTCCTGGTAAAGCTTGCGCCCATTGCCGGCCAAGAACCATTCGACGTAGCCCTTGGCGTCGGGCCCGAACGGAAAGCCGGAAAATAGCGCCGCGGCGGGGAGCTTCGCCACCCAAAAGCCCGCGGTGGCAAATCCGGCATCGACGCCGCCCTTCGACACCTTGTCGAGGATCTCTTGCGGCTGCGTGCCATCACCCGGCTGCTTCAGGTCGAACTCGATGGCGCCGCCGGAAATGTCCTTGATCAGCTTGCTGAACCTCGCCGCCGGCTCGCCCAGTCCAGGCAGATGCGTGCCGTACACGACAGGCATGACGAAATGCAGAGTGTCGGCCGCCTGCGCCGATGCGGACAGCGCCAGCAGCAGGCAAAGCGCGAGGCCTGTGGCTCTAGCTTTCCGGGGCACGACCCCTCCTTCTTGATCCTGGTTCGCGGCCGACTTCGGGCTTCTTACTCCAGACCGCCGATGCTACATCGGGTTCCGCCCCTTCGGCCACCCACGTAAGGCTGACTGTGCAAGGGTAAAGATGACAAAGAAAGCAGCCGAAACGCAGGCAGGTCCGCTGGTCGGCCTGTTTGTCACCTGCCTGGTCGATCTGTTCCGGCCGAGCGTCGGCTTCGCCGCGATCAAGCTGCTCGAGGACGCGGGCGCCAGGGTCGACGTCCCCGAGAGCCAGACCTGCTGCGGCCAGCCCGCCTATAATTCGGGCGACAGAGAGGATGCCAAGGCGATCGCGCGCCAGGTGGTGGAGAGTTTCGAACGCTTCGACTATGTCGTGGCCCCCTCGGGCTCCTGCGCCGGCATGCTCAAGCTGCATTACCCGCAGCTCTTGGCCGACGATCCAGCCTTCGCCAACCGCGCCCAGGCGCTTGCCGGCAAAAGCTTCGAGCTCACGAGCTTTCTCGTCAAGGTGCTTGGGGTCAAAGCCGTCGATGCGCACTATGCCGCGCCCGTGACCTACCATGATTCCTGCTCCAGCCTGCGCGAGCTCAAGGTTAAGGATACGCCGCGGCGTCTGCTCGGGAGTGTCGAGGGCCTCACACTGACGGAGATGGAGGAGACCGAGATTTGCTGCGGCTTCGGCGGCGCCTTCTCGGTCAAATATCCCGACATCGCCAACGCCATGGTCGAGGGCAAGGTGCGCAACATCGTCAAATCCGGCGCGACCTGCGTGCTCGCCGGCGACCTCGGTTGTCTCCTGCATATCGCGGGGAAGCTTTCGCGCGATGGATCGGCGATCCAGTGCCGTCACGTGGCCGAAGTGCTTGCCGGCATGACTGATGATCCGGCCATCGGCCAGGCGCGGAAGGCGGGGTAAGCCGGAATGTCGGATGCTGCCCCAGAAAGCTTCAAGGACGATGCCGCGCACGCGCTCGCCGACCCGCAGCTGCAGCGGGCGCTTCTGAACGTCAAGAGCGGCTTCATCGCCAAGCGGGCCAAAGCGCGCGCGAAACTGCCAGAGTTCGACCGGCTTCGCGACGAAGCCCGCGCGATCAAGGACCATACGCTCGCGCATCTCGACCTCTATCTCGAAGCCTATGAGCGGAAGGTGGTGGAAAGCGGCGGCCAAGTACATTTCGCCCCGAGCGCCGCGGACGGGCGCGATATCGTGCTGCGGCTATGCCGGGAGGCCGACGCCCGCATCGTGACCAAGGGCAAGTCGATGGTGTCCGAGGAAATCGGGCTCGACGCGCATCTGGATAAAGCGGGGATCGAGGTGGCGGAGACCGACCTCGGCGAGCACATCATCCAGATCCGGGGCGACCGGCCGAGCCACATCATCGCTCCGGTGATTCATCTCAACAAGGAGGAGATCGCGGAGGATTTCGTCCGCGCCCATGCCGAGCTGCCGCTGGGACGTCCCCTCGACACGGTGCAGGACCTGGTGAGCGAAGCCCGCGCCGTGTTGCGCGAGAAATTCCTCGCCGCCGATGTCGGCATCACCGGGGCGAATTTCCTCGTGGCCGAAACCGGTTCCTCGATCATCGTCACCAATGAAGGCAATGGCGATCTGACCGAAACGCTGCCGGCCACGCATATCGTGGTCACCTCGATCGAGAAAATCGTGCCGACGCTCGAAGATGCCTGCACCATGCTCCGCCTGCTGGCGCGGTCGGCCACCGGTCAGGAGATTACCACCTACACCACCTTCGCCACGGGACCGGCGCGCAACGGCGACCCGGACGGGCCCAGCGCTTACCACGTGGTGCTGCTAGACAATGGCCGCAGCGACATGCTCGGCGGCGATTTCCACGACATGCTCCGCTGCATCCGCTGCGGCGCCTGCCTCAATCATTGCCCGGTCTATCAGGCGGTTGGCGGCCATGCCTATGGCTGGGTCTATCCCGGTCCCATCGGCTCGGTGGTGACGCCCGCATTGGTGGGCATCGAGAACGCCCGGCACCTTCCCAACGCATCAACCTTCTGCGGCCGCTGCGAGGAAGTCTGCCCCATGCGCATTCCGCTGCCGAAGATGCTGCGGCACTGGCGCGAGAAGGAGTTCGAGCGTCACCTGCAGCCGGCGGCCATCCGCTGGGGCCTCAAGGCATGGGCCTTCTTCGCCAAGCGCCCCAGGCTCTATCATTTCGCAACGGGCCTTGCCGCGCGTATGCTGACCAATCAGGGCCACGGCAAGGGGCGTCTTTCAAGCGTGCCGCTGGCATCGGGCTGGACGCAGAACCGCGATTTCCCCGCACCGCAGGGCAAGACGTTCCAGCAGCAGTGGAAGGAGCGCCGCAAATGAGCAACCGCGACGCCATGCTCGCCAGCATCCGCTCCAAGGTTTCAAAGGGCGACGAGCAGACCCGCAATGCGGTCGTCAATGCGCATCTGGCCCAGCACCGCCGCAACCTCATCCCCGAACGCGGCATCGGCGACGAGGAACATCGCCTGCGCGTCTTC
>JBBQKN010000006.1:0-104495 GCA_038326945.1 Hyphomicrobiales bacterium
CCGCCTACGTGCGCTTTACGCCCAGTAATTCCGAACAACGCTAGTCCCCTCCGTATTACCGCGGCTGCTGGCACGGAGTTAGCCGGGACTTCTTCTGCGGGTACCGTCATTATCTTCCCCGCTGAAAGGGGTTTACAACCCTAAGGCCTTCTTCACCCACGCGGCATGGCTGGATCAGGCTTGCGCCCATTGTCCAATATTCCCCACTGCTGCCTCCCGTAGGAGTCTGGGCCGTGTCTCAGTCCCAGTGTGGCTGGTCATCCTCTCAGACCAGCTACGGATCGTCGCCTTGGTAGGCCATTACCCCACCAACAAGCTAATCCGACGCGGGCCGATCTTTCGGCAATGAATCTTTCCCCCGAAGGGCGTATCCGGTATTAGCCCAAGTTTCCCTGGGTTATTCCGAACCGAAAGGCACGTTCCCACGCGTTACTCACCCGTCTGCCACTATCCACCACCCGAAGGTGGCTTCTCGTTCGACTTGCATGTGTTAGGCCTGCCGCCAGCGTTCGTTCTGAGCCAGGATCAAACTCTTAAGTTTAGAATTCGATTCTGACATAATCCTTGGATGGATCTCCAAGGGGTCGCTACGTTTTGACGAGTTCCCAACAAGCATGAAACGACACGATCTCCTTGCGGAGAACGTGCGCAACACACCTATTGGCTTGTGAAAACGCAAGACCGTCAGAGTCTCGTTTGCTCGCCCCTTTCACAGGGCGGGCACGCAAGGACTCCGCCGCCTGCGTTTCCCTTTCTTCATATTACAATGTCAAAGAGCCGGTGGGCCTGAGGAGATCCTCATGCCCGAACCCCCAATGGAAGCAAATCCTCCATCAGGAGTCAACGACAGTCGAAGCTCTCCGAGAAAACTCTCAAGCCAGCCCCGCCTCTGTCCGTAGGATCGCGCGGTCGCGTTTAGTCCCGCAGGTGATGCGAAGCAGCCCGCGCGAACTGTTTATTTAGGGTTCGGCGATCGCCTTGTCAAGGGACGCACTGCACAAAATGCTGCGCCGTTTTTCTTATGAGGGTGACAATCAGGCCACATTCCTGCCCGATTGCGTCGCCACTCTCCTATCTATTAACGGCGAGGTAACCATACAAGGGCACTGTGTGGTTTAAGAATGCCGAAGGGGATTCCAAGGACCTAAATCTCTCGCTCATTGACCGGCGCGCCGTGTGTTGCGGCGGCAGATTGGCAAGAGCGAGCGGATGGATCCACCCCCTGGGGCAAGTCTAACTCGCCAGAGGGACAGCAATAACCGACTTCGGTGTTGTCCGCCCGACGAATTAGGGGAAGCACGCATTTGCGCGTGCGGGCGGTAACGAGAAGACGGGGGGGATAGCAGATTGTTTCTGCGCCGCGGGCGAACTGCGCGACGTAAACCAGGTCAGGCCCTCGTTCCAGTCGAGGGCGGCCGGCTTCCCACTATTTATCTCGGCTCCTCGACGAAGACGAAGCGTGAGCGGCCGGCGGTCTATCTCTGCGATGGCCAGGACGGCGCGAGCGGCCGACTCAAATGGCTCGCCAGCACATGCGTCGCCGGCATGGTCGGTGTCTGTCTGATCGGCATCGCCATCTATGCCTCGATGAACATGTCCGACGGCAAGGGCATGGTGAGCTCGATCAAGCGCGCGAGCCTCGCCGCGATGAAGCCGATGCGGGGCGCGACGCTCGCCCGTGACGGCGAGAGCGCCACCACCGAGAAGGGCGACCGCATCCAGCTGACCACAGCCGGCTTCACCACCCGCGACGTCATCCACGAGACTGTGGTGGAGCATCAAGGCTCACGCGACTACATCACCATCAAGCCTTATCTCCGCGTCGTAGCGGGCTTCGCCACCTCCCAGCCAAACGACGCCGCCGACCTTCCGCCCTTCAATCCCTTCAAGCTTTATTCCGACTCCACCCCGATCGGCAGCGATGACGCCGCCTCCCCCGACGCGCCGCAAGCCGTCAACGTCTCCTTCCTCGACCTCCCCAACGGCGCGCTCCCCCAGGAAGACGGGGTCGAGCTCAAGCCCGACGAGATCAACGAGCTCGTGGCCGAGGCGGCCGAGAACTTCGCCTATGCCGCCATGCCCCAGGGCGCCAATGACGACACCGGTTCGCTCCTGCAGCCCGCCGCCTATCGCCAAGCCGCCGGCGGCGCCTCGCCCTCGCCGCTCGCTCCGAACATCACCGTGATCCACAAGCTGGTGGACGAGGCCGATGATGACGACGAGGTTGACGTCGATTTCGCCGACGGCGCCGAGACCAAGACGGTGAAAGTCGGCCGCGGCGACACGCTGATGAGCATCATCATGAAGGTCGGCGCCGAGACCAGCCAAGCCAAGGTCATCGTCGATGCGCTCGAGCCGGCATTTCCCTCGCAGGATCTGAAGCCCGGCCAGGAGATCCGCTTCACGCTCGTGCCGGCGCCGAGCGACACCGACGACATGGAGCCGGTCAGAGTGAGCGTATTCGCTCCCGGCGGCGAACATCTCGGCAGTGTCACGCGCACGAACCGCGGCGACTTCGTCGTCACCGACCAGGTCGGCGCCGCCCCCGCCCAGGGTCCGAAGCAGCAGCGCGCCACGCTCTATATGAGCTTCTACCACGCAGCCATGAGCCAGCACATTCCGGCCGACACCATCCTCAAGCTGCTCCGCGTCCACTCCTATGACGTGGATTTCAAGCAGAAGGTGAAACCCGGCGACGGCTTCGACGTATTCTTCGACATGCCCGAAACCGCCGACAATCGCGACGAGATGGGCGAGGTGCTGTTCACCTCCATGACCATCGACGGTCAAACGCGGAGCTTCTATCGCTTCCGCAGCCCCGACGGCATCGTCGACTATTACGATCCGCAAGGAAACAGCGCCAAGAAGTTCCTGTTACGCAATCCGGTCAAGGGCGGCCGCTACACCTCTGGCTTCGGCGCGCGGCGCCATCCCCTCCTCGGCGTCACCCGCATGCATACCGGTGTCGACTGGGCCGCGCCCTCGGGCACCCCGATCCTCGCCGGCGCCGACGGCACGGTCGAATCGGTCGGACGCGAGGGCGGCTACGGCAACCACATCCGCATCCGCCACGCCAATGGCTTCGCCACCGCTTACGGCCATCTGTCCCGCTATGCCGCCGGCCTCGAGCCCGGCGTCCAGGTCAAGCAAGGCCAGGTGATCGGCTATGTCGGCTCGACCGGGCTCTCCTCCGGCCCGCATTGTCACTACGAGATCCTGGTCAACAACAAATACGTAAACCCGATGACCATCCAAGTTCCCCGCGGCCTTCAGCTCACCGGCCGCCAGCTCGCGGAATTCCAAAAAGAGCGCGGACGCATCGACGAGCTTAGGCAAATGGACCCGGTCACCAGCCGCGTCGCCCAAGCCACGCAGTAGCTTCGCCACGCAGTAGCTTCGCCACCCAGTAGCTTCGCCACGCAATAGCTTCGCTACCTTCTCTCTCCATCCTTTTTCCCCTCCTCTCCCAGTCTCTCCTCCCTTCTTTTTGCCCCGATGCATCCACGCGAGTTGCAGACTGGACCCCAGCTTTCGCTGGAGTGACGCCGAGGATGGCTAAAGCCATGCGTCATCCTCGCCGCGACGCGTGACGCGCCCGGGCTTTGCTGAAATGTCCCCCTCCACGAAGTGACCGAACCCACGAAGTGGGGGAAGGGGGTGGCGCGCCGAAAAGCGCAAACCTATGGCATCCGCATCCGTTACCGGATGCGGCGGGCGCCTCTCGGCGCGCCACATGCGCATCAGCAGCGAAGCGTTAGCGCATGCTCATTTGCGGCGACTATGCGATCGGACGGGCCCCGCTTTCGCTTGGGTGTGCCCGCCATCGCGCTCAAGTAGGCCGGAGGCCGGTAGCGCAAAGAAAGGCAACCGCAGCGCGCTCAACAGGCTCAGCGGCGCCGAGCACGCCTCCATTGCGCTCAAGGTGCCCAAGAGGGCGGTAGCGCAATAGACAAGTCGTCAGCCAGCTCCTGGCAGGGCCTCATACTGGGCCCGGGGGGAGCCCCGTCGCCGCCCGAGTGACTGGTAGGCGATACCAGACCCGCGGGGCGCCGCGCCTCGTCCCGCTTGCACGACGCCTCGCGAAGCGCCCCTCGAACGACGAGGTAGGCGCGAGTATAAGGGCGGTTCGCGCCCCGGGGATAAGTCCGCCCCCCTCCGCCCCAAGAGCGCGCCCCGAAGGCGGGGAACAGGAGGGTCAATCCGGATTTTGCCGCCAATGGCGGCGAAGCGGGCGGACGGCCCGGAGCAGAAAATTGTGCGTGCCAAGGCGCGAGGTCATCGGAACGTTTACGCTCTCGTGGTAGACTTGCGCATCCGAACGCCACTACCCGAAGGAGGACAAATGCGAAAGCTGATCACCGCCGCCGCGGCGGCTGCGGCAATCCTGGTTGCCGGTTCCATCGCCGGCACGGCCGAGGCTGCCCCGCTCACGGGCACCGCCAATCTGCCGCCGCTGACGCAAAGCTCATCGCCGGTTCAGAATGTCGCTTGCTGGTGCGGCCGCTATCGCTGCGCCTGCGGCTGGCGCCGCGGCGGCTATTATGGGCCCCGCTATTACGGCCCGCGTCGCTACTACCGGCCTTACCGCTATCGCTGGCGGTACTAGCAGCGCGAGCGAGCGGCGGGATCTGCCCGCAGCGAGCCGCAAGCGGCGCATGATGCAGAACACAGAAGCCCGGCCCCGCGGCCGGGCTTTTTTTGTTGGGTGGGGGAGAGTGCGGTCAGGCCGCCTTCAGCCGCTCCATCTCAGCCTCCCAAGCATTTCTCGCGTCTCGCGCCCGTAACTGTCGATCTGAATAAGAACCCGGCCATCGCGCTCAAAGGTGGTGTAGGTTGCCTCGATCTCATCGTGCAGCGAATTCCGGTCCATGTGCTTTCGAGTGAACGACCTAATCAGCGCCATGCCAGCCAGCCTCCAGTTTTCAAATCCCCAGCCTTGACCTTCCCAGCCATGATGTCGTGTCGGTGACGCTTCGGCAACCGGAAGACGTAGGCTGACGGCGTGGATGGCCGGGACATGCCCGGCCATCCAGCGAATGGAGATGCCCTCACCCGCCGCGCTGGGCGCGCGGCGTCCTCTTCCCAAGCGGAGAGGGAAAAGCTAGCGCTCGATTTTGGTGATTTTGGAGCCTTCGAGGCTGAGGCTGTACATCAGCCCGGTTTGATCGAGCACGAAGGCGATGATCGGGCTCGTAAGCGTGTCGGTATCGATGGTGCCGCCGGCGCCGAGATTGACCACCACGATCGAGCCGTCCACGCCGACCTTGAAGCCATAGGCTTTCTTGAAGGAGGCGAGCGCCTCCTCGGTCATGAACATGATGATGACGGTCTGCGCCTGCGCGCCGAGCTGAAAGCCGAACGAGGCCGAGATGATGTTGTAATAGCCGGCGGGGTTGCCCTGCACGATCAAGATGCCCTCGCCATAAGACCCGCCAATGCCGATGCCGACCTTATACACGGAGGGAAACACGAGGAACCCCGCCGCCTTGCGCGCAAGCTCGCGGCCCGTCGCGGGATATTGAGCATCGAAGCTCTTGAGGGTCTTATTGGCGGCTTCGTTGATCTCAACCGCAGTGGCGGCCGCGCTCGGGCCGATGGCGCCGAGAAGCGCGACGAGCGCGAGAGCCAAGGCCATCCCCGACAAGTGTCTCATGCTGCATCCCCACCCCTTGCGCCGTCAGTCCCATCAAGCCAAGGCAAGTAAGCGACAGTATGGGCTCCAGCTGCCTAAGCCGCCTGCTTCGCCGCCTGGCCATTGATGACCAAGCCGTCCTTGTTGGCGGTGATCTCGACCTTGTCGCCATCGCCCAGCTTGCCTGCGAGCACGAGTTCGGCCAGCGGGTCTTGCACATATTTCTGGATCACGCGCTTCAGAGGCCGCGCGCCATAGGCCGGGTCGTAGCCCTTCTGCCCAAGCCACTCCCTCGCCTTGTCGTCGAGCGCGATGGAGAGCTTGCGGTCGGCGAGGAGCTGCTGCAGCCGCTTGATCTGGATGTCGACGATGCGCGTCATCTGCTCGCGCTTCAGCCGGTGGAACAACAGGATCTCGTCGACGCGGTTGAGGAACTCCGGGCGGAAATGCGCGCGCACCACCGCCATCACCTGTTCGCGCATGGCCTCCGACTCCTCGCCTTCGGCCTGGTTGACCAGATATTCGGAGCCGAGATTGGAGGTCATGATGATGAGCGTGTTGCGGAAGTCGACGGTGCGGCCCTGGCCGTCGGTGAGCCTGCCGTCGTCGAGCACCTGGAGAAGGATGTTGAACACGTCAGGATGCGCCTTCTCGATCTCGTCGAACAGGATCACCTGATAGGGCCGCCGCCGCACGGCCTCGGTGAGCGCGCCGCCCTCTTCATAGCCGACATAGCCTGGAGGCGCGCCGATCAGTCGCGCCACCGAATGCTTCTCCATATATTCCGACATGTCGATGCGGATCATGGCGTGCTCGTCATCGAACAGGAATTCGGCCAGCGCCCGCGCGAGCTCGGTTTTACCGACGCCGGTGGGCCCTAGAAACATGAACGAGCCGATCGGCCGGTTGGGGTCTTGCAGACCGGCTCGAGCGCGGCGCACGGCGGTCGAGACCGCGGTCACGGCCTCGGACTGCCCGACCACGCGCTTCACGATCTCCTCCTCCATGCGCAACAGCTTGTCGCGCTCGCCTTCGAGCATGCGGTCGACGGGGATGCCGGTCCAGCGCGACACGACCTGGGCGATGAGGTCGGCCGTGACCACCTCCTGCGCCAGGGTGCCGGCCTGGTCCTCGGCCTCCTCGATGCCCTTCAGCTTCGCCTCGAGATCGGGGATGACGCCATAGGCAAGCTCGCCGGCCTTGGCCAGGTCGCTCTTCCGCTGCGCCTGTTCGAGCTCGACCCGGGCGCCGTCGAGCTTCTCCTTGATCTTCTGCGCGCCCGCGAGTTTTTCCTTCTCCTCCTGCCAGCGCTGGGTCAGGGCCCTCGCCTCTTCCTCGAGATTGGCGAGCTCCTTTTCAAGCTTCTCCAGCCGGTCCTTGGACGCGCGGTCGGTTTCCTTCTTCAGCGCCTCGCGCTCGATCTTGAGCTGGATGATGCGCCGGTCGAGCTCGTCGAGATGTTCCGGCTTGGAATCGATCTGCATGCGCAGCCGCGACGCCGCCTCATCCACGAGGTCGATGGCCTTGTCGGGCAGGAAGCGGTCGGTGATGTAGCGGTTGGAGAGCACGGCGGCGGCGACAAGCGCGGCATCGGCGATGCGAACGCCGTGATGCAGCTCATATTTCTCATTCAGCCCGCGCAGGATCGAGATGGTGTCCTCGACCGTCGGCTCGGCCACGAAAATCGGCTGGAAGCGCCTGGCGAGAGCCGCGTCCTTCTCCACATGCTTGCGATATTCGTCGAGCGTGGTGGCGCCGACGCAATGAAGCTCGCCGCGCGCCAGCGCGGGCTTCAGCAGATTCGAGGCGTCCATGGCGCCGTCGGCCTTGCCGGCGCCGACCAGGGTATGCATCTCGTCGATAAAAAGAATGATTTGCCCGGCTGAAGCTTGGATCTCGGAGAGCACGGATTTCAACCGCTCTTCGAACTCGCCGCGATATTTGGCGCCGGCGATCAGAGCGCCGAGGTCGAGCGACAGCACCTTCTTGTCCTTGAGACTCTCCGGCACGTCGCCATTGACGATACGATGCGCCAGGCCCTCGACGATCGCGGTCTTGCCGACGCCCGGCTCGCCGATCAGCACCGGATTGTTCTTGGTCCGGCGCGACAGCACTTGGATGGTGCGCCTGATCTCCTCGTCGCGCCCGATCACGGGATCGAGTTCGCCCTTGGCCGCGGCTTCGGTGAAATCGCGGGTGTAGCGCTTCAGCGCATCATAGGCCTGCTCGGCACCGGCCGAATCCGCGGTGCGGCCCTTGCGCAAATCCTCGATGGCCGCATCGAGCGCTTTCGGCGTAACCCCGGCATCGGCGAGAATGCGCGAGGACTCCGCCTCTTTCGCCTGCGCCAGCGCCTGCAGCACGCGCTCCACCGTTATGAAGCTGTCGCCGGCCTTGGTCGCGATCTGCTGAGCCTGGTCGAGCACACGCCCCAGCGCCGGCGCCATATGCACTTGCGCGCCACCGCCCGTAACCTTGGGCAATTTGGCGAGCGTGGCCTCCGTGCGCTCCAACGCTTCCTTAGGATTGCCGCCAGCCTTGGTGATGAGCCCGGCGGCCAAGCCTTCCGGATCGTCAAGCAGCACCTTCAACAGATGCTCGGGCGTGACTTGCGGATTGCCCTCGCGGATAGCGAGGGTCTGCGCCGACTGAACGAAACCCTTCAGGCGGTCGGAAAATTTCTCAAAATCCATGGGACGCTTCCCTCTTCAGGCCGCAGAAGCCGCGACCAACGGTCAGAAGAGCAGGCCTGCCGGCCCGTTGCTACCGGAGCCATATAAGGCACACCTTAACGGAGAACTAGCGGGAGCCTGAAGCAACAAAAAGAAGGGAAGCATCGGTTAACCCCGCGCGAAAGCTCGCATGCTGACCCCTAGAGAGGCGGTCGATTCACGCGGCGCGGTCCGGCAACCAGCGAAGGGTCAGCCGACCGGGTCCGCAGCGCTCTCATCCGATTGAGCATCTTCGTCCTCGGCGTCATTGGCGTCCCGAGCCTCGGTGCCGTTCGGGCCACGCCGCCCGTAATGCTCGCGCCCCTCGCTGCCGCCCGTCTCGGGACCATTCTCCATGTCGGAGCCCCCGTCGTCGTCGGCCTCCCAGCGCGGCCGGTATCCGCCATTCGGACCCTCGCCTAGCTGACCGCTATGCTGCGGCCCAAGCTGAGTCTGGGCCGCCATGATGATGCGGTTATAGTGCTCGGCGTGCTGAAAATAGCTCTCCGCCGCGATCATATCGCCAGACGACAGCGCATCGCGCGCCAGCGTCGTATACTTCTCGGCGATATGAACCGCGGTGCCGCGGATCTTCACGTCGGGCCCATTGGACTCGAAACTGCGTGCCAATGGATTCTGGGGCTTGCGGCCACGGCCGCGGCCCCGGCGATTCTGTTGTCCTTGCCTCATAGGCTTCTATTCGATCCTGATAGGCGGCGATGCGCCGCGACCTCGTCCCTGCTCTGAATATCTTGTTACACCCGGATCTCTCGTCCGAGTTCGTCACTCACTCCGCCCACGGATCGGCATCCCGTGCCGTGATCCGAAAGCGCATTGCAGCTTAAGCCTTGCGAAATTCCCCGGCGCCAAACCGATCATCTTCGATTACGCCAGCCAGCCTAAAATTAGATGGGCGGTCGAGCGTCCCCTGAACGTCCCGAAAGGCACGCCGCCTTACAATCGAGGTTCAAGAAGTATCGCTCTTGTTGCCGTCTGCAACCGGCCCGCGCTGCTAACGCTAATGGCCGAGATTGTATCTTCCGCTGACCTGAAACTAGCCTGAAACCCGCGATTTTCCAAGCCCCTTTTTCAATCTGCGACTTTGTGGTTACGAAGCCCCTCATGGCGTCAGGCCCGGGCCCCGACCACGCGCGGCCGTCCGCCGAGATCGCGCCACATCCATTTTCCCGCTCCGGCGGCCAGGCCCGCCTTGACGAGGAGGGTGAGAACAGCCTCAGCTTGATCCGCTCCAGTCTCGAAGAGCACAATGCCACCGGGATGTAACACGTCGCCTAACCGGCGGAGGATATGGCGATAGGCCGAAAGGCCGTCAAGCCCACCGTCCAGAGCGGTCAACGGATCGAATGCCCCTACCGCACGCGACAGTCCCTCAATGTCGGCGGTGGCGATGTAAGGCGGATTGGCGACTACCAGATCGAAAGCGCCGCCGATGGCGTCGAGCCAATCCGAGGCCACGAAGCGGGCGCGTGCGGCCACACCGAGGGCCCGCGCATTCGCGCGCGCGAGTGCGAGCGCCGGCGGGCTGCGATCGACACCCACCCCTGTTGCCTGGGATAGCTCCGCCAGCAGGGTGATCAGAATGCACCCCGTGCCGGTGCCGAGATCGAGCAGCCTCAACGGCTTTTCGCGACAGCTCTCGCGGTCGATAAGGCCGAGCGCCGCTTCGATCAGCGTCTCCGTGTCGGCCCGCGGGTCGAGCGTGCTCGCATCGAGGCGGAACCCCCGCCCATAGAACTCGCGAACGCCCACGATGCGCGACACCGGCTCGCCATCGAGACGTCGCTCGATCAGAGTGCAGAAGCGTGTCGCGGCGATAGATTCCAGTCGGTCGTCCCGCCTCGAAACATAGGTCTCATGGCTCAACCCCACCGCGTGACAGAGCAGCAGGCGCGCGTCGAGCTCCGGCGTCTCGACCGCCGCTTGTCGCAACAGCTGCGCGGCCGAGGCGAACGCCTCTTGCAGGCTGGCCGGAGCTTCCGGCAACGCCATCTCACCCATTGGCCTGATCCTGCATCGCCGCGAGCTGGCTCGTCTGATGCTCCGAGACCAGCGCATCGATCAGCTCATCCAGCGCTTCGCCCTCCAGCACGAGATAGAGCTGGTGCAAGGTCAGCCCGATCCGGTGATCGGTCACGCGGCCTTGCGGAAAATTATAGGTGCGGATTCGCTGCGAGCGGTCGCCGGTCCCGATCTGGCTGCGGCGATCGGCCGAGCGCTCCGCATCGAGCTTGGACCGCTCAAGGTCGTAAAGCCGGGAACGCAGCACCTTCATCGCCTTCGCCTTGTTCTTGTGCTGGGACTTCTCGTCCTGCTGGCTGACCACGACACCCGTCGGCAAATGCGTGATCCTAACCGCACTGTCGGTGGTGTTGACCGACTGCCCGCCCGGGCCGCTCGCGCGGAACACGTCGATCCGCAGGTCCTTCTCGTCGATCTTGATGTCGACGTCCTCCGCCTCGGGCAGCACGGCGACCGTGGCCGCCGATGTGTGGATGCGGCCTTGCGCCTCGGTCTCCGGCACGCGCTGCACCCGGTGCACGCCCGATTCGAATTTCAGCCGGGCGAACACGCCCTTGCCGGTGATGTTGGCGATGATCTCCTTATAACCGCCGGTGGCCGACTCGCTGGCCGACAGGATGTTGACCTTCCAGCCCCGTTTGTCGGCGTAGCGCTGATACATGCGGAACAGATCGCCCGCGAATAGCGCCGCCTCCTCCCCGCCGGTGCCGGCGCGCACCTCTAGGATCGCGCTCTTGTCGTCGGCGACATCCTTCGGCAGCAGCTGCACCTTGAGCTGCTGTTCGAGCTCGTCGATCTTGGCCTCGAGCGTCTCGAGCTCGTCCACCGCCATCGCCGCCATGTCTTTTTCCGAAGCGGGATCGTCGATCAGCTGCTGCAGCTCATCACGCTCGCTGATGGTCGAGCGCAGCGCCGTGATCGTCGCCACGATTGGATCGAGTTCCGCGAACTCGCGCGACAGGCGCACATAGGTCTCCTGATCGGCGCCCGCGGCAAGGGTGCCTTGCACCGTCTCCCAGCGGGAGACGAGCTTGTCGAGCTTCATGGCAGGAATCGTCGTCATGATCGTCAGAAAGGCTCGGTCGGCCGCTATGAAGGACCGGGCAGCCGATCGGCCTTCCGGCTGCGTGGGTCATTGGGATCGAGCGCAGGGGCCCCCGATGAACTGGCTCCGGGGGCCGACGCTGGGCCGGAGCCGAGCAGGGCCGGCCCAGCCAGCCATTTCCATAGTCCAAATGCTACCCCAAGCACAATCAGTACGGGGAGACCCCATTTCACCAGGGTCATGATCGGCCAGGCCTTGCGTACCGGTTTCGGCGACGGCGCGACCGCGTTCGGTGGCGCGGCTGGAGGCCGAGGCTGCTTCACCGCATTCGTCGGCGGCTTGGACTGGGGCGCACGCGGCGGTGGCGGCGCAACCCTCGGCTGTGGCTGCGGCGGCGCGAGCCGCGACTGGGGCTGGGGCTGGGGCGGTAGCGCTCGCGGCTGAGCCCATTGAGGTTGCGGCGGCACAGGCGAGGACCCTTGCGTCTGCCACGGCTGCTGTTGCCGCCCCGACTGTGGCGGCGGCGCCGGTTGGGCACCTCTCGGCGATGGCGAAGCGGATTGGCGCGGCTGCATCGGCGCGGCTTCCCGAGCCGGAGCCGCTGGCGGCGGCTTGCGGTGGGGCTCGCGGTCGATCCCGTCCGGTGGCGCCATGAAGGGCACGTCGGGCATCGATTTCGGCGCAAGCTCGACGATTCCAGCCTCCACCTGAGCATAGATGCGCCGGAGCAGCGGACGCACATCGAGATTGAGGAGATTGCCGTAGGTCACCACGACGCGGTAGGTCTCCGGCCATGGCGGCAGCGCGAACAGCGCCCCCTGCTCAAGCGCCTGGACGACCTCGGGCCGGGTCGCGAGCTGGGCAGCGAGATCGGCCTCCGTCAAGCCGCTCGCGGCTCGCAGATCCCGAAACAACTCAGCCACCTCAGCATCATAGCCGGCTGGCATTTCCTTGATCCCGTGAATGTGCAGGCGGCCTCCGGCGTTGCTGTCCGAAGGCAAGCTTCCCGGCGGTGAGCGCGGCGAAGTTGCCATCCAATGTCCTGCGACTCTCGCCCCACACAAGCCTATCAGCCAACGCTTTGCAAGCCTCCGGCCCCGCGCTCGACCACCTCAGAGGCCCCTGCGTCATATCGGCAACGACTCTTATCATATCTGCACGCCCTTCTCGACGGCGTAGGCCTTCAATTCCTCGCGCAGAGACGTGGCCGAGCAGGTGAGCAGCTGCTTGAGCCGCGCCCACAGATCGCCTGCATCGAGCGAGAGAACCATGGCCTTGACCGGGCCCAAAGAGGCCGGCGCCATGGAGATCGAGCGGAAGCCGAGCCCGATCACCGCCATGGCGTCAAGCGGCTTGCCCGCCATCTCTCCGCACAGATTGAGCGGCACCTGGTGCCGCGCCGCGGCCTCGACCACGCTACGAAGCGCCGTGAGCGCGGCGGGGTTGAGCGCGTCGAAACGCTCGGCCACCATCATGTTGCCGCGGTCCGCGGCGAACAGGAATTGCATCAAATCGTTGCTCCCCACCGAGGCAAAATCGGCAAGGGGAAGGATCTGATCGAGCTGCCACAGCAGCGCCGGCACCTCGATCATGACGCCGACAAGCAGGCGCTTCGGTTCCTGACGCCCATGGCGCTTCAGGATGACAAGCTCGCGGTCGATCAAGGCCTTCGCCGCCGCCAGCTCGCCGACATCGCCGATCATCGGCAGCATGACGCGCAGGTCGCGCCCCTGCGCCGCCCTGAGCAATGCGCGGATCTGGGTGCGGAACAGTGCCGGACGATCGAGCGCCATGCGGATCGCCCGCCAGCCGAGCGCGGGGTTCTCCTCCTTGATCGCGCGGAAATAGGGCAGCACTTTATCGCCGCCGACATCGAGAGAGCGGAACACGACGGGACGGTCGCCGGCGGCATCGAGAATCGCCTTGTAGATGCGCGTCTGCTGCTCGAGCCGCGGGAAGGTCGAGGCGATCATGAATTGCAGCTCGGTGCGGAACAGGCCGATGCCGTCGGCGCCCGACTGGTCGAGATGCGGCAGGTCGACCAGGAGTCCGGCATTGATGTTGAGCGACACGCGCTCGCCGTCGAGCGTGACCGCGGGCACGTGGCGCAAGGCCGCATATTGGGCCTGTCTGCGGGCCCGGAAACGAACCTTGTCGGCATAGGCGGCGACCACCTCCGGCGTCGGCCGCACATGCAGCTGGCCGCCCTCGCCGTCGACGATGGCTGCGTCGCCCGCCTCCACCGCCTCGAGCACGCCCTTGACCTGGCTGAGCGCGGCGAGGCCAAGCGCCCGCGCCACGATGGCGACATGGCTCGTCGAACTGCCCTCCTCGAGCACGAGCCCGCGCAGGCGCTGGCGGTCGTAGTCGAGCAGCTCGGCCGGACCCATGGTGCGGGCGATGAGAATGGTGTCTTGCGGTAGACTGCTGCTCGCCGCCGTTCCGGCCCCGCCAGCCAGAAGCCGCAACAGCCGGTTGGAGAGGTCGTCGATGTCGTGCAGCCGCTCGCGCGCATAGGGGTCTATCTGCCGGAGCATGCGGGCCCGCGTATCGTTGCGCACGCGCTCGACCGCGGCCTCCGCCGTGAGGCCGGTGAGCAACGCCTCATCCAGGCGGCGGCGCCAGCCGCGATCATGGGCGAACATGCGGAACGCTTCGAGCACCTCGCGATGCTCGCCCGCGCGCTGCAGATCGCCCCGCTCCAGCATGCCGTCAATCACGCCGGCTAGGTCGTCGATGCATTGCGCGAGTCGGCGGCGCTCGAGATCGACATCCTCCGCGATCAGCTTGGTGACGACGATGCGCGGTTCATGCAGCACCACATGACCGAGGGCCACGCCCTCGGAGATGGCGAGGCCGGTGAAACGCGCACCCTGGTCGCGGCGCGCATCCGCAGCCGCCTCTTCGCTTGTGGTGACGCCGCCGGAGGCGATCATCTCGGCGATCACCATGGCCGTGGTCTGGAGCGCCTCGACCTCCTCGTCGCCATAATGGCGCTGGGTCGTGTTCTGCACCGTCAGAACGCCGATGGTGTGGCCGCCGCGGAGAATCGGCACGCCGATGAAGGAGTGGTAGATCTCCTCGCCGGTTTCCGGGCGGTAGGAGAAGGCGGGGTGGGTCTGCGCGTCGGCAAATTGCAGCGGCTCGGCCTGCTCCGCGATCAAGCCGACAAGACCCTCGCCGCGCTTCAGATGCGTGTTGTGCACGGCTGCGGGATTCAAACCCTCGGTCGAGAACAGCTCGAGCGAGCCGTCGCGGCGGCGCAAATAGAGCGAGCACACCTCGGCCACCATATTGGACGCGATCAGCACCACGACCTTGTCCAGCCGGACCTGCGCGCTATCGCGCTCGGCCATGATCTCGCGCAAGCGGCGGAGCAGCAGTCTCGGGGCGCCAACAGACAGTGGCATGGGTCACCAGTTCTCGCCGGCCGGTTTAGCGGCGAACCAAGGCTTGCGAAAGGCTTGAGGATGCCGCCTCGAAAAGTCGCTAGCGGCTGTCCAAGCCGAACAGGGTATGCAAGGTCCGCACCGCAAGCTCAGCATAAGCCGCATCAATCAATACGCTGATTTTGATCTCTGATGTCGAGATCGCCTCGATATTGATGCCTTTTTCCGCAAGCGCGCTGAACATCTGGGCGGCAACGCCGGCATGGCTACGCATGCCGACGCCGATGGCCGACACCTTGGCGATGTCGGTCGAGCCGCGGAGATCGGCATAGCCGACCCTATCCCTGGCCTTCTTCAAGACCTCGACCGCGCGGTCGAAATCGGCGCTTTGCACGGTAAAAGTGAGATCGGTGTGGCCGTCCTCGGAGACGTTCTGCACGATCATGTCGACATTGATATTGGCCGCCGCGAGCGGGCCGAACACTTGTGCCGCGACCCCCGGCTTGTCGGCGATCTTGAGCAGCGTGACCTTGGCCTCGTCCCTGGCATAGGCGATCCCGCTGACGACGTTTTGCTCCACGATCTCATCCTCATGACAAACAAGCGTTCCACAATCCTCGGCCGCCGCCGCGCCGTTGAGGTCGCACGGCTCGAAGCTCGAGCGCACCAGCACCCGAACGCCCCGCTGCATGGCGAGCTCGACCGAACGCGTTTGCAGCACCTTGGCACCTTGCGAGGCCATCTCCAACATCTCTTCATAGGAGATTTTCGGCAGCCGGTGGGCGCGCGGAACGATCCTCGGATCGGTGGTATAGACCCCGTCGACATCGGTATAAATGTCGCAACGATCGGCATTGAGGGCGGCCGCCAGCGCCACCGCGCTCGTATCCGAGCCGCCGCGCCCGAGCGTCGAGATGCGGTTGTCAGGCCCCAACCCCTGAAAACCGGCCACCACCGCCACCTCGCCTTGCAACATCCTCGCCTTCAGATCCTCCACCGCGACACCGGTGATGCGCGCCGCGCGATGGGCGCCATCGGTGACCACAGGAATCTGCCAGCCGAGCCAAGACCGGGCCGGAATCCCGAGCGACTGGAGCACGAGCGCCAGGAGACCGGAGGTGACTTGCTCCCCCGACGCGACCACGGCGTCGTATTCGCGCGCATCGTAGGCGGCTGAGACCTCGTCGTCGCCATTCTGCCGGCGCTGCTTGAAGCCCCAGGCCTCCTCGACCAAAGCTACGAGCTGATTGGTCTGCCCGGCCATGGCCGAGACCACGACGGCGCAAGCGTGGCCGGCATCGACCTCGCGCTTCACATGCGCGGCGACGTTGCGGATCCGGTCCAGATCGGCGACGGAGGTCCCGCCAAATTTGAGCACCAACAGGGACATTGCCCCTCCTAGGCCCGGCGCCGGCATCTCGCGGCATTTTCGGGCCCCAACAACATGATGGCCGACCCTGTCGGGCCGGCCAGAACGGGGTCTTCATAATGATTGCAGGCTCCCGCCGCAACCTGGCCCGCCTAGGGACGTCTATGCCAGACCCAAACTTGACAGGGGCTTAAGGTCGAAGGCCAATGCCCCATGGTCCAGGCCCCGCCAAGCTCCCCCACCCTCGACCGCGAGGAGGTCGCCCGCTTCGCCAAGCTCGGCGGCGAATGGTGGGATCCAAAGGGCCCCTTCATGCCGCTCCATCGCATCAACCCGGTGCGTCTCACGTATATTCGCGACCAGCTCTGCGCCCATTTCGGCCGCGACCCCAGGCAGGGTAAGAGCCTTGAGGGCTTGAGCCTGCTCGATATCGGCTGCGGCGGCGGCCTCGTCTGCGAGCCCCTGGCGCGGCTCGGCGCGAAGGTGACCGGCATCGACCCCGGCGCCGAGAGCATCGACGCGGCTAAGGCCCATGCCGCGGCCGGCGGACTCGTTATCGACTACCAGGCGGCGACGGCGGAGGAGCTTGCCGCGCGCGGGCAGAGCTACGACGCGGTGTTGTTGCTCGAAGTGGTCGAGCACGTTCCAGATGTGCCGAAGTTCCTGCAGAGGGTTGCGCCCTTGGTGCACCCGAAGGGTGTGATGATCCTCTCAACCCTCAACCGCACGCTGAAGGCTTATGCCCTCGCCATTGTCGGGGCTGAGTACATCCTGCGCTGGCTGCCCGTCGGCACGCATCAATGGGAGCGCTTCGTCACGCCGGGCGAACTTCGCTCGTCCCTGCGAGGTGCGCAGCTGAAACTCAACGACACCACGGGAATGATCTACGACCCCTTCGCCGATGAATGGCGCTTAGGCCGCGACACCGACGTGAATTATTTCGCCACCGCCACGCCAACGGCGAGCTGAATGGCGCGCTAGGCGTCAGAGCGAAAGCGGCGGCGCCAGACCGACGGCGGCACCCCCACCATCTTCTTGAAGGCGCGACTGAAGGACGCCTCGGAGTCGTAGCCGATCGCGGCGGCGATGGTCGCGACATTGGCGGCGCCGCCGCTCAACAGCCCCGATGCGATCTGCATCCGCCATTTGGCCAGATATTGCATTGGCGGAATGCCGAGGAGATCGGTAAAGCGCTCGGCCAGGACGGAGCGCGAGAGGCCGACTTCTCTGCCGAGTTCCTCGACGGTCCACTCATGCGTAGGGGCTCCATGCAACAGCGACAAGGCCTTGCCGACGAAAGGATCGCGCAGACCCGCGAGCCACCCGGCCTGCTCCGCGGCAGCTCCTCTAGATAGCGTCGAACCACCTCGATGAACATCAGCTCGCTGAGTTTGGCCAGCACGCTTTCCCCGCCTGAGCGCTTGTCCGCCGATTCGGATATCGCGAGGCGGATGAACTGGCCAAGCCATCCGGTGTCGGTGTCTTGTCTATCTCCGGTCTTGATCACCCGCGGCAAATTCTCGAGCAGTGGATTGAACGGGCGGGCATCGCAGGCAAGGAAGCCACAGACGAATTTAGCCGAGACCGGCCCGGCCTCGCCATAGTTGATGAAGAACGGCAATTGGCTTGCCCCGACGCCATCGAGCGCGCCCGTCGTAGCGGGATCGGCGCGCATGCCGGGGCTGCTCGACAGGACATGCGGATCGCCCTTGGTGAAGACGACGACTTCCCCGGCCTCGATCGCGATCGGCTCTTCGCCGATGATATTGGTGAAGCACCGGCCTTCGGTAACGACATGATAGGCGATCAGATGCTCGGCGCCCGGCAGGATCTTCGGCAGGATTGTTTCCGATGGCGGTGACTCTGCCACCCAAGGCGCCATGGCCACGACGTCGAAGAACGTCGCGCCGGTGAGCCGGACCGTTTTCAGAACATCGGAAAGCGTGTCAGCCGCCATCGATCACCGCCTGATGCCAGACATTTGATCGGGGTATCTGGTCAAGGAGCGCAACACTTCCCGACGCGGTGTCAAGCATTCGGGACGAGCGGTCATTCGCACTCACCATTACAGCGCCTAGATACCGGTTCATGACGCGGTGACACCGCGAGCTAGAACAGAAAGATCGGCGATCTAAATCGGAAAGGGAATATCATGGTGCATAAAGGACAATGCTTCTGCGGTGCGGTCCAGATCGAGGCGGCTGGCGACCCCGAAGGGATGGGCTACTGCCACTGTAGCTCCTGCCGGTCCTGGTCCGCCGGGCCGGTCAATGCCTTCACGCTGTGGAAGCCGGAAGCGGTGAAGGTCACGGGCGGCGCCGAGCATCTCGCCAGCTTTGCCAAAACTCCACAAAGCCAAAGGCAGTACTGCGTCAAATGCGGCGGCCACGTTATGACCAATCACCCGTCTCTCGGCCTCATCGATGTCTACGCCGCGACGCTGCCGACGCTCAAATTCTCGCCCGGCGTGCATGTGAACTACGCCGAGACGGTGCTGCCGATGCGTGACGGCCTCCCCAAATTTAAGGATTTTACGGCTGAGTTCGGCGGCTCCGGTGAGACCGTCCCGGAATAATCGACAAGCCCGACAAGGAGCACGATGATGAACGTTCAAGCAGCCCCCGCTCAAACCATCGATCTCGCCACCATCAAGACCCGCCAGCAGGCTGCATGGGGCTCCGGCGACTACGCGCTGATCGGCACCACCTTGCAGATCGTGGGCGAGACGCTGTGCGAGGCCGTCGATCTCCGCAGTAATCAGCGCGTCCTCGATGTCGCCGCCGGCAACGGCAATGCCACGCTCGCCGCGGCGCGCCGCTTCGCCGACGTCACCTCCACCGACTATGTCGGGGCGCTGCTCGAGCGCGGTCGCGAGCGGGCGCAAGCCGATCGCCTGCCGGTCACGTTCCAGGAAGCAGACGCGGAGAATCTTCCCTTCGAGGAGGCGAGTTTCGATGTGGTGCTTTCGACCTTCGGCGTCATGTTCACGCCGAACCAAGCGCAGACCGCGAGCGAGCTCATCCGCGTCTGCCGCCCAGGCGGCAAGATCGGGCTCGCCAATTGGACGCCTGAGGGCTTTATCGGCAGGCTGTTCAAGACCATCGGCAAATATGTGCCGCCGGCGCCTGGCGTGAAATCGCCAGCAATGTGGGGTACCAGGGCGCACCTCGATGATTTGTTCAGCTCGAACGCGACGGTCGCGGCTGAGAACAAAACTTTCGCCTTCCGCTACAAATCGCCTAAGCACTGGGTTGAACTCTTCCGCACCTATTACGGCCCGGTCTTGAAGGCGTTCGCGGCCCTCGACCCCAAGGACCGAGAGGCGATGGAGGGCGATCTCTACGCCCTCCTGCACGAATTCAACATCGCCAAGGACGGCACGCTGGTCGCCCCCAGCGAATATCTCGAAGTGGTTATCACCAAGAATAGTTGATCTATGGAGCCTCGACTATCGGGCGCAGCAGAAACGCCGCCGCTCTCCCTGCTGCATCTGGAATTGACCCGAGGGGACCGGATGCGCGAGACTCCTGGGCATGATTTTTAGGCAGCTGTTCGATTCAACCTCCAGCACCTACACCTATCTGCTGGCGAGCCGTCACGGCGGCGAAGCACTGATCATCGACCCCGTGGCGGAGAAAGTCGACCGTTATATCCAGCTCCTGAAGGAGCTGGATTTGCGGTTGGTAAAGGCGATCGACACGCATCTCCACGCCGACCACATCACCGGCCTCGACGCGCTGCGCGAGCGCACCCACTGCATCACCGTCATGGGTGAGCAGACCAAGGCCGAGGTGGTCTCAATCCGCGTGCGCGACGGCGACCGCGTCGGCATCGAAGGCCTAAGCCTCGACGTCGCCTACACCCCTGGCCACACCGACGATTCCTACAGCTACATCCTGCCGGATCGCGTGTTCACGGGGGACACCCTGCTCATTCGCGGGACCGGGCGCACCGACTTCCAGAACGGCGATCCGCGCGTCCAATATGAATCGATCTTCGGGCGCCTGCTCAAGTTGCCGGACGAGACGCTGGTCTATCCGGCCCATGACTATAAGGGCGACACGGTGAGCACCATCGCCGAGGAGCGCGACTTCAACCCTCGTCTTCAGGTCAAGTCCGTCGAGGACTATGCGGAGCTGATGAACAATCTCCGCCTGCCCAATCCGAAGATGATGGACGTGGCGGTCCCGGCCAATATGCGCATCGGGCTGGCGCAGAGCATCGTCGCCGATCGCGGCTGGGCTCTGACCGCCGACGAGGTGAAGGGACTGATGGTCCGGTCCGACGTGGCGCTGATCGATTTGCGTGAGACCCAGGAGCGGGAACGCGACGGCGTCATCCCGGGATCGCTGCATGTCGCCTATCCCGACGTGGAGGAGAACCTTCAAGCCGACGGATTGTTGCGGCAACTGGCCGAAGCGGCCGGCAAGCGCCTCATCTTCTATTGCGCCATCGGCGAGCGCTCGGCCATGGCCCTCCAGGCGGCGCAGGCCGCTGGGCTCAGCAGCTCACGCCATCTGCATGGCGGTATGCAAGCCTGGAAAACCGCCGGCGGCCCCTTGGCCGGCTAGAGCCGGCCCGCACCTAATATCCGGGGCCTTGGAACCATCGCCGGCGCTGGTTTCCGCGGAACCAGGGCGGAGTGTTGTCATAGCGAGGATCATAGCCGCGGCGTCGCTGCCAGCCTGGCGGTGGATAGTAGCCCGGTCCGGCCCAGTCGCCCGCATCCGCATCGCGGGGATAGGCCTGCTTCTTCGTGGCCACCACTTTCGACTCACCACCCGGCGTGACGCCGGCAAGAATGACCTTGGTGTTGTCCATGCCGTTCGCCTTGACCAGATCGAACAGAACGGAGGCGTTCTTTGGCGCCAGGCGCACGCAACCATGCGAAGCGGGCTTCCCGAGATACTTCACCTCATTGCTGCCATGGATAGCATGCCCATCCTTCATGTAGAAAATAGCATGCGGCATAGGAGCATTGTCCCACTCCTTGCTGTACCAGATTTTATTCATGGACGTGGGAGCGTAGTCGCCCGAGGGGGTTGAATACCCTCGCTTTCCAGTCGATACCGACCAGTTATATTTCTCAATTCCATCGACAAAAACGGTCATTTCCTGACGAGACTTGTCGACATTGATCAGGATCTGGGAGCCGACCTTTTCAGGCGTCGTGTTGGCGTCCGGTTGCGCGGCGGCGGAGCCTGACTCTGGCTCGGGGGCAGCCTCCGGCTCGGCGGCAGCCTCCGGCTCCGCAGCAGGGTCGACTTCGGCCTGCTCGGCCGAGGCCTCGGCTTCGCTGGCCGGACTGGCGCCAGTCTGCGCGCTCGGAGGCGTGGAGCTCGGCTCAGCACTCACAGGAGTTGCGAGCGCGAACGCCAGAAACGGGACGAGAAGGAGACTTCGAACAGGGAGTTGATTAAACAGGCGCATGACCTTTCCTTGGGTTTTGCGATACCAACGCTAGGCAATCGTCAGATAGTAACTCAACAAGGCTGTAACAGGGCACTTGCCAACGATAAGTTTACCGGAGCCATTTTTTTTCCTTCGGCGAGGGCCTAGACTCCCTCAATTCTGGTCCTCAGGCAAGATCGGCAGCGGGCAAATTGGGATGCCCTCGTCGTCGAGCTCCCGTGCCTCGTCAAACGTCGCCTTGCCGTGAATGTTCCGCCGCGGCGCCTCCTCGAAATGGATCTTGCGCGCCTCCTCAGGAAATTTCTCCCCGACATTGTCGGAATTTGCCGTGAGCTCGTCACGGAGCTGGCGCAGCATGGCGTAGGGCCTGGAGCGCTCGGCCGGTTCTGGCTTCTGCGGCTGCGGCTCGCGCTTGGCCACGTAGGGCGCCATCGGCGCCTTGGCGACCCGGGCGCTGCCGCAATCGGGGCAGAGGACCGCATTCGCCTCAGCCTGCTCGTCATAGCTTTCGGAGGAGGCAAACCAAGCCTCAAAGGCATGATCTTGATGACAAACGAGCGCGTAGCGGATCATCGGATTTCTCTTTGCCTGCGAGCGCCCACGATCTCCACCTCGAAATCGCGCCCATGCTTGAGCGAGGGCACCTTTGCCCGCGCCTCGGCGCTGAGCCTGGGATCGATATCGGCAAGGAGAATTTGGGGATTCTCCCCCGCTTCCGCCAGCACCTCACCCCAGGGCGAGACGATCATGCTGTGGCCATGGGTGCTGCGCCCGTTCTCATGCAAGCCTCCCTGGGCCGCGGCGAGAACGAAGGTCCCGGTCTCGATCGCCCGGGCGCGCAAAAGCACGCGCCAATGCGCCTCTCCGGTCTGTCTGGTGAAGGCCGCGGGGATGGCGATGAAACTGGCCCCGGCACTGGCCAGTGCGCGATAGAGCGCGGGGAAGCGCAAATCGTAGCAAATGCTCAAGCCGAGTCGCCCCCAAGGCAGATCGGCGAGTACGGCCTTGGCGCCCGGGTCGTAGTTGCGCGATTCGCGGTAGCTCTCGCCCCCGGCCAGATCGACGTCGAACAGATGCAGCTTGTCGTAGGAAGCCGCCACTTCGCCGTCAGGGCCGATGAGATAAGAGCGGTTCGCGATCTTGCCCGAGGGCAGCTTGATGGCGAGTGAGCCCACATGCAGCCAAATGCCAAGCTCCTTGGCCAGCGCCTTGAGCTGCCTCAGCGGCGCGGCGTTCTCCTCGACCTCGACCGAGGCCAGCAGCAGCTCTGATTCGAGCTCCATGATCGCCGTGTTCTCCGGCGTCTGCACATAGTGGGCGCCGCTCGCGGCCGCGCGCCGGATCAGAGCTTCAGCCATCGCCAGATTGGGCGCGACGGACCGCCCCGATCTGAGTTGAACCAGGGCGGCCCGAAACATCGTCGCCGAGGGCGAAGTCATGGCGCGGTTGTGTCCGTCACGGCTTCGAGCTCCACCAGCAGCGCGTCGAGCTTCGCCTCACGCTCGAGTTGGGCCAGCTCCTCATAGCCGCCAATATGCCGGTCCCCGATGAAAATTTGCGGCACGGTACGTCCACCCAATGCGCGCGCAATCATCTCCTCCCGTTTGGCTAAGTCTCCGCTCACATCGATCTCGGTGAAACCGTGCCCCTTCCTCTGGAGCAGCGCCTTGGCGGCGCGGCAATAGCCGCAATAGGGCGTGGTGTAGAGGGTAATTCTGAGCATCGATGTTCCGCGACTAAGGTCCAATTAGAGGAGGAAGGCTGAAGGTTCCACGGCTCGTGCGAGCGCAAGCACGTCGACTCGCGACGCCCCCGCCCGCTTCAACGTCCGGGCGCAGGCATCGGCGGTGGCGCCGGTGGTGATGACGTCGTCAATGACGATGATGCGCTTGCCCTGGATGTGTGCACGCGGACAGGTGACCCGAAAGGCTCCTGCGACATTCCGTCGCCGCTGCGCTGCCGTGAGGCCCACTTGGCTCGGCGTGCGCTTGACACGGGCGAGCAAGAAGCAATCGACGGGCACGTTGGCGAGGCGCCCCACCCACTTGGCCAGCATGGCGGATTGGTTGAAGCGCCGCGACCAGAGCCGCGAGCGGTAGAGAGGCACCGGCACGATCAGGTCGGCGTCGGCGACGAGCTCGGCACCGGCGGCCGCCATCCACCGTCCGAAGAGAGCAAGGCCTTCGTGGCGATCCCCATATTTAAAGCTCTGAATTAGTTCCTGCATGGTCGAGGAATATCGGGCCACGGCGCGCGCGCGGTCGTAGACTGGCAGATCGGCGATCGCCGCCGCCGACAGACTTGGCTCGCCGGTATCATAAGGCAGTGGCACCCCGAGCCTCGCGCAGACGGGAGGGGCGATGAAGTCGATCCGCGACCAGCATTCGCCGCAAAGCAATCCGTGGCCCCCAATACGCGTGCGACAGGCGACGCAAACAGGCGGCAGGAGAAGGTCGGCGAGCGATGCTGCTAGACGTCGAAAGCCCAGGATCGCCGAGCCAGTGCCTGGCCGCGCGTCAGGGATCAGCGAGGTGGGCCCTACATCCTCGATTGCCATGATTGATATGATAGGGCCGAGTCGAGGCTCGCAGGAAGAGGGAGAAATGCGCCGCCATGCATGACGAGGCGGAATTGTTCGATCGGGTGCTGTTGCGCCGCCGGCGTTCGCGTTTCGCCGGCGCGTTGTCGCAGCATGAGTTTCTGCTCTCCCGCGTCGCCGCCGAAATCACCGAGCGCGTCGAGGTGATCCTGCGCGACTTTCCGCTCGCGCTCGATCTCGGCGCTTATGACGGCGTGTTGGGGCGCGCGGTGGGAGCGCTGCCCTCGGTCGGATCGATGATCTATGCGGAGAGCACGCCGGCGTTTGCCGCGCTCTGCCCTCGACCAAGCGTAGTTTGCGACGAGGACATGCTCCCGTTCAAGGACGAAGCCCTCAATCTCGTGGTGTCAGGTCTTTCGCTTCACCGCGTCAACGATCTCCCCGGCGCGCTGATCCAGATCCGCCACGCTCTTCTCCCCGATGGCCTGTTCATTGGCGCGGCCCTTGGCAGCCGGTCCCTGCTGGAGCTTCGCCATGCACTGATCAAGGCCGAGGCCGAGCTGGAAGGCGGCGCCAGCCCGCGCATCGCGCCCTTTGCCGATATGCGGGAATACGGCACCCTCCTCCAGCGCGCGGGCTTCGCTCTCCCCGTCACCGATTCCGATCTCTTGACCGTCACCTATCCACACCCACGCGACCTGATGCGGGAGATCAGGGCCATGGGCGGCGGCAATGTCATGGCCGAACGGCGCAAGGAGCCGCTCGCGCGCGGCACGCTCGAACGCGCCGAGGAGATTTACCGGATGTGGCACGGCACGCCGGAAGGCAGGATCACGGCCAGCTTCGAAATCGTCTATCTGAGCGGATGGGCGCCGCATGAGAGCCAGCAAAAGCCCTTGGCGCCGGGAAGCGCCGTCAAACGTCTCGCCGACGTGCTTGGCACCAAGGAGCATCCGGCCGGCGACAAGGCCTCGTTCCGGCGAAAGACAAAACCCCGCTCTTAAGCCGATCCCAATAACAGCTCGCGCAGCGCGGATTTGAGCGGCTCGTCCGCCGGCGGCATCGCGTAAGACGCAAGCTCTTGCGGCCTGACCCAGAGCAGCTCCTGGCGTTCACGCGCACTCACAGTCCCCCGCCAATGCCGGCAGAGATAGAGCGGCATCAGCAGGTGGAAGTCTGGATAGTGGTGGCTGGCGAAGGTCAGCGGCGCCAAATCCTCCGGCGCGATGGCGATGCCGAGCTCCTCTGCAAGCTCGCGGATGAGCGCATGTTCGGGCGATTCTCCGGGCTCGACCTTGCCGCCCGGGAATTCCCATAGGCCCGCAAGCGGACGGCCAACCGGGCGCTTGGCGATCAGGAGCCTTCCCTCGCCATCGAGGAGAACGCAGGCCGCGACAAGGACGAGGGGGTGAGCTGGGCGGGTTTCCATCTCCGCTCAGGACCGGTAATCCGCATTGATGTCGATGTATCCATGGGTGAGGTCGCAGGTCCACACGGTCGCCGACCCGCGGCCGACACCGACATCCACGGCGATGTCGATTTCGGCCTTCTGCATATGGGCCGCACCGAGCTCCTCGCGATAGCTCGGGTCGACCTCGCCGTCGGTTGCGACCCGAATATCGCCGAAAGAGATGCTGAGCTTGTCGCGGTCGGCGGCCTCGCCGGCCTTGCCCACGGCCATGACGATGCGGCCCCAATTGGGGTCCTCGCCCGCGATCGCGGTCTTGACCAGCGGTGAGTTGGCGATCGATCGCGCGATCGTCCGCGCGGCGCCGGCGCTCTCCGCCCCGGTGACGCGAATGGTGACGAATTTAGTCGCGCCCTCGCCGTCCTTCACCACTTGGTGGGCGAGATCGCGCATCACCTCGATCACCGCGGCGCGGAAGCCTGCGAGCCTTGGATCATGCGTAAGCCCGATGCGCGGCGCGCCCCGAGCCGCCGCGGCTCCGGTGGCGAACAGAAGCAGCGTATCGCTGGTCGAAGTGTCGCCGTCGATGGTGATGGCGTTGAACGTTTCATCCGCGGCGGCAACCAGGATCTCGCGCAACGGAGCGGGCTCGATCGCGGCATCGGTGAAAAGGAAGGCGAGCATCGTCGCCATGTCGGGGGCGATCATGCCCGCACCCTTGGCAATGCCGTTGATGGTGACGGTAACTCCATCGATCTTGGCTTGGCCCGTGGCGAGTTTCGGATAGGTGTCGGTGGTCATGATCGCCGCCGCCGCCTGATCGACGCCATCGGGCCGAGCCTTCTCGGCGAGCTCGGCCAGCAGGCCGGTGAATTTGGCCGCGTCGAGCGGTTCGCCGATCACGCCGGTGGAGGCGATATAGATGTCGCCCTCTTGGCAATCGGCGGCTCTTGCCGCGGCTTCGGCCGTGAGCTTCACCGCCTCGCGGCCGCGCTTGCCGGTAAAGGCATTGGCATTGCCGGAATTGACCACCAGCGCCCGCGCCATGCCATGATCGAGGCGGGCGCGGCACCACTCGACCGGGGCCGAGGCCGTCTTGGAGCGTGTGAGCACCCCGGCAACGCTCGTGCCCGGGTCGAACAGCACCAACAGCAGGTCGGTGCGCCCGGGATAGCGAATGCCCGCGGCGCAAACGGCAAATCGCACGCCTTCGATGCTGGGAAGGCGCCGCGGCTCTGTCGGTGCGAAAGGCGAGATCGTAGCTATTTTCCGCTCGCGACCCGAGATTGCCTGATCTCGTTAGTGATTGTCTTCGAGGTCGCCCGAGGACTCGTCCTCGTCTTCCGGAGCGACCTCACCCCTGACCGCGGCGTCCTGCATCGACTTCTTGATCTCGGGGTCGACGATTTCGATCTTGGCGCTGTCATGCAGCCCTTTGATCGTGTCCTTGGCCTTCTGTTGCGTCAGCTGGGTCGTGATCTGGTCCTTGACCTGGTCGAATGTCGGCAGCGGCCGCGTGCGCTTCTCCTCGACCTTGATGATGTGCCAGCCGAACTGGGTCTGCACCGGCTCGGAGATCTGACCCTCCTCCAGCGCGAAGGCCGCATCCTCGAAGGGCTTCAGCATCTGACCGTGGGTGAAAAAACCGAGATCGCCACCTTCGGCGCTCGGGTCCTTCGACTTCTCCTTAGCCACCGTGGCAAAATCCTCGCCCTTCTTCAGCCGTTCGGCGACTTCCTTAGCTTCCGCTTCGGTGGCGACCAGGATGTGACGGGCGTGGATCTCTTCCTCGGGCTTCATGCCGGCAACTTTGGTGTCGTAGACCTTCTTGACCTCGTCCTCGGTAATCGCGATGCGGACGCTCTTATCGAAATAGGCATCTCGCAAGGCGCGGCGCCGGTGATATTTCAGCCGCTCCTCGAAGGTGGGCCCGCTTTCGAGCCCAGCCTGCGTCGCCGCTTCGGCCATGAGCTCGTTCTCGATCACAAATTGCAACAGCATCCGGCGGCGGTCCGCTGGCGGAAAATTGGCGAGCTGGGCGCCGACCTCCGAGGCCGCGAAGTCGAGATCCGATTGCTTGATATCGACGCCGTTGATTTGGGCCACCACAGCGTCCTCGGCCGCGGCAACGACCGGAGTCCAAGCAAGAGAGGCCGCGATGAGCAGCAAGATTCGCCAAGTTTTCACGGAAGTGAGGTCCTCTTCTTCAGCCCGCCCAGACCAGGGTCCTGGAGCAATGAGGCGAGTGGTTGGGTCGCTTCCCCCGGGCGACTACATAGACCGGGCCCGTACCGCTGCCAAGCGACGAATGCGGGGCTGAGAGGGCCTTCTCCCGGGCGGGCAGCCCCTAAGCGAAATGATAGACGAACGCGAATTGTTTCCATATGTCTCGACACATGGAAACATCCGATGCCGTCGGCGCATTCAACGCACTCGCGCAGAAGAGCCGCCTCGAGATCTTCCGCCTGCTCGTGCAATGCGGCCCCGAGGGCATGGCCGCCGGCGACATCGCCCGAAGGCTCGAGCTTCCACACAATACCCTCTCCTTCCATATCGCCATCCTCTCCCGCGCCATGCTGGTGTCGTCGCGGAAGGATGGCCGCTCCGTCATCTACTTCGTCGACCTCAAGGGAACGCGCGCGCTGCTGTCCTTCCTGGTGGAGGATTGCTGCCACGGCAAACCCGAGATCTGTGGGCCCCTGTTGCGGTCGCCCGCGGTCGATTGTTTCCGCGCATGACCGGCGTAAGCGAGGAACAGCCCATGGAACTCGTGAGCAGCAACGATCCCCTCAACGTCCTTTTTCTCTGCACCGGAAACTCGGCGCGGTCGATCATGGCCGAGTGCATTCTGAACCGGCTCGGGCTTGGCAAATTCAAGGCCTACAGCGCCGGCAGCCAGCCGCGAGGAGAGGTCAATCCCCACGCGTCGGCGGTGCTGCGGAAGTCCAATTTCGACGTCTCGGGCTCGCGCTCCAAATCCTGGGAGGAGTTCGCGGGTTCGGACGCGCCAAAACTCGATTTCGTCTTCACCGTTTGCGACAGCGCTGCGAACGAGGTCTGCCCGGTGTGGCCGGGGCAGCCCATGACCGCGCATTGCGGGCTGCCCGATCCAGCCGCGGCCGAGGGGAGCGAGGCGGAACAGGCGCTCGCCTTCGCCGACTGCTTCCGCATGCTCTACCAGCGCATCGGCATCTTCGTGAACCTGCCCTTCGACCGCTTGAGCAAGATCTCCTTGCAGAAGCACTTGGAGGACATCGGCAAGGGGCCGCACGCTGCGGCGAAAGAGCCCGCCTAGGTCACACGAAGGTGACCGGGGCCGCTGTGTGCGGCAGAGCCTCGCGTTGACAAGGGTTTGGGCTCCTCTTATCTCTCCTTTTGCGTTCGCTTCCCTGGCATTTTTTCGTCGCTTTCCGCAGGTTTGATCGAGCCGGAATGGAGCACGACGCTTCGAGGCTCAGCTGCTTCCGCGAACCATGCCAGTCAACGCTCTGAACACGCTCCTGCGATAAGAGGCCAAATCCAATGCTTTCCTTTGGCGCCTTGGCCAGCAAGGTCTTCGGCAACTCCAACGACCGCAAGGTCAAGAAATATTCCTCCACGGTCGCCGCCGTCAACGCGCTGGAGCCCGAGGTGGTCGCGCTATCCGACGAGACCTTGCGCGCACGTACCGAGGAGTTCCGCGCGCGGGTGAAGGCTGGGACCTCGCTTGAGGAGTTGATGCCCCATGCCTTCGCCACGGTGCGCGAGGCGGCCAAGCGCGCGATCGGCCAGCGCCATTTCGACATGCAGCTCGTCGGCGGCATGGTTCTGCATGAGGGACGCATCGCCGAGATGAAAACCGGCGAAGGCAAGACGCTGGTGGCGACCCTGCCCGTCTATCTCAACGCCCTCACCGGCCGCGGCGTCCATGTCGTCACCGTGAACGACTATCTGGCGAAGCGCGACGCCGCCTGGATGGGCGCCATCTACAATTTCCTCGGCCTCACGGTCGGCTCCATCGTGCACGACCTCAGCGACGAAGAGCGGCGCATCGCCTATGCCGCCGACGTGACCTACGGCACCAATAACGAGTTCGGCTTCGACTATCTTCGCGACAACATGAAATATTCGACCGCCGAGATGGTCCAGCGCGGCCATTTCTACGCCATCGTCGATGAGGTCGATTCGATTCTGATCGACGAGGCGCGCACGCCGCTAATCATCTCCGGTCCGCTCGATGACCGCTCCGACCTTTACACCGCCATCGACGTATTCATCCCGAAGCTCGACAAGCCGGACTACGAGCTCGACGAGAAGACCCGCGTCGTCACCCTGACCGAGGCCGGCAACGAGCATGTCGAGCAGCTCCTCACCGAGGCCGGCCTGCTCAAGGGCGAATCCCTCTACGACGTCGAGAACGTCACCGTGGTGCATCACGTGCAGCAGGCGCTCCGCGCCCACACCCTGTTCCAACGCGACCGCGACTACATCGTCAAGGACGACGAGGTGATCATCATCGACGAGTTCACCGGCCGGATGATGACCGGTCGGCGCTTCTCCGAAGGCCTGCACCAGGCGCTCGAAGCCAAGGAGCATGTGACGATCCAGCCCGAGAACCAGACGCTCGCCTCGATCACGTTCCAGAACTATTTCAGGCTCTATAAGAAGCTCGCCGGCATGACCGGCACGGCCGTGACCGAAGCCGACGAGTTCATGGACATTTACGGCCTCGACGTGATCGAGGTGCCGACCAACATGCCCATGATCCGCGAGGACGAGGACGACGAAGTCTATCGCTCGGCCGAGGAGAAATACCGGGCGATCATCACCCTCATCAAAGACGCGCAGAAGCGCGGACAGCCTATGCTCGTCGGCACCACCTCGATCGAGAAATCCGAACTTCTGGCCAGCATGTTGAAGAAAGACAAGGTGCCGCATCAGGTGCTGAATGCCCGCTATCACGAGCAGGAGGCGCATATCATCGCCCAGGCCGGTGTGCCGGGCGCGGTGACCATCGCCACCAACATGGCCGGTCGCGGCACCGACATTCAGCTCGGCGGCAATCCGGACATGCTGCTCGAGGAATGGCTCGCGGCGGAACGCGAGAAGGGCAAAGAGCCGGATGCCGAGGCAGTCGCCAAGAAGCGCGAAGCCATCAAGGTCGACGTAGCGGCCAAGAAGCAGACCGCGCTCGCGGCCGGCGGCCTCTACGTCATCGGCACCGAGCGCCATGAGAGCCGACGCATCGACAACCAGCTGCGTGGCCGCTCGGGCCGCCAGGGCGACCCAGGCCGCTCGCGCTTCTTCCTCTCGCTCGAGGACGATCTCATGCGCATCTTCGGCTCCCAGCGCATGGACGGCATGTTGCAGGCGCTCGGGCTGAAAGAGGACGAGGCCATCATCCATCCCTGGATCAACAAGGCGCTGGAGAAGGCTCAAGCCAAGGTCGAGGCGCGCAACTTCGATATCCGTAAGAACCTGCTCAAATACGACAACGTCATGAACGATCAGCGCAAGGCGATCTTCGAGCAGCGCCTCGAGCTGATGACCGACGCCGATATCGGCGACACCATTGCCGATATGCGCCACCACGTCGTCGACGACCTTCTGGCCAAGCACGTCCCGGAAAAGGCTTTTGCCGAACAGTGGGACTCCGATGGCCTGAAGGAGGACATGCAGACGACCTTCGATCTCGACCTGCCCATCGCCGATTGGGCGCGGGAGGAAGGCATCGGCGCGGAGGAAGTGCATGAGCGCCTCATCAGGCTCGCCGATGAGAGAGCGGCCAAGAGGGCCGCCGATATCGGGCCCCAGATCATGCGCCAGATCGAAAAGGCGGTGCTGTTGCAAACCCTTGATCATCTCTGGCGCGAGCATCTCGTCACGCTCGAGCATCTCCGCCAGGTGATCGGGCTCAGGGGCTATGGCCAGCGCGATCCGCTGAACGAATATAAGAGCGAAAGCTTCACCCTGTTCGAGCACATGCTGGCGCGCTTGCGCGAGGCGGTGACGGGTCAGCTCATGCATGTGCAGCTCACCCGGCAAGACGAGGTGCCGCCGCTCGACGCGACCGACCTCCCGGTGATGGAAGCCCATCATCTCGATCCGATGACGGGTGAGGATGAGTTCGCGTTCGAGACTGCCAATGGCGGGCCCGCAATCTCCGGCAACGCTCAGGCCAAGCTCGCCCGCGCCCCCAAGGCGGGCCAAAGCCCCAATCCGGCCGACCCGGCGACCTGGGGCAAGGTGCAGCGCAATGCCCTTTGTCCCTGCGGCTCGGGCAAGAAATACAAACACTGCCACGGGACCTATAGCTAACCGTCGCCTCCACCCTGCGCCCGGCTATTATGCGCCCGCGGTGGAACCGCGAGGCGGCGAGCCGCCTTCCTTGCTCGGATCGATTATTCTCAAAGGCGGCAGTATGCACGTCCCCAGATTTTCACGCGCGGACGCTGCGCAACTGACGATCCTCCGCCGGTACGTGGGGAAACTGGGAGAATTGTGCACGCCATGACCCTCGAACAGGGCCTCGCCTTCGGCGTCATCATCGCCATGATGGGTCTCTTCGCCTGGGGACGGCTCCGCTACGACCTCGTGGCGCTGTTGGCTCTGCTCGCCTCCATCGCGGTTGGGATCGTCCCGGCCGATCGCGCCTTCACTGGCTTCGGCGACGATATCGTCATCATCGTCGCCAGCGCGCTTCTGGTCAGCGCCGCCGTGTCCAGATCGGGCGTGGTCGAGCGCGCGATGCGCGCGGTCGGGTCCCGTCTCGCCACCACCACGCAGCAGGTCGCTGCTCTGGTGGGCACGGTGACGGTGCTCTCCGGCTTCGTCAAGAATATCGGCGCGCTCGCCATGCTGATGCCGGTAGCGTTTCAGCTCTCCCGCCGCACCGGCACCTCGCCGTCCTCCCTACTCATGCCCATGTCGTTCGGCTCCCTCCTCGGCGGCATCGTCACCCTGGTCGGCACCTCGCCCAACATCATCGTGTCGCGCATGCGCGAGCAGATCCTGGGCGAGCCCTATCACATGTTCGATTTCACGCCCGTCGGCGCCGGCATTGCCGTGGTCGGCGTCGTGTTCCTGGTATTCGGCTGGCGGCTCCTGCCCCAAGATCGCAAAGGCGCGGTGTCGATGGACGCAGCCTTCAACCTTGAGGGCTATACCACCGAGGTCCTGGTTCCGGAGGACTCTCCCGCGAACGGCGTCACGGTCAAGGCGCTCGAGGCGCTGGGCGAGAACGAGATCGAGGTGATCACGCTTCTGCGCGGTCCAGAGCGCCGCTACGACCCCGCCGGCAACGCCGTGATCAAGGCCGGGGACATCTTGATCCTGCAAGGCGAGCCGTCGGCGCTGGAACGTCTCGTCAAGCTGGAAAAGCTGGAATTCGCCTGGCACGACAAAGCCCTGGCTGCCGACACGCCGCGCGACGAGATCGGCGTGATGGAGGCCGTGATCACGCCTGAGTCCGAAATGGTCGGCATGTCGGCGGAGCAACTCAAGTTGTATCATCGCCACGGCGTCAATTTGCTCGCAGTGAGCCGCAGAGGGCGGCGCATCGCGCACCGGCTCCGCTCGATCAAGCTCAAGGCTGGCGACGTCATCGTGCTCCAGGGCGATCTCACCGCCATGCCAGAGACTCTCGGCGCGCTCCACTGCCTGCCGCTGGCCGAACGTGACCTCCGCATCGGCCGCAAAGAGAGCTTCGTGCCCATCGCCGTGCTTGCCGCGGCCATGGCGCTCGTCGCCTTCAACCAGGTCAGCGTCACGGTCGCCTTCTTCGGCGCCGCGGTGATCCTCCTCCTCGCGCGATCCTTGACCCTGCGCGAGGCCTATGACGCGATCGACTGGCCGATCCTGGTCATGCTCGGCTCGCTTATTCCGGTCAGCGAAGCCTTGCGCACCACCGGCGGGACCGAGCTGATCGCAGGGTGGCTGTCCGAGGCGGCAACGCAATTACCGGCGCCCGGCGCGCTCGCGGTGATCATGCTCGCCGCCATGGCGGTTACCCCTTTTCTCAACAACGCGGCGACGGTGCTCGTCATGGCGCCAATCGCGGCCGGGTTCGCCACCAATCTCAGCCAAAATCCCGATCCGTTTCTGATGGCAGTCGCTATCGGCGCCGCCTGCGACTTTCTCACCCCGATCGGCCACCAGTCGAACACCCTGGTGATGGGACCTGGCGGCTATCGCTTCGGCGATTATTGGAAGCTCGGCCTGCCGCTATCGGTGATCGTGCTGGTGGTCGGCGTGCCGCTGATCATAATTTTCTGGCCGCTCAGCCCTTAAGCGCCCGCAGCGGGACCTCTTACGGATTCCGCGACGCCGTCGCCGGACAGGCGGAGCCGCCGGGCGAGTCGCTCTCAGTCACCGCATAACGGCCGTCGCAGATGCTGATGACGGGCGGGGTGTGCGTGCGCTCGAAGGCGTCGTAGCCGCGCTTCAACTCGGCCCAGAACGGGCTCCATTGGTCCGATTTCCGCGCCGCCAGATTGCGGTCGGTCATGCGGAACGGCAACACCTGCACGTTGAACGCGGGCTGGCCGCGATCGAGCGCCGCCGTCACCAGCCGCCAAATCTCGTCGACGACGTCGTTGGTCATGGCGAAGCAGCCGATCGACTGACAGCCGCCATGCACCATGATGAAGGACCCTGTGCGCCCTTGCGCTCGATCGAACGCATTGGGGAAGCCGAGGCTGAACGAGCGGTGCCAGCGGCTGTTGGGATTCAGTTCCTCCTTAGTGACGGCATAAAAGCCCTCCGGCGCCTGCCGATCGCCCTCTTGCAGCTTCGGCCCGAGCCGGCCCGACCACAGACAGATCGGGTAGGTCGCGAACAGCCGATAGCGCCCGTCCTTATCCATCCAGATTTCAAGTTGGGATTCGAGTTTGAAGATACGCAGGAACACCGGTGCGCCGAGTTGCAGGCCCTCGGCGTTCAGCCTCTCGTCGAGCTTGGCGAGCTCGGGCGTGCCGGGAAGCGGCATGCCCCGCTGATAATACCAATGGTTGCTGTGGCGCGTCAGCGCGATAGACGCGCGATCGATGAGCTGCCTGCCGTCGCGGCTAAACAGGGCGAAGACCGCGGCGAAGACGGCGACGGCGATTAGGAGCCAAAGGACCTGGCGCAACATGATCCCATCATGCGGGAAAGAGCGGCGATCGCGTGGCGGGAGCTATTTCCTTTTGGCCACCGATGCTGGCGTCGCCGGCGTGGCTGGGCCCAGAGTGAAGGCGGTATAGGCGGGCTTCGCCGCCCCGAAGGTCAAGCCGAACCAGCTGCCGAGCGGCTTGCCGATCGAAGCGGCGCCGGCATCCGCGGTGCGGTCGTTCGCTCGCTTGGTCGAAGCCTCTTGCAGCACCGGACCGCGCGGCGCGGCCGGAATCGGGAGCCGCTGATAGGCGGGGCAAGCGCCGGCGGGATCGGGCCTTGCGCCGCCGACAAAGGATGCATTGACGAGATAGCGCTTATCACACACCTCGATTCTTGGCGGCAGATGCGAGGTTTCAAAATAATCGTAGCCCTCTTTGAGGTTTCGCCAGAAGTCGTACCATTTGTCGCCCTTGTGCTTGGCCATGTTCGCCGCCGTCATGCGGAACGGATAGGCCTGCACTTGGAATGATTGCTGCCCCCCGGCGAGCGATTCGCGCGCCAGGATGTAGATCTCCTCGACCACGCCATCGGTCATCGCATAACAGCCCGCCGATTTGCAGTCGCCATGGACCATGATGTCGGCGCCGGTGCGGCCATAAGCGCGGTCATAAGAGTTGGGGAAGCCGATGTTGAAAGCGAGGTAGTACTTGCTCTTCGGATTCATCTGCGGCGACGAGACGAGATAGAAGCCTTCGGGAGCTTGGCGGTCGCCTTGATTGATTTTGGGTCCGAGCTTTCCCGACCAGTCGCAGATCGGATAGGTCTTGAAGTGATAGTAGCGGCCGTCGTCCCTCGCCTTCCACACCTCGAGCTCGGACTCGGCTTTGAAGATGCGGACCAGCATGGGGGATTGCTCGCTCATGCCCTTCTGGGCGAGAAGCGCACGCGTCGGAGCCGGGAGCGGCTTGAGATAAGGCGGTGAAAATTGACCACAGCCGCCGAGCGCGATGATTGCCATCAGCACGCCCGCCGCGATGACAGCGTTGATCCAGCTTAAACGAAGCATACGCAGTGCCCCTTGCGCACCTCGTCGAAGATCGTACTCAGGGAGTTAAAGCGAGGTTAGCGCTTGTGATCGCCCGCGCCGAAACCCCTGTACCCCGACTTGGCTACCATTATAGCGGCAACTAAGCCACAGTTGGACTAAAAAGTGGCTTTTTTCTAGGCTAAATCCTCAGCTTTTCGGCCTATGGCCAGAAATTTCTCCCGTCGCGCCTTGCGGATTGCCTCTGGCGGCATGCCGTCGAATTCGGCCAACGCCTGGTCGATGATTTCGCCGGTCGCCTGCACGACCTCCCGCCCGTCCCGGTGGGCGCCTCCGGTCGGCTCGGGGATGATGCCGTCGATCACCCCAAGCCTGATCAAATCCTGCGCCGTGATCTTCATATTCGTGGCCGCATCCACGGCGCGGCTCGAATCGCGCCACAGGATCGAGGCCGCAGCCTCCGGCGAAGCGACGGTATAGATCGCGTGTTCGAGCATATAGACGCGATTGGCGGTGGCGATAGCGACGGCCCCGCCAGAGCCGCCTTCGCCGATAATGACCGACACGATCGGCACGCCGAGGCCCAGGCAGCGGTCGGTGCAGCGCGCGATGGCCTCTGCCTGCCCACGCTCTTCCGCCCCCACCCCGGGATAGGCGCCGGCCGTGTCGACCAGGCTGATCACCGGAATCGCGAATCGCTCCGCCATCTCCATCAGGCGCTCCGCCTTACGGTAGCCCTCGGGCCGCGCCATGCCGAAATTGTGCTTGATCCGGCCTTCGGTGTCGGAGCCCTTTTCATGGCCGATGATCACGGCCGAGCGCCCCTTTATGCGTCCGAGGCCGCCAATGATGGCCTGGTCCTCACCAAACAGCCGATCGCCGGCGAGCGGCGTGAAGTCCTGGACCAACCCATCGATATAGTTGCGGAAATGCGGGCGCTCTGGGTGGCGGGCGACCTGGGTCTTCTGCCAGGGGGTCAGCTCGGCATAGGTATCTTCGAGAGCCTCCCTCGCCTTGGCCTCGAGCTTGGAAAGCTCCTCCTGAATCGACACGGAGTGCTGCTCCGCGGCGAGCACTCTGAGCTCGGCGACCTTGCTTTCAAGCTCGGCAATCGGCTTTTCGAAATCGAGATAAGTGCGCATGCGGCTAGAAGAAGCCCCTCAAACCCGTCCTAAACGGGCCTATTCGCGCCAAAAGCGCCGGGAACGTTTGTGTTAAGTGGCCTTGGGAAAGAACCGTGTCAACGGTCAACACCTCACCACGCTCGGGTACGAGCTTAGCGCCGTTTGGTTAAATGGTGCTGAGCCAGGGGGTGGTGCTCTTCGACCAGGCGCCGCAGGCGCTCCTCGATCACATGGGTATAGATCTGCGTGGTCGAGATGTCGGCATGACCGAGAAGCTGCTGCACTGTGCGCAAATCGGCCCCACGCTCAAGCAAATGGCTGGCAAAGGCATGGCGCAGCACATGCGGGGACACGCGCGAAGGCTCGATTCCGGTGGCCAGCGCCAGCGTCTTCAACTCCTGGCCGAAACGCTGACGCGTCAGATGCTGCCCCCCGCTCCCGGACGGAAACATCCAGGCCGACCGGGCCCGGCCCCTGGCCTGGTCCTCGTCGAGTGCGGCCAAATGGTCCGAAAGCGCCCGCCGGGCGGCGTCGTTGAGGGGAACCAGCCGCTCGCGGCCGCCTTTGCCCTTGATGGTCAAAACGCGGTCGTCGCCAATCAGCACGGCGCGCTGGAGGCCGATCAGCTCCGACACGCGCAAGCCCGTGGCGTAAAGCGTCTCGAGCAAAGCGTTGATGCGGAGCGCCCGGCGCTTGGCCGATCCCTCTCCCGCCTGGGCTACACCTTCCGCCGCCGTTCCGAGCAACCTCTCGACCTCATCAAAGGATAACAGCTTGGGTAGCGGCCGGCCAAGCTTCGGGCTGTCGATGGCCGAGGTTGGATCGTCGCTCCGCAACCCCTCACCGAGAAGAAAACGGAAGAATTGGCGGATGGCCGAAAGCTTCCGCGCTCGCGAAGTCGCGGCGAGGCCCTTGCGGCTCAATTGGGCGAGGAAGTCGCGGATGGTATCGGCGGTTGCATCGAGCGCGGTCCGGCCCTTGGCGGCGGCAAAGGCAAGAAATTCGCTCAAATCGCGCCCATAGGCCTCGATCGTCTTCTCCGCCGCCCCCCGCTCGGCCATGAGCATGTCGAGAAAGAGCCCGAGCTCCGAGTTCCCGTCATCGCCGGATCGGCCTTTCCAAATGCCCAACGATCAGACCTTTCCGCGCTGGGGCCAATGCGCGTAGAGCGCCTCGAAGCCGATCCGCCGCGCTTCGGTATCGAACCCCACCCGCTTGAGCGCGCGAAGCGCGTCGCCAAGCCCGATCAGCTGCGCGCCTTGGGGGCCATCGGGCCCAAGCACCGCGGCGGCGAGCAGCAGCGTCCGTCCCACCTCGCCGCGATCCGCGGCCTCCTTCAGGCTCGTCAGGACGCCGGTGGCGGGCAGGTAGCCGTCATTTGGCTGCGGCGTCTTGGCCGCGAGCTCCCAAAGCGGGATGGGGACGTCTTCGCCCAGCGCATCAAGAACGGTGACGAGGCGTTGCAGCAGCGCGCCCGGCAGGCCGGCGTTCAGCGCGATGTCGACACCGGTACCGAGCGCGGCCCGGGAGCGCTGGCCATAGGGATCGGTGGTGGCAAGGAGCAGCTGCCAGCTCCGGGCCTGAGCCCCGCCAGATTCGGTCCATTGCCAGGCGGCCTCATCCTCTCCGGCCAGGGCCGCCACCCGCACGCCGGTCTCGGCGAAGTTTGCGCCTTGCGCGTCCTGCGCCAGGCCTTCGCTGGTCCCGGCCAAGGCTTGCGCGAGCGGAATTTCGATCTTCGCGTCCTTGCCGCTGGCGAGCAGCGCATCGATCGATTCGGCCCGGATCTTGGCTGAACTCTGTCCCTTGAGCGTGGCGAACAGCTTCGCCCGCAGCGCCGGCGCCGATTGCGCCCCCTTGGCCAATGCCGGCGCCGCGTCACGATAGGCACCGGCGAGCGCCGTCCCATCCACGATGTTGAGGGAGGCGGCGCGCTCCGCCGCGGCGACGCGGAGTTCAGGCGCCACCTGCTGATCGCGAGCCAGCAGGAATAGCAGCTCCGGCGTTGCCTTGGCTGCGATTTCGGCACTGCCGCCTCCCCCGCCGAGTCTCAGGAAGAGATAGTCGAGCACATCGACGCTTTTCGGCAGGGTTCGGGAGGCCCCCTCAAGCGCGGCGGGAGCGATCCCGACATCGGCCCCGCTATCGCGGGCGAGGTTCAGCGCCAGACGCGCGCCGTTTTTGTCGCCGCCGCGCGCGGCGCAATATGCCGGAATCAGAAAAATAGCGCGCTTGGACAGCCTGTCGCCCTGGATTTCGCCTGGACCGGCACCGAGGCCGGTGGCGCAGGCCTCGTCGTCGCGGCCGGCGGCGAGCAGAGCCAAGGCATAGCGCGCCGCGGCGACGGGGTCGTTGCTCTGGCCGGAGTCCCGCAACACCTCGATCAGCTCATCGACGCGGCCGGCCCGACCGAGCGCCGCGACCTTGATCCTGATGTCGACACCGTCACTTCCCGCATTCGTCGCCAGCGCCCGGGCGATAAGCTTGGTCAGGGCTGGCGATGGTGACGGCAGTCGATCCTGCGCGATCAAATCCGCCATCTCTGGCTCCGAAACACCGCGCCAAAGGTCCAAGGGCAATGGGCTGGAGGCCAGCGGAGCCGTGGACGGCCCTCCCTGCTCGGGGAAGGGCGCCGGTGGCGGCCCTTGCCGCCAATCGTCCCCTGGTGGAGGGAGCGCCGGGGGTCCGATCGGGTTTCTGAAGCCAGGCTGGGAAGGGCTTTCGCCCTCAAGCACCGGCAATTCGCGCCGCTCGACCTGGGCCGAAGCCGGCCCCCATCCGCCGAGGATGAGGGCAAGCGACAGAGCGAGCCCGGCGAGGAAACGCCTATTCGGTCCGCACCTTGACGTTACGCAAGGATTTGGAGATTTCCTTCGGCTCTGGTTGGAAATATTCGGCGAGCACATAGAGGCTTCCAGTGACGACACCGGCGATCACCCCTAGGACCATCAGCAGTCTGAAGAGTGTCGGCATCGAGGCGCTCGTATTCCCTTAAGTGTTCTTGTCGTTTTTCCCCATCGGTTCTTGTAGTCGCGAACCGGGCGCTATTATGACCCGAACCGGCGGGTGGCTTCCAGCTCTCGCCATCATGGACGATTCGAAAGGCCGTTGTCAGTATGACAAAATCATGGAACCGTGCGCCGCGCGAGACTCGCCCCTGGCGGCTCATCGTCGCGCCGCCAATTAGCGAATGAGCTCACGACTGGCCGAGAGCAAGAAAGAGCTGAAGCCGGGGCGGCTCGCCCGTATCCGCAAGGACCTTGGCTCGAAGAGCATCGTGCTGATCGGGCTGATGGGGGCCGGCAAGACGGCCGTGGGCAGGCGGCTTGCCAGCCGGCTCGACCTCGCGTTCACCGACGCCGACAGCGAGATCGAGCTTGCCGCGGGCGAAACCATCAGCGAGATCTTCGCCGAGCACGGCGAGCCCTATTTCCGCCGCGGCGAGGCCAAGGTCATCTCCCGCCTGCTGCAAGCCGGGCCTCAGGTGCTGGCAACCGGTGGCGGCGCCTATATGGACGCCGACACGCGGGCCAATATCAAGGCGCGAGGCATCTCCATATGGCTCAAGGCTGACTTGCCGGTGCTGCTGCATCGGGTGCGGCGGCGCGACAACCGGCCCCTGCTGGCCAAAGGCAAGCCCGAGGCGGTGATGCGCGAGTTGATGCACAAGCGCTATCCCGTCTATGCCGATGCCGACATTGTCGTGGAGAGCCGCGAGGTGCCCCACGACGTGATCGTGTCCGACGTCGTCGAGGCTCTCTCGCGCTGGCTCGCCGGAGAGACGAAGACCGCGGCGCCGAAACGCCGTGGCAAGGTGCAATGATGAAAGACCCTGTGGCCGCACTGGCCGAGAATTCCGGCGAGACCACCATCGACGTGGGGCTTGGCGACCGAAGCTATGACATCGTCATCGGCGAGACGCTGCTCGACACCACCGCCGCACGTATAGCCGCCGTTTTGCCTGGCGCACGTTGCGCCGTGGTCAGTGACGCCACGGTGGCCGGGATCTATCTCGAGCGGGTGAAGGCGAGCCTGGTGGCGCAGGGCCTCTTCCTCGGCGAGGTCGTGGTTGCGCCGGGCGAGGCCAGCAAGTCCTTTCCGGTTCTGGCGCACGTGTGCGAAACGCTGCTCGACCTCGGCGTCGAACGCGGCGACGCGGTGGTGGCACTTGGCGGCGGTGTGGTCGGCGACCTAGCCGGTTTCGCCGCGAGCGTGCTTCGCCGTGGCGTCAGATTCGTCCAAATCCCGACGACATTGCTCGCCCAGGTGGATTCATCTGTCGGCGGCAAGACCGGCATCGATACGGTGCAAGGCAAGAACCTGATCGGCAGCTTTCATCAGCCGAGCCTCGTGCTCGCCGACATCGCGGTGCTGTCGACGCTTCAGCCCCGCGACTTCCGCTCGGGCTATGCCGAGGTGATGAAATATGGGCTCCTTGGCGATGCGCCTTTCTTCGCCTGGCTGGAGGAGAGCTGGCCGCGGATCTTTTCGGGCGAAGGGCCAGAACGCAGCGACGCCATCGCCACCAGTTGCCGCGCCAAGGTCGCAATCGTCGAGGCCGACGAGCGCGAGGAGACGGGAACGAGAGCGCTTCTGAACCTTGGCCATACCTTCGGCCATGCGCTTGAGGCCTATGCCGGCTATTCCGACCGGCTCCTGCACGGCGAGGCCATCGGCATCGGCATCCGGCTGGCCTTCGCCTATTCGGCCGAGCTGGGCCTCTGTCCGGAGAGAGACGCAGCGCGGGTCGAGCGGCACCTTGCCGCGGTGGGCCTTCCTGGTGAGATCGCGAACATTCCGGGCGAGACGCCCACCTCGGAGCGCTTGCTTCAGCTCATGGCGCAGGACAAGAAGGTGAAAGGCGGCAAGCTCGCTCTCGTGCTCGTGCGCGGCATCGGACAGGCCTTTGTCGAGCCGGACGTGGCCATGGATCACTTGAGCGGCTTCCTCGCGCGGGAGTGCGACAGGCGATGATCCTGAGCTTGGGCATTACGCTTGGCGCGATCATCGGCCTGCTCGTCCTCTCGGCCTTCTTCTCCGGCTCGGAGACGGCGCTCACCGCAGCCTCGCGTGCGCGCCTGCATGCGCTTGAGCAGGACGGCAGCGCCCACGCCCGCATCGTCAATCGCCTGCTGCTCTCTCGCGAAAGGCTGATCGGCGCGATCCTGCTCGGCAACAACCTCGCCAACATCGCCGCCTCGGCCCTGGCCACGACCCTGTTCCTCTCGCTTTTTGGCGACGCTGGCGTGGCCTACGCCACCTTAGTGATGACCGTCCTCGTGGTCGTGTTCGCCGAGGTGCTGCCCAAGACCTACGCCATCGTCAACCCCGACCGCATGGCGCTCGCCGTGGCACCCATCATCAGGGTTCTAGTCGCAGTCCTTGCGCCCGTGACCGCCGCGATGCAGTTCCTCGTCCGCCATACGTTGCGGTTGTTCGGGGCGGTGGTCAGCGATGACGCCGAAGTCCTGTCGGCGCATGACGAGCTGCGCGGCGCCATCGAGCTGCACCACAAGGAAGGCGGCGTGGTGAAGCTCGACCGCGACATGCTTGGCGGCGTGCTCGATCTGCGCGAGCTCACGGTCTCCGACATCATGGTGCATCGGACCAAGATGGACGCGATCGACATCGAGCTGCCCATCGAGCAATTGGTCGACGCGGCCCTGAAGAGCTCGCATACGCGGCTCCCACTCTGGCGCGGCGAGCGCGAGGAGATCATCGGCGTGCTTCACGCCAAGATGCTGCTGCGGGCGCTACGCGAAACCGGCGGCGATTTGAGCAAGCTCGACATCATGGCCTTGTCGACGCCGCCCTGGTTCGTGCCCGACACCACGACGCTCAAGGATCAGCTCAACGCCTTCCTCAAGCGCAAGGCCCATTTCGCCATTGTCGTCGACGAGTATGGCGAGGTCATGGGTCTGGTCGCGCTCGAGGACATCATCGAGGAGATCGTCGGCGACATCACTGACGAGACCGACATCGCCTCGATCGCCGCCAAGGTTCAGCCCGACGGATCGCTGATCGTGGACGGCTCGGTGCCGATTCGTGACGTCAATCGCATGATGGACTGGGACATTCCCGACGAGGAGGCGACAACCATCGCCGGCCTCGTGATCCACGAGGCGCAGACCATCCCCGATCCGGCGCAGCGCTTCACCTTTCACGGCTTCCGCTTTGAGGTGCTTCGCCGCCAGCGGAATCGCATCACCAGCCTGCGCGTGACACCGCTGGCGGCCACGCGCAAAGCGAGGCGCGAGGCGAGCAAGGCCTCCTGAGTCTCGCCTCGTGAGGCTCAGGCGAGCTTGGCTTGCTCCTCCGGCGTCAGCGCCGTGACCGCCAGCGCGTGCACCGGGCCGGCCAGCTCCTCGGCCAGCGCCGCGTTGACCATCCGGTGGCGCTCCACCCGCGACTTGCCGGCAAAGGCGGTCGAGACCACGACCACGATAAAATGACTCTCGCCGGTCTGAGGCGACGAGCCGTGGTCGGCGTGACGGTGGGAGTCGTTCACCACCTGAAGCTCCGACGGTGCGAAGGCGCCACGCAATCTCTCTCTGATCGACTCTTCGACACGCATCGGGACCAAGTTCCTCTCGTCGGTTGATGACGCTATTCCGCGCGCTTCCGTTGTGACAGCGTCGTGGTGAAACTCGGAGCGGCGGCATGGATCGCTGCGTCGATTTGCTTCAGCCGTTCGACCGACCCATCCATGGCGACGATCCGCAGCACCGGATTGAAATATGCCAAAGTCGGCCGCCCATTCGACACATCCAGACGCGGCAGCCCATTCAACCCCCGATAATAATCCGCGATCGGGCTGGTCACGGGGCTCTTCTGGGCCGCGTAATTGAAGATGCGATCATAGGTGAGGTTTGCCGTCAGCACGAGGTCGGCCGTGGCCTCGTTCGGCCGCAGCTTGGCGCCGAGAAGCGGCCGGTTGCCGTCATAATCGGCGTAGCGATCGGTCGCCACGCGCAAACCCGTGGCCGCAAGGATAGGCGGAATGACGGCGCGCGGATCGTCGTCCGAAGCATTCGTTCGCAGCGAGGTCACGAGCGCCGGAACAGCGGCCAGGACCAGCACGATCGCGGCGGCGATCCCGAGCTGATCCCGGCGCGACAGCAGCTCATAGACGAAGGACGCGGCGAGAATGGCGAGCAGCGGCGCCAGCGGCAGCATGTAGCGCGCAAAATCGGGATAGGGCTTGAGCGGCGAGAATTCGTGGATGCAATACCAAAGCAGGGTGAAGCTCGCGATCAACGCCAGCGGCATGCGCCTTTCACGCGGCGCGATCAGCGGCGCCGCCAATCCGATCAGGCCGAGAACCAGAAGCCCCGCCCCGAGACCAGGCCACAGGCTCTCGCGCAGATGAAACATACCGCCGGTGAGCGCGAGAGGGAGAGGGATATCGTGGCCTTGCAGCGCGTGGCCGTATTCGAAGCTCATGCCGCTTTGCCACCGGTTCAACCGCCGTATCGCCGGGATCATGACCAGGAGAAAACTGGCAATTGCGCCGGCGGTCACGGTCGTGGCCCGGAGCAGCCGCCGCTCCGGTCCTGGCGTGGGCACCAGCAGGATGGCCCCCAGCGCAAACGGCAGCATCACACCGCCGATATATTTCGACCCAGCCGCGAGACCGGTGAAAAGCCCGAGCAGGGCGGCGCGATAGGGCGCCGGGGATTGCAGAACTCTGATCAGGGCCGCGAGCGCCAACACCAGAAACGCCGCGACGAAGATATCCTCCTTGAAGATGCGGGCATGCACTGTGACGAGCGGCGTGACGGCCGCCGCCGCGGCCGCGGCCAGGGCTGGCAGATCCGGCAGCACGAGCCGTGCGAGCTTGAACGTGGCAAAGACCAGAACCCCCCCGGCGAGCGCGCTGCAGAACCGGCCGAGTTCGACCAGGGACTGCTTATCGGGCGCCTGCACTACGAGGGTTGCCGCCTGCGCCAGGTCGATCATGACGAGTGGATGAAAATAATTGTAGCGTCCGGTCGTGACGGCCTGGAGCTTGACGTATTCGTCGCCGAGAGTGCCGAGTGGAAAATCGATCACGCTCAGCGTTGCCGCGACCGAGATCGCGGCAAGCACGATGGCAGCCATTGTGGCCCAGGAAACGCGCATCCGCATCGGCCGATCCCGCCCTTCAAGCGCGCAGCCTCCGCGGGAGAGGCTCCGACACGCTTTGTTCAACAATACCTGCTCCAATCCGAGGGGCCCCTCGTCCCCCCGCACTATCAGATTTGACCGCTCGGCTCGACCGGCGACGGGCCGTGCTTGCCCTCGCCATGCGCACTACCCATAATTGCTGCTGATGAAACTCGATTCAAAATTCTTCGACCGGCTGCGCGTCAAGCCCGACGCGGCCCGGCTCATGCGCGAGGCCTGCCCTGGCTGCGAATGGCAGGGCTGCTCGGACCCCGGACTCTACCCCGCGCCCAAGGGACGCGGCCAGGAGGGCAAATATCACCGCTTTTGCCTGGAGCATGTGCGCCAGTATAACAAATCCTACAACTACTTCTCCGGCATGCCGGACGAGGAGGTGGCCAAGCACCAGAAGGACGATTCCATTGGTCACCGGCCGACCTGGTTCGTTGGCGTGAATTCCGCCGCGCGCAATCGCGCCGCGAAGGCTGAAGGCGACCGCAACGGCTTCCGCCACCGATTCGGAACCCAAGATCCCTTCGGCTTGTTCGGGGCTGGGCAGGGCAAGGCGCCGGAGCAGCCGGCCGAGCCGGTCCGCCCGTTGCGCAAGGTCGAGCGCAAATGCCTGCGCCAGCTCAATCTCGAGGACGGCGCGACCAAGCCCGAAATTAAGGCGCGCTTCAAGGATTTGGTGATGCGCCACCATCCCGACCGGAATGGCGGAGACCGCCGCTCCGAGGACAAGTTGCGCGAAGTGATTCAAGCCTATAACTATCTGCGACAGGCGGGGCTTGCTTAGGCAGCACGCCCTTCATCCCAAAATTCCGGGCTTCGGCTTCGGCGAGCCCGTCCGCAACGCGACGCGACGATAGGCTTTGATAATCCCATGACTCTTGTAGCTGCCACCAATGGCGCCGGACTACCGGATATGTCGGTTTCCGTGCGCCAGGTTTTCGGCCTCGACACCGATCTTGAGGTGCCCGCCTATTCACGCCCCGACGAGCACGTGCCGGACGTCGACACCGATTATCTCTTCAACCATGACGTGACCATCGCCATTCTCGCGGGCTTCAAGCACAACCGCCGCGTCATGATCCAGGGCTATCACGGCACCGGCAAGTCCACCCATATCGAGCAGGTGGCGGCAAGGCTCAACTGGCCCTGCATGCGCATCAATCTCGATAGTCATGTGAGCCGCATCGACCTTGTCGGCAAGGACGCCATCGTTATCCGCGACGGGATGCAGGTGACCGAGTTCCGCGAGGGCATCCTGCCTTACGCGCTGCAAACCAATACCGCGCTCGTCTTCGACGAATATGATGCCGGGCGCCCTGACGTCATGTTCGTGATCCAGCGCGTGCTCGAAGTCTCCGGCAAGCTCACTTTGCTCGACCAGTCGAAGGTGATCAGGCCCCACCCGGCCTTCCGCCTGTTCTCGACCACGAACACCATCGGGCTCGGCGACACGAGCGGCCTCTATCATGGCACCCAGCAGATCAATCAGGGTCAGATGGATCGCTGGTCCATCGTCGCCACCCTGAACTATCTGCCCCATGACGACGAGGTCGAGATCGTTCTGGCCAAGGCCAAGAGCTGGAACACCGACACCGGCCGCAGGGCCGTGGGCAACATGGTGCGGGTCGCCGAACTGACCAGGAATGCCTTCATGAATGGCGATCTGTCGACGGTGATGAGCCCGCGCACGGTAATCACCTGGGCCGAGAACGCGGAAATCTTCGGCGACATCGGCACGGCCTTCGCCCTCTCCTTCCTCAACAAATGCGACGAGCTTGAACGCGGTCTGATCGCAGAGTTCTATCAGCGCTGCTTTGGCGAGGACTTGCCGCAGTCGACCGCCAACATCGCCTTGAGCTGAGCCATGGGCGTGACCAAGCGCAAGGAGGCGCCGCTCGATCCGTTCAAGCGTGCACTCACGCTTGCCACGCGGTCGATCGCCTGCGACAGCGCCGTCGAGGTCATCTTCACCAGCGAGCCGCCGGGCCTGTTCGGCAAGACGGCGCGAGTACCGGAACCCTCGCGGATTCCAACCAGAAGCGAGATCGCGGTGATCCGCGGCCACGCCGACGCCGCGGCCCTTGCCGTCGCCTGCCACGATCCGGGGGTGCACGCGACGCTCGCGCCGCCGAGCGGCGAGGCTCGCGCCGTGTTCGAGGCGATCGAGCAGGCCCGGGTCGAAGCCATCGGGGCCAAGCGTATGCGAGGGGTCTCGGCCAATCTCGCCGCTCGCCTCGAGCAGCATTATGAGCGAAGCAGGCTGAACGAGGTCAGCGACCGGTCCGAGGCCCCCCTACCGGAGGCGCTCGCTCTTCTCGTACGCGAAAGGCTGACGGGGCTCCCGCCTCCGGCCAACGCGCGCCCGACCGTCAATCTGTGGCGGTCCTGGATCGAGGATCGTGCCCGGCAGGTTCTCGATCGAATGCCGGACACGCTCGCCGACCAGGACGCCTTCGGCCGTCTTGCCCGCGACCTTCTCGCCGCGCTCGATCTCGCCGACCCACTCGAGCGAAGTGGCGATGAGAGCCAGGAGAACCAGGATAACGAGGCCGAGCCCTCCTCCGTCGAGGCGGAAGGTGAAGATGGCGAAGGACGCGAGCGCGCAGATCTTGCCTCCGACGCCCGAGCCGATGACGACGGAACCAGTGAGGAGACGGTCGAGGATCAGGAAGACGGCGGCGCCGATCGGCGCGACGGCGATTCCGACGCGCCCGACGGTCCGCGCCGGCCCGAGCCCTGGCGCCCCAATCTCTCGGTGCTCGATAACCCGGAGGCCTTCGGCTATAAGGTCTTCACCCGTGCCTTCGACGAGATCGTTGGCGCCGAGGACCTCTGCGACGTCGACGAGCTCGATCGCCTGCGCGCTTTTCTCGACAAGCAGCTGCAAGCCCTGCACGGCGCCGTGGCGCGGCTTGCCAACCGCCTGCAACGCCGGCTTCTCGCCCAGCAGAACCGGGGCTGGGATTTCGACCTCGATGAAGGCCAGATCGACGCGGCGCGGCTCGCCCGCGTCATCGTCGATCCCATGCATCCCCTCACCTTCAAGCAGGAGCGCGAGACCACCTTCCGCGACACCGTGGTGACGCTGCTGCTAGACAATTCCGGCTCGATGCGCGGGCGCCCGATCATGGTCGCGGCCTGCTCGGCCGACATTCTCGCCCGCACGCTTGAGCGCTGCGGCGTCAAGGTTGAGATCCTCGGTTTCACCACACGGGCCTGGAAGGGTGGTCACGCGCGCGAACAATGGCTGAATGCTGGCAAGCCCGCCTTCCCCGGCAGGCTCAACGATCTTCGGCACATCGTCTACAAATCCGCGGACGCGCCCTGGCGGAGAGCACGGCGCAATCTCGGCCTGATGATGCGCGAAGGCCTGCTCAAGGAGAATATTGACGGCGAGGCACTGGCCTGGGCGCATCAGCGGCTGCTCGCCCGTCCCGAGCAGCGCCGCATCCTGATGATGATCTCGGACGGGGCGCCGGTCGACGATTCGACCTTGTCGGTGAATTCCGGCTCCTATCTCGAGCGCCATCTGCGCCAAGTCATCGAGGAGATCGAGACCCGCTCTCCGGTCGAACTCGTCGCCATCGGCATCGGCCATGACGTGACCCGCTACTATCGCCGCGCCGTGACCGTGACCGACGCCGAAGAACTGGCCGGGGTGATGACCGATAAGCTCGCCGAACTGTTCGACGAGAGCATCGCCTGGCGGAGTCTCTACCGCGCCGCGCCGAAGACGGCGCGCGTCCAGCGCCGCAAGCTGAATTAGCGTCGCGGCATGGCGCTCCCGCCCTTTAGAGCTTTGCGCTCCGTGAGCGTGGCGGTTGCCGCCGCGACGGCAATACTCGTCATGGCGCCAGCCTTGGCCGACAAGCCGGCGGGCGTGCTCGCTGGCGTCGAGCCCGTGGCGATCACGGCCATCCCCATCGATTTCGACCGCGACAATCCCACGCGCAAGGCGTTCGGCAAGCTCGTCTGGCGCGGTGGCGTCAATCTCTTCGGCAAGTCCGCGTTCTTCGGTGGCTATTCCGCCCTTGTCGTCGATGCTTCCGGCCGCTCGCTACTGGCGATCTCCGATGCCGGCACCTGGCTCAGAGCCGATTTCGATTATGACGGACGGAAGCTCAAAGGCTTGGAGCGGGCGAGCATCGGTCCGATCCTCGATCGCAATGGCAAGCCGCTCGCAACCGACCGCGCGCGCGACGCCGAGGGCCTGGCGCTTGTGCAAGGCGACACCTCGAAGGGGACGGCCTATGTCTCCTTCGAGCGCGACCACCGCATCCTGCGCTATCCCTTCACCCCCGACAGCTTCGGGCCACCCAAGGGCGCGCTCGCCCTACCGGCCGAGGCGAAGCGGATGAACGCGAACCGCGGTGTGGAGGCCCTGGCGCCGATCCGAACCGGAAGGCTGAAGGGCGCGACGGTCGCCTTCTCCGAGCGCGTGCTCGACAAGAGCGGCAATCTGCGTGGCTGGCTGCTGGGTGGACCGGCGCCGGGCGCCATCGCCTTGAAGGACATCGGCGGCTTCGACCTGACTGACGCGGCGTCCCTCCCCGACGGCGGCATCGTCATCCTCGAACGCCGCTTCCGTTACAGCGAAGGGGTGAAGATGCGCATCCGCCGCGTCGCCGCCAAGGACCTGAAGCCCGGTGCTCTGATCGTAGGCGAGGTTCTGCTCGAAGCGAACGACGCGTACAACATCGACAATATGGAAGGGATCTCCGCCCACCGCTCGCCGGGCGGAGAAACGATCCTGACGCTGATCTCAGACGATAATTTCAGCGCGCTGCAGCGGACACTCGTGATGCAATTCGCCCTGCCGGACGGAAAGCCCGTGCTGGCGGAGCCCGGCGCGCGCTAACTCGCCGCGGCGCTGCTCTGGGATGGCGCCGGTAGCTTCTTGGCCAGTTCGCGCTTGAGGCGCTTGGCCCTGAGCGAGAGCTCGTCCTCACTGGCCTTGGCGAGAAAAGCATCGAGCCCACCGCGATGCTCGACGGAGCGCAAGGCCGCCGCGCTAATGGTGAGACGCACACGCTTCTTCAAAGCTTCGCTCTCAAGCGTCACGCTGCAGAGATTCGGCAGAAAGCGACGCCTCGTCCTGCGTTTGGCGTGGCTCACATTGTTGCCGGTGAGCACCGCTTTGCCGGTCAGCTCGCAACGACGGGCCATCGTGTCAGTTCCTTATTGCTAATCATGCCTGGAGACAGTCAATGCGGAACGCCTTGGCCGAACAACCACCGTTCACGCGAAGTTGGCGGGAGATATACGGGGCCAGCCGGAAGCGGTCAAGGCGATGAGATCCTAAGATCCAACCTCAGAATTGACGAATTCTGCGAATAACCCGACATTGGGCGAGAAGAGCCTGCCCTTCGGGCACGGCGAGCCCAGGATCTGGGGCCATGCTTATAGCACGACACAGCCTAAGCCTAACCCTAACCGCGGTTGCGGTTCTCACTCTGGGGCTGAGCGGCAGCCCTACGGGTGAAGAGGCCCTCGCCGGTGACGGCAAGGGATCCGCGCGCCGGATCATCGCCAATTACCGCGTCGATCTGGCCGGATTCAATCTCGGCGATTTCCGCCTGACGACGGACTTCCGCGGCTCCGGCTACGAGATGCGGGGCGAGGGGCAGTTTTCCGTGCTTGAGGGCCTGCTGTTCAAATGGCGCGGCACCACCGCCAGCAAGGGCACGGTTTTGGACTCTGGCTCCCCGGAGCCGACAATGTACGCCCTGAACTTCCAGGGTGGGGGAGAGAAAAGCCAGCAGCTGCGCATGACCTTTGACGGTGGCGCGGTCACGGGCGTCTCCATGGTGCCGCGGAAGAAGCCCAATCCGCACGTCATTCCGACGACCAAGGAGCAGCTTGAAGGCGTGCTCGATCCCATGACCGCCGCCTTTCTCTATGCCCGCTCCGGCAACCCCAATGGCGACCCCAAGGTCTGCGATCAGACCATCCCGGTCTTCGATGGCGAGCAGCGTTTCGATCTCGTGCTCAAATCGAAGGGCACCGCGAAGCTGAAAAAGGATGCCTCGACCGGCTATTCGGGCTTCGCCGCGGTGTGCCGCGTGAAATTCATTCCCATCTCCGGCTATCGCCCGGACAATCCCGGCATCAGGCTCATGTCGGAGACCGACAAGATCGAAGTCTGGCTCGTGTCACTGCCGGGCACCGATATGTACGTCCCCTATCGCATTGTCTTGCCGACCCTGGTCGGATATGGCTCGGCGACGTCGACCTCGTTCCAGATCCAGAGGGGTGCCCGGCGCGCGAGCCTCAACTAGGCGAACGCCGTTTCCCGCCAAAGGGTGAGCGATCGAGGCGCCAAGGGTTAACAGGGGCGCCCCAAAACCCAACATGTAGTAGCGAACAGATGATGAAAATTAGGACTCCCCTGATTCGCCCCGCTTCCGTTCCCAATTGTTCCCAAATTCGCTAAGCCGCTGGCCCGCGGCACGCCAACGGATTGATTCCTCCTTCGAAAGCAGCCGTCGCGACAGGATCGATCGGAGCAGGCCGGACCCCGAGAGTGTTTTGGAGAACGAACACTGAATGGGCCGTGTAAGCGATTCGGACGAGATTCGTTCCTCCCTCGTTCCAATTTGGCCGCGTGAGCCTCAGGCCCACGATATGGGCCTAGGATTGCAGCTATGAGCCGATCATTCGCGAATTCTGGAAGTCCTTTGAGAGGGCGCGGCGTCACCGCCGTGCTGGGTCCCACCAATACGGGCAAGACCCATCTCGCCATCGAGCGCCTGCTCGCCCACGAGGTCGGCATTATCGGGCTGCCGCTGCGCCTTCTTGCGCGCGAGGTCTACGACAAGATCGTGGCCCGCATCGGCCCGAGCAAAGTGGCGCTGATCACGGGCGAGGAAAAGATCAAGCCGCCCTCGCCCAGTTATTATGTCTGCACGGTCGAAGCGATGCCGCTCGATCTCGAGGCCGACTTCGTCGCCGTCGACGAGATCCAGCTCGCCGCCGATGCCGAGCGCGGCCACGTTTTTACCGATCGCCTGTTCCATGCCAGGGGCCTGAACGAGACGCTTCTCCTTGGCGCCGCCACCATGCGCGACGCGATTCGGGATTTGCTCCCGGCCGCCAATATCGTCTCGCGGCCGCGCCTCTCCAAGCTGAGCTATGCCGGCGACAAGAAGATCACGCGGCTGCCGCGGCGTTCCGCCATCGTGGCCTTCTCCGTCAGCGACGTGTACGCCATCGCCGAACTGGTCCGACGCCAGCGCGGCGGCGCCGCGGTCGTGCTCGGAGCGCTCAGTCCCCGCACGCGCAATGCGCAGGTCGCTCTCTACCAGAATGGCGACGTCGATTTTCTCGTGGCTACCGACGCCATCGGCATGGGCCTCAATCTCGATCTCGATCACGTGGCCTTTGCCGGCTTGCGCAAATTCGACGGACAAACGCACCGTAATCTCACCCCGGCCGAGCTCGGCCAGATTGCCGGCCGCGCCGGACGCCATATGAATGACGGCACCTTCGGCGTGACCGCCCAAGTGGCTCCGTTCGAGCCGGAGCTCATCGATCGCCTCGAAAGCCACAGCTTCGATCCGGTCGGCATGCTGCAATGGCGCAATCGCAAGCTCGACTTCGGCTCGATCGAGCATCTGAAGGACAGCCTGCGTGAGACACCGGACCATCCGCGCCTCATCCGCTCCCGCATGGTCGACGACGTCATTGCCCTCGAAAACGTCACCCACGATTCCATTTTGCGGGAACTCGTGTCCGGAAAGGCGAGCGTCGCGCTCCTGTGGGACATGTGCCAGATCCCCGACTACCGCAAGATTTCGGCGGCCAGCCATGCCGAGCTTGTGGCCACGCTTTACCGCTTCGTCATCGGCGACGGCGGCAAGATTCCCTCCGACTGGTTCGCCCGGCAAGTGGCGCTATCCGACCGCACCGATGGCGATCTCGACACGCTGTCCAATCGTCTCGCCCAGATCAGGACCTGGACCTTCGTGTCGCACCGGCCGCACTGGCTCGAAGATCCGGGGCATTGGCAGGAGCGAACCAGGGCCATCGAGGACATGCTCTCCGATGCCTTGCATGAGCGGCTGACCCATCGCTTCGTCGACAAGCGGACGAGCGTGCTGATGCGGCGCTTGAGGGACAAGGAAGAGCTGCTGGCCGAGATCGGCGCCGACGGTAGCATTCTGGTGGAAGACCATTTCGTCGGGTCGCTCGACGGCTTTCGCTTCACCCCTGACGCAAGCAGCGACGGCATTCACGGCCGCGCGGCGCGCCATGCCGCCGTCAGAGTGCTGGCGCATGAGCTTGCCGCCCGCGCCACGGCGCTTGCCGCCGACAAGGACGACGCCATCGCGCTTAAAGCCAATGGCCGCATTGTCTGGCGGGGCTCCGACATCGCACGTCTCGAACCGGGAGAAAGCGCGCTCAAGCCCAAGATCCAATTGCTCGCCGACGAGCATCTCGGGCCGGGCGAGCGCGAGCAGGTGTTCCAGCGCCTGGAGCAATGGCTATCCGCGCAGGTCGGCGGCCGGCTCGCGCCTCTGGTTGCGCTGAGCCGGGCCTCGGACCTTTCGGGCCTCGGCCGCGGACTGGCCTTCCGGCTCGTGGAAAATCTCGGTGTGCTCCGCCGTGACGCCGTCGCCGCCGAGGTCAAGGCGCTCGATCAGAGCGCGCGTGCGCAGCTCCGCCAATATGGCGTGCGCTTCGGCGCCTTCAACATCTACATCCCGACGCTGCTCAAGCCGGCGGCGGCGGATTTGCTGTTGCTGCTCTGGGCGCTTCATTCCGGACGTCATCACGGCGTCGAGAGCGAGGCGATGCCACCCCGCCCCCAGCAGGGGCTTACCTCGATCGAGGCCGATATAAGCGTGCCCGAACCTTATTGGCACGCGGCGGGGTTTCAGATCGCAGGCTCACGGGCGGTGCGCATCGACATGCTTGAGCGGCTTTCTGATCTTATCCGCGTACGCGTGAGCTGGCGGCCCATCGAAGGTGGCGCCGACGCGCCGGCCGGCGCAACTGGCGACGGCGGGTTCCGGGTGGTGCCGGAATTGATGTCGGTGGTAGGCTGCTCGGGCGAGGACTTCGCTTCGATCTTGAAGGCGCTCGGCTTCAGGCTGGAGCGGGGGAAGTCGCCGCCGCGAACCGAAGCGGCGCCGGTCGAGGCCCTCGACAATCCTGGCGCGGAAGCAGGCGACGGCGGGAACGAGCCGGCCCCAGTCCTGGATGAAATCTGGCGCCCCGGCAGGCGCAAGGACACCCGGCCCGAGCGGCGCGACGAAGCCAAAGGCAAGTCTCGACGCCGTGGCCCCAAATCCGAGGGCAAAGGCCCACGCGAGTCCAAGCCTCGCCCAGAGCGAAAGGAGCTTGTCCGCTCCCCCGATGCATCTCCCTTCGGCGTGCTCGCCGAACTCCGGCGCAATCTCGCTGCGCGGCGGCCGGAGGGTGGCTGACGAGCGCACATGACCGGGCAACGGCTCGACAAATGGCTTTGGTGCGCGCGACTGGTAAAGACCCGTTCGCTCGCGGCAAAGCTGATCGAGGCAGGCAAGGCCCGCGTCAATGGCGCGCGCGTTGTCAAGGTAAGCCGCCCGGTGCGGCTCGGTGACGTCATCACCGCGACCGTCGCCGATCGGCTTATGATCGTGCGCGTGGCCGGGGTGGCCGAGCGCCGGGGGCCAGCCAGCAGCGCCAAATTGCTTTACGACGATCTTACGCCCGAGATCCCTGCGCCCGCCCCAGACCTGGCGAGGGTTCAAATCCATTCCGGTCCCCGGCCAACCAAGCGCGACCGCAGGCGCCTCGATGCCATCAAGACCGACGGAAGTTGAGCGGCGCGTCAGGCGGCGCTTGGCGAGGCGGCGCCGTCGGCCTCAACGCCCCCGCCGACGGTTTGCCGGCCTGATTTTGCCTTGACGCCCGCCGACCGGTCGCCTTGTGCTGATAGCCCGATTGCGATAGGCAAAGCGCCGGCCCAACTCTTGGGACATGAGGGCCCGAACGGCCCAGGCACGCCAAAACGAAGCCATGTGAAGAGATGACCTACGTCGTCACTGAAGTCTGCATCAAGTGCAAATACCTGGACTGCGTGGAAGTGTGTCCGGTCGACTGCTTTTACGAGGGCGACAACATGCTTGTTATTCATCCCGACGAGTGCATCGATTGTGGGGTGTGCGAGCCGGAATGCCCAGTCGACGCGATCAAGCCGGATACCGAGCCGAACCTCGACCGCTGGCTCGATCTTAACCGCCAATATTCCGAAACTTGGCCAAATATCACGATCAAAAGGCCGGCGCCGCCCGACGCCGACGCCTTTGTCAGCGAACCCGACAAATATGACAAATATTTCAGTCCCGAACCAGGCCAGGGGGATTAGGGGCCCCTAAGGGGGCGAAAAAATTCACCCTATTGTCAAAATGTCGCATGTTGCGGTGCCGTAAGGACCGACCTGCCGCACCGCACACCTTCCGGATTCACTAAGATTATGTTATGCTCGTGTCGAACTGGCGGAACTGCCAGTGGGCATAAGCAGAGGCGTTCCTCGTTGCAGGCACGCTTTTTTCCAACTTGGGGGAAGTCGCGCGATCAGGCTCCTGATCGACGCCTCTGCTTGTGCCCACTGCCGCGGAGACCAGATCGCTGGTCGCCTTTTGGCGGAAAGTGGTCGCCGACCTATATCCTATTAGCTTCGCCCTGGCCCACTGGTTAACAAAGTGAGACGGAGTAATGGTGGAAAAGAAGAAACCCCAACAAAGACACGGCTTTCGCACCAACGAATACATCGTGTATCCGGCCCATGGCGTTGGCCGCATCGTGAGCATCGAGGAGCAGGAGATTGCTGGAGCGACGCTCGAGCTTTTCGTCATCAACTTTGAAAAGGACAAGATGACGCTCAGGGTGCCGACCGGTAAGCTTGAGATGGTCGGCATGCGCAAGCTCTCCGAGGACAAGATCGTGAAGAAGGCGCTCGGCACGCTTAAGGGCAAGGCACGGGTTAAACGGACAATGTGGTCGCGCCGCGCGCAGGAATACGAGGCCAAGATCAATTCGGGCAATCTCGTCGCTATCGCTGAGGTTGTGCGCGACCTCTATCGCTCCGAGGCGCAGCCGGAGCAGTCCTATTCGGAGCGGCAGCTTTATGAAGCCGCCCTGGACCGCATGGCCCGGGAGATCGCGGCGGTGGAGCGCCTGGACGAGGCCAGTGCCGTGGCCAAGATCGACGAAGTGCTGGCCAAGACCGCCCGTCACGCCAAGATGGCGGCCGAAGCCGACACGCGCAACCGCGCGGCCTAGCCGAAGGCCTAGTTCTTTTGCCATCATTAGGCCCGGCCTTTGCCGGGCCTAAGCTTTTTGGGAGCGTGACCAAGGGGAGCGCCCGGCGCTCGGGCAGTCCCATCCCGCCTAGAGGGCAATAGCCCCGGGCGCCTCGGGGACCGCTCCCGGGGATGAGGGCGCGTCGGGCAACAGCTCGATCTGCTCGGCATGGGTGACACCGATCATCGGACCGTTCCGCCATTCGACCCAGCCGCGCACGCGCAAGCGCTTGCCGGCCAGCGTTTTCACATCCAGACCCGCGGCCTTGAGCGCCACACTGTCTTTCCGCTCGACGACAATGGTGAAATCGCGCCGCCAGTCCTTATCGAAATTGAGATAGACACGGCCGCCAGCACCTCCCACCGCCGCGACCACGCCCTCGACGAGCTGGTAGCTGCGCGTAAGACGTCCGAGACGCTCCACATCGTTGGCCTCGAGCACGCGATAGGTCGAGACGCCCCAAATGCCCGCACGCTTAGCCCGCGCCGCGGCTTCGCGGGTCAGCAGGTCGCTCACGCAAGCATGGTTGTCGGGGAAGGAATAAACGCGGGCGAGGCCTCTTCCGACGAGCTCGCCTTGCAACCAGACGCGTTCGCCGCCCTTCACGGCAAAGACCTGGGCAAGTGCGTAGCCATGACGATCGCGGCGGGTGCCACCGTAGCGAAGCTCGACCTCGGCGCCCGAGGCGAGTTGCGACAAGGCTTCCTTGGCCTCGTTGACGAGCGGCCAGGGACGATCGCCGCGCCAGCCAAGCGGGGCCGCGGGCGCCTTGGTCCCAATCAGACGCACCACCGTGCCGTCGGTCAAGGTCAGGGATTCGCCATCATTGATGGTTGCCACCATGCGCGTCTCTGGCTCTGAGAGCGTGCAGCCAGCCGGCGAAGGCTCGGCGCTGGCGGAAGCGCTTAACGACGCGACTGCGGTAAGCGCGGTGACAAAAGCGCCAGCGGCCCGGCCGCGCGTTTGAGCGCGCCCGACCCCGTCACGAGACTTTCGATGCTGACCATGATGTGCATCCATCGCCTTCGCGCCACGACCGGCGCCCTCGTAAGTGAGACCCAGCCAAAATCTATGTTCTTACTTTGTTCCTTTGGCGCGATCCTGTCAACACGATTCAGAGCGTGGCGATTTCGCCCGGTGAAATGGAAGGATCGCGGCGGCGCTCCCCTCCCCGCCGACATTTGCGGCGGGAGACCGCGGCCTATAGGCTATACCGGTGGCAGTCGCGCGATCGGCCCACTCAAAGACCCCGTAGCTCAGTAGGATAGAGCATCAGATTCCTAATCTGAGGGTCACAGGTTCGAATCCTGTCGGGGTCACCATTAAGTCAATGAACCCGTGCTCGACCCGCACGGCGTATCCCTGCACGGCAGGCGTGTCGAGCTGTTAACAGCGGCCAGGCCGAAACCGATCCTCCATGCGTTCTACGACGCGATCGAACGGATCCCGTCGTGCAGCCGGGTAGCTTATGGCGAGGACGTTGGCGATGCTGCCACCGCAGGAGAACATCAGCTTCTCGTAATAGATCTGGTTGCCCCGGTAGCCGCTTACGACAAACCAGGAACGACCGTGGGGCTGATAGGTGATGTCTTCGTAACCGTCGGCATTGGCGAGCATCCAGCGCTTGAATTCGTTCGGCGTTTGACCGCTGCGATTGTCCCAAGCGCCCACGAGAAACTTCGCCTCATCGCTCTCTGAAGCAAAATAATGAAACGCGGGACGGTCACTATCCACATCCACGGAGGCAAAAAGGTCCTGTGGATATGCAAAGACGAATCCGAATTTGGGATCGCTTTCCGTCGACCAACCTCCGGCGCCCGCTGCGACGGTCGCGGTCAAGAGGAGGATCAAGAGACTGGTCAAGTGGGGCTTCATCGGAAATCTCACGCCAACGGTTGGTCAATAGGAAACCCTGTTCCTCTGGCTGCGGTTCCATTCAGCTCAACCCGGCCTTGCGCTAAACTCTGAAAACGGCCCGAAACTGACATTGAAGGCGCTTCAAAAAAGCGGCCACTTGGGGAGAGTGTGTAAAAGGGCCGCGCCGATGCAATTTGCTGGCGAGCCTGATCGCGCTAACGATGGTCGGCCTCGTGGTCGAGTGACCTTAAGCGGACGTGAAGGAGCGTCCTCGGCCAACTCCGCGGAAACTCTGCGAGAAAAGATCGGCGGGAAGGGCGTAACCTGCACCAACTCGCCTTACGGCGATCATCAAGCCGCTCATGAGGAGAGCCAGCCATGTCGCTCAACGAAAAGCAGTCGCTTCTGTGCGAAAACAACCAGACCGATTTTTCGGATCTCAAGGCAATCTTTTTCAATTGCACCCTCAAGAAACAGCCCGACAAATCACACACTCGACTGCTGCTCTCGGTGGCCGAGACCATCATGAAAAAGAACGGCGTCGGAGTAGAGAGCGTCCACGCCGCCTCGCATCACATTGCCTATGGCGTCTACCCCGACATGACCGAACACGGTTGGGAACGGGACGACTGGCCCCAATTCTGGGAGAAAGTGAAGGAGGCCGACATCCTGATCCTCGGCACCCCAATCTGGTTAGGCGAGGAAAGCGCGGTTTGTAGAATTATGATCGAGCGACTCTACGGAATGTCCGGCATGCTGAACGACAAAGGACAGAGCATTTTCTACGGCAAAGTCGGGGGCGCCGTTATCACCGGAAACGAGGACGGCATCAAGCACTGCGCAATGACGATTCTCTTCGCTCTTCAGCATTTGGGTTACGTGATACCGCCCCAGGCGGATTGCGGCTGGGTGGGTGAGGCTGGACCGGGCCCCTCATTCGGTGACGAGACGAGCAACGGACCGGCCGGGTTCGACAACGACTTCACTCAGCGAAACACCACGATTATGACCTGGAACCTGATGCACATGGCGCGGATACTGAAAGATGCAGGGGGCATTCCAAATCATGGCAATGACCGCAATGCCTGGAAGGCTGGTTGCCGGTTCGATTACGAGAACCCTGAACACCGTGCGTAACCACCGCGCAGAGATCTGCACCATGGAGGAGCATGATCGCGTTCTCGATAGGTAAATAGTGTCCTCGCCAACACTCCGTCTGGTGGACGGAACCGTTGCCGAATCGTCTCACGTTCGCTGAGACGAGATGGCCGTCATGTTCGAGTCGCCTGCTCGGTTCCGGAACGTCGCGGACAGAGGGAGTTTAACACTCGATCGCGTTTACTCAGCCGCAGGCTTGCAAGTGGGTTTGATCTTCGAAGTCCTGTATCGCCGGTAGTACTACCCTTGCGAGGCACCCAGACTCTGACAGGAGGCCAACGTCGCCTCCGTGACCGCGGGCAACTTGGCGGGCAATGGCGAGTCCAAGCCCCGCCCCTTGCGACAACGGGCCCTTGCGAAAACGCTCGAATACCGTTTCCTTGAGGGCTTCGGGCACCCCCATTCCTTCGTCGGCAACCTCAATGACGATCTCCTGCCCGCGACCGCCCCTTTCGTGACGCACTGCGACGCGCACCGTCCCGCTTCCGTGGACAAGCGCATTGTCGAGAAGGTTATGCACCATGTCGCGAAGGTCATCGGCGCGACCCTGGAACGGGACCACGTCCGGCGCTTCAACGACCAGTGACCGATGCTCCTTTTCGGCAATCGGCAAAGCCATCGCTGCGGCTTCACGGACAATGCGCGCGAGATTGACGGTTTGCGGTCCGGCCCCGGAGTCGGCAGCTTGCACAACGCTGTCCCGACGTGCCAGGTCCATTAATCGATCGATCAGGTGTCTCAGTTGCGCCATCTCGCGTTCGATGGTTGGCCAGTCGATCCGGCCCCCATGCCTGGCTCTCTGAAGGCGGAGATCGAGAACGGTGATTGGCGTGCGCAGCTGGTGAGCGACGTCGGCGGTCAAGCGACGCTCGGCTTCATAAGCGTACGCGAGACGCTCCAGGGCGCCGTTGACAGCATCGACGAGCGGCCGAGCCTCGTCGGGCAATCCCTCGACGGACAAGCGGGCGGAGAGGTCGGCAGGGCCGATGGCTTGGGCCTCCCGCGAGGCCAGCGCCAACGGACGCAAACTCCATCGACTGATCTGCCAAAGAGGCGGAAGCGAAATCAGGATGAACGGCACAACGACGAACAGATGCTCGAAGTTCTCCTCGATAAGGCTCTCCGCGAGGGCTTCTTGATCGGGGTGACCGCGCGCTACCACGACGGTGTGGCCTTCCGGCGCGGCGACAGCGAGCACCGCCAGCCGCTCCGGTCCCAGGATCTTCACCGGGTCCGAGTCCGCGGCACCGACCAGCGGAAGCGGCGCCTCAAGGTTGGGCGACAGCGCCACCACGCGTTGACTTGCGTCATAAACACTATACGCAAACGCTCTGTCGGGGCGCTGATAAGCATTCTTCCACTTCGGCGGCAACACGGCTTCCACGCCGTCGCCCTTGAATCGCAGAGCCGCAACAAGCTCGCGCGCTTGGCCCTGGAGTGTGCGTTTGCGAAGCTCCTTCAGCGTCCCGTAGGCCTCACCGTAGGAGAAGAGTGCCGACGCCCCCAAACCCAGCCCGAAGACGATCAGCATCGCGGCCATTAACCGCCAGCGAAGGCTGCGGAGACGCGTCACCCGATATCCTCCGCGGCGCAAAGCCGGTAACCGACGCCGCGCTTGGTGTCGATGCGCACGCTGGCGTGGACCGCCGTCAGCTTCTTTCGAACGCGCGACACAACGGCCTCGAGCGCATTGCCTGTCACGGACTGGTCCAGCGCATATAGGCGGTCTTCAAGCATGTCCTTGACGACAATGCGACCTGAGGCGCGGACGAGCTCCTCCAGGAACGCCACCTCACGCCGTGACAGATCAAGTGCGATGCCTGCGACGGAGGCCTCCCGCGATACCGTGTCGACTGCGAGTGCGCCGTAGCGGAGTACGATGTCCTCGCGAGCGCCCGGGCGGCGAAGAACCGCACGCAGCCTCGCCTCTAGCTCGGCAAGCTCGAACGGCTTTACAATGTAATCGTCGGCACCAGCATTCAGCCCGCAGGCGCGGTCGTGAAGTGCGTCGCGCGCCGTGATGATGAGAGCTGGCAGGTGCCGGGCGGTGCCCACGCGAACTTCCCTCAAGAGCTCCATGCCATCAGCATCGGGCAGGCCGAGATCGAGAACGAGTGCGTCGTAGCAAGACACAGCGAGGGCCGCGCGCGCCTCCTCCGCGCCGCCGACTGAGTCAATGGCAAAGCCCCGTTCGACGAGGTGATCGGAGATCATCTCGCGCATCGCAGCGTGGTCTTCAACTAATAGTACCTTCATTGCACGTGCCCGTCCGGATTCCGAAGGCGATCAAAACTATGCCGGTTCGCTGACAACGCGCTGACGGCCAACCGCTGCCGCCGGAGGTCCACCGGAGACCCTATCGGCTCGCTGAACCGGAGTTTCCTGCATTGCGCAAAACCGGCCACTCGGCAAGGGCCGCCACGGCCCTGCCGAGTGCGCGTAAGCGTCTGGGTCTTAGCCGTCTGGGGCCTCGCTGAACCTAAACGGGAGCCAGGACATCTACGACTTTGCCGTCAGCCTGGCGTCAGCGGGTTTTGGGACACTGAACCCATCATGGATTGTGATGCGGCAGGGCCGAGCCAAGACATTGCGGTCTCCTGCCGGGGGGTGACCAAGACGTACGGTACAGGTGATGCGAGAGTGATGGCGCTGCGGGGTATCGATTTTGAGGTGCGCCGGGGTGAGCTGCTTATGCTGGTTGGTCCGTCCGGCTGCGGAAAGACGACCCTAATTTCTATTATAGCAGCAATACTCGACCAGGATTCCGGCAAATGCGAAGTGCTTGGACACGATCTGCGGGAGATGAATCAGAGGGAGCGGGCACATTTTCGTGGGGTATCCATCGGCTTTGTCTTTCAGGTCTTCAACCTGCTGCCAGCCCTCACTGCGCTTGAGAATGTCACAATACCGCTTCTGATTAATGGAACTCGGCAAAATCGGGCGGAAGCCCGGGCCAGAGAAGCTCTCGGAGCAGTTGGGCTCGGCCCGCGCCTGGGCGCACTCCCTGCCCAACTTAGCGGTGGGCAGCAGCAACGCGTGGCAATCGCACGTGCGCTGGTGCACGGCCCGAAGCTCATCATTTGCGACGAGCCGACCAGCAATCTGGATCACGAGACCGGGCGCAGCATGATGGAGGTCCTGCGAGGCGTTGCGAAGAGTCCTGACAGAGCCCTCATTGTCGTCACCCACGACACACGTATCTTCGATTTTGCCGATCGCATTGCGCGCATGGATGACGGGAAGATCGTTGAGGTCATTGCTGGAACGCACAGGGAGCGCCTGCAATGATTGGCAAGTACGTGCTCCCTCTTTTTGCGGCAATAGGCCTCGCGGTCGCCATCACCACGGTCATTCAAGGCAACGAGACTGCCCCGGTTGTCCCGCCCATCGTCCAGCCAGCCGAGGCGCCGTTTGCCTCTTATGTCGCGGGCGCCGGCATCGTCGAGGCCAGCACCGAAAACATAGCAATAGGCACGCCCGTCTCGGGCACCATCACAAATGTTCTGGTCAAATGGGGCGACCGCGTAGAGGCGGGCGACCCGCTCTTCAAGATCGACGACCGCGACTTGCAGGCACAGCTTCTGCCTGCAATGGCCAAGGTCAAAGAAGCGGAGGCGAATCGGGCAAAGGCCAGAGATCATCTTGAAAGAGGAGAGCGCCTGTATCAGGCAAGCAAGGGCGCAATCAGCATCGAGAACCTGTATATCCGGCGCTTCGATGCAGCGATCGATGAAGCGGCTGTCGCTACGGCCCAAGCCGACGTTGGCCGGCTCAAGCTGGAGATCGAACGCTATACCGTCACGGCTCCTGTCGCCGCTCGTATTTTGCAGATCAAGATACACCCCGGCGAATTTGCCACGAGCGGTGTTCTTGACCCGCCGCTGATGCTGCTCGGCGATGACACAAAGCTCCATGTGCGGGTTGATATTGACGAGGACGATGCATGGCGGGTCAGGCCGGAGGCAGCGGCCACGGTGTATGTGCGCGGCAATCCGGGCCTGAAAACGCCGCTGAAATTCGTGCGGATCGAACCGTACGTCGTCGCGAAAATATCGCTTACCGGCGAAAGCGTTGAACGGACAGATACCCGGGTGCTGCAGGTCATCTACAGTTTTGACCCGGCGTCCCTACCCGCTCATGTGGGCCAGCAGGTCGATGCGTTCATTGAAGCTGCTCCGCTCGCATCTGCCTCCACCAAGGAAGTTCCATAGATGCTCCGCGTGGCGCTCAAAATGCTGATCGGCGACCGCGCCAAATATTTCGGGCTGTTGTTCGGCATTACCTTCACATCGTTTCTGGTGACGTTCGCGGCGTCGTATTTTTGTGGCTTCATGACGCGCGGCTTCGCGCTGATTGCCGAGAACCCGGCGGCAGACGTTTGGGTCATGGATCCGGCCGTGGATTCAGCCGAGCAAACGGCCAATTTGCCAGCGTCGGCACTTAACCGTGTGCGCGGCGTTCCCGGCGTCAAGTCCGCCGTACCGTTGGCCCTGGGAACGGCGGAAGCGCGTTTTGCCAATGGACGCATTCAACCCTTTCGGGTGATCGGCGTGGACGACGCCACGCTTTCCGGCGTTCCCGCGCTCGAAGACGGCGGATCGCCAGCCGTGCTCCATGCTCCCGATGCCGCCATTGTCGATCCGGGTGGTACCGAGGGCAAACTTGAAACGCCGGTTCTGCAAGCGGATCAATGGCCCCATGGCGCGCCACATCTCAATGCTAAAACGCGCCCGCTTGCCGTGGGTGATGAACTGCTGGTCAATGACCACCGGGTTAAAATCGAAGGGCTTTCAAACGCGCTGCCGCGATTTCCGCCGCGCCCGTTGCTATACACCACTTTCTCCAATGCCTCCCGTATCCTGCTGCCAGAACGGAACCTGTTGACGTTCGTGCTGGCGACCGCCAGACCCCGTGTGTCGCCGCGCGAACTGGCGGCACGCATTGAAGCGCAAACCGGCTTGTGGGCGCGGTCATCAGCTGATTTCAAGGCGGATACGGTCCGCTGGTTCCTAACCAATTCGGAAGATGTGGGCGATATTGCCTCAATGCTGACAATCGCCATGGCGGTCGGCTTCGGCGTTACCGGCGTCATGCTCTACATGTTCACGAATGAAAATTTAAAACAGTACGCGCTGCTAAAGGCTATGGGCGCAACCCCGCGCTTGCTGCTGTCCATGATTTTTGTGCAGGCCGGCTTGTGCGGCCTTGTTGGAACGGGGTTGGGGTTAGGCCTATGCGCCATCGTCGGCCAGATCGCTGTCCAAGCCGACTACCCGTTCCGCATGATGTGGTTCACGCCGCTGATCGGGGGCATAATGGTTTTGCTGGTTAGCGTGGCTGCTGCGGGGATCAGTGTCCGCCCCGTGCTGAAGCTCGAGCCCGGCATGGTGTTCGCAGGACGTTGAACGCATCGGTATTAGCCTCGCGGAGGACTTCCGCTTATTGCGCTTCGGCGACATTCGAGCGGCGCGGTTAATGTCCGGCTCCGAGCACACGCCTTGAGAGAGCTGGGTGCATCTCTGCACTCGTCTATGTCATTTGACATAACGCTTTGATAATCATCAAAGAAATGGAACCGAAGTGCTCCCCCGCCAGTTTGACTTCCACTCGGTGTCGCTGTGACACCAATCAACCGAAAGGAAGTTCAACATGGGAAACGACCAGCGTGTCGGTCAGGGCAAGCCCGGCCAGGGTGATCAGCCCAATAACCCCGGCCAGGGTGGCCAGCCCAATAACCCGGGCCAACAGAACCCCGGCCAGGGTAATCCTGGTCAAGGTGAGCCAGGGCAGTTCAAGCCGGGTCAGGATCGCCCCGACCAAGGTGGACGCTCCGGCGAAAACGAGCGCAATCGCTAAGCTGTAGAGCCCTGAGGAGAGTCAGGCGGCACACGTCTGACCCTCTTTTTTTGCAAGAGCCGACAGTGACGGAAGCCATAAGGATCGTGCCTAAAGGCTAACCGGCGCGCGCCCCCAGGTTTCGAAGCTGAGCGTGATCGTTCAAAGCAGCCGGTCCCGCCGCGGCGACTACAGGCCCCAGCCGGTGACGGCGACAACCTGGCCGGTGATGCCGGCGGCAGCGGGCGAGGCGAGAAAGACCACGGCGTCGGCGATATCCTCGCGTTTGGTCCAACGCTTGAGATCCTTCGGCTTCATCGCCGCGATGTTGGACGCCGTATCCACCAGCCCGGGCGCGATCGCGTTCACGCGGATTCCTGCATCGCGCCCCTCGAGCGCCAAGGTGCGGGTCAGCGCCTCAATGCCGGCTTTGGCGCAGTTGTAGGCAACCATGTTGGCCTGCGACAGACCGGCGCGGGCGAAGTTGACGATGGCCCCGCCCCCCGTCGCCTGCATCTGCGGCAGAACCCCACGCGAGGTCAAGAACGCGCTCAGCAAATTGTTGTCGAGCTCCTCGCGCCAATCCTCCACGCTGACGTCGACCGCGGGCTTGTAGCGGGTCAGCCCGCCGGCCAAATTCACCAGAATGTCGATCCGGCCATATTCGCCCAACGTGCTATCGACGAGCTTTTCCACTTGCGACTCATCGGTCAGGGATGCCGCCGTCGCGAACACGGTGGCGCCGCCGGCGCGCAGCTCCTTGGCCCGCGCGTCCACTTTACTTTGCGTTCGGGAGCAAATCGCGAGTTTTGCGCCGCTTTTCGCTAACGCCTTCGCGACGGTTATTCCGACTTGTCCTTCGCCACTCACGCCCGTGACGATTGCGACTTTGCCATCAAGACCGATCTGCATGTCATGCACTCCCTTTGGCAACTTCCGTGCCTTGAGTCTCCATTATTATTGAACCGCCGTTCCGACGCGTTGGAGCCGTGCGAGCGTCGCGCGGGCCGAGTCGACCATTTCGGCTATTCGCGCCGCCGCGCTTGGTATGGTTTCGATCACGCCGGCAATTTGCCCGGCGAACAGCGCCAGGTTTTCGAGATTGCCCGTGGTAATTCTGAGCGGCGAGTCGGTACTGAATTTGTAGATTGGACGGCCGCCCTCCTCGGCGATCGCCTCGCGCGGAATATCCTCCGGATCGTGTCCCAGCAGGCGCAGCCCGAGATCGTCGGTCAGGCTGTTGGCGATGACGCGGACGGGTGAGCCGGGCGGCCAATTGATGGCGAACGCATCCGTATAGACCGTATCCTCGGACGTCGCCCGGGCTACGCGATCCTTGTGCAATTCGTGGGCGAAGGATTCCTCCGTAGCGAGGAACGCAGTGCCGCAATGGATTCCTTCCGCGCCGAGCGCAAGCGCCGCGATCAGGCTCTCGCCCGAGGCAAAGCCGCCGGAGGCAATCACCGGAACCGCAACCGCCCAGGCGATCTGCGGCACCAAAACCAGAGACGACACGACCCCGCGCACATGTCCACCGGCTTCGACGCCCTGCGCGATGATCGCGTCGACGCCTGCCTTCTCGGCCGCGACCGCATCAGCGACCGATCCGACCTGGTACAGGACACGGCATCCGGCCGCCTTCGCCCGCGCGATTGCGTCGGCCTGCACATCCCAAAAGAAGCAGAGCGAATGCACGCGCTTCTCGAAGCAGATCGCGAGTTCGGCCTCGAGCAGCGCCGGATCGGTCGATGACGGAATGAGGTTGACGCCGAAAGGCAGATCGGTTCGGGCGCGCACCGCGTCGATTTCACGCGCGATCAGTTCGGGGGGCTCTCGAACCATGCCCAGGAAGCCGTAAGCCCCGGCCTCGGTCACGGCCGCCACAAGCTCCGAGCGCGCGACGCCGCCCATCCCCGCCTGAAGGATCGGATAGCGGCATCCGAGCAGGTCGCAAATCGGCGTCTGCAGGTCAGGCTCTCTCCACATGCTCGTCCTTTCCGGGGTCCCGTGCCGGTCTCAGGGCACGCTTTAAGTGCGGCAGCGCTTCACCGCAATGGCATTGGCAAACTGGAGCCTCGGAACGTCAGCATTATTTGACCTGCGGCAGGGTATCATAAGTGTGGAAGGGCGGCGGCGACGACAATGTCCATTCCAGCGTTGTGGCACCTGCTCCCCACGGATTGTCGGGCGCGCGCACCTTGCGGGCGAAGGCATAGGCAAGTCCGACGAAAAACACGAGCAGGCCCGCGAACGAAATATACGAGCCGATGGAGGCCACAAAGTTCCAGCCGGCAAAGGCCTCCGGGTAATCGGCGTATCGGCGCGGCATGCCAGCCAGACCAAGAAAGTGCATGGGGAAGAAGGCGATGTTGGCGCCGATGAACATCAGCCAGAACTGCAGCTTTGCGAGGCTTTCGGAATACATGTAGCCGAACATTTTCGGGAACCAATAATACCAGCCGCCGAAGATGGCGAAGACGGCGGCGAGGGACAGGACGTAGTGGAAATGGGCCACGACGTAATAGGTGTCTGTCAATGAGCGGTCGAGGCTCGCATTAGCGAGCACGACGCCAGTGACGCCGCCAATCGTAAACACGAAGATGAAGCCGAGTGCCCAAAGCAAAGGCGCTCGGAACGTAAGGGAGCCGCCATACATGGTGGCGATCCAGGAGAAAATCTTGATGCCGGTGGGCACGGCGATCACCATCGAGGCGAAGGCGAAGTAGGCCTGCGTATTCACACCGATGCCCGAAACGAACATATGGTGGGCCCAGACCACGAAGCCGACGACGCCGATGGCGACCATGGCATAGGCCATGCCGAGATAACCGAAGATGGGTTTCCTCGAGAAGGTCGAGACGATTTGGCTGACCATGCCGAAGCCGCCGAGAATCATGATGTACACCTCGGGATGGCCGAAAAACCAGAACAGGTGCTGAAACAGCACCGGATCGCCGCCCTGGGATGAATCGAAGAAGGCCGTACCGAAATTACGATCGGTCAATAGCATGGTCAGGGCGCCGGCGAGCACCGGGAGCGACAGCAGGAGCAGAAAGGCGGTCACCAGAATCGACCAGGCGAAGAGGGGCATCTTGTGCATCGTCATGCCCGGCGCGCGCATATTGAAGATCGTGGTGATGAAGTTGATGGCGCCGAGGATCGAGGATATGCCGGCGAGATGGAGCGCCAAGATCGCGAAGTCCATGGCGGGACCCGGCGTGCCCTTGGTCGAGAGCGGCGCATAGATGGTCCAGCCGGTGCCGATCCCGTATCCACCAGGAGGGCCGGGGACGAAGAGCGATATCAGGAGGAGCGAAAAGGAGGCAGGCAACAGCCAGAACGAGATGTTGTTCATACGCGGGAAAGCCATGTCCGGCGCCCCGATCATCAGCGGCACCATCCAGTTGCCGAACCCGCCGATCATCGCCGGCATGATCGCGAAGAAGATCATGATGAGGCCGTGGGCGCTGACGAATGTGTTGAAGACCTCGGGATCGCCGAAGATCTGCATACCCGGATACATGAGCTCGGCGCGAATGCCCATGGACAGCACTCCCCCGATCACGCCGCCGACGATGGCGAAGATCAGGTACATCGTGCCGATGTCCTTGTGATTGGTCGAATAGACCCATCTTCGCCAGCCATGCGGGCGATCGTCGTGGGTGGCTTCCGCCTGTGCGCCATACGCCATGATGATGTTCCTTAGATCAGCAAAGTACCCGGTAATGATCGTCGTCATGTGAGAAGCCAAAGCTCCAGCTGCGGAAACGCTCCGAAGCTGGAGCTTTTGGCCAGTCGCTACTCAGGAGAGAGCCTGAAGGTGTAGAGCGTGCCGCCTTGCGGAATCAGATTGAGCTCGGTGGCCTTCGCTATGGCGGTGGCGCCGATGGCCCCGAACTTGTCGCTCAGGTCGAGGCCGGCGGCGACAGGTAATCCCACCCAACCGCCGATACCGGCATAGACCGATACGTACTGCTTGCCGTCCACCTTGTACGTCATGGGGTTGCCGACGATGCCCGACCCAAGCTTCCGGTGCCACAGCACCTTGCCGCTGTTGCGGTCCACGGCACGGAAGTCGCCGCCGAGGCTGCCGTAGAAAACCAGTCCGCCGTCAGTGACCAAGGCGCCACCCCAGTTCGGATAGGGGTCCGGGATCTCCCACACGGTCTTGCCGGCGACCACGTCGAACTTTTTGAACTTGCCGGTGACGCCCTGCTTCTCGGGATACATGTAGACGTTAGCGAACACATAGACCGTTCCCTGGTTGGTGTGCGTACGCTCCTGCGGCTCGTCCTCCATGCACCAATTGTTGGTGGGGCAGTAGACCATGTTCGGCTCTTTCGGATCGACGGCACAGGGCTGCTGATCCTTGCCCCCCATAGCTGAAGGGCAAACTTCGACGTTGCGGCCAACCTCAAACGGAGAGTGCTCCTTGACCTTGATCGGACGACCGGTCTTGAGATCGATCTTTTCCGCCCAATCGACGGTCACGTATTTGCTCGCCCGCAGCAGCGTGCCGTCAGTGCGGTCGAGTACATAGGCGAAGCCGTTGCGGTCGAAATGCGTGAGCGCTTTGACCTTCTTGCCGTCGATCTCCATATCGGTGAGCATGTTTTCGTTGACGCCGTCATAGTCCCACTGATCGAAGGGCGTCATTTGATAGGCCCAGACGACCTCACCGGTCTCGACCTTGCGCGCGAAGATGGTCAGCGACCATTTGTTGTCCCACTTGCCGGTGTTGCACTCCTCGTGGGTTTTGTCGCCGCAGCGGTAGGAAGGGCTCCACAAACCCGGGTTTCCGGTCGAGGAATAGACGAGCTTCAGGTCAGGGTCGTAGCTGAAGAAGCCCCAGAAAGCGCCGCCCCCGATCTTCCAATCGTCCTTGGGATAGGTCGAGATACCGAGGTCCTTGCCGAAGGTGCCATATTCCGGATGGGCCTTGTTGGTGTCGGGTGTCAGGCAGACATCCTTGTCCGATCCTGTCGCGTGGCACGTCCACACCACCTTGCCGGTATCGAGATCGTAAGCCGTCATGCGGCCTCGCGCGGCGAACTCGTCACCGCCAAAACCTGCAATGACCAGGTTCTCGGCGATGAGGGTTGGGCTCGTCTCGGTTTCGCCGTTCTCGGGGTATGCGTTCTTCACCACCCAGAGTTCTTTGCCGGTGAGTGCGTCAAGCGCGATGACGAAACCGTCAAGGGTATGTGTGATGATTTTGCCCTTGGCATAATTCAGGCCGCGGTTGACGGTGTCGCAGCAAGCGCGCGGCACGGCAGATTCGTCGCGGTCGGTCTTCTTCACATAGTTCCAGACGGCTTTCGGATTGTCCGGGTCGCTCAGATCCAAGGCTTGCACCACGTTGCAGTTCGACATGGCCGGGCAGCCGCTGACCATGAACAGCATGGGCTTGCCGCCGACGTCGCCGATCACGATCGGCTGGCCCTCGGCTCCGCGCAGAGCGCCGGTCGATTGCGCCCAGATCATCCCCAGTTTTTTGACATTATCGGTATTGATGTCCTTCAACTCGCTGTGACGCGTGAGCTTGTTGTCACGGCCCGGTGCCGGCCACTGATTGGAGTCCTTCGCCCGCTGGTCGATCTCGGCTGATGCAGAATCCGCGGCCAAGGCCGGTGGCGGCACGTTCATCACAGCGACGCAGGCGGCGAGAACGCCGCCGGCAATCACCGCAGATCGACGGTACTTCATTGGACATTCCTATCTATCGACATTTCATGTTTGCTTCTGTTTGGTGGCCCGATCTTGCCTGCGGCCCGTGGGCAGTTATCGCTTGGACAGCGGCGGCGGTGAGCGCCAGCCCGGGACCCGAACGCATCGGGAGATTGCCGATGCGGCCGCGAAACAAGCGAGCAGCATTTCCGCGCTGATCAAAACTGCGAACTTCATCGCTTGTTCTCCTTTCTTGTCGTCAGAGCTCAACCCGCCTACGTGAGCTGCACTTTATGGGTCTTGCCCGTGGGTCTGCTGTTCGACGCCAATCGATTGGTCGCTCGCTGGCGGGCGATCGCTGCCGTGCTCATCCATCCCGTCGCCCTGACCCGGATTCGGCGAGAAATACTGTTCGAGCTTGTTGGCAACACCATCGAATTGCTCGGCATCGGCGGGAGGCGCGCGCTTGACGGAAATATTCGGCCAGACCGACGCATAGTCCGCGTTGAGCTTGAGCCAACTATCGAGACCGGGCTCGGTGTCGGGGGAAATTGCGTTCGCCGGGCATTCCGGTTCGCACACCCCGCAATCGATGCACTCGTCGGGGTGGATGACGAGCATGTTTTCGCCCTCGTAGAAGCAGTCGACCGGACACACTTCAACGCAGTCCATATATTTGCACTTGATGCAGTTGTCGGTGACGACATACGTCACGGTGCGCTCCTTTGCCGCTGTCGGCCGGGCCGAGCGAACAGGGGGAACTTGAGGCACTCCGGATGGCGAACCGCAGCTTCGAAGGGCCGGCCAGCCGACGGTCTTTTAGCTAAGACAATAAAAGTGTTAGATGCTGCGCGATTACCCATTTGACCCACGCCCGGTAAAACATGTATGTTACGTGCATCTTACCAGCGGCCGGACTAAAAGCAATATTGATCTTCAATCTTTTTGTCACAGGGACCCGCATGCGCCTAACCGTCTACACCGACTACGCCCTCCGCATGCTGATGTATCTGGCGCTCAAAGAGGATGGATTGGCGACGATCGAGGAGATTGCCGAAAGCTACGGCATCTCCAAGAACCATTTGATGAAGGTCGCTCATCAATTGGGCGTTGCCGGTTACGTTACAACCGTCCGCGGCAGGCATGGCGGCTTGCGGCTGGCAAAGCCGGCAAAGGCCATCGGGCTTGGTGAGGTCGTACGCCATACGGAGCCGGACATGGCGCTCGCGATGTGTTTCGAGCCCATCAATGCCGAATGCACGGTGCTGTCCTGTTGCGTGTTGCGCCGTGCGCTTGAGGGCGCGAGCACGGCCTTCCTCGGGGCGCTGGACAAATATACCCTGAGCGACCTCGTCAAGCCCCGGGCGTCGCTGCAAGCCATGCTGTCGATGAAGCGGCTCGAACCTGTGCGAGCGCCGTCCACCAGACCAAGACGAACTCAAGCCTGAGCAGCGGATTAGGTCGTATGCGCTCGACGCGGTTGAGAAGCCCTGCGTCGCCGCGATCCTTCAAGCGACGCACCCGTCCGCTAGCCTGCCAAAATTAAGTGCCTCAGCTCGACGGCATCATTGTGCTCTTCGTCGCGGGCCGCATAGACCAGGGTGAGCTGGCCCTGCCGCGCGAGTGAGCGCAACTGATCAAGGAGCTCGCCGTGTTGACGCACTTCCTGGGCATAGCGCTGACGGAATTCTTCCCATCGGGCCGGGTCGTGCCCGAACCATTTGCGCAACTCGGTACTGGGCGCGATCTCCTTCATCCATTGATCGATGGCGGCGCGCTCCTTCGAGACCCCGCGCGGCCACAGCCTGTCGACCAGGATGCGCGCACCGTCGTCAGCGGCCGCAGGCTCATAGACGCGCTTGAGCTTGACGTTTCCGGCTTGGATTTTCGCTTTCATCCGCCTTGCCCATCGAGAGATCCCGACCTCGACTCTTGTCTCAGGTCACTTCTGCACCCGCTTGATCTCGCCGCAAGCGATCGGCAACGTGACCTGGGCCGGAATGGTGCCGAGCGATGCCACTGACGCAGGGAGCTTGGTTGAGGGGAGGATCCCATGAATGAAGACAACACGGCGGTCGAGATCGAGTTCGTTGTCACCGAATGCCTTGGCAAAGGCCGCGTCCAGATTCTTCACTGACACGGTCTTTTGATATTTGTAAATCCCGTCGGCGCTGGCCTTCGGATAGGTGTCGCGCACGATCTCCATGCTGACCGGATCGTCATGGAACGGCACCATCGTCGTGCCGGACGAGGGTTCGGTCTCGATGAGGTCGATGACGCCGTCACGGTTGGCATCGGCCGCTTCGGTCGGACAGGTCGCAACGCTATTGTCTTTGAACCCGTGAAAATGCTGCAGATGCATCATGCCGGGCGGCAGCTTCTCCGCCTCGACGCTTATCGTCAGCGTGTCACCCTCGACCGAGAAACGTGCTTCACCCGCCGTCTCGGAACCTGTCACCTTGGCGTTCATCGGATGAAGCTCGGCGACGTAGACTGCGGTTGCGTGATTGTCGGGATTTGACGCGCCAGCCAGGGCTGCAGGCGCCCATGCCAAGCTCGCCATCGCCGCGGCGCAAAAGACTGTGGTTCTCATTGCGGTACTTCCTTTCCCGTAACGCTTGGATCGGGAGCTAACGGCTGATCGACGCCAACACGGTGTCGATCAGCCTGGGGGAAGGCTGCCTATGTCCGGGGTGCCTGGGAGCGAGCATCCCCTGCAGCTCTTTTCCGTGATCCATCTGGGCTCACGCATCTTCTACAAAGATGGATCACAAATAGATCTTTATCCGAAGCCCTTAAAGAAAAGCAATAGACGAAATACATGTTTTTTCGTAGGGTCGGGCAAAGCCCACGATGCGTGAAATGGGAGGCATGATGCCCGATCCGCTTTTTCCCCCGACCACCGGCCTCATCTCCGCCACGCGCAAGGAGGTGACTCCCGAGATACATCAAGCCTTTCAGGCCTTCAGCCAAAAGGTCTTCGCCGACGGCGCGCTGCCGACCAAGACCAAGCAACTGATTGCGGTCGCGGTCGCCCATGTCACGCAATGTCCCTACTGCATCCGCGGCCACACCAAGGCAGCGTTGCGCGAGGGCGCGACGCGCGAGGAGCTGATGGAAGCGATTTGGGTGGCGGCCGAAATGCGCGCAGGCGCCGCTTTAACCCATTCGGTCCTCGCTTTGGATGAAGTGGAGAAGGCCGCACGGCCGAACACCACCGACAAAACCGCCGCCGGTTGACGGAGGCTCAGCTAAGTCCCATGTTTGAACAATGACGTGTAAAGTTGCCTTCCATTTGCGCCTTCCCCCTAAGGGAACCGACGCCGCAGGCATCTAGCCCCAGCGTGGCGCTACGCCTGCGCCCGCCCGGGGACCCTTCTCTCTAAATCACCCTAATTGGCGCTGCCCGCGTATACGCGGCGGCATAATTCAGGCTTTCGCAGCCCCTTACCTCGGAGTCTGCGTGTCAGACGCTCTCCTTCGAGAGCGGCTGCGAAACGCAATGGAGTCACCGATGTCCATGCAGAATACGATTGAAAGACTGCCTCGCATTCTTATCAGCAAGGCCGAAGAAAGGCAGTTGATCGCGATTGCGAGCGCAGCCGCGCGGCGCGTGCCGGAAGTGGCCGCCGCGCTTCTCGGCGAATTGGAGCGTGCCGACGTTCTGCCAGAAAGCGCGATGCCCGCGGACGTCGTTCGTATTGGCTCGCTCGTCGAGTTCGAGATCGACGATGGCCGCCGTATGAAGGTGCGACTGGTGCTGCCGGAGAACGCCGACATCAACGCCGGGACAATCTCGGTTCTTACGCCCGTCGGCGCGGCGTTGATCGGTCTCTCGCCAGGCCAGGCCATGGAATGGTTCGGGAACGACGGCAATGAGCACCTCCTGACGGTGCTCTCGGTGTCCCGCGCGCAATCCGCATGATGCAGCGCCAAGGCGCCGGGAACCCTATCTCCCGGACCCCCCCATCTCATCGATAGGCCCTGTATCAGGGCGCAAAGCTCGAGGTTGAGCATGCAGACGCGAAAAGATTTAGATTACGCGGCGCTTACGGACATCGCACTGGCCAAGCGCATCGCACAGAGAGACGCTGAAGCGCTGCGGCTGGTGACCGGCCGGAATAACCAGAGACTCTTTCGCACGGCTTGGAGCATCCTCAAAGATCGCGCTGAAGCGGCGAAGACGGTCCAGGACGGCTATTTGGAAGCTTTCGACGTCATCGGGTTCTTTGCCGGACGGTCGTCGCTTTCAACTTGCCTCGCCCGCATTATCGTCAACAAGGCGCGGAGCCGGAAACGGCATGCGCGAAGACAGTCACGGCTGCTCAATCTGCAGCCGGGCGCAGGCCCGGATGGGCAAAAGCCGATGGCGAGCACAAAGACACGGGCGCAAGATAAGGTCTCGGTGCGACACCCGATGACCTGGCTTCTGGAGGCGGCGATTGCCCAGCTCCCGGACGCATTGAGACCGGTCTTCGTCTTGCGGGAGATCGAAGGCTTTAGCGTGGAGGAAGCGGCCGAAGTCTTGCAAATTCCGGGGAATAGAGTGAAGGCACGCCTCCTCCAGGCAGGGCGGTACTTGCGGAAAGAGGTGGGTCCGGAATTGGGTTGCACCGTGTCCACGACGCTTTCCTTTGCCGGCGCCGACTGCGAGGCGGTAACCGAAAGGGTCGTCGCGCGTTTCATCAACCAGCGCGAGTAACCACCGCGAGATAAGTTCGGTAATCCAGGGGAGACGACGATGGCGCAGGACGACGCAAAACTGACCGGGCCCGATCTGGCTTCAGGAGTGCCTCTCGACGATTTGCCCGATGGCGGGATGCTCTTGGGTCACGCCCATGGCGACGAAATTCTCCTGGCCCGGGTGGGCGAGGACATCTTCGCCGTCTCTCCGCATTGCACGCATTATCACGGCCCCCTGGCCGAAGGGCTCGTGGTCGACACCACGGTCCGCTGCCCCTGGCACCACGCCTGTTTCGATCTGCGTACGGGCGAGGCCCTGCACGCGCCGGCAATCGACCCGATCGCATGCTGGGAGGTGGAACTGCGCGATGGCATGGTCTCGGTCGGCGCCAAGCGCGAGGCCCACCGGAAACCTCGCGACCGCGAGACGGGCGCGCCTAAAAAGATTGTGATCGTCGGCGGCGGCGCGGCCGGGTTCGCCGCGGCCGAGATGCTGCGACGGCAGGATTATCAGGGACGCCTGGTGATGCTGAGCAGCGACACCGCGCTGCCCTACGATCGCCCCAACCTGTCCAAGGACTACCTCGCCGGCACCGCCCCCTTCGACTACGTGCCTTTGAAGGACAAGGACTTTTACAGTCAAAATGCGATCGAGACGCGCCTGGGCGAGCCGGTTGTCGAACTCGACCTGGCAGCGTGCGACGTTGTCCTCGCCGGCGGCGAACGGATCCCCTACGACCGGCTGCTCCTGGCGACGGGCGCCGAGCCGGTTCATCTCCCCGTGCCTGGCGCCGACCAGCCGCATGTCCACACGCTGCGTTCGCTCGCCGATTGCGAGGCGATCATCGAAGGCGCCAAATCGGCCCGCCGGGTCGTCGTCATCGGGGCAAGCTTCATTGGGCTCGAGGTTGCCGCCGCGCTCCGCCACCGCAAGCTCGAGGTTCACGTCGTGGCGCCGGACAAGCGGCCGATGGAACGCGTGCTCGGTCCCGACATGGGCGACTTCATTCGCTCGCTGCACGAGGAGCACGGCGTCGTGTTCCACCTCAAGGACAAGGTTGTCGCCATCGAAGGGAAATCGGTCCGGTTGGAGTCAGGCGGCACGATCGAGGCCGATCTTGTCGTCGCCGGCATCGGCGTTCGACCGCGCCTGGACCTGGCCGAGAAAGCCGGGCTGAAGCTCGACCGAGGCGTCGTCGTCGACCAATATCTGGAGACGAGCGCGCCAGCAATTTATGCGGCGGGTGACATCGCGCGCTGGCCCGACCCGCATACGGGCGACAACATCCGCGTCGAGCATTGGGTCGTGGCCGAGCGCCAAGGCCAGACGGCAGCGCTCAACATGCTCGGCCGGCCCACGCCCTTCGACGCTGTGCCGTTTTTCTGGAGCCAGCATTACGACGTTCCGATCAACTATGTCGGTCACGCCGAATCGTGGGACGAAATCGCGATCGACGGCGACATCATGGGCAAGGATTGCCTCCTCAGATTCAAGCGGAACGGCCGCGTGACAGCTGTCGCCTCGATTTTCCGCGACGTTGCGAACCTTCAAGCGGAAGTGGCGATGGCGGCATAAAGCCGAAGCTGGCGTACACACCTGAGGTCTCCTTGCAACGGGAAGCGTCAGGATGACAGGCCGAATTCGGTGAAGGGGATGAAGTCGACCAAATCGCCCTCCTTGACCTCGCTCACCTCCTCGGCGACTTCGATCAACCCGTCCGCATCCCGCAGCGAGGAGATTAAACCCGAGCCGTCACGCGGAAACTTGGCGACGGCCAGCCGCCCATCCTTCCGCGTCAGCTGTGCGCGCCAGAATTCGCGCCGCCCCGGCTTCTTGGATTGCGTGAACGCCGCAGGGATTGGATAGCGCACGGGCTCCGGCCATGTGCCTCCCGCCAGTCGCGCCAGCACCGGCCGCACATAGATCAAGAAGCAGACGAAGACCGCGACCGGATTTCCAGGGAGCCCGAGAACCACACAGTCGCCAATCTGCCCGAAGCTCATCGGGCGTCCCGGCTTGATCGCGATTTGCCAAAGGTGCCGCTTGCCCAAGGCGTCGATGGTCTTCACCACATAATCCTCGGCGCCTTGGCTGGCGCCGCCCGAAATGACCAACACGTCGTATCGGCGCGACGCGTCCTCCAAGGCCGCGCGCATGCGGTCCGGATCGTCCGGCAGAACGCCCAAATCGACCGCTTCCGCGCCCACGGCCTGCACCAGGCCTTCCAGCATGGGGGCGTTGGCGTCATAGACCTTGCCCGGGACGAAGGCGTCGCCGGCGCGAAGGATCTCATCTCCAGTCGAGACGATGGCGACCTTGAGCGGGGCGTGGCAGCGAAGCCGGCCGAGGCCGCAGGCGGCGCCGCTCGCCACGTCTTGCGGCCGGAGCCGCGTGCCGGGTTCAACCAAACATGCGCCTTCCTTGGAATCCTCCCCTGCTAGCCGGCGATTGGCGCCCGCCCTCAGCCTCGGAGGGATCAGGGCAAAGCGCTGCTCGCCTTCGGCCTCGAGCGTCACATCCTCCTGCATCGCCACGCTGTCATATCCCCTCGGCACGACCGCGCCGGTGAAAATGCGAACCGCGCCATAGAGGGGCGGCGTTGCGGCCAGCGGATGCCCGGCCGACGCTTCTCCTACGATCTTGAGCCGCGACCCGGCCTGCATGTCGTAGGCGGCGTGGGCGAAGGCGTAGCCATCGACCGCGGCGTTGTCATGGGCCGGGATGGACCTCGGCGCCACAATGGCTTCGGCCAGATAGCGTCCGGCGGCCCTGTTCAGAGGGACGTCCTCCGTGCCGGCGACCGGCCGCACGCGTGCCTTAAGGATGGCGAGCGCCTCGCCATGCGGGAGGCGGTCCTTGTCGTGTAAGAAGCAATCGTCGGCGAGCGTCTTCATCGCCGCGCAAGTCCCAGATAAGAGGTGATGAAGTCGGTCATGCTGGCCACATCGTCGAGATGAAAAACGGGGAGGCCATCCTCCTCCTCACCCGGCCGGTCGGATGCGATGGCCACGATCCCGGGCGAGGTCCCGGCGAGCGGTTGCCGCGATGTACCGCCGTTGCGACGGATCTCGAGCTTGGGAAAGGATTCGCGCTTATAGCCCTCGACCAGGATCAGGTCGCACGGGCCAGCCTCGGAGACAATTTGGCCGAAGGCGATCTCCGGTTCGTCGCCAAGCTCATGCATCAGGGCCCAGCGCTTGGGCGATGAGATGATGACGCGCCGCGCGCCCGCCTCTCGGAGCCTATAAGAGTCACGTCCGGGATGATCGATGTCGAAGCGCTCATGCGCGTGTTTGATTGCGGTGACCGCATAGCCGCGCTTGGACAGCTCGGCCACTAAGCGCGCCGCAAGCGTCGTCTTGCCGGAGTTCTTCCAACCCGTAATGCCGAACAGGGGTGGGGTCATGGCGTCAGGGTTTCCACGAGCGCTTCAGCCTCGGCCAGATCCTCGGGCCGATTGATGTTGAAAAAGGGATCGAGCTTGCGGCCGCCAGCGTCAATTTTTGGAAAGAAGACTTCCTTCGCGCCGTGATCCTTGACCCAGTCCGTGACCTTTCGCTGGCCGGCTCGCAACGACTCCTCGAGCGCGAGCGAGAGCGAGACTGGCCAGAGGCCAAAGACCGGGTGTACCCCCTCTTCAGAGCGGGCCACCAGAAGCTTCGGTTCCCCTCCCGCGAGACCGGCGCGGAACCGGGCGACGAGATCGGTGGGAAAGAAGGGCGTGTCGGTCGCGGCGGTGATCACGAAGCGGCTTTCCGGCCGATTGGCTTTAGCCCACTCGATGCCGGCATGAACGCCGGCAAGCGGCCCCGCGTGGCCGCCGAGGCTGTCGGCGACGATCGGCAAGCTGAAATCGGCAAAGCGGGCGACGGCGCCATTGGCATTGAGCACCAGGTCAGAGACCTGCGGACTCAGCCGGTTAATGATATGAGCGAGCATCGGTCGGCCCGCGAGCGGCAGTAGGCATTTGTCGCCGCCACCCATGCGGCTCGATTTGCCGCCGGCAAGAAGAACACCGACGACGGATTCTGCCAATTCCATGGCCGGAGTCTAGGGCTAGATGCCGGACGCTGTCACGTTCCGGCTGAACTCGACCGCGGGCTGCTCCTTGCCGTGGCACGGCTCGATCCGGACGGCGCAATATTTATATTCCGGGATCTTGCCGATCGGATCGAGCTGCGGGTTGGTGAGCACATTGGCCGCCGCCTCGACATAGGCGAAGGGGATGAAGATGGTGCCTTCCTGGATGGCGCGGTCCGCACGGGCGGCGAGCTCGATCGACCCGCGCCGCGTCGTCACCTTCACCATTTGCCCGGGCGTGACGCCATGTCTGGCCAGAGTGTTCGGGTTGAGGCTCACGGTGGGTGCAGGTTCCAGCAAATCCAACACCTCGGCGCGGCGCGTCATGGCCCCGGTGTGCCAATGCTCGAGCTGACGCCCCGTGATGAGCACCAGAGGATAATCCCGGTCGGGCACCTCAGCCGGAGGCAGAACGTCGGCAGGAACGAGCTTGGCGCGGCCGGTCTTGGTGGGGAAGCCGTCGCCGAACACGATCGGGTCGCCGGGAGAATCCGGCTCGGGACAGGGATAGATGATTGAGGATTCCCGCTCCAACCGGTCCCAGGTGATATTGTCGAGCGAGGGCATGGCAAGCTTCATCTCGGCGAAGACTTGCGAGGGATGCGCGTAGGTCCACGGCAGGCCGAGGCGCTTGGCCAGCTCGATAATGATCCACAGATCCTCGCGCGTGTCGCCAGGCAAATCGAGCGCCTTGCGCCCCATCTGGACTTGGCGGTTGGTGTTGGTGACCGTGCCCGTCTTCTCCGGCCAGCCCGAGGCCGGGAGCACGACATCCGCCATCATCGCCGTCTCGGTGAGGAAGATGTCCTGCACCACGAGATGCTCGAGCTTGGCGATACCGGCCCGCGCATGGTCGAGATCGGGGTCCGACATGGCGGGGTTCTCGCCATGGATGTACATGCCCTTGATCTCGCCCGCATTCGCCGCATTGATGATCTCGACCACGGTCAGGCCGGCCTTCTTCGACAGCGGCGTGTTCCACAGTTCCTCGTATTCCCTATGGACTTCGTCGCTCGTGACGTCGGCATAGTCCGGATAGAACATCGGAATCAGTCCCGCGTCGGAAGCGCCCTGCACGTTGTTCTGCCCGCGCAAGGGATGGAGCCCGGTGCCGGACCGGCCGACCTGGCCGCACATCAGCGCCAGCGCGATGAGACAGCGCGCATTGTCGGTGCCGTGCACGTGCTGCGAGATGCCCATACCCCAGAAGATCATGGCGCGTTCGGCGCGGCCGAAGGCGCGCGCGACGTCACGGATGGTCTTGGCCTCGATGCCGCAGATCGCGGCTACGGATTCGGGGCTGTAGCTGGTCAGATGGTCTTTCAGGCTTTCGAAATGCTCGGTATAGGCCTGCAAATACTGAACGTCGTAGAGCTTCTCCTCCACGATCACATGCATGATGGCGTTGAGGAGCGCGACATCGCTCGCCGGCTTGAATTGCAGCATGTGGGTGGCGTATTCGCGCAGGGCGCTCCCCCGCGGATCGATCACGATCAGGGTGGCGCCGCGCTTTGCCGCCTGCTTGAAGAACGTCGCGGCGACCGGATGGTTCTCGGTCGGGTTGGCGCCGATGATCATGACCACGTCGGCATGCTCGACCTCGTTGAAGGTCGCGGTCACGGCGCCGGAGCCGATGCCCTCGATCAGTGCGGCGACCGAAGACGCATGGCAGAGCCGCGTGCAATGATCGATGTTGTTGTTGTGGAAGCGCGTGCGCATCAGCTTCTGGAACAGATAGGCTTCCTCGTTGGAGCATTTGGCCGAACCAAAGCCGGCGAGCGATGCGTTGCCATAGTCCTTCGCCACACGGGCCAAGCCCTTCGCGGCGAAATCGAGCGCCTCGTCCCAGCTCGCTTCGCGGAAATGCGTGAACGGGTTCGAGGGATCGACATCGACGGCCTTCGGCAGCCCAGGCTTCCGGATCAGCGGCTTCATCAGCCGCTGCGGATTGGTAATGTAGTCGAAGCCAAAACGGCCTTTGACGCAGAGGCGGTTCTCGTTGGAGTAACCGTTGCGGCCCTGCACGAAGGCGATGGTGTTGTCCTTGATCTGATAGCTGATCTGGCAGCCAACGCCGCAATAGGGGCAGACCGAGTGAACCTCCCGGTCGACCTCCCGGCTGCCATGCTGGGTGATCGGATCGACGATCGATTTCGGCATCAGCGCACCGGTCGGACAGGCCTGGACGCATTCGCCGCAAGCGACGCACGTGGAGGCGCCCATGGGATCATCGAAATCGAACACCGGTCTCGAGTCGATATTGCGGAAGGCCATGCCGATCACGTCATTGACCTGAACCTCGCGGCAGGCGCGCACGCACAACCCGCAATCGATGCAGGCGTCGAGATTGACCGCCATGGCCGGATGGGAGACATCGGGCTTGATGATGCCGTGGGCCGGGAAGCGGGAGGTCTCGATCTTCTCCATTTCGGCCCAGTGCCAGAACGGCGAGACACGGTCGGGCGAATCCTCGCGCGGCGGCTGATCGGCAAGCAACAGCTCCATGACCATGCGGCGTGCCTTCACGGCCCGATCCGTCGCCGTCTTCACCACCATGTCCGGGGTCGGCTTCCTGATGCAGGAGGCGGTGAGAACACGCTCACCCTCGACCTCGACCATGCAGGCGCGACAATTGCCGTCGGCGCGATAGCCGGGCTCTGGCAGCCAGCAAAGATGCGGGATGTCGATGCCCTCACGTTTGGCGACCTGCCAAATGGTCTCGCCCGGCCTGGCGGCGACGACATGTCCATCTAGGGTGAAGAGCAGTTGGTCTGTCATAGTCCTATTTCGCTATCCGTTCGCCCTTGCGGTCCACTCTAATATCGATCCGGCCGCCCGGCCACATCCGTGCGGGCGGACGCGTGCGAGAAATGCTCCATGGCGGTGATGAAGGCATTCGGCGCAGCCTGGCCAAGTCCGCAAATCGAGGCGTCGCGCATGGCCTGTGCGAGCTCATTCAGAAGCTCTTCATCCCACTCGTCTCGCTCGAGCAGGGCAACAGCCTTGTCGCAGCCGACGCGGCAGGGCGTGCACTGGCCGCAGGATTCATCCTTGAAGAACCGCAACAGATTGAGAACCACGGCGCTGATGTCGTCGCGGTCGGAGAAGATGACGATGGCATGGCTACCGACAAACGAGCCATATTTGTCAAGGGTTCCGAAATCGAGCGGCAAATCCGCAAGGCTTGCCGGCAGGACGCCACCGGAGGCTCCGCCCGGCAGATAGGCCTTGAAGGTGTGGTCCTCCTCCATGCCGCCGGCGCGCTCGATCAACTCGCGCGCGGTGATCCCGGCCGGAGCCAAGATCACGCCCGGCTTTCGCACCCGGCCGGACACCGACCATGAGCGAAAGCCCTTACCTCCGTTGACGCCGTGGTCGGCGAACCATTTGGCGCCCTTGGCCAGAATCTGGGGCACCCAATGCAGAGTCTCGACATTCTGGTTGAGGGTCGGACGGTTGAACAGGCCGACCTCGGCGATATAAGGCGGTCGGTTGCGTGGGTAGCCGCGCTTGCCCTCGATCGACTCGATCATCGCCGACTCTTCACCGCAAATATAGGCGCCGGCGCCGCGGCGGAGCTCGATGAAGCCAGGCTCGATCAGTTTGGCTTGCTCGAGAGCGGCGATCTCATGCGCCAGGATGTGGAGCACGGCGGGGTATTCGTCACGCATGTAGAGGTAAATCCGTTCGGCTTCGACCGCCCAGGCCCCGATCAGCGCGCCCTCGAACATCCCGTGGGGCTCGCGTTCGAGATAGAAGCGGTCCTTGAAGGTGCCGGGCTCGCCCTCGTCGCCGTTGATCGTCATCAATCTCGGGCCGTGATAGGACCGCACGATCTGCCATTTGCGCCCAGTGGGAAAACCCGCCCCGCCCAATCCCCGCAAGGAAGCATCGGAGAGTTCCTTGATGACGGAGTCGACGGTGCGCGCGCCCGACCGGCAGCTCTCGAGCACCGAATATCCGCCCTTGGCCCGGTATTCGGCGAGCGTCTGATAGGGCGGGATCACAGGCTCACGCTTGCCACTCTCGACCGCCGCCTCGACCCTTTCGACCGTGGCATGATCGACATGCAAATGACCGATTTCGCAGACTGGCGCGGTGTCGCAACGGCCCATGCAGGGCGCCCTGAGCACGCGAACCTGCGCAGGATTGGTGCCCGCCTTGAGCGCCGCGAGCAGCGCCTCGGCGCCTTTGAGCTCGCAGGTGATGGAGTCACAGACTCGGATGGTGGTCGGCGGCGGCGGCGTATCGCCCTCTTTGACCACGTCGAAATGGGAATAGAAGGTCGCGACCTCATAGACCGCAGCTTGCGGCAAGCGCATTTCATCGCAGAGCGCCCGCAGGTGCCGCGCCGAGAGATAGTGATAGCGATCCTGGATCAGATGCAGGAATTCGATGAGGAGATCCGGACGGCGTGGCCGGGAACCCAGCAATTCGCGCACCTCGCGCAGCGCCACGTCCTCGAGCTGACGTCCCTTGGGAAAGCCTCGGGCCCGCTTCCGCGACCCAATATTGCGGGCCGGACGGTCGGGACCGCCGCCATTAGCTACGATTTTCTGCCCCACTCTCCTCTAACCCTTCTCTATCCGTCATGACCCCGGGAGGCAGACCCGCCACGGCTGTGCCGCTAAATGCTGCAAATCCTTACAGGGCTGGACGGCTACGGGCAAGTAAGCCTCATCACCTGCCCTTCTTTTCCTGGCTCGCAAGCCCTAATCTCCACTCGAACGTAGTGTCTCTTCTCGCTGTTGTAAGGCCCTTGATGCTGGATCTCTCTGAAGCCTTCGGCGCCGCCCTACGGCAAATCGCCGCGCTCGATCCGCAGCTTGTCGAGATCATCGGCCTATCGCTGCGGGTGACGCTGACCGCGGTCGCCATCGCCACGGTCATCGGCTTCGCCCTTGGCGGCGTGCTTGCGGTCTACCGCTTTCCTGGGCGCGGCGCGGTGGCCGCGCTTTTGAGCGCGCTGATGGGCCTCCCCCCGGTTGTAGCGGGCCTGATTGTCTACTTGCTCTTGTCCAATGCGGGGCCGCTCGGCGTGTTGCAACTGCTCTACACGCCGCATGCCATGATCATCGCCCAAGTGATCCTGGTCACCCCCATCGTCGCGGCCCTAACCCGCCAGACCTGCGAAGATTTGCTCGAGGAATATCGCGACCAGCTCCGATCGCTCGGAGCCTCATCCGCGGCGATCGTGACCACGCTTCTGTGGGATGGCCGCTACCGCTTGATCACGGCCGTGCTTGCGGGCTTTGGCCGGGCCATCGCCGAGGTCGGGGCGGTCATGATTGTCGGCGGCAATATCGACCACGTGACCCGCACCATGACCACGGCCATCGCCTTGGAAACCTCTAAGGGCAACATTGCGCTTGCACTCGCCTTGGGCATGATCCTTCTTGTCATTGCCCTCGCCATCAACATGGCGCTGATGGGGATAAGGAGGCTCGCCTCCCATTTTGCCTATGCTTGAGCAGCCGACATCCCTCACAACACTGGAAGCGCGCGCGCTGTCCTCCGGGCGCCTGTTGCCGCTCGAGCTCAAGCGCCTTTCTCTTGAGACGGGCGGGCGGCGCTTGATCGACCGCGTCGACCTTGAGGTGCGCGAGCCGGGCATCAGCGTCATCATGGGGCCAAACGGCGCGGGCAAGAGTCTGCTGCTCCGCCTCATGCATGGGCTGATCGTGCCAACCGAAGGTGCCATTCTCTGGGGTGGCGCGCCGATGGATGGTCAGATCAGGCGGCGTCAGGCCATGGTGTTCCAGAAGCCGGTTCTGCTCCGCCGCACGGCAGCGGCCAATATTACCCACGCGCTCGGTTTGCGCGGCGTTGCCCGAAGCGAACGCGGCGAGCGCGCCATCCAGGCTTTGCGGCTGGCCGGGCTAGAGCGGCAGGCGTTCACGCCGGCACGGGTGCTATCCGGCGGCGAGCAGCAGCGTCTTTGCCTGGCGCGCGCGCTCAGCCTCGATCCCGAGATCCTGTTCCTCGACGAGCCGACGGCGAGCCTCGACCCCGCCTCCACCCTCGCCATCGAGCGGCTTCTTATCGAAGCGAGGCACCGCAGCATCAAGGTGATCGTCGTAACCCATGAATTGGGCCAAGCGCGAAGGCTCGCGCAAGATGTCATCTTCGTGCATCACGGCCGGATTATCGAGCATCAGCCGGCGCCGCGCTTTTTCGAGCAGCCCGAGAGTGACGCCGCGCGTGCCTTCATGGCCGGCGGACTGGTCCTTTGAACATAGGAGCGTTGCAGTGATGGGTGTGTGCACACGACGGAACGTTCTGGGGCTTGCGCTCGCCGCCTTTGCCGTTCTCATCTGTGGCATTTCAGCGGCTAGGGCGGCCGACGAATTCATTATCGTCCAATCGACCACATCCACCCAGAATTCTGGGCTGTTCGAGCACATCCTGCCGCTCTTCACCGAGAAGACCGGGATCGAGGTTCGCGTGGTCGCAGTCGGTACGGGCCAGGCTTTGAAGAACGCCGAGAACGGCGATGGCGACGTGGTGCTAGTCCATTCCGAGCCGGATGAGGCGAAGTTCGTGGCGGACGGTTGGGGCGTGAAGCGCTACCCCGTGATGTATAACGACTTCATCGTCGTTGGCCCGGCCGACGATCCCGCAAAGATCGCGGGGCTGAAGCAAGCGCCCGAGGCCTTGAAGAAGATCGCCGAAGCCAAGGCGCTCTTCGCCTCCCGCGCCGACGATTCCGGCACCCACAAGGCCGAGCTCAAGCTTTGGCAGGAGGCTGGAATCGACCCCAAGGATTCGAGCGGCAATTGGTATCTGGAAACTGGCTCCGGCATGGGCGCGACGCTCAACACCGCGGTCGGTAAGCACGCCTATGCGTTGACCGATCGAGGGACTTGGCTCGCCTTTGCCAATAAGGAGGATTTCAAGGTTCTGGTCGAAGGCGACGACAAGCTGTTCAACCAATATGGCGTCATCCTGGTCAATCCGGAGAAGCACTCGAATGTGAAGGCCAAAGAGGGTCAAGCCTTCATCGATTGGCTGACCGGCCCCCAAGGCCAGGCCGCGATCGCCGACTATAAGATTGACGGCCAGCAGCTCTTCTTTCCGAATGCCCGCCCGCAGAGCTGATCGCGGCAGCTGAGGGTCGCAGGTTCCAATCCTGCCGTGGTCCAGCATGCCCCGCGGATCACAAACAAAGGCTGGAGCTCGCGCCTCCCCAGCTGGTTACTTGGGGCCAGCGCAACCATATGCTGTCGGGACGAGGACGGAGAGACCATGACCCCGGCCACCCTCATTTTTGTCGTATGTCGCGCCTTGGCCGATCAAGGCCCCGTGGACGTGAATGGTTTTCCCGTCGATGGCGTCAAGCTCGACTACGGCACCTGCCGCAATGAGATCGTCCAAATCTACGATCAGACAGAGGGACTTGGAGTGCCGCAGCATCCCGATTTATCCAACCCCAATGTGTGCTCGCGCATGTCGATGAGCGAAACCGCCCATTGGGAGAAGGATCACCCGGGCTGGTTCGTGAGATTGGTGAAGTGCCCGCATTCCGATGGGACGTTCCCGGGCGACACCAACGTCTAGCGGCCGGCGCGCCACATCACCTCGGAGTATCGACTGCCATGCAAGACCACCCAACCAAGACTAGGCAAGACCTCTTCAGCCCCATCAAGCTTGGACCGCTGAGCCTCCCGAACCGCGTCGTCATGGCCCCCTTGACCCGGAGCCGAGCCGGCGCGGGCAATGTGCCGAGCGCGCTCAATGCCCTCTATTACGCGCAGCGCGCAAGCGCGGGACTGATTATCTCGGAAGCGACCCAGATCATGCCGGAAGGTCAGGGCTACATCTCGACGCCGGGCATCCATAGCCCCGAGCAGATCAAGGGCTGGCAGTGCGTGACCGGGGCGGTGCATGTCTCGGGCGGCCGCATCGTGCTCCAGCTTTGGCACGTCGGGCGCATCTCGCATCCCTCGTTCCAGCCTGGTGGCGTAGCGCCAGTGGCGCCCTCCGCCATTAAGCCCAATGGGCAGGCTTTCACCGCCAAGGGCTTCGAGCCCATCCCAACCCCGCGCGCGCTCGAGACCGCCGAAATCCCGGGGATCGTCGCGCAATATGCGCACGCCGCGCGGAACGCGCTCGCCGCCGGATTCGACGGGGTCGAGGTGCATGGCGCCAACGGCTATCTGATCGACCAATTCCTGCGTGACGGCACTAACAAGCGCACCGACGCTTACGGTGGCTCCATCGAGAATCGCAGCCGGTTCCTATTTGAGGCGGTGGACGCGGTCACCGCTGCGGTCGGGCCTGAGCGCACGGGGCTGCGCATCTCGCCGCAGAACGGGCAGAACGATATCGCCGACAGCGATCCCCAGCGCCTGTTCAACCACGTGGCCTCGGAAATGTCGGGCAGAGGCCTCGCTTATCTCCATGTGATCGAGGGCGACACCGGCGGCACGCCCGTTCCGTCTTTCGATTATGCCGAGATCAAGCGCCTCTTCGGCGGCATCGTCATCGCCAATAACGGTTTCGACAAGGAGCGCGGCAACGAGGCTATCGAACAGGGCCGGGCCGATCTGATCGCTTTCGGCAAGCCCTTTATCGGCAACCCCGACTTGGTGACCCGATACTATCTCGACGCGCCGCTCAATCCCTCCAACCGCGAGACGTTCTATGGCGGCGGTGACCAGGGCTACACCGACTATCCGATGCTGCGCACGGTCGAGCCCCACGCCTGCTATGGTGATTCCGACCGCGCCTGGGGATGATTGGTTGACACTGGCGCCTCGCGCTCACGCCGCGCCGAGCGTGCCAAGCTTATTCTAGTCGCCCCCTAGCGGGTGGGCATCGGCTTCTCGCCGCGATAGTCGTAGAAGCCGCGCTTGGTCTTGCGTCCGAGCCATCCGGCCTCGACATATTTCACCAAGAGCGGACAGGGGCGGTATTTGGAATCGGCCAGCCCCTCATACAGCACCTGCATGATCGAGAGGCAGGTATCCAGCCCGATGAAGTCGGCAAGCTGGAGCGGACCCATCGGATGGTGGGCGCCGAGCCGCATGGCGGTGTCGATCGCATCCACCGAACCAACGCCCTCATAGAGGGTGTAGACCGCCTCGTTGATCATCGGTAGCAGCACGCGGTTAACCATGAAGGCGGGGAAATCCTCCGATGTGGCGGTGGTCTTGCCGAGGCTCTCGACGAATTCCCTGGCGCGGCCGAAGGTGACGTCGTCGGTGGCGATCCCTCGGATCATCTCGACCAGCTCCATGACCGGCACCGGATTCATGAAATGAAGTCCGATGAAATGCTCCGGCCGATCAGTGGCGGCGGCCAGTCTCGTGATGGATATCGACGATGTGTTGGTGGCGACGATGGCGCCGGGCTTGAGGAAGGAACAGAGCGCGACGAAGATCTTGCGCTTTACCGTCTCGTCCTCGGTCGCGGCCTCGATGACAAGGTCGGCATCGCCCAAACCTTCGAACGTCTCGGCGTAGCTGATGCGCGACAGAGCCTGCTGCTTGTCCTCGTCGCTGATCTTGCCGGAAGCGACCTGGCGCGACAAATTATTGCCGATGACCTCGAGCGCCTTGTCCATCTTTTCTTTCGACAGATCGTTGAGCACGACCTCATAACCCGAAAGGGCAACCACATGCGCGATACCGCTGCCCATCTGCCCGGTGCCAATGATGCCGATCTTGCGAATGGGCGTCATTTCATTCTCCTGCGGTGAGGCCGTATCGGTCAGGGTACCCTTTGCGCCTAGAACTATGTCGTCCATCGTCATTCCTCTGCACCGTTAGCTCAGTACCCTGCCTTTTTCAATTCGGCGTCGAGTTCAGGCAGGACCGTGAACAGATCGCCGACGAGGCCGTAATCGGCGACCTGGAAGATCGGAGCCTCGGGATCCTTGTTGATCGCTACGATGACCTTGGAGTCCTTCATGCCGGCGAGATGCTGGATGGCGCCCGAGATGCCGATAGCGATGTAAAGCTCCGGCGCCACGACCTTGCCCGTCTGGCCGACCTGATGATCGTTCGGCATATAGCCGGCATCGACCGCGGCGCGGCTGGCGCCCACCGCGGCGCCAAGGCGATCCGCAAGCGGCTCGATCAGAATCTTGAAATTTTCGCCCGACTGCATGCCGCGTCCGCCGGAAACGACGATGCGGGCAGCGGTGAGCTCCGGCCTTTCGCTGGCGCTGATGTCGCTCGATTCGAAGCTGGCGAGGCCGAGGGACCCGGGGACTTCGATCGTCTCGATGGCGGCGCTTCCGCCCTCGCCCGCAGACGGGAACGCCGTGGTGCGAACCGTGGCGACGATCTTCTTGTCGCCTGTCTGAACGGTCTCCAGCGCATTCCCGGCATAGATCGGGCGGACAAAAGTATCCGGCGACTTTACCTCGACGAGATCGGAAATCTGGGCCACGTCGAGCAGCGCCGCCACGCGCGGCGCCACGTTCTTGCCCATGGTCGTGGCTGGTGCGAGCAAGACGTCATAGCCCTGCATCAACGGCACGATCAGGCTGGCCATATCCTCGGCCAATCGTTGGTTGAGATGGGGCGCGTCGGCGAGGAGCACTTTGCCGACACCGGCAAGCTTCGCCGCGGCCTCGGCCACGCCGCCACAATCCTGACCGGCGACGAGAATATCGACATCGCCGCCAAAATTCTCGGCGGCGGCGAGCACCTTGGCCGTCGCCGGCCCGAGGCTCTTATTGTCGTGTTCGGCAAGGAGCAGGACCGCCATCTACAGCACTCCCGCCTCGTTCTTTAGTTTCTCAATGAGAGCGGTGACGCTATCGACCTTGACCCCCGCCTCGCGCGCCTTTGGCTCCGCCACGCCCAGCACTTTGAGGCGCGGCGAGATATCGACGCCGAGAGCCTCGGGCGTGGTCTCGTCAATCGGCTTCTTCTTCGCCTTCATGATGTTGGGCAGCGACGCGTAGCGCGGCTCGTTGAGCCTAAGGTCGGTGGTAATCACCGCAGGCGCCGAGAGCAGCAAGGTCTCAAGCCCGCCATCGACCTCCCGCACCACTTTCACCTTGCCGTCGGTCAACTCGATTTTCGAGGCGAAGGTCCCTTGCGGCCATTCGAGCAGGGCTGCGAGCATCTGACCCGACTGATTGCAGTCGTCGTCGATCGCCTGCTTGCCCATGATGACAAGGTCGGCGCATTCATCCTCAACCACGCGCTTCAGCAATTTGGCGACGGCGAGGGGTTCCACCAGCGCATCGGTCTTCACCAGAATGGCGCGGTCCGCGCCCATGGCGAGCGCGGTGCGTAGCGTATCCCGCGCTTTGGCGGGACCGATGGAGACGGCAACGACCTCGGTCGCGGCTCCGCGCTCCTTGATGCGAACGGCTTCTTCGACGGCGATCTCGTCGAACGGATTCATCGACATCTTGACATTGGCGAGGTCGACGCCGCTGCCGTCTGACTTGACGCGGATCTTGACGTTGTAGTCGACCACCCGCTTCACCGGGACAACAATCTTCATGCGGCCTTTTTCTTTCGCGCGCGTGCTTTGGTTTCCCCCGAAACGCCAATGAGCACGCTATCTCGCAAGTGCGAAATGGCCCGGACCGTACTGCCGGCAACCCCACAAGTCAAGGTTTCTAGGGTTTTCAGGAGGCCTTTAGGCTCCACCCCTGGTGCGGTCGAACAACGGTACACCGCGCCGCCGCATGAACAGGATCAGCACACCTCCGGCTGCGAGACCGCCAATATGGGCGCCCCAGGCGACGCTTTCCTCGTTGTCGAAGAGAAGGTTGGCGAACTGGGTCAGAATCCAGAAACCGAGGGCCCAATACGCCGTGATCTTGATTGGTATCCGCCACAGCGCCAACACCCACACCTTCACCTTGGGATGGAGAATCAAATAGGCGGCGATGATGCCGGCCACGGCACCGCTGGCGCCGATCAGCGGCAAATCCGATCTCGGCATGATCCAGGAATGGACCACTGCGGCGAAGATTCCGCACATGAGATAGAACATGACGAAGCGAAGATGACCCATGGCGTCCTCGACATTGTCGCCGAAGACCCAGAGGAACAGCATGTTCCCTAGCAAATGGATCCAGCTGCCATGCAGGAACATGTAGGTGACGAGAGTGAAGCGCTCAGGCACCAGAAAGGGCGAGATGATCGTCTCGTCGCCCAAGCCATGCCCCATCAGCTCGGCTGGGATGACGGCGAAGGCCGCCAGGTTTTCATCTTCGAGCGGAACGAACCAGCCGGTCTGGAAGATCAAATAAATGGCGATGTTGAGGACGATGATCGACACCGTCACGTATTGATAGTCGATGCTCTTCAGCGGATTGGTGTCGTGGAGGGGGACGAACACGGGGGCACCGCCGCTTGGTTATCGGTTCTGACCCTTGACCCACAGGACGTCGGAATGGCCCTTGTCGTTGGCGAAACGTGCCGCGACGAACAGGAAGTCCGACAGCCGATTGATGTAGCGCATGGCTGGCGGTCCGATCGACTCGTTTGGCCGTGCGGCAAGCGCGACCATGAGCCGTTCGGCCCGGCGCGACACCGTACGGGCGAGGTGCAGATAGCTTGCCGCCGGCGAGCCGCCCGGCAGCACGAAGGACCGCAAAGGCTCAAGCTCCCGATTCAGCTCGTCGATCTCGCCTTCGAGTCGCTCGACCTGGGCATCCGTCACCGAGAGGCGGCCGCGAACATCCTTGGAGTCGTCGGGATAGGAGAGATCGGCGCCGAGATCGAACAAATCGTTCTGGATGCGCGCGAGCATGGCGTCGAGTGCGGAGTCCGAGCCGCGCGTGTCCAGACGAGCCAGGCCGATGGTGGCATTGGTCTCGTCGACGGTGCCGTAGGCTTCGACGCGCAGATCGTATTTCGCGATCCTCCGCCCTGAGGCGAGCGCGGTGGTCCCGTCGTCCCCGGTGCGCGTATAGATCTTGTTGAGAACAACCATCACCCACCCGCTTGGCCCAAGCGGGTCATTTCGTCAATGGAGGAATAGCCTAGCCGTCCCCGATGGGGCGTCAAGACCTTGTGAAGGTGACCCCGCACGAACACCTAGTACCAGCCTGAGAAATAGATGGCGGCGACAACGAGGCAGAGGGCGACAAACTGCAATATCACCCGCCAGCGCATCAGGAGCTGGCTGGTATTGGGGCTGCCGCCGCGCAGCATGTTCCAGAGCCCCGCTACCAACACGAGGGCAACCGCCGCCAGCGCGATTGGAATGAGATAATAGACAAGGACGTTCATGACCATTCCTCCCGGCTAGGGTGCAGGCACTCTATTCTTGTAAGAACGCAGCAAAAGCCTCGTCGTTCGCCCGAGACCGGGGGTGCGCCAGAGAGCTGCTTAGGCCGTTCTAGTTCCGGCGCGCCACGGCGTCGAGGGCGCGAGTGGGCAGGAGCCTCCGCAAGACCGCCGCCGCATAGGCCGGGAAGGTGATGTAGTAGCGCGTCTTGGGGCGGCTGCTCTCCAAAGCATGGACGAGCTTCGCCGCAACCGCCGCGGGGCCGAGTTTGAATCTCTGGCTGCCGCCGTCCTCCATTTGCGCGATGCGCGCGCGGTAGGCGTCGCGATGGTGCGAGGCTTCGAGATCGATATGACGGCGATAGGCCTCGAGCGCATGCGCGACGAAGCGGGTCGCGATCGGACCAGGCTCGATCAACACGATCTTAATGCCGGTGTCGCCAAGCTCCATGCGCAGCGTGTCGGCCAGCGCCTCGATGGCGAATTTCGACGCGGCATAGGCGCCGCGATAGGGCGCGGCCATGAGCCCGAGCACTGAGGAGCAGAATACGATCCGTCCCCCGCCGTTGGCCCGCATCGCCGGGATGATGCGGCAGGTGAGGTCGTGCCAGCCGAAGACATTGACCTCGAATTGGGCCCGAAGGATTTCGGGGCGAAGATCTTCGACCGCGCCTGGCTGGCCGTAGGCGCCATTGTTGAACAGCGCGTCGAGCCCGTTCTCCGTCGCGGCGAGCACCTGCTCCGCAGCAGCGGCGATCGAGGCCGGCTCGGCATAGTTCGAGATAGAGACTCTCGACACCCTCCTCATGTTTGAGACGCGCGATGTCGTCAGGTTTCCGCGCCGTGGCGAAGACGCGCCAGCCGCGCAACTTCATCATCCGGGCCGAAGCGAGCCCTATGCCGGAAGAACAGCCGGTGATGAGGACGGAGCGAGACATTAGGCTTCTCATGCAGACTTGAATTCTAATGCGCCCTCACCCTTCGTCGGCCCGGCGGGTTCCGACGGTCCTACTCAACCCTCCAGCAGACGCCGGGCGACGACCTGGGCTTGAATCTCGGCCGCACCCTCGAAGATCGACAGGATGCGGGCATCGCAGAGCACGCGGCTCACCGGATATTCGAGCGCGAAGCCGTTGCCGCCGTGGATCTGCAGCGCGTTGTCGGCGGCGGCCCAGGCGGCGCGCGCCGCGAGCAGCTTGGCCATGCCCGCCTCGAGATCGCAGCGGCGCCCAGCGTCCTTCTCGCGCGCGGCAAAATAAGTGAGCTGGCGCGCGAGCAGAATCTCGGCCGCCATCATCACGAGCTTGTCGGCGACGCGCGGGAAGGCGACGATCGGCTTGCCGAATTGGACGCGCTCGCTGCCGTATTTCAGACCGAGGTCGAGGGCGCATTGGGCGACTCCGATCGCCCGCGCCGCCGTTTGAATGCGGGCAGCCTCGAAGGTCTGCATCAGCTGCTTGAAGCCCTGGCCTTCCTCCCCGCCGAGCAGATTCTCCGCCGGAACGGCAAAACCGTCGAAGGAGATGTCGAACTCCTTCATGCCGCGATAGCCAAGCACCTCGATCTCGCCGCCGGTGATGTTGTCCGCGGGGAAGGGATTGTCGTCCGTGCCGCGCGGCTTCGGCGCCAGGAACATCGAGAGCCCGCGATAGCCCTTCTCGTTCGGGTCGGTGCGCGCCAGCACGGTCATCAGATCGGCGCGGGCCGCATGCGTGATCCAGGTCTTCTGTCCGGTGATGCGATAGACGTCGCCGTCACGCACCGCACGCGTGGTGAGCGAGGCGAGATCCGAGCCAATATTCGGCTCGGTGAACACCGCCGTGGGGAGAATCTCACCGCTCGCGATCTTCGGCAGCCATTCCTGCTTCTGCGCGTCGGTGCCGCCATTCAGGATCAGCTCCTCGGCGATCTCCGACCGCGTGCCGAGCGACCCCACGCCGATATAGCCGCGCGAGAGCTCCTCGGAAACCACGCACATCGCATCCTTTCCGAGCCCGAGGCCACCATATTCCTCGGGAAGCGTCAGCGCGAACACGCCGAGCTCGGCCATCTGCGCGATCAATTCGAGCGGGACATATTCGTCCTTGAGGTGCCAGTCCTGCGCATGCGGAATTACCTCGGCCTCGGAGAAGCGGCGCATCTCCTCGCGCATCGCCTCCAGCGTCTCGTCCAGGCCTGGATCGCCATAGGTCGCGGCGTGCGCGCCTTGAGCGTCGCGGATCAACTCGATCGCGCGCGCGCGCGTAGCGGCAGTAGTGCCTTCGATCAGGCTCTTGAATTCAGGCGTGAGGAACGCGACGTGGTCCTTCTCCGCCACTCCGAGCTCGTGCAGCCGCACCATCTCGCCTTGGCTCATCATCACGCCGCCAGAGAGCTGGGCGACAAATTCGGCGGCGCCGATCTGCGCTAGCAGGGCCTCCATCTCGCCGAAGCGCCCCTCCTCGTCCATGCGGCGGGCATAGTCGGCGATTTGGCGTAGCGCCTCGACATAGGTCGCGATCCAGGCGAGCCCGTGGACGGCGTGCTGCTCCCGTTCCAGCGCCGCGCCGTCGATTCTGCCGTCGGCCACGAGCTTGGCCTTGACCGCCTCGGTGGCGCGATCGCGCAAGGCGCCAGAGGCGGCGGCCACGGATTCGAGGATCTGAATGAGGTCGGCCTTGTTATCGGCCAGGGTTTCGCCAGCGGTGCTCACCAAAATGTCCTCCGACAGTCACGGGAAACCGGACACATAGCCAAGCCCCGCGCCGAAGGGAAGCGCGTCTCTCGCCTCTTCCGGCGCAGAGCATCCATGAGCCGCGCTCATCGCGGGGATGAGACATCGTCAATGTCGCTCTTTGCAGCCGACGTATAACCTCGACGGGGACGAAGGAAGAATTTGAACCAATTCGGAGGACGAAATCGTGAAAGTGCTCAAGACGCTCGTTGTCGCGTTGGGCGTCACCCTGTGGCTGCCGCTGTCAGCTCGGTCCGCCGAGGATCCAGCCCAAACCACAGAGGGCGCCGCGGCGGCGCCGAAGTGTCTAGAAGCCGTAGTGAATCCCGTCACCCGGCTACGCGATCTGTGTCAATCCCCGCGGGGCCCCGGTCGACCCGCCGCCAACCGCATCCTTCAATCGTCCCTGCAAGCCCCGCGCACATGATGGCGAGGCCTGGACGGTGTATGAGCATGCGTCTGGGTGCGGCGACTAAGGGCCGCCCTCCGGCCGCAAGCGCAGACGACTAGGCGTCCAGGCCGGTTCGCAGCAGAAGATGCGAGCGCTCTTTGTAATTCATCTCGTTTCCGGGCCTGAGCGCGGTCGAGAGCTGGAAGAAATTGACGATCATATCGGCGAGATGGTCCGCCGCCAGCGAGCTGTTGTGGCTGCGTCGCAGCACAAATTCGAAATCGGGCAGGGCCGGCAAAGCCTCGGCAGACCCCAGCGCCTTGAGGGAATTCGACAGACCGTATTCGGGAAAGATCGTGATCGCGAGGCCAGCATCGAGTGCAGCGAGAATGCCGGCTGTACCCGCGCTCTGAATCGCGACCGTCCACGTCCGGCCGGCCCGATCGAGTTGCTCCAAAGCCAGCTGCCGCCATCGGCAATGCGGAGGATAGAGTGCGAGCGGCGCCGGCTTTTGTGGGGAGAGCTGCATCCCCCGTCCCGCCGCCCAGATCCGGCGCTCGCGGCAGAGCGCCACGCCGTCGCCTTCTCCAATCTCATTGCTGACGATGGCGAGATCGAGCTCGCCCTCGTCGAGAAGGGCCGAGATGTCGGGGCCGATGCCGAGTTCGATCTGTAGCCGGATTGCGGGATAGCGGGCAGAGAATTGCCGGAGCAACGAGGACAACGTGTGAAGATCGAAATATTCCGGCGCACCGATGCGGATCAGGCCACCGCCATCGCGGCCGAGGCGATGCTCGGCTTCCTTATACAAAGCAAGGATGCGCCGCGTGTAGGACAGCAGCACCTCGCCATGCTCGGTCAACCGTAGGGACCGTGCATTTCGCACAATCAGCCGCGACCCGACCTGCTCTTCGAGGCGTTTGACGTGAAGACTGACGGCCGATTGGGTGAGATTCACCTCACGCGCCGCCTTGGTGAAACTGCCCGCGTCGCAGATGGCGACGAAGGTTCGTAACAGGGCCGTATCGTAGAGCATTGGCCTATCGCGGCTCCGAGTTCATCGGACACGCTCAAAGTCTGGGATCGAACCCCTATTTGCCGTGCATTTCCTTGCTCGCCTCGATCACGTCCTCGAAGGTGCGAAGACCCGTGCAGGGCGCGCTGACCAACACCGCCATGTTGCCCGGCCGATGCTGATTTTTCCACATGCGCATATGCGCCTTCGGAATCTGCTCCCAGGGAAACACCTCGCTCATGCAAGGGTCGATGCGACGCTCGACCACGAGCTTGTTGGCCTGGCTCGCCTGCAAGAGATGGGCGAAATGGGACCCCTGGATGCGCTTTTGATGCATCCACACGTACCGGGCGTCCATGGTGAGATTGTAGCCCGTGGTGCCGGCGCAGAACACGACCATGCCGCCGCGCTTCACGATGAAGCACGACACCGGGAAGGTGGCCTCGCCCGGATGCTCGAACACGCTGTCGACATTCACGCCCTTGCCGGTGATCTCCCAGATGGCCTTGCCGAATTTGCGCACCTCTTTATTCCAGGCGTCATATTCGGGGGTGCCGACCGTCGGCATCTGGCCCCAGCAGTTGAATTCCTTGCGGTTGATGACGCCCTTGGCCCCGAGCGACATGACATATTCGCGTTTGTCGTCCTCGGAGACGACGCCGATGGCATTGGCGCCGGCGGTGGCGCAGAGCTGAATCGCCATCGAACCGAGACCGCCCGATGCGCCCCACACCAGCACGTTGTGGCCGGGCTTCAGCGTGTGCGGGCGGTGTCCGAACAGCATGCGGTAGGAGGTGGCGAGCGTCAGCGTGTAGCAGGCGGCCTCCTCCCAGGTCAGGTGCTTCGGCCGCTCGAGCAGCTGCCGGTCCTGCACGCGGGCGAACTGGGCGAAGGAGCCGTCTGGCGTCTCGTAGCCCCAGATGCGCTGCGAGGTCGAGAACATCGGGTCGCCGCCGTTACACTCCTCGTCGTCGCCATCGTCCTGGTTGCAGTGAATGACGACCTCATCGCCGACCTTCCACCGCTTCACCTTGGAGCCCACGGCCCAGACGATGCCGGACGCATCGGAGCCGGCAATATGATAGGGGTTCTTGTGGACATCGAACATGGAGACTGGCGTGCCAAGCGAGGCCCAGACGCCGTTGTAGTTGACACCCGCAGCCATCACCAAAACCAGCACGTCGTGGCTGTCGAGTTCCCAAGTGGGCACCACCTCGACCTGCATGGCGGTCTCGGGCGGACCCTCCCGCTCTCGCCGAATGGTCCAGGCATACATGTTCTCCGGGACATGGCCGAGCGGCGGGATCTCTCCGATCTGGTAAAGATCTTTCGGCGTGCCCTGCTCCGGGGCCACTGCTGACAATGACATCTCGTTCATCCGTTCTACGTCCCCCAAGTCCTGTCGCCCGGGCCGTTTTTGCACTGCGTCAATTTTGGGCTATCCATCTCGCGACTGCAACATCTTTGCGCCGTGGGATATTGAAGGCGCCAAGGCCATAAACAGCAGTGCGAAAGCCTTAAGACGAACCCGCGACGGCGACAGAGCCGATTTACGCCAGGAGCGTTAGCAAATACAGAGCGCCATGCCCAGAGCCAATTGTGACGAATTCAGGATTGGAGGTGACGTCAAAAGTCGCTGCCGCGCAGCCGCTCCCTGGCGAAATGGCGGCCTAGGCTGCTACGCCCGACCGCTTCTTTGCGCATCGGCCCATTCCAGGCCCCGTTTTGCGTAAACCAAATTTCGGCGTGTTTGGCGACGCCCGCCTTTCCGGGCGAAGCTTTTGCGGGTTCGGCTGCCGCCGTTCGGTTCGGCCTACCCGCCGCGGGAATTTGGTCGCCGGATTTGCTATAGAGAATCAGGACCCTCGGGACGGCCAGCCCGCGCACAAGAGTTGCGACGGAGCGGCTACCCGTGCTTCGATAGATAGTGGCCGGAGAGGATGATGGCAGTAGGCGAGCATAAGAAGGACAAGCCGTGGATGTTCCGCACCTATGCGGGGCACTCGACGGCCAAGGCCTCAAACGAGCTCTATCGGGGGAATCTGGCCAAGGGCCAGACCGGGCTCTCGGTCGCCTTCGACCTGCCGACCCAGACGGGCTACGATTCAGATCATCAGCTCGCCCGCGGCGAGGTCGGCAAGGTCGGCGTGCCGATCTCCCATCTCGGCGACATGCGCAGCCTATTCGAGGGCATCCCGCTGGCCGAGATGAACACCTCGATGACCATCAACGCCACCGCCGCCTGGCTGCTCGCGCTCTATATTGCCCTAGCCGACGAGCAGAACGTCGACCGGACGAAACTCACCGGCACGGTCCAGAACGACATCCTCAAGGAATATCTCTCCCGCGGCACTTACGTGTTTCCGCCCGCGCCCTCGCTCCGGCTGATCAAGGACGTGATCGTCTACACCGCGCGCGAGATGCCGAAATGGAACCCGACCAATGTCTGCTCCTATCATTTGCAGGAAGCAGGCGCCTCGCCCACGCAGGAGCTCGCCTTTGCTCTCGCCACGGCCGAGGCCGTTCTCGACGAGGTCAGGAATTCCGGCGAGGTGCCGGAGGAAGACTTCCCCCGATTGCTCAGCCGCATCAGCTTCTTCGTCAATGCCGGCGTGCGCTTCATCACCGAGACGTGCAAGATGCGCGCCTTCGTCGATCTGTGGGACGAGATCGCGGAACGCCGCTATGGCGTCACCGATCCCGCACTTCGGCGCTTCCGCTATGGCGTGCAGGTGAATTCGCTCGGCCTCACCGAGCAGCAGCCCGAGAACAACGTCTACCGCATCCTGCTGTCGATGCTCGCCGTAACCTTGTCGAAGAGGGCGCGCGCCCGCGCGGTTCAGCTTCCGGCCTGGAACGAAGCGCTTGGCCTGCCGCGCCCCTGGGATCAGCAATGGTCCCTCAGGCTGCAGCAGATCGTTGCCTATGAGACCGACCTGCTCGACTATGGCGACATCTTCGACGGCTCCGAGATCATTGAGCAGAAGGTTGAGGAGCTGAAAGCGGAGGCTCGGGCCGAACTCACCCGCATCCAGGAGCTGGGAGGGGCCGTCGCCGCCATCGACTATATGAAGGAAGCGCTGATCTCCTCCAACGCCGCCCGCGTCGAAGCCATCGAGAAGGGCGAGCAGATCCTCGTCGGCGTCAACGCCTACACCGAGACCGAACCATCGCCGCTCGAGGCGTCCGGCGACGGCATCCTCACCGTGTCGGAAGCGGTCGAGATCGAGCAGGTGGCCAATCTGCAAAACTGGCGTCTGCTTCGCGACGAGAAGGCAGTGCGGCAGGCGCTCATCGGCCTAAAATCCGCGGCGAAGGAAGGCCGCAACATCATGGAGCCGTCGATCGCCGCCGCCAAGGCTGGCGTGACCACCGGCGAATGGGGCCAGATCCTGCGCGAGGTGTTCGGCGAGTATCGCGCGCCGACGGGACTCGGCGCCGTGCGTCACCCCGACGAGGCCCGGCTGGAAGACGTGCGCCGCATGGTCGACGATGTGTCTGAGAAGCTCGGCCGCCGCCTCACCTTCGTTGTCGGCAAACCTGGGCTCGACGGACATTCCAACGGCGCCGAGCAGATTGCCGTGCGCGCCACCGACGTCGGCATGGAAGTTTCCTATGACGGCATCAGGCTGACGCCGGCGCAGATCGTCGAACAGGCTCGTGAGGCCAAGGCCCATGTGCTCGGCCTCTCCATCCTGTCAGGGTCGCATGTGGCGCTGGTGCGCGACGTGGCGCAACGCATGCGCGAGGCTGGGCTCGGTAACGTTCCGATCGTGGTCGGCGGCATCATCCCGGCCGACGACGTGAATGTGCTGAAGCAATGCGGCGCCGCGGCAGTCTACACGCCCAAGGACTTCCAGCTCAACGAGATCATGATGGGCGTGGTAAGGCTCGTCGAGCAGAAGGCCGCCGAGCTTAAGGAGCAGGAGGTCGAGGCGATCCGGGTGCCGGAATTCGCCGCCCGCGAGCGGGTCTCTTGAGCCTGCCTTCGCGTCTCGCTCTATTCGCCCTCGGCTCCGAGGCAGTCACCTGGCCCTCGACCGTGACATCGTCGCTGCCGGCACTAATGGTGTTTGCGGAGGTGGCGGCAGCGTGACCTTTGAAGCCGGGAGCGTGTTCGTCAACGGCAAGTCCTTGGCCGCCGGCGGCGCCGCTGGCTGTGCCGGGAATAGCCATCCTTGGATTTGCTCGGTATTCGGTCCGATTGCGTAACCTGGCCGCAGGCCAATACGGCCGCGTGCCCTTCCCTCACATTGCCGCTAGAATGCCGAATCGCGGCCCTGCCGCACGCATCGTCAGCCGCATTGCCAATTTGGGGGGCATCATGAATTTCAATCTGAGCGCACCGCGGAGAGAGACCTTTCTCGTCTCCATCGTCATCGCCATTCTGGTCGTACTCGGCATGATCGTGCCGTTGCCGTTCTTCACGAGCTACGCGCTCGGCCTCCTTCTGATCGCCTATCTGATCCTGGCCGCGAGCGTTCTTCTCGACAATCTCTGAGGCGTTTCGGCGCGAGGATCGACCTTAGCGCATGGCCACGAGCGGCTCTTCGTCGGCGTCATCGGCCGCAAGATGGGGGACCAGCGCGGCGTAGAGCTCGCGGCCGCGAATGGGCTTTGACACATAGCCGTCCATGCCGGCGGCGAGATAGTCCTCACGATCGCCTTTCATCGCGTGCGCGGTCAGTGCCACGATCGGCACCTCGGCCATTGGCCCGTCCAGCTTGCGGATGCGCTTGGTGGTTTCGACGCCGTCGATCTCCGGCATCATGATATCCATCAGCACGAGGTCATAGGCCCGCGCCGAAAGCATCTGCATGGCGCGCGCGCCGCTTTCGGCCATATCGTGGGTCAGCCCGAATTCCTCGAGATAAGCGCCGATCAGCATCCGGTTCACGGCGTTGTCCTCGACCACGAGCACATGTCCCGTCAGGGCTCGCGCGCCTTCCGTTCCGCTCATGGCCGAAGGCGCGGCACGCTCGGTTGGGACCGTGAACCAGAATAGGCTGCCTTGGCCTGGCAGGCTTTCGCAACCGATCTCGCCACCCATCAGCTCGACCAACCGCCGCGCGATCGACAGGCCGAGGCCTGTGCCGCCATATTTGCGCGTCTGAACCCGGTCGACCTGCACATAGGCCTGGAACAATCGATCCTTCTGAAGCTCGCCGAGCCCGATGCCCGTATCAATCACATCGAAGCGGAGCGTGAGACGGCCGTCAGCCTCGACCCCATTCAGATGGAGGTGCACCGAGCCTTCGGCCGTGAATTTGATGGCGTTGTCGACTAAATTGCCGAGGATCTGGCGAAGGCGCCCCGCGTCTCCCTTGACGAAGCGCGGGCAGCTCATGCCGATATGGGCGCCGCCCGCCAGGCCCTTCTCGCCGGCGCGCGCCTGCAATTCGTTCCCGACACCCTTCACCAGGCCCCACAGGTCGAAGCCCTCTCGCTCGAGCTGGAACTGGCCGGCCTCGAGCTTGGAGAAATCGAGCAGGTCGTTGAGCACCGTCAAGAGGCTGCGGGCCGATTGCTGCATGGTTTCGGCGTAGAGGCGCTGGGTGTCGTCGAGGGAGCTGCCGAGGAGCAGCTCCGACATGGAGATCACGGCGCCCATGGGGGTGCGGAGCTCATGACTGACAACAGCGAGCAATTCGGATTTGGCCCTGTCGGCCGCCTCCGCTCGCTGTCGTGCCTGATACTCGGCCGATAGGGCCTCGACCAGGCTTTGGATCTGCCCAAAGAGATCCTTCGGCTTGACGTCTTCAGCTTGCATGAATCCGGTCATCTGTTCCCACCCCGGGTGAGCTTCCCAGAAACCACTTAACTAAGGTGAAACGTCGCCGCCTACCCCCGGCAGTCACCGGGAGTTCGGATTTTCAGCATTTTTGGATTGTCGAGGCGCGCCTATTTCACGCCCTATCGCCGACTTTCGTCAGGCTTCCGGTGCCAATTCCGGTGCCAACTCTTCCGCCTGTTCCTCCGAGAAATTCGACACTCTAGGAGAGAGAGGCACAATCAACGCGCCAGCACCTGAACTCCACAGAAGGGGCGGCCGTTATTCGCATCAAGGCTAATTCCGCCGCCGCGCGGATTAGCGTTGCTATTTCAGCCGGCCAAAACTCTGCCCTTACTTTGACTCCGGTATGGGAATCGAAACACCCACGCCGTAAGTGCTGCTAGGTGGAGTGCTTGGCGTGCCCCCGTTCGGCGTTGATGTGGCCCCGAAACTGGTGCCGCCCGGAGCAGTGTAAACCGGGGTGTACGTTGTTCCACTTGTATTGTTGCTGGACCCGTTAGCAGGTTGTTGAGGACTTGGGCCATTGGCAGTGTCACTGTCAGCCAAGGCCGAGGTCGCTAAGAGCAATAAACACGCAAACAAAAATACGATGCTCCTCATTGATTGATACCTCCTAAAGGTCTGGATCGCATTTTGTGGCACAATACTTAGATGTTGGAGAAGGGCCGCAACATTTCTGCCCAGAAGAGCAGCAAACACCTCCACACCAGACACCTCCACTCTTACACTCTAGCACGAGGTGGAAATCTTTACTCCAAACACGGGAGTAAGGTTTGGCGGTGGGGAGAAGATCGTGAACCTTTTTTATATACACAGACTACTGTGGGAATTAGCAACATGGTCAGAAAAATTATCAGAGTTCGCATTTTCTTTTTCCTCCCTACTCGTAATAGCACCTGGGATTCATGCCGTTGGCGTTCGTCGAACATACCTTCCTGGTAACCCTTTGCCCATCAGGACCGTATTGGGTGATCCTGCCGTCAGGACCGCGCTCTAGTCGTGAACCATCCGGGCGATTGATGGTTTGGGTCGAGTTGCCCGGAGGTCCAAAAGTTCTATTGAATTGATTGTTTACGTTTCCGTGGCGGGTAGTTGTAGTCGTGGGCTGGTTATTCTGCTGTGCAACTGCAGTACCGAGCCAGGGGCCAATTACCAATAAGGCAGTCAGAATGAAAATCCGCATTTTTAGTCTCCTCTTAGTACCCGCATTGCCAAACCCTTGGAAATCGGATTCTAAACGGGAGATATTCTTATCTATACAATTGTCCTGGACTCTTTTTATTATGAGGCGCACAGGTTAAGTCTTTAGAAAACACCAGAGGCGTGGCCGCTTTGCGCTTTTGAGAAGGCCCGAACAGCCGTTGTGTTCCATTGCGTCGACCGCAAAGGAATGAGGCCCTCATCGACCTCCGAGAATCCAGCAAGGGAGGGGGCGCACAACCGGAGGCGGCAGCAGGGGCAAGCCAATACAACATGACACCAAACCCCACCACAACTTTGGGTCACAATGCCTTGTTTATGCGCGCCCGTAAAGAGGGCAGTTGTAGCGGCCGCTACCGACGCTGGAATGTCGCAATGAGGCTTCGAGTTCAGTTAATTTGCTTTGTCAGCACCACCCTTGCAGCCCTTCACGCCGGAGACCCTGCTTGCCGTGCCGGAGGAAGCCCTGAAAGAAGCGGGGCTCGCCACCGCGGTCGCAAGCGGCACGCTCAATCTCGGCGCCCTCACCCGCGCGCCGGATGAAGTCATTCATGCGCGGCTCACGGCGATCAAGGGCATCGGCCCGTGGACGGCTGACATCTATATTATGTTCTCCCTCGCCCGCGCCGATGCGTGGTCGCCGGGCGACCTCGCTCTTCAATAT
>JBBQKN010000007.1:0-92645 GCA_038326945.1 Hyphomicrobiales bacterium
GATCTGATCGTCCGCGTGCGCGGCGCGCTCGGCGCCCAGCAATTCACCGAGCAGAAGATGTTCGGCGGCGTCTGCTTCATGCTCGCCGGCAACATGCTGGTCTGCGCCTCGCCGCGCGGCCTGATGGTGCGGACCGGCAAGGATGGCTATGCGGCAGCGCTCGCCCGGCCGCACGCCGCGCCGATGCGGCAGGGGGACCGGGAGATGCCGGGCTTCGTCGTCGTCGCGCCAGAGGGCGTCGCCAGCGCCCGGGACCTCAAGGCGTGGCTCGCGCGCGCGCTCGATTTCGTCGGCACGCTGCCGGCCAAGGCGAAGACGGCGGGGAAGCTCGCGTCGGATGGCAGGGTGACATGACCGGGACAATCGCGCGTGCCGCGGCAATCTACCTGGTGCTGACGTTTCCGCTCGGCTACCTCTGGCACCTCACCCTGTTCCGCGAACGCTACGCCGCGCTCCGGATCTACCGCGAGCGTGTCGTCCCGCCGCTAGGCCTCGCAGCGATGGTCGTCCAGGGCCTCCTCTTCGGCGCCATCTATGCGGCGATGATCGCGCCGCTCGACACCGGGTGGTTCGGCAAGGGTTTCGCCTACGCGGCCTTCGCCGGGCTGCTCTCCTGGAGTTTCGGGACGCTCGCCGCGGCAGCGAAGAACCCGATGACGTCGATCCCCGGCTTCATCGCCATCGAGACCGCCTTCACCATCGTCCAGTGGATTCCGGTCGGCCTCGCCACGGCCCTCCTCGCCTGATCTCCCCGCAAGCGGGGCAGTGGGCGGCGCAGCGATTCGGAGTATTGTGCGCGGGCTAACCAAACGCGTGAGGAGGGGCAAATGACTGACGCGCTACTGAGACTCAACGCCATATCGAGCATCCGCGAGCACTGGGGCTGGTTCCTGGCGCTCGGCATCATCTTCATACTCGGCGGCATCTTCGCCATCGCCGCGCCGTTCGTTGCCGGCCTGACCGTGACGATCATCTTCTCGATCGTGCTCGTCTGGCTCGGCATCATGCAGATTCTCCAGGCCTTCAGCACCAAGAGCTGGAGCGGCTTCATCTGGGAACTGCTGATCGGCATCATCCTGCTCGTCGGCGGCATCGCCACCTGGATCGACCCGGTGGTGGGCGCGCTGTCGCTGACGCTCGTGGTCGGCGCGGTGGTCCTGGTGAAGGGCATCTTCCAGGTGATCCTCGGCTTCCAGATGCGGCCGCATGGCGGCTGGGGCTGGATTCTGACGGCAGGCGTGCTGTCGGCGATCGTCGGCCTGATCGTTCTGATCCAGTGGCCGGTCTCGACGGCCTATGCGCTCGGCTATCTGGTCGGCATCTCGCTGATCTTCAGCGGCTGGAGCTACGTCATGCTCTCGCTCGCGGCGAAGCGCGTCTAGGGGTACCGCCTGTCTCCGGGGAGCGGGGTCGCGTCCCGCTCCCCGCATTCCGCGCGCTCGCGGCCATCGACTCGAAACGATCGAGAAGGATGTCGAGCCCGAGCCTGAACGTCGCATCATGCTCGGCGGGCCGGAAGTAGCGGTTGACCGCGGTCACCAGCGGATAGTCCGTTTCGATCTCCGGGTCGGGAACCGGCTCGGCCGCGCTGTTGCCCCTGGCATACCCTGACGTCTCGTCGAGCGCGGCCCCGATCACGTAGTACCCGACGAGCCGGAAGAACCGCGCCGCCGTCTCCGTGTCGAGGCCGGCGTCGCTGAACACGCCCAGCACCCGCTCCAGCCAGGCGAGGCCGGCGCGGGTGTTGTGGCGGTGCAGCGCAATGAACGGGAAGAAGCGCGGGTATCGGTGCGCCATCTCGCGATAGGCGAATACCAGCGTCTCGACGCGATCGCGCCAGGGCCGTGCCGGGTCGTCGGGCGGCAGGCCGTCCACGACCCGGTCGAAGACGGCGTCGAGGAGATGCGCCTTGCCCGCATAGTAGTGGTAGATGCTCATCGCCTCGCAGCCGAGCTCGGCCGCGAGCTTCCGGGTCGAGAACGCCTCGAGCCCTTCGCGCTCGATCAGATCGAGCGCCGCCTCCTCGATCCTCCGGGTGGACAGCGTCTCGCCCTGCCGCCGGCTCCTCGATCGCGCCATGTGACCTCCTTCACAGTCTTACATCGTAAGGCTTGACGTGCCTTACGCCATAAGTCTAACTACAGGCATCGCCTTACATCGTAAGGTAACACTCTGAAGGAGAGCCGTCCAATGTTCACCAAGACCAGCCGCCAAGCCGCGCCCCTGGCAATCGCCGCGGCCATCGCCGCGAGCGCTCTGCTTGCCCCGGCCACCGTCGCCACTGCGGCGGAGGATGCCACGAAGGAGGGGATCCTGGCGGGCGTCGCCGAGATGCTCGGCTTCGTGCCGGCGTTCCTCACGCAGATGCCGAAGGCGACCCTGCCGATCGGACTCGCCGGCTACACCCATCTCGAGGTGGGAGACACCGCGTTGCCGGCCAAGACCAAGTATCTAATCTCGCTTGCCGTCGCCGCCCAGATCCCATGCCAGTATTGCGTCTGGGCCGACACGATGGGTGCGAAGGCCGCAGGCGCCACCGACGAGGAAATCGGCGAGGCGGTCGGCGTCGCCGCCATGACGCGGTTCTGGAGCACCAACTTCAACGGGCTTCAGGTCGATCTCGACACGTACAAGGCCGAACTGGGCCCACTCTATTCCGGGCAGTGAGCGGCACGCATTTCCGCCCGCGCTGCCCGGCAAAGCGCTAGGATGCGCGGGCGGCTGGCGACGGACGCAAGGCCATAGAGCGCCGCGACCGTCGCAACGCCAGCGCAGCAGTCGCGTAACCGGCGAGGCCGGCGATACCGACCGGCCTCCGGCTCAGCCGAAGCGGAGGAAGCGATGACCGCCTACAACGTGGTGCGCATCAAGGTGAAGCCCGGCAAGGACGCGGAGATGCTGGACTTCTGGAAGAGCACGGCTCGCCCGGCCGGCTCACGCAAGCTCGAACTAATCAAGACCGGGGACGGCACGTACTGCGTCGTCGGCGAATGGGACTCCATGGCAGCCATTGCCGCGGCGCGCGCGGAGATGATCGGCAACCTCGACAAGGGTCGCCATCTCCTCGAGGATCTCGGCGGCGGCCTCGGCGTCACCGATCCCGTGTCGGGCGAAGTGGTTCTGTCGATCGCCTGATCGACGCCCACCAAGGCGGCCGTCCGGTCCCTCGGCCGGCCGCTTCTTTCCTCCCCCCGGCGCGAGTGCTATAGGGCGGCAGCCCTTCCGCGCGGCCGCCCGGCCGTGCCCGCCCCCACCCAAGCGACAGAGAGAACGAGAGCGCGCGCCATGGCCAAGATCAAGGTTGCCAACCCGGTCGTCGACATCGACGGCGACGAGATGACCCGGATCATCTGGCGCCTGATCAAGGAGAAGCTGATCTTCCCGTATCTCGACCTCGACCTCCTCTATTTCGACCTCGGCGTCGAGAACCGCGACGCGACCGCGGACAAGGTGACGGTCGAGGCGGCCGAGGCGATCAAGCGGGTCGGCGTCGGGGTCAAGTGCGCGACGATCACGCCGGACGAGGCGCGCGTCGAGGAATTCGGCCTCAAGAAGATGTGGAAGTCGCCGAACGGCACGATCCGCAACATCCTCGGCGGCGTCATCTTCCGCGAGCCGATCATCTGCCGGAACGTGCCGCGCCTGGTGCCGGGCTGGACCAAGCCGATCGTCGTCGGCCGCCACGCCTTCGGCGACCAGTACCGCGCCACCGATTTCAGGGTCCCCGGCAAGGGCAGGCTCACCATCAAATTCGTCGGCGACGACGGCACGGTGATCGAGCACGATGTCTACGACTTCCCCGGCTCGGGCATCGCCATGGCGATGTACAACCTCGACGATTCGATCCGCGACTTCGCCCGCGCCTCGCTTAACTTCGGCCTCGCCCGGAAGTACCCGGTCTATCTCTCGACCAAGAACACCATCCTCAAGGCCTATGACGGGCGCTTCAAGGACATCTTCGCCGAGATTTACGCGGCGGAGTTCCGCGAGGCGTTCGAGGCGCGAGGCCTGACCTACGAGCATCGCCTGATCGACGATATGGTCGCCGCGTCGTTGAAATGGTCGGGCGGTTATGTCTGGGCTTGCAAGAACTATGACGGCGACGTGCAGTCCGACACCGTGGCGCAAGGCTTTGGCTCGCTGGGGCTGATGACGAGCGTGCTGATGACCCCGGACGGCCGCACGGTCCTGTCCGAGGCCGCCCATGGCACGGTCACGCGCCATTACCGGCAGCATGAGCAGGGGCGCGAGACCTCAACCAACTCCACCGCCTCGGTCTTCGCCTGGACCGGCGGGCTCAAGCATCGCGCCAAGCTCGACGACAATGCCGAACTCGCCCGTTTCGCCGAGACGCTGGAGAAGGTGGTGGTCGGCACCATCGAGGCCGGGTTTATGACCAAGGATCTGGCGCTTCTCGTCGGCGCCGAGCAGGCCTGGCTCTCGACCACCGGCTTCCTCGACAAGATCGATGAGCGTCTGCGGCAAGCGGTGATGGATCGCGCCGCGGCCTAGATTTGGATCCCTATCCGGTTTCGCTGCCGCCGGCCTTCTTTGGGGCGGTCGAACGCTTGCGCGGCCCCTTAGCCTCGCGCATCTCCTTCTCGTTCTCGCGCTGGCGCTCCTTGGCCACGGCCTCGATGTGGCGGACGATCTCCGGATGCCGCCGGCCCAAGCGCGCCAGTCCCTCGCCATCAAGCACATACACGCGGCAGACGGTATCGGCGACGACGTCGTACTTGTGCCGCCGTCGTTCGAGCAGCGCCATCTCGCCGAAGAAGTCGCCCTCCCCCAATCTGACCTTTCGGTCCGCGGGCTTGCGCACCGTGGCCTCCCCGCTGCCGATCAAATACATCTCGCCGCCCGCATCGCCTGCCGACACGATGGTGGCGCCGGGTTGAAACAGGCGCGTGTAGAGCAGCTTGGTGACTTCGCCAACCTCGCTCGCGTCGAGCGTGCTGAATAGCGGCACGCGGGCGACCATGCTCCAAGTCACCACGAACTCATGGCGCGCCGATTCCTGACTGAACCCGGCGGAGAGGATGGCGATGGGAAGAGCGAACATGCCGAGGCCGATCAGCATGACCACACTCCCGAATACCTTGCCGAGAGGCGTGACCGGCACGATGTCGCCGTAACCGATGGTGGTGAGGGTGGCGAGAGCCCACCACGCCGCGGCAGGGATCGAGCCGAATTTGTCGGGCTGGGCGTCGCGCTCCAGGAAATAGACGATGGAGGCGGCGAAGAGCAGCAGCACCATCATCACCAGCAGAGAGCCGAGCAGCGCGCGATATTCATTGGCCATGACGCGCTGTAAGGTCTGCAGCGCGGGTGAATAGCGCAGGAGCTTGAGCAGCCGGAACAGACGCAGGATGCGCAAGGCCCGGAGATCGACCGGCACGAATTGATAGAGATACCAGGGCAGAAAGGCGAGCAGGTCGATGATCATCATCGGCCGGAGCATAAATTTCAGCCGCGCCCGCCAATGCGGCAGGCGCTGCGGCAGCGGGATCTCAACCGAGCTCCACACCCGCAGCACATATTCGACGGTGAACACCATCACCGAAAAGGTGTTGAAAGCCTCGAATTCAGGCCCATAGCGCGCATAGACCGAGTTGACCGTCTCGGCGGCAAAGGCGAGGCCGTTAGCAATAATCAGAATGACGAGGGAGACATTGACGACGCGGCCCATTGGATAGGCTTCGCCGCCCACTTCGAGGACGTCGTGGACTTCGACCCGCCAGCGTCGCCAGGCGGTCTTAAAACCCATGGTCAGGCGGTTCCGGCCCGTTGCGGCGAGCCTGCTTCGGCGCTCCCGGCCGTGATCCGGGCGGCAATGGCGTCGAGCGCGGCGGCGTTGGCGCCGTCAGGACCTCCGGCTTGAGCCAAATCGGGGCGCCCGCCCCCGCCCTTGCCGCCCAGCGCCGCGGCGCCAGCGCGCGCAAGTTCGACGGCATTATAGGTCGAGGTCAGGTCGTCGGTGACGCCGACGACAAGCCCCGCCTTGCCTTCATCCGACACGCCGATGATGGCGACGATGCCCGAGCCCAATTGCTGCTTGGCGTCGTCGACAAGGCCCCTGAGGTCTTTTGGGGCGACGTCTTGCAGCGTGCGGGCGAAAAGCTTGACCGGCCCGAGATCGCGAATGGCCGAGGCGGTGTCGCCAGAACCTCCGCCACCGAGGGCAAGCTCGCGCTTCGCCTCCGCCAGCGCCCGCTCGAGCTTGCGCCGCTCGTCCAGCACCACGGCCAGGCGCTCGACCATCTCGTCCGGCGCTACCTTCAACAGCTCCGCCGCCTCACGCACGCGCGCGTCCTGAGTCGCGAGATAGTCGCGGGCGCCCGCGCCCGTCAGCGCCTCGACGCGGCGCACGCCCGAGGCGACCGCGCTCTCGCTCACGATCTTGAGCAGGCCGATATCGCCCGTGCGCTTCACATGCGTGCCGCCGCACAGCTCCACGGAGTAAGCGTGGTCGGCCTTGGGGCTCGTCTCGCTCGTGCCCATGCTGACGACGCGAACCTCGTCGCCATATTTCTCGCCGAACAGCGCCAGCGCCCCCTTCTCGATCGCCTCGTCGGGGCGCATCAGATGCGTCTCCACCGCCGCGTTTTGCCGGATGATGTCGTTGGCGCGGTCCTCGACGGCGCGGAGCTCGGCCGCGGTCACGGGGCGTGGCTGGGAGAAGTCGAAGCGCAACCGGCCGGGTTCGACCAGGGAGCCCTTCTGCGCCACATGCTCGCCTAGCACCTCACGCAGCGCTTCGTGCAGGAGATGGGTGGCGGAATGGTTGGCGCGGATCGCGGTGCGGCGGCCATGATCGACGTCGAGCTCGACCACCTCGCCAAGCTTGAGCGTGCCGCTCTCCAGCACTCCCATATGGACGAATAGGCCGTGAAGCTTCTTCTGGGTGTCCTCGACCGCGAAACGCGCGCTGGTGGGGCTCGAGATTTGCCCCCGATCCCCGATCTGGCCACCGGATTCGGCATAAAAGGGCGTCTGATTGACGATGACCGCGCCGTGCATCCCGGCCTTCAGCTCGGGCACGTGCTTGCCGTCCGCCACCAGCGCCACGATCTTGCCGGATGAGGACTCGGATTCGTAGCCGAGGAACTCGGTCGCCCCCAGCTCCTCCTTCAGCTCGAACCACAGGGTCTCGGTTGCGGCCTCGCCCGAACCGGCCCACGACTTCCGCGCCTCGGCGCGCTGGCGCTCCATCGCGGCGGCGAAGCCCTCGGCGTCGACGCTGACGCCGCGGGGCTTCAGCGCGTCCTCGGTGAGGTCATAAGGAAAGCCATAGGTGTCGTAGAGCTTGAAGGCGATCTCGCCCGGGAGCATGGCGCCCCGCTTCAAATCCTTGGCCGCCTCGTCGAGGAGCCCCAAGCCCCGGTCGAGCGTATCGCGGAAGCGGGTCTCCTCGAGCTTCAGCGTCTCGACGATGAGGCTCTGACCGCGCTCGATCTCCGGATAGGCGCGGCCCATCTCGCCCACTAGCGTGGGCACCAGCCGGTAGAGCAGCGGCTCGGCCGCACCCAGCAGATTGGCGTGACGCATGGCGCGACGCATGATGCGGCGAAGGACATAGCCCCTGCCCTCGTTCGAAGGCAGCACGCCATCGGCAATGAGGAAGGTGGCGGCGCGCAGATGATCGGCGATGACGCGGTGGCTGGGCTTGGCCTCGCCCTTGGCCGGAACGCCAGTCAGATCGACCGACGCCGCGATCAGCGTCTTGAACAGGTCGATCTCGTAATTGTCGTGGGTTCCTTGCAGCACCGCGGCGATGCGCTCGAGCCCCATGCCGGTGTCAATGGAAGGGAGCGGAAGCGGCACCCGCTTGCCGCCGGGCTGCTGGTCATATTGCATGAAGACCAGATTCCAGATCTCGACGAAGCGGTCGCCATCCGCATCGGGGCTGCCGGGAGGGCCGCCTTTCAGCTCGGGTCCATGATCATAGAAGATCTCCGAACTCGGACCGCAGGGACCGAGCTCGCCCATGGACCAGAAATTATCCGCACTCGCGATGCGGATGATCTTGTCGTCGGAGAGGCCGGCGATCTTCCGCCACAGCGCCGCCGCGTCGTCGTCGGCGGCGAAGACGGTGATCAGGAGGCGGTCCTTGTCGAGCCCCAGATCGCGGGTCAGCAGCTCCCAGGCGAGGAGGATCGCGCGCTCCTTGAAATAATCGCCGAAGGAGAAATTGCCGAGCATCTCAAAGAAGGTGTGGTGGCGCGCGGTGTAACCGACATTGTCGAGGTCGTTATGCTTGCCGCCGGCGCGAACGCATTTCTGCGCCGTCGCCACCCGCGGAAAACTCGGGCGCTCCGCCCCGGTCAAAACGTTCTTGAACTGGACCATGCCGGCATTGGTGAACATCAGCGTCGGATCGTGGCGCGGCACGAGCGGGCTCGACGGCAGGATCTCGTGCTCGTTCCGCGCGAAGAAATCGAGGAAGCCTGAACGAAGCCCGTTCGTGCCATGATCCTTCAGCTGCGTGTGGCTGACACTGGTGTCGTTGACGGCTTTATCGTTCATTATGGTCTGACGGGTTCTCTTGTGGGCCGCGGCTGGGCACGTGACCTTGGCTGGCTTGGTGCTTGTGGTTTTGGTGGAGGTCATAGCGGCGAAGCGGCAAGGCCTCCGATCCGAGCGATACGAACCCTAGCCGATTCGGGCCCACCGAGCGCCGAAGGACCAAGCGCCAAAAGCTTGAGCGCCAAAGGCGCCGCTCCCGGACCAAGAAGCGGGCGTCAGGATCGGATCAAGACATAGTGGGAGGAGTGAAGACTGTCCAGCGTCAGGACTGGCAGACGGAAGTATTTGAGCCTTGCTTGACATGGCCGGGCGCCGTCCCGGCCAGCAACTTCATCGGGCTTGGCTTAGAGACCCAACAATCGGCGCGTCGGTTGAACAGCCGGCTCAAAAACCACGTGGATGCCCGGCACGAGGCCGGGCATGACGAGGCTTAGAGACGCAAGACCGTCTTACCCCCGCCTGCCCCGCCTTGCGGCAGCGCCGCCGGTCAAGGGCGCCACGGTCCCGTCCTCGGCGAAGCCCGACCCATTCTCGTCGTCATCGCTCGCGGTCTCGCTCGTGCCTTCCAGAATCTGGGCGGCGATCAGGCCGGCATTTTGGCGAATTGCGCGTTCGATCTTCTCGGCCATCTCCGGGTGCTCCTTGAGATAGGTCTTGGCGTTTTCGCGGCCCTGACCGATGCGCTCCGAGTCGAAGGAGAACCAGGAGCCTGACTTCTCCACCATGCCGGCTTTGACCCCAAGATCGACAAGCTCGCCCGTCTTGGAAATGCCCTCGCCATACATGATGTCGAATTCGACCTGCTTGAAGGGCGGCGCCACCTTGTTCTTCACCACCTTGACGCGGGTCTGGTTGCCGACCACCTCCTCGCGCTCCTTGATGGCGCCGATGCGGCGAATGTCGAGCCGCACGGAGGCATAGAATTTCAGCGCGTTGCCGCCGCTCGTGGTTTCCGGCGAGCCGAACATCACGCCGATCTTCATGCGGATCTGGTTGATGAAGATCACCATGCAGCGGGACTTCGAGATCGAGCCGGTGAGCTTGCGCAAGGCCTGGCTCATCAGCCGCGCCTGGCTACCCATTTGCATATCGCCCATCTCGCCTTCGAGCTCGGCCTTTGGCGTCAGCGCCGCGACCGAATCGACCACGAGCACGTCGATGGCGCCGGAGCGCACAAGCGTGTCGGTGATCTCGAGCGCCTGCTCGCCGGTGTCAGGCTGAGAGATCAGGAGGTTTTCGAGATCGACCCCGAGTTTCCGCGCATAGATGGTGTCGAGCGCGTGCTCGGCGTCGATGAAGCCGCAAATGCCGCCACGCTTCTGCGCTTCGGCCACGACATGCAGCGCGAGCGTGGTCTTGCCGGAGGATTCTGGTCCGTAAATCTCGACGACGCGGCCGCGTGGAAGCCCGCCGATGCCGAGCGCGATGTCGAGTCCGAGCGAGCCGGTGGAAATGGCCTCGACCTCCACCGCCTTCTCGTTCTGGCCGAGACGCATGATGGAGCCCTTGCCGCAATTCCGCTCGATCTGCGAGATCGCAGCCTCGAGCGCCTTTTCTCTGTCCATCTGTCCTCCCTCGACGACACGAAGGCTCGTATTCAACATGGCCGATTCTCCCTTATTTCATAGGCCCGCCGATGCTGGCAAACTGGCTTTGCCTCGCGCCCTGGCCACTTCCCAAACGCGATCCGGCAATGTACATGCTTTGTTCTCCGTTCGCAATATGTTCTTTCTAATGGAATGGGGGCGCACGACCCCCTCGGCGAGGTTAGCGGGAGAGCCTGTGAGCTGGATGGCGGGCGTCGCCGCGGCGGTTCTGTCGGCGCACATAGGTGATGGTGGCGTCGGGGCGCTCGGCCTTGACCTTGAGCGCGGCGATCAGCGCATCCTCCGCATCGACGGCGACGCGGTCGGCTTTGCCTTGGACCGTCAGGCCTACAGTGAAGTGCGATATCACGGCTCTCACCTTCCGCCGCCAAGCATAGCGAAGAACGGACGCAGCGGATATGGCTAACGGGCCGATTCTAATTCCGGGCGTTATCCGCTCGCTTGTTTGAGCGCAAGTCTACAAGCGGTTGATGGCATAGATCAGCTCACCCCTGAATTTGCCCTCCTCCGGCACCCAGGGAAAATAAATCACCCATCGCAGGTGCACCTTGGCCCCGACCTCGTTCAGGCCGGCGAAGGGCTTGACCAGCTTCCCCGTCATATCGACCACGTCGAGGACGCCTTGGGGACCGATGACCAAGGCCTGCGGCACCCACTCGGTCTCCACCAGCGAGCTCAGCAACACGCGGTAGAAGGCCGTAGCTTGCTCGTGGCCCTGCCAACGTTCGCCCCCTGAGACCAGCTCCATCACGCAGTCGTCGGTGAAGACGCTGAGCATGATCTCCATCTGCGCCTTGAACTGATCCTCGGTGAACGGCTTGAACAGCACCTCCTCGGCCTGAACGTGGGTCAGCCACGCCCGCCGGATGGCATTATATTCCTCCGGGGTGACCTCCCAAGTGATTGGGTGGCCCTTGAAGCGAGGATCTTTGAACAGCTGTGCAACCGGATCTGCGCTCATTTCTCGTCCTTTCGTTTCGGTTAGAGGACGCTACCCATCTCCCCGATAGTGTCGGCAAACCGGCGTTTCACCTCGGCCATGGACCGGGGGCGGATAGCCCCGCCATCATCCGAGCTGGGCGACCGGCTGCGCGGCGGCGGCGCGCGATCCGCGCATGACCGCCTCGCGATAGTCGAAGCGGTCGATATAGGGGCCGAGGCGCTCGATGACTTTCCGCTTCAGCTCCGGCGGCAGCTCATATTCCGATACGCGGTGTTCCTTTTGCGCGTCGAGATAGGCGCGCATCGGAGCCTCCGCGGCGGCAAAATCGCCGATCCCAAGTCGGGCATAAATGTCGCGCATGGTCGCGATCGGATCCTTGACCAGATCCTCGTAGCGGAGTTCGACCAGACGGTCCTTGGGGATGAGGTGCTTGTCTTCCTCATAGTCCTCGGTGAGGCGCACGAACATGTCGAGCACATAGTCGTCGAGCCAGCTGTCGAGATGAGGCGGGTTGTGCAAGCCTTGGGTCGAGTAGAGCGCGCGCCACAGCTTCACCGTGGAGGGAAACACCGCGAGCGGGTTCCGCGCGATATAAACGAAGCGCGCTTGCGGAAAGAGCTCGGTCAGCAACTTGAGGCGCGCGGCATTGGCCGGCGATTTCATCACCAGCTTCTTGCCGCCGTGCTTCAGCGCGAGCCGCTTGTAGAACCAAAGATAGGCGTCCGCCCATTTCTTCTTGGCGGCAGCGGAGAGGCCTTTGAAGTCGAGATAGTCGCTGTCGGCGGGACCGAAGCGCGGCCAGGCATGGGTGAGGTAGGGCGTGCCCTCCCCCAGCATCATCATGCCGAACTCTTCTTCCTGCGGCCGGTCGAAGCCGACGGGGACGTCGTCCTGCGGGCGCTTTTCCGGCAACAGCACCTTCATCACCTTGGGCAATGTCCTCTCGGTGAGGAGGAAATGATGCGGGAAGAAGCATTCGTAGGTGGTGGGGTAGGCGAGGTTCGGATCGAGCGAGAAGAGGTCGTGCGTCAGCGTGGTGCCGGTGCGCCAATGGCCCATGACGAAAACCGGCGGCTGGTCCAGCGGGACGGCCTCGGCCTTGCGACGGTATTTCGCTTCCGAGATATAGTAGAGCAGCGAATTCACCGGCGTCCAGAGCAGAAGGAGCAGCGTGTCTGGCAGGCAGTTCAGGGTGAAGTTGAAATTGCCACGCTTGAACAGCTTCATCAGCGCGCCGAAGCGCATGCCGAACCAGAAATAGATCAGCCTGCCGCCATAGCGGTGAATGGTGAGCGCTGGCAGTTTGGGCTTTTTGATCTGCCTGCGGCGAAAGCCCGAATCGTCGTCTGAAGGGTGTTTTTCGTAATCAGGCACGCGTCCATCAACTCCGTAACGCCAGGGGGTTTCGGAAGCGGTGTTAGCCGTGATCGGAGACGAAAGGAAGACCTTTGGCCGTTCCGCGCCTGGATGGCAAAGCGCGCCCTCGGATCAGCCCTGTAGCGCGGCCTTTACTGCTGCCGCCAGCTCTTTGAGATCGAACGGCTTCTGCAGGAACATGAACTCTTCATTGTCGGCCAGATTGCGCCTGAAGGCGTCCTCGGCATAGCCGGAGATGAAGATGATCTTGAGATCCGGGCGCTCGCTGCGCAGATGCTTCATCAAGGTCGGGCCGTCCATCTCGGGCATCACCACGTCGCTGACCACGAGGTCGACCTCGCCATGGTGGCTCAAGAACACTTCCAGCGCCTCGGTCCCGGTCGTGGCTTCGAGCACCTGATAGCCTCGCTGCCCAAGCGCCCGGGCGGCGAAACTCCGCACGGCGTCCTCGTCCTCGACGAGGAGCACGGTGCCGTGTCCGGTGAGGTCCTTCGGCTGCTCGCGGCGTTCCCGGCGCGCCTGCTGCTCCACCTCGCCGGCAACCTCGACATAACGCGGCAGATAGGCGCGCATGACCGTGCCCTTGCCGGGCTCGCTCTCGGCGTTGATGGTGCCGCCGGTCTGCTTGACGATGCCATAGACGGTAGAGAGCCCAAGACCCGTACCGCGCCCAACCTCCTTGGTCGAGAAGAACGGCTCGAAGATCTTCTGCATCACCTCCGGCGTCATGCCCATGCCGGTGTCGCTGACCTCGATCAGGACATACTCGCCCGGTTGGAGATGCTGGCCGAGCAAGCGCGACTCGCGCTCGGTGACATTGGCGGTGCGGATCGCGAGCTTGCCGCCCTTGGGCATGGCGTCGCGCGCGTTGACGGCAAGATTGATGATGACCTGCTCGAATTGATGCAAATCGGCCCTGACCGGCCAGATGTCGGTGGCGCTGTCGAGCTTGAGCTCGATATTCTCACCGAGCAGGCGACCAAGCAGGATCGAGAGCTCCGACAGCACGTCGCCGAGCTGGAGCCGTTCCGGGCGCAAGGTCTGCTGGCGCGAGAAGGCGAGCAGCTGGCGCACGAGCCCGGCGGCGCGGTTCGCGTTCTGCTTGATATTCATGATGTCCTGGAAGGCCGGGTCGGTCGGACGATGGTTCATCAGCAGAAAGTCGGAGAAGCCGATGATCGCCGTGAGCATATTGTTGAAGTCATGCGCAATGCCGCCGGCGAGCTGGCCGACCGCCTGCATCTTCTGGCTCTGGGCGATCTGCATTTCGAGCGCGCGCTGCTCGGTCGTGTCGATGGCGTAGGCGATGGCCGCCTCGTTCTCGCTCTCGGACTGCTCGATGGGGCTCAGATAGAAGCGCCCACTCCGGTCCTTGTCGTCCTTGAAGGCGATATCGAGGGGCTCGATCAGTCCTCGACCGGCGATGACCGCATCGAGTGCTTGGCGCAGCGCCTCGCCACCTTCCGCGTCGGCAAGGTCCGACAGATTGACCTTGCGCGCGGGCACCCCGTCGACCGCCCGGCCGAACAACCGCACAAAGGCGGCATTGGTGGTGCTGATGGTGCCATCGCGGTCGACTGTGGCGATGGCGATGGGGGCCATGTTGAACAGCCGGGCAAAGCGAAGCTCGGCCGCGGCGGCCTCCTCGGGTTCTCCGGGTGCGCGATTGAGCACCAGCGCATGCGCAAGCCCGCCATTGCCGCCATAAGGCGGCAGGCAATGCAGGATGCGCACCGGCAACGTCGTGCCGTCGGTCTTGACCAGATCGATGTCGAAGCGGCGGGTGACGCCCTGGGCGGCGCCGCGGCCGGCCCGCGCCACCAGCGCCGCGCCATCCTCCGACATGATCTCGGAAAGCTGGAGCTGGCGTCCCGCCACCTCGGATAAATCGACACCGAGCCACTGCGCGAGCGTCGCATTCAGATAGCCGATGTTGCCTTCGCCATCGGCGGTGAAGAAGCCGGCAGGAGCATTGTCAAGATAGGCGATCGCCTGCTGCACTTTCTCAAATCCCGCCTCCTGCCGTTCGCGGTCGGCCGTGGTCTCCTCGACCTGCCACACCACGAGCCCGCCTTTGCGTCCAGAGGAAGGATCGGCGGGCATGGGCTGGACCGAGATGCGGAACCAGCGCGGGCGAATGCCGGCGTCGCTCTCGGCTTCTCCCGGAGGCGGCAGCCGGAATTCCTCTCTAAGGCCACGGCCCTGCTGCGCCGCCCGCGATAGGCGGAAGATCTGCTCGGCGAGATAGGCATTGCCGGCAAAGGCGCGGTCCGGCGCCACCAGCACCATATCGGGCTCAAGCCCGAGCAGGTCTCGATAGGCCCCGTTGGCGTAGACCACGCGTCCGGCGGCGTCGGCGATGAGCGCGCCTTGCGGCAGATTGTCGACGAAGGCCTTGGTCACGTCGTTGCGCGCGCTCGGCTGGCCGAAATGCAGGATACCGACGGCGCCGGCGAACAAGCAGAACACCCCGACCACGGCGAGGGAGGCAAGAATGGCGAGGACGAAAGGCTCAGCCAATTCGCGCGACAACATGGCCAGGCCCACGGCGGCAACGGCCAGCGCCAGCGCCAGCAGGACCACGAGCCCCACACTTCCGTCGCGGCCGGTACGATCGGCGGCGGACTCGGCGTAGCGCATCGGAGCGTCGATGTCGGTCATGGCTGCAAGCTATCCGATTCGATTCTACTTCGCGCCGCACATTGTGTCCGGCGCCAAGAGGAGACGCTTGCGGATGGGTAACAGAACCGGCCATTTCGACCTCGCTTTCCGGACGGGACTCTCCCTTTCCGGTTCATGGATCATGGCCCAAGCCACGTGGCTCCGGATCGCCTTTCGCGTCATATTGACACCTTGGTTAACGGTTTATTAGACGCCACGCCGCAAGCGTGGCGGCGCCGCCTCGCAGCGGCCTTGGGGCCTCAACAATGCCTGCCATGACCGACATCGACAGCATCGTCCTCGCCGTCGCCGCCTTCCTGTTCGCGATCGCGCTCATCGCGCTTACGGCCTGGGCATTCAAGACCTTCGTCATGACCGGCGGGCGCGCCGGCAGCAGCTTCTTGCGCGGGCGCGACCGCAGGCTTGGCGTGGTGGAGACGGCGTCCGTCGATGGCCGGCGCAAGCTCATTCTGATCCGCCGCGACGATGTGGAGCACCTGATTATGACCGGCGGTCCCGTCGACATGCTGATCGAGACCGGGATCGAGGGGCGCAGGCATTTGGAGCCCCCGCTCGAAGACGTGGTCATCGCCAGGACCGAACCGCGGCCGCCCCCGGACTTCGACCGAACCTGATCTCGGGTGTGACCTCAAGCCAATTTCACGGTTGACTGTAGCAAATGGGTCACAGTGGTTTTGCTTGTCGCTCTGGCTGAGTTGCGTTAGAAAAGACACACGAGCTTACGGTTGCCATGCGTAGTTGTGGCAGGTGGATGAGGCGACGCCGGTAGCTTTGGCCGCTCATGCCGTGAGAACGCCGGTAGTTCCCTGCTAATGGTCCGACACCGACTGGCTTCGGCCAGTCATGTCAGTCCCCCAAACACTCCACTCCCCGCCCAAAGCGGGGAGTTTTTTTGTGCGTGCTTTCCCCATTGCCGCGTTAGCCTTGCGCATGGTCCGTCTCGTGCTGTGCATCTGCGCCGGTCTCGCGGCGACGCCCGCAAGCGCCGGAAATCTGCCGGAGGGCTTCGTCTATCTTCGCGACGTCGACCCCACCATTCGGCAGGACATGCGCTATGCGGGCGCCGACAACTTCACCGGCCACCCGGTCCCGGGTTACCAGGCGGCCGAATGCGTGCTGGTGAGGCGGGCGGCGGACGCGCTGGCCTCGGTGCAAGCCGATCTGAAGCGGCAAGAACTCGGCCTGAAGGTCTATGATTGCTACCGCCCGGCGCAAGCCGTGGCCGATTTCGTCGCCTGGGCCAAGGTGCCGAGCGACCCCGCATCAAAGACCGTCCACTATCCCAATCTCGCCAAGACGATGCTGTTTCCGGAGGGCTATATCGCCACGTTCTCAAGCCATTCTCGTGGCGCCACCATGGATCTTACCCTGGTTCCGCTCGCGGCCGCTAACGCCGCGCCGGCACCCGTTTGGCAGAGCCTCGGCTCCTGCACGGCCCATCGGGCCGAGCGCGAGGCCGATACGAGTCTCGACATGGGCACGGGCTTCGATTGTTTCGACGTAAAGGCCAACACGGCGGCGCCAGGGCTTACGCCGGAGCAGCGCTCCAACCGCCGGAGACTGCTCGACGCCATGGGCCGGCATGGCTTCGACAATTTCGACAAGGAATGGTGGCATTTCACGCTTCGAGGCGAGCCCTATCCCGACACGATCGTCGACTTCCCGATCGGCCCGCGGTCGGGCGAGCCAAAGCCCGGCGGTCGAACATAGGAGGATGGGGAAAATCGGTAGCCGACGGCCAACCGGAGACTACTCGTCGCGGTAGACGCGCTCGCGCCGCTCGTGGCGCTCCTGGGCCTCGACGCTCAAGGTCGCGATCGGGCGCGCATCGAGCCGTTTCAGGCTGATCGGTTCACCGGTTTCCTCGCAATAGCCGTAGGTGCCCTCGTCCAAGCGTCCGAGCGCTGCATCGATCTTGGCGATCAGCTTGCGCTGGCGGTCGCGAGCCCGAAGCTCGAGCGCCCGCTCGGTCTCCGTGGTCGCCCGATCGGCGATATCGGCGTGCTGCGCCGATTCGTCCTGAAGATGCTGAAGCGTCTCCTTGGTCGAGCGCATGATCTCATCCCGCCAGGCGAGCAGCTTACGCCGAAAATAAGCGCGCTGACGCTCGCTCATGAAGGGTTCGTCGTCAGAGGGCCGGTAGTCCTCGGGTAGCTTCTTTTTGGCCGGCATGAAGGCCTCTGTCACACGCATGCTATTGGTTCTCCGGGCGATTGGCCCCGCTTCCACAGGCCGGCCCATTGTTGAACCGCGACCCCCCTACCTGGGCTGCCCCGTATTTACGGAAGCCGAGGACCAAGTCAAGTAACAGACGCTCTTGACAAATGATCCGCGGCGGCGCCGCGCGGCGACAGAGAGTCAGAGCTTGATGACATGGGCGTGACGGCAATCCCGCCGCCGGCCCTGACGGCTCGGCGACCCCGCATCGCCCGGGCAAACGAGCCCTTTCGTCGCACCGCGCACCGCGCTAAGAGGCGCTTTCGCGCCACGGCGCAAGGAGCAATGCAAAGGCGTGCCGATCTCCAGCATCACCCACGGCGCCGTCGACGCCTTCCGCAATGTGGGCGACTTCGCCGCCGGCCTGGTCGAGCCCACCGTCAGGCTTGGCGTCACGGGATTGGCGCGCTCCGGCAAGACGGTTTTCATCACCGCGCTCGTGCATAATCTCATCGCGCAAGGACGCATGCCCTTCTTCGATGCGGTCGCGCAGGGGCGGGTCGTGCGCGCTTATCTGGAGCCGCAGCCCGACGACAACGTGCCCCGTTTCGATTATGAGCGGCATCTAGCCGATCTTACCGCGAGCCCGCCGCGCTGGCCGGAAAGCACGCGGCGAATCAGCCAACTCAGGATCGCGCTCGAATATGAGCCGCAAGGATTTTGGAAGCGGCGGCTCGGCTATCATCGCCTCAACATCGATATTGTCGACTATCCGGGTGAGTGGCTGCTCGATCTGCCGCTGCTTGGGCTCGATTACCGGGATTGGTCCGAACAGGCTCTGAAACAGAGCCGGTCCAAGGAGCGAAAGGCGTCGGCCAAGGATTGGCACGCGGCCCTCGCCGCGACCGATCCGTCCGTGCCTGCGGACGAGGCGGCGGCGCAGCTGCTTGCCGATCTCTTCAAATCCTATTTGCGCGACACACGCGCCGATCCGCACGCTCTGTCGACACTGCCGCCGGGGCGGTTCCTGATGCCCGGCGATCTCCAAGGCTCGCCCGCGCTCACCTTCGCGCCGCTCGAGCCGAAGGATGCAGCGCGTTTCCCGAGCGGCTCGCTATGGGCGATGATGGCCAGGCGCTACGAGGCTTATAAGACCCATGTGGTGCGCCCATTTTTTCGTGATCATTTCGCCAGGCTCGATCGCCAGATCGTGCTGGTCGACGTGCTCGTGGCGCTGAATGGCGGCCGCCCGGCGGTCGCCGACCTCGAACGCGCCATGACCGAGATTCTCGACTGCTTCAGGACCGGTTCGAACAGCCTATGGTCGAGCCTGTTCGCACCACGCATCGACCGTATCGTCATGGCCGCGACCAAGGCCGACCATCTGCACCACACGAGTCACGACCGGCTCGAGGCGATCCTCGCATTGCTGACCGAGCAGGCAATGGAGCGGTCGAAATATGCCGGCGCTGAGGTGAAGGCGCTGGCCCTTGCCGCCATCCGGGCCACGCGTGAGGGCAAAGCGACGCGGAACGGCGAGGTGCTTCCTTGCATCGTCGGCTATCCGCTCCCGGGCGAGACCATTGGGCGCCGCCATTTCGACGGCAACGAAGCCTTCGCCATTTTTCCCGGCGATCTTCCCGTCGATCCCAGAACCGCGCTGCGTCATCCGGAAGCGCAAGCCGACGATGTTCGCTTCGTGCGTTTCCGGCCGCCGGATCCGGTGCCGCTGCCTTCCGGCGGCTTCGCGCCCTTTCCCAATATTCGCCTCGACCGCGCGCTCCAGGCCCTGATTGGAGACCGACTCACATGACCAAGCCACGCAAGCCCGCCTCCTTCCGGCTGGAGGAGGTCGAGATCGTCGAAACCCCCCTCGCCCCGCCCGCGATCGCGACCGACGAGGCGCAGCTGCCGGCGACCGTTCGCGCCCTCCCCGCGCTCAGCCACGGCTGGCGTTGGGGCAGCATTCTTCTGACCGCAATCGGCGCCCTCGTCGGGCTCGCTTCGGCGATGTGGCTGCACGATTTCGTGCGCGAGATGATGGCCCGGCAGGATTGGATCGGGTGGGCCACGATCGGATTGCTGGGGCTCGCCGGCTTGGCGCTGCTGATGATCGTGTTACGCGAGGCGGTGGGCCTGGCCCGGCTCGGGCGGCTTGGCCGACTTCGACACGAGGCCGACAGCGCCGCGGCGGAAGGCGACAAGGCTCTCGCGCTCGACGTCGTCAGCCGGCTGAAGCGCCTCTATGCCGGGCGAAAGGACCTCGCTTGGGGCATGACGCGCTTGGCGGAGCACGAAGGCGAGATCATGGATGCCGGCGAGCTGTTGCGGCTGTCGGAGCGCACCCTCGTGGCCCCGCTCGACCCAATTGCCAGGAGCATCGTGGCGACCTCGGCGAAGCGCGTATCGGTGGTTACCGCGGTGAGCCCCGCGGCCCTGATCGACATGTTGTTCGTGGCCAGCGAGAATTTACGCATGCTGCGCCGCCTCGCCACGCTTTATGGCGCGCGCCCCGGGACGCTGGCGCTCCTGAAGCTCGCGCGCATGGTCGTCACCCATATTGTTCTGACCGGCGGCATCGCGCTCGGCGACGACGTCATCCACCAACTGGTGGGCCACGGCCTTACCGCCAAGCTGTCCGCCCGCCTCGGCGAGGGGCTTTTCAATGGAGCGCTGACCACGAGGATCGGTCTCGCTACGATCGATGTGTGCCGCCCTCTCCCCTATATCGACGTCCCGCGCCCGCGCTTTCGCGAGCTTGTGGCGGAGGTTGCGGGTCTACGCTGACGAGGCGGCTTTAGACGTCGCGGCGCCCCAGACCCGGTGGATATCGGGGATAATCATGCGCGGGCTCTCGTGCCCGGCACGCGCTCATGTAGGATTGTCCTGTGAGTTGAGGGGTTGTCGAAGGCGCTGGAGGAGACTTCCGAAACGCGCCGGAGGAACGATCCGAAAGGGCCCAAGGGGCAACCTGAAACGTGCCGGAGGAGCAATCCGAAGGTACCGAAGGGGTGACCCGAGAGCGCTGGAGGAGCGGTCTGAAAGTGCCGGAGGGAGAACCCGAAGGCGCCAGAGATGGTCCCGAAGCTCATAGGGGCAAGGCAAGCCCAGTGTCGCCCCCGCCAGGGGCGGCTGAAGGCGGAGGGGTAAGCTAGCAGAGTGTGCCACGGCCTGTCGGGTTCGCCGCAATGCCGTGGGGTGAGGTCGATAGGGCTCACTCAGCTGCAAGCTCAACCGCTGATCCCCGGTGCCAACCTGGCCAAGGTTGGCACCGCGTCGCAGCCACGCGACGCTAAATAATGGGCCTAGGCCGGGATTGCGCCTGCCGCTTTGTGGGCAACCATGAAGGTGAGCGCGTGATCCAGAGACCGAAAGGTCTCGCGGCGCCGACCGATCGTCCCGAACGGGCGTGAGGACGACATCGCAACAGGGAGGCGGAGCTTCGGCTCCGCCTTTCCTTGTTTTGGCCCCCCTTATGCGCTCTCAGGTCCCCTAGCATCGGTTCCCCGGTCGGCTAAGATGGCGCCCGCCATGAGCCCATCGCAGCCGCCAATCGCCCCAACCGCCTTCGAACCTCGGGCCTGAAAGAGTCGTGATGCCGACCCGCGGATTTCTCTTGGCGCTGTTCCTGTGCATCGCTACCTCGGTGAGTCTCGCTTTGCTCCCCGGCTGCAGCACGATTGGGCAAGTGACTGGCCCGGCCAAGGACGGCGCCTCCACCGACAAGGCGGCTCGCTATGTGAAGGCGGACGATCCGCTTGCCAGGCCGATCCAGGTGGCATGGACCTCGGCGCGGGCGGTTCATTGCGGCTTCATGTTCGACCCTGAGAGGCTCAAGGCCGACTACATGGCCGACGAGAACCGCCGGGGCCTCGACCCCTATCAGCTGCAAAAAATGTCGGAGGCTTACGATTACACACGCAAATCGGTGCTGGAGACGATCCAGGAAGATCCTACCTATTGCAACAAGGCGCGAACCGACGCGATCAGAGCCGATTTGAGACGCTATCTTGCCGGGGACTACGCGCCGACCGCGCGCCTCGCGCGCTAATATTTCAGTCGGCAGACGGCGACGGCACGGTCGGGTTCGACCCGGTGATCATCGGGTCGGCCGCGCCGGGGCCGATTGATTCCGCTCCGGACGAAACGTCCGATAGTTTTCGTGGAGGCGCTGGCTCGGTGGCCGCAGGCTCGTGCTTGATCTTCTCGGCCAGGCGAAGGAGCGTCGCTTCGTCTTCTTCTCCGGCAAGCAGATAGGCGATGCCGTCATCCTTCCAGGACACCGAGCCGATGGCGCCCTCGCGCCTGAACAGCGGCCCCGTCTTTCCTCCGCCGCGCATGGCATAGAGCGCAAGCGGCGCCCTCTCGGCCCCGAGATACAGCATCTGGGCGAGCGGCTTGCCGTCGAAGCGCAAGAGCTGGGCGCGCATGAATTTGAGGCCTTGCGCCTGGAGCTTGGGGAGCTTTACCGCCGGGCCGATGGCTTGGGCGAGCTGGAACGCGACGAGATCGAAATTGTCTTGGCTCTCCAGGCCCACCTCGACGCTGGCGCGGCTGAGCAACGCCTGGGCCCGCAGGACTTCTTCCTGCCAGCTGGGCGGCTCCATCTCGACCCGCTTCGATAGAGGCACTGGCGGAGCCACGGCCGCTGGCTGTTGCCCGAGCGGCCAGCCATAGCCTGCCACAAGTGCGAAGAGCACAAGCCCGGTTACCACGGTGGCAACGCCGATTTTGACGAGGCCGTTCCCGCGCGGGCGAGCCACGGGGAGTGGCATGGTTGGCGTGGTGGCCATGATCTCGCCGACCTCGCCGGCAAGAATGGCTTCGAAGGCGCATTCGAGCCTGCCATGCGCCAGCTTCAGCGCTTCGACGCGCTGGGCGATCACTCCATCCTGGGCGAGCACTTTATCGACGCCGCGGGCCTGCTCTGGCGCGAGTTGGCCGTCGACATAGGCCACGAGCAGTTCGTCGCTGAGCTCGGTCATGGTTGTCCCGTTGCTTTGGCCGGGTAGAGAGTCTCGATCGTGGGGCTCGCCGGCGCTTGCGCCGATGAGCCGAGGCGATCGGCAAGGCTGGCGCAAGCGCGGATCAGGCGCGCCTGGATCGTGTCCGGGCTTGAATCGAGCACGCGGCCGGCATCCTCATGATCGAAGCCCTCGCCATAGACGAGCAGCAGCGTGCTGCGCTGCTGTGGCGGCAGATGCCCGAGGAAGCTCGCGGTCAGTGCATCGAAGTTGGAGTCCTCATCCCAGCGGAACAGCCGCTCGAAATCGGCGTCGGTTGGCTTGACCTGACGCAACGGATCGGCGTGATCGCGAAGCTCGCCCAGCCAGAGCCGGTAGATCTCGGTGAAGGCCCAGCGGTCGAGCGGCGTCCCCCACTGGTAGCGCTGCTGGTCGGCAAGCATGCGCTTGAGCGCGCGGCGAAGAAGGGCCTTCCCTTCCCGCTTTTCGCCGACGAGGACATCGGCGAAGCGCTTCAACCTCGGCAGCATGGCGATGAGGCCATGCCGAACAGATTGGTGATGGATGGCCTGCACGCTTTATCCCCCCGCCGCGTTGGGTTGAGTGCCGGCGAATGCGCAAGAGTGCCTCTCCCCCACGCGAATCACTAGAATATCACATCCGTTTATCCGCAAGGCCCTGCTAGGGTTAACGCAAGATCAGAAAGCTCTTGCGCTGTGGGTGTAGCTGCCTAAATGTTTGCCCAAAACGGGAGCAAGACTTGCGCATGTCTGTCGTGCCCCACGACGCCGAAGAAACGAAGCCGGAGACCGAGGACGCCGCGACGCCGGAGCGGCGCCTCCACGATCTCGCCGAGTCAGCTTTGGCCCAGACGAAGCAAGCGACCGCCAGCACCATGACGGCGAGCCGTGAGGCGTGGGCGAAAGCGGCCGAGCTTCAGCGCGAGGTGGCGCACGGCGAAGTCGCTCAGCGCATCGCTGGGCTGGCTGACAAGACGGCAAACCTCACCAAGCAGGCGACGGCAAGCGCGGCCACCGCGAGCAAGACGGGCTTGGCCAAGGCGGCGAAGATCGGTCGTGAGACGGTGTTGCCGGAGCTTGGCCGGACCGGCGCCAAGCTGCGCGAGCGCACCAGACCCGCACGGCTCGCGCAGGATTACCGGCGCTTCCTAATCTGGCTGCATGAGAATGTGCTCGACCACGCGTTCGAGCGTTTGTTCTTCGCCCCGACCAAGGGCCAGGTTTCGCTCGACGGTCTCACCGTGCGCGGCGACAACCGGGCACGCGGCCATGACTACAAGCCCTCGCCTCATTATGTGTTCAAATGGGCGCTAGCGGCCGTCCCTGAGGAGGAGATCCCTACGCTCAACTTCGTCGACCATGGCGCGGGCAAGGCGCGTGTTTTGCTGCTCGCCTCCCAGTATCCTTTCGCCGCCATCGGCGGCATCGAGTTCGCCGAGGAGCTACACGACGACGCGACCATGAACATCGCGCAGTTTCCCCGGAGCCGCATGCGATGCCGCAACGTCGAATGTGCGCTCGACGATGTGGTCAACATCACGCCGCTGGACGGCGAGACCATCCATTATTTCTTCGATCCGTTCTCGGCCGAAATCTTCGCTGACGTGTTGCAAGGCATCGTCGCCTCGTATCACGCGAAGCCGCGGCGGCTTTATATGATCCTGATCGACATGGACGCCGCCGAGATGATGCATAAGACCGGCGTGTTCCAGGAATTGAAGCTGCCGCCAGCGGAGCGTCTGCAAGCAAAATTGCTGAGCCCCTACACGATCACGGTCTATCGTTCGCTCGCCTGACGTCGAGGCTTGCGAGGACAGCTACTTCACGCCGAGCTTCTTCTGCAGGCTCGTCGAGGAGGTGGTGTATTGGAAGATTAGCTTCTTGTCGGGATAGACATATTTGTGGGCTTGCTGCGCCATCAGCGCGGCCTCGTGAAATCCCGACAGAATGAGTTTCAGCTTGCCCGGATAAGTGTTGATGTCGCCGATGGCGAAAATGCCTTTCTCGCTCGTCTCGAACTTCTCGGTGTCGACCGGGATGAGACTGTCCTTGAGGTCCAGTTTCCAATCGGCGACGGGTCCGAGCTTCATGGTAAGACCGAAAAACGGCATCATAACTTCGGCCGGCTGCTCGAAAATGACGCCATCGGCACCCTTCACCGTCACCGCGCGAAGCTGACCGTCCTCCCCATGCAATTCTGTCACCTGTCCGAGCTTGAAGGTGACATCGCCGGATTCCACCAGCGTCAGCATCTTCTGCACCGACGCCGGCGCCGCCCTGAACTCCGCCCGGCGATGCAACAGGGTCAGGGATTTGGCCACGGGTTGCAGGTTCAAGGTCCAGTCGAGGGCTGAGTCGCCGCCGCCAACGATGAGCACGTCGCGGTCGCGGAAGTTCTCCATCTTGCGCACGGAATAAAACACCGATTTGCCTTCATAGGCTTCGATGCCCCGAAGTGGCGGACGCTTCGGCGTGAACGAGCCGCCGCCTGCGGCGATCACCACCAATTTGGCGTCGATCGCGGTGCCGAGATCCGTGGTCACGCGGTAGCCGCCGTCGTCGAGCCGTTCCAGCGTGTCGACCCTCTGATTGAAGTGGAACTCGGCGCCGAACGGCTTGATCTGATCCATCAGCTTGTCGGTGAGCTCCTGCCCGGTTACCACCGTCAAGCCGGGAATGTCGTAGATCGGCTTCTCCGGGTAGAGCTCGGTGCATTGCCCACCGGGTCTATCGAGTATGTCGATGACATGCGCCTTGATGTCGACAAGGCCAAGCTCGAACACGGCGAAAAGACCGACGGGGCCTCCGCCAATGATTACAGCATCAGTCTTGATTACGGTGTCGGTCATGATCGGCTAAATCTGCTTCTCGGGAATGCGGACGACAAGACCGTCAAGGGCTTCGGTGACCTTGATCTGACAGCTCAGCCGACTCTCCGGCCGGATGTCGAAGGCGAAGTCGAGCATGTCTTCCTCCATCTGTTCCGGACCCCCGGTCGGTTCGCGCCAAGCCTCATCGACATAAACGTGGCATGTCGCGCAGGCGCAGGCGCCGCCGCATTCGGCCGCAATGCCGGGGATCGAATTCTTCACCGCAGCTTCCATCACCGTCATGCCCGGCTCGGCGTCGACGACGTGCTCGGTTCCGTCGTGCAAAATATACGTAATCCTGGCCATGGCATTGGCGCGCTTGCGTTCTCTTCCAGTCTTGGGAGACGGGCGGCGGCAGAGATCCACCCCCGAGGGTGCCGGCGCGAACCGGGGCCGCTCCCCGTGCGTGGCGCGTCTCTATAGTGCAATTGGGCATGAGACTCCAGCGCCTTCCCCGCCGCTGCGCGCAAGCGTCGCTCAGGCCAAGCCCATCCAAGACTGCATCCCCTCCGGAACTGGGAGAGGGTCCGTTTTCCTGAAGCGGCGACTTCACCTCGTCTTGGCCGAACCTTGCCCATGCTCCCTCAAGGCGCACCGGCACGCCTTGTTCTCACCACGCATGGGAAGGCCGCGGAATGTCTTGAAATCGGGCGCTCAAGCCATGCAGTGCGATGGTATCCGTGTCGCGTTTTTGCAACCAAAGAGCCAAGCACAGGTCCGCTCGGACCTCACCGCAGTCCAAATTAGACTGCAATAAGAATGACTTGCCACGCATAAAGCATATTTGGCGAATAAGCTTTTTTTAAGCCTAAAAATTCGTTAACGATAAGGGAGCGGGGGAAAATGCGTTTCGGGGCCGCTTCCGGTATAAATTCAAGCTGGAAGGATGCTCGTCGGCACGACGCCCGCGCCGCTGCAGGCGGTGTATGAGTGCGCGGCGCAAGTTTTCTCAAGGTTAGTTTGTGCGAGGGACGCGTGATGGCGCAGGAACAAGCGAAGTCGCCGCCTGTCGGAGAGGCAGCCGACGCCAAGACCGAAACTTCAGCTTCACTCGATACAAAGGAGATGTCCACGGGCGGCGAGGCGCGCGACGCGGCGCAATCCGACCTCGAGCCTGATTTGGACACCGGTGGACAGCGGAAGCTGTCGCTGGCCGAGCGGCTGCGGGCCGAGCAGCGCAAGATCTCCGAGCGCAAAACACCGGAGCCCAGACTGGAAGACGCGAAGCCGGCCGATGTCGACGATCTTGGCGCCGCCGGAGGAAAGCCGATCACACGCTCGCGCCGAGGCGCAGGCGCGGCTCCCCGCAGAATGGCCACGGCGGCGGCCGCCAATGATGACCTACCTTCGATTGGCGGCCTGATCTTCGCCCTCCAACAGCGGCCCTCCAAATCTCCCTTCCTCGTCGCCTTCGTCGCCTCTCTCGTGTGGTTCGTCGTCGGCGGCTTCTTGGCCTATGGGCTGGTCAGCTCCGCCTCTCAGGCCGGCGGCACCGCCGATCTTCTCGCCAGTCCCTCGACGCTCACCGCCGCCGTCGCCATTCTCGTTCCCATCGCGATCTTCTGGTTTCTGGCGCTGCTCGTGTGGCGCGCACAGGAGCTACGGCTGATGGCTTCGGCCATGACCGAGGTCGCGGTCCGCCTCGCCGAGCCCGACAAGCTTGCCGAGCAATCGGTCGCCTCGCTCGGACAGACCATCCGCCGGCAAGTCGCCGCCATGAATGACGCCATCTCGCGCGCCATCGGACGCGCCGGCGAGCTGGAGGCGCTCGTCCACAACGAAGTGGCGGCGCTTGAGCGCTCCTATAGCGACAACGAGCTTCGGGTCAGAGGCCTAATCAGCGAGCTCGCCAGCGAACGTGAGGCCCTGACCAACAACAGCGAGCGTGTCAGCGAGTCGTTGAAAGGCGTGGGGGCGCAGATCGCGCGCGACCTCTCCACCGCAAGCAGCAGCATTGACAAGAGACTGGCCGAGCGGGGCGTTCAGTTAACCGAGCTTCTCGTCGCGCGCAGCCGCGAAGCGGCCGAGCAGGTGCACCGGGCGCAAACCAAGGTGCAGGAGCACATGCCGATCCTGCTCGAGCGCTTGGGCCAGGAGCAAGAGCGGCTGGGTCAGGTGATCGACGGGGCCTCCAAGAACCTGTCGGCGCTCGAAAGCGCGGTGGGCGACCGCACCACGGCTCTCGACCATACTTTGAGGGAGCGGACCGAGGCTCTGACCACCACCTTAGAGACCCGCATCCAGGCGCTGGAATCGACCGTCGGCCATGGCGCGGCGCTCCTCGACAATACACTGAAGGATCGCACCGAAGCCTTCGCCACCTCCATCGGTCAAGGCGCCGCCGGCCTGGACAGTCTCTTAAAAGAGCGCGCCAAGCTGTTGACGGCATCGATCAGCGAAGAATCGAACGCCCTCGACAAGACGCTGAAGGACCGCACCGAGGCCTTCGCCAACTTTATCGGCCAGGGCGCCGCGGGTCTCGACAAGCTGCTGAAGGACCGCACCGAGGCTTTCGCCACCTCCATCGGTCAGGGCGCCACCGGTCTGGACAGGCTCCTGACGGACCGTACCGAGGCCCTCGCCACCACCATCGGCCAAGGCGCCGCGGGCCTGGACAAGCTGCTGACGGACCGCACCGAGGCCTTCGCCACCTCCATCGGCCAAGGCGCCACGGGCCTGGACAAGCTCCTGACGGAACGCACCGAAGCCTTCGCCACGTCCATCGGCCAAGGGGCCGCGGGTCTCGACAAGCTCCTGACGGACCGCACCGAGGCCTTCGCCACCTCCATAGGCCGGGGTGCGGTGGGTCTCGACCATGTGCTCAAGGAGCGCACGAAGTTGCTGACCGCCTCCATCAGCGAAGAATCCGCCGCCCTCGACAAGACGCTGAAGGAGCGCGCCGAGACCCTGACCACGTCCGTGGAGCAGAGCGTGTCCGGATTGGGCAAGATGATGACGGAGCGCACCGAGCAGGTGGCCGCGTTTATCGGCCAGGGCTCCGCGGTGCTCGACAAGACGTTGAAGGATCGTACCGAATTGCTGGCCACCTCGCTCGGCGAAGGCGCGTCCGCGCTCGACAAGACGCTGAAGGAGCGCGCCGAGCAGTTGACGACTTCCCTCGATCACGGAACCAGCACGCTCGACAAGACGCTGAAGGACCATGGCGAAAACTTCCACTTGGCCATCAGCCACCAGGCCAGCGCCCTGGCCCAGTCGCTGAAAGAGCGCACCGACGCGTTTGCCTCCGCGATCAATCTGGGGGCCATCTCGCTTGACCGCACCCTCGCCGACCGCTCGGAGGCGTTCACCAACTCTCTCGCCCAACGCAGCAAGGCGGTCGAACTTGCGATCGGCCAGCAAGCGGCGGCCCTGGACAAATCGCTCGCCGAGCGAACCCTGGCGGTCACCAATTCGCTGACCGAGCGCCTGCAATTGATCGACACCACCTTCGGCCAACGCACGAGCGAGATCGACCGGGTGCTGGCGGAGCATTCGCGCACGGTCGAGGTGACCTTCGGCAAGCAGGCGACGCAGTTGCATGAGTTGCTTGCCAATAACTCGGCCATGATTCGACAGACCGCCGGCGAGGTGGGCTCGCAGTCCAAGGAAGCCATCGGCGCACTCACCGCGCAGACGCAGACCTTGCGCCAAGTCTCGAGCGGGCTGCTGGAGCAGATCCACAGCCTCACCCAGCGCTTCGAGAATCAGGGCCAAGCGATCCTCACCGCGGCCAAGGCGCTCGATTCCTCGAACACCAAGATTGATTCCATTCTGGAGAGCCGGCATCAGGCCATCATCGGCCTCCTGCACGCGGTCAACACCAAGGGCCAGGATCTCGACGGCGCCATGCGGTCCTATGCCGGTACGATTGAGAACGCGCTGACGCACGCGGAGACGCGCGCGAAGCAGGTCGGCAGTGCTCTCGCCCGCGACACAGCGGGTCAGGCGCAGCAAGCCCTCTCCCAGATCGAGCGTTTGCGCGAGGAGGCCCAGGCCCATACGGCGCGCGCGGTCGGCGACCTCAAATCGAGCTTCGAGACGGTCATCACCCAGATCGGACGCCAGCTCGAGCAGATGCGCGGCCAATTCGACAATGCCTCACAGGGCATGCGCGACGCGGCGCAGAAGACCGCAACCGATCTCGATTCGATCAGGCAGGAGATGCAGCGGCGGATGGAGGGTCTACCGCAGCACACGGCGCAAGCGACCGCGGCCATCCGCAAGGCGCTTGCGGACCAGCTCAAGGAGATCGAGGCCATCACGCCGGTGCTGACGCGGCCGCAGCTGGCTGACCATAACGCCGACCCCTACCGCCAGCCGCAGCTCCAGGGCAGCGGCCGGCCGCAGCTCCGGGGCAACGGCGCCGAGCCCTATCGTCAGCCCCAGCTCCCGCCAAGGATGGAGCCTCTGGTGGACTCCGATGCGCCTCCGCCGCCCCAACTCGACGCAAGAGGCCGCCCGGCCGCGGCACAAGCGGGAAGCGATCTCGGCTTAGTCGCCAATAGCTTGGCCCAGCAGCTTTCCGGCGCGTCGCATATCGACCGGCGAAGCGCGGTCAGACCGCAAGGGCAACCCGTGCAATATCCAAACCAGGCGGAGCAGCGCCAGCCTGACCGCAGGCGTGAAGCATGGTCCGTCAACGATCTGCTTGCCAACGCCGAGACCTCGCCGCATCCCCAGCGGCCCGACCCCTACGCCCCCCGCGCGACCCAGTCCCGACCGGCGACTCCAGCCCCGGGCCTGCGCCTCGACGAGATTGCCCGGGCGATGGATCACCGCACCGCGGCCGAAGTCTGGCAGCGCTTCAGGGCCGGTGAGCAGGGCGTCCTCGGACGTCACCTTTACAGCCTGGACGGCCAAGCGACATTCGATGAGATCAGTCGCCGGTACGAGCGCGATGGCGACTTCCGAGCCACGGTCGACCGGTATATCGGCGATTTCGAGCGGCTTCTGAACGAGGCCGAGCAGAACGACCCCGATGGGCGGATGCTGCAAAACTACATGACCTCGGAGACGGGCCGCGTCTATCTGCTGCTCGCCCATGCCAGCGGGCGCTTGCGCTAGGCAGCCCTCCCCGGCGCCCACGGTCGGATACGTCAGAGCCAACGGTCCGGTTCGCCGGCTCCGGTCCAGCGCTGACGGCGCGGCCGGCTTCTCTTCTGCCAAACGTGGCTCCGGCGTGGCAGAAGGCGCTCGCGGCATGAACAACGACGCGCGCCGCCGACGAAATCGAGAAGGCACTGATTGATATAGCCGTCGAGGGCTGGCGCTTTGCAGGAAGGCACGGTGATGTTGCGCAAGGCGGCAAGCCCATGAATTTCGTCGGCATCGATCTCGGAACGACGAACAGCACCATCTGTTCAGACCGTGCATCTGTACAAGGGTCCCGAGCAGAACGATGTCACCCCGTCCACCATCTGCATCGACAAGAGGGGCAACAGGTATGTGGGCGCGCGGGCGTACAGCAATGCCGCGCTCAACCCGGATAGCGCGGCGACCCTTGTTCGGCTCGATAGGCCGGCCGCGGAGATCGTGGCCGGCAACCCCTCGATCGCGGACGTCTCGGTGCAGAGCGGCAAGGTGCTCGTGGTCACCGGCAAGGCGGCGAGACGAACCTCATTGTCATGGAGGCCGACGGCAAGGTGGTCGCCAACCAGCAGCTGGTCGTTCAAGAACCCCGCACCTGCTTCGTGACGATGTATCGCGGCGGCGCAAGGCAGACTTTGCATTGCGCGCCGTATTGCACGCCGTCGCTCGTGATAGGCGATACGCCGGATATCTTCGGCACTGTCGCCGGTCAGATCACGACAAACCAGTCTATCAGACAATCCGCAGCCGAGGGCGAGAAGCAGTCATAGGCAGCTACTTTGAGACTCGCAGCTCCGAAATATCTCTGCCGATCGCGTTGAACGCGGCCAGGAGTTCGGTGTCAGTACCCGGCGCAAAATATTTGTCCTTATCGGAGGCACAATTATCAAGCAAAGTGAGCGCACCCGCTTGGTCACCGGGAATTTGAAAAGCCACCGTATAGATGATGATTCCGGCCGCCTTCATGTTGATGCAGGCCTGCTGTGTCCGCTGGTCCATGAACTGGGTCAGCGTCGCGTTGTTGGTCGAGGTCGTGCCTAGATGGTTGCGGTCCCCGTAGCCGTATGTGTCGTACCAGGACTTTAGGAAATGGCTCTGCCCATAGTAGGTGTTCTGCCCATCGGTCATCAGCACCAGGACCTTGGTGTTGTTCTTGGTATTATAAGCGCGTCCATCGGTGAACGGTGCTCCAGGCGATAGAACCCGCCAGCCCCACATGGCCCCTTCGGTAATGCCGGTGGCGCCCTGGGCCGCCATGGCGTTTATCGCGTTTTTAATCGTCGTTTTGTTCGTCGAGAGCGGCAGAAGAGCGGTGCTTGTGCACATGAAGTTCGGACCAGCGGGGAGGCCGGAGACGGTGATGTTCGCCACGGTAGCCTTGTTGGCGGTCGTGCCGTATTTGCAGTTCAAGCTGCTCGGCGGGCTCTTGCCGCCAAACGCGTCCTTTTCGCCCTGACCAACGGTAGCGCCGGTGCTGCCGCTGCGGGCGCAGTTTGCGGTGCTGGAGGTGGTACTGGGGGGAGTGTTAGGGCCTCTACAGGTATAGTCATTGGCGATAGAATGCGTGCCCGATTGGCTGCCGCTGGTGTTGACCGCGGTGCCGTTGCTGCTCGTGGAGACCCTGAAAGAGTTCGTCGTCAGGCCCGTCGAGAGGACGTAGTACCTCGTGGTTTTGGTCAAGCCGGTCGGCAATGCCCCTGTGGTGGTGAAGAGCACCTGGTTGTTCGCGGCGAAGCCATGATTGCTCTGGGTAATGACCGCCGGAGAGGCGATGGTCACCGTGAAAGTATTACTGCCGCAGGTTGTGCCGCCGCCGGCATCGGGCAGATAGTTGTTAAAGCCGACTGCGCCCGGAGGAGCGCCGTTGAAGACGAGCGTTGAGCTCGAGGAGCTACAGCTGCTGCCACCGTCGGCGCAGGCGAAGGTGCAGTTGTTAGCGGTCGTGCAATTGCTTGTCGTTGCCGTCCAGTTGTCCGGCTCGTCAGGCGCGAACAGCGGCACGAAAAGAGTCGATGGAGTGCCCGTGCTCGCAGCGTCGTCGGTGACGTCATAGGGCATGGGTCGCGACTCGACGCAGCCCCCCCAAGTCACCGCAGCGCCGGTGGAAGTCTTCAGCGAGCTGAGCAGCGTGAAATTGTTGGTGGTGGCCGGCGCGCCATAAGCCCTTTGCGCGTCCGCGTGATAGGGGTTCTTGTTCCCAGTATCTATCCAACTCGCGTTGGAGTATTGCGAACCGACATTGACTGAGGCGGCGAAAGGAACAACCGCGATCTTAATGGGATCCGTCTCCACGCTGTTCTGGGCAGCGGTGAACAGCGCGTCGACCAAGTTGCTCGCAGCGGTTTTCAGGGCGGCGATTTTGTTGCCGGCCATTGAGCCCGAGTTATCGAGAGCGATCGCGACTTCCACCGTGCCCATGCCCACCAGCACTGTGGTTGAGGCGCCAACATCGACGTGGTCGATGTTTGCAATTCTCATAACCGTCGTGGGCACCGACGCTGAAACGCTTACAACAATCGTGTTGCCGCTGACCGATAGGTTCAAAGGCGAAACAGTACCAAAATGATTAGAGGTGGGGGGATAGTTCGTGTTGAAATATACCTGCGCCTTCGCCTGCATCTCGGCATTGCTGAGGCCAGGCCACGAGCCAACAGCCAGTGTCGCAGCATCGAGTGAGCTCTGCATCCGCTCGCGTACCAGGAGCGCGCGTCCGTAGTCGACCGCGATTCCCACCCCGAGTGCGATGGGAATGATGGCAAAACCAAAGATAATGGCCACACTGCCTCTAACGTCTTGCATGAGACGCTGACGATTTGGCCTTGTTCTTTGTAACATGCAGCACCTACCGCCGATTTCGCGAGGAGTCGAACTCCTCCAAGCCGGATCTACCGAGACTAGGCGTACAATGCAGATTTCCGCGGCAGATTTCCGCGAAACAACATCCAGTATGTAATGTAACCTCGCCGAGACGCTACTGCTCCTGATGGCCTAGGCCGTGTGGATACCTCGACATTTTCCTTATTTTTTATTATTTGAACCTACATGAGCGAGGGCGGCAAACAGCTAGAGAATCGGCTGGGTCAGTGGGGATTGATTCGTTTAGGCGGCTTCGGCCGTAACTCTTCCGGGGCTGTAGCGCTGGAATTTGCGATGGTCGCTACCCCTTTGCTCTTGATGCTGCTGGGAATTCTCGCAGTGGGGCTCGCGTTTGCCGCCAATATGGTTCTGGAGAATGCGATTGCCCAGGGTGCGCGGCTCATCCGCACCGGGGAGGCTCAGAGCCAGAGTTTCGACGCCGGCAAGTTCAAGAGCGAAGTTTGCAAGTATCTGACCGGTCCGCTCTCCTGCGACGGTCTCAAGCTCGACGTCCGCACCTTTTCGACCTTTGGAAGCTCGGAGCTCACCAATCCGCTGGATAACAGCGGCAATCTCAAATCTGAATTCAATTACCAGCCGGGTGTCGGTGGCGAAGTAGTCCTCGTCAGGGGGTTCTACGAGTGGGATCTTCTGGCCGTGCTGCCGCAGGCCATTCGTCTCAGCAACATGCATCACGGAAATCGGCTGCTCGTCGCAACCGTCGCCTTCCGGAACGAACCCTTTAAGTAAGCAAAAGCCGTGGGCGCGATGAAGCCGCTTTCAGGGAGAACGAGGGAACCGCTGCAAAACGGAGTGTGGCGCGACCAGCGCGGTGTGTCGGCGATCGAATTCGCCATACTCGCGCCGATTATCCTCCTGCTCTATGTCGGTGCCGTCGAGATAGGGAACCTACTCACCGTCCAGCGGCGCGTCGAGACGGTAGCCTCAACTGCGGCTGATCTGACTGCGCAAGTGAAACAGGTCTCGAACCAGGACCTGGCCGACATTGTGGCGGCTTCGGGCAGCATCCTCACGCCCTATTCGACCACTCCGCTGAAGATCGTGCTGTCGAGCGTTGTCGCCGACCAGAACAATAATGGCAAGGTGGCCTGGAGCTATGTCAGCAGCGGGTCTGGTCGTGCTGTCAACTCGTCATACCTGCTGCCGACGGGTATCACCGTGGCCAACTCGAGCGTGATAGTCGCCGAAGTCACCTACGCCTTCACCCCGCTGCTCGATCTCAAGAATGTCTTTAGCCCCGGCGCGTTCAACCTGCAGCGAACCTTCTATGCACGGCCACGCAGAAGTCTCACTGTGGCCAAGAACTGACACTGGGAGCGATGCGCGACGGCGTAGGCCCGCTAAGCGACATCACCGCGCTCGAGCCCCAAGGGACTTGCCCAAAGATCGCTCGTTGCTGTCCTCGACGACGACCATTAATTGATCGCCCGGCTTTAGGGCCAGATTTGTGGTGAGATAAACATTCCCGTCGATCTCGCATCCCAATGGGAGCGGGCGACGGTGCCTCCCTTGTCGATCAGCGGAGCATCTGACCTTCTTTGTCGGCGAACGGCAGGCCGCTCACGCCCCACGGTTTCGGCGACTGGTTCCGCGCGTGCTGCCGTAAGGTCGGTCTCAATGGGCTTTCGCCGCACGGGCTTCGCAAGGCAACGTGTGCATCCTTGCCGAGGCGGGCCGATCAGCTAACCAGATAACCTCGGTGAGGACCACACGACGCTGAAAGAGGTCGAGCACTACACCAAAGCCGCCGACCGCAAGCGCATGGCGGGCGAGGCGATGAAGGGCATGGCCGAGGCGTTCCGGGGAACAGCCGCGAACATCGGACTTACACACTCCAGCAACAGGCTTACACACGCCAGACAAGGATTGAAGTAATGGAGGAAAATGACGATGTTTGTCTGGCCGGGACGAGCCCGGCCATGACGCAATCTCGTAATCTTGGAAAGCCTAGCGGCGGGCGGAGACCCAGGTGGAGGTGTCTTGCAGCACCTCGGCCAGCGCCTGGTTCAGCGCGGCCACGCCGGCCGCAGCGTCGTCGCTGGCCGCAGGCACCCGCGTGCTGAAGCCCTTGGTGGCGATGACCCGGGAGGAATTATTGTCAATCAGCCGGGCGAAGATATCGACATCGGCCGCGGGCCGGCCATTGCCGGCGTCGATCTGGAAGGACCGGATCTCCATGGAGAGCGAATAATCGCCATCGACGCGATCGGAGCTGCTGGTCACGGCCTTGACCGCGCCGGAATTCTGCAGGGTTTCGATGGTGCGCACCTGCAACAGATGCGGCAGCCGATCGGACCAAGCCACGCCCTTATAGTAGGAAATCTGATCGGCGCGCGGACGCACCATGATGCGGTCGGTGTCGAGCGCATGCACGGCCGTCGGCTCGTTCACCACGAGCTGCCAGCGTGCGGGCTTTGCCGTGGCGGCGAAGGAGCGTGGGGCAATGAGGTCGTAGGTGGTGGGCGCAGCACTGCCGCCCAGCGCCAAGGCGCAGCCGGCGAGCCCCAGGCACGTGAGGCCTAAGGCGATAACTGGCGCGGATCGAGTCATTCCGATCGCCCCCTGTCCTGCATTGCACACCCTCGTTAGCCACCCTCGGGGCGTGTCAATTCCGTCTTGGATTGTATTCCGGGACTTGGCTTCCACCAAGCAAAAAACTCTTGGGATTGGCCTCGAACTTCTCCAAGACGCGGTTGAATGTTGCCGCCGTGCGACGCCCCTCGCGCATGAAATTCCCGAATTCCTGGAGACTGTCCTTGGCGGTGCGGGTCAAACCGTCAAGATTCTCGCCCAGCGAGACTTCAAGCTTTCCCGATAAGTCCTTGAAAGATTTGGCCGCTCCCTGGACGTCGGTGATGGTCATGGCGATATCGTCCTTGCGCTCGGCCAGCATCGCGGTGACGCTTTCGACATTGGTTAGCGTCCGGCGGATCGAATCCTGGTTCTCGGCCACCAAATCGTTCAGCCGCAACAATAAGGCGTTGGCGTTGTTCATGACCGCCGGCGCGGCGTCAAAAAGGCCCTGGCCGCCGCCGCGATCGGCGGGAATCACCGGAATCGGGCTTTCGGCGGTGGCGACCAAAAATGGCGAATCGGGCGTGCCGGCTGTGATTTGGATGCCGGTGCCGCCGGTGAGACCCAGCGATTGCATATTGGCGTGGGAATTTTCCCGCACCGGTGTGTCCGCATGGACACTGATCAACACCTGGACCTTGCGGGCGTCCGCAGGGTCGAGCGCTAGAGACTGGACCTCGCCCACCTTGATGCCGTTGAAGCCGACGCTCGAGCCCGTGGTGAGGCCGGCGACCGAGCCGTCGAAGACGATGTAATAGCGCTTGCCGCCGCCGGCGAGATTGGTCATCCAGAACACGAAAACGAAGGCGAGCACGAACACGCCGAGCACGAAGCCGCCGATCATTAGGTAGTTGGCTTTGGTTTCCATGAGCCCGGTTCCTCAGACCACGAGCCGTCTCGGCTGCTCGCCAGATTGCGCCGCGCGCGCCCGTTCACCGCAGAAATATTCCTCGATCCAAGGGTGATTGGGCTGGCGCTGCAGCTCGATCGGTGAGCCGGTGCGCACGATGCGCTTGTCGGCCAGCACGGCTACCCTCTCACACACGGTGAAGATCGTATCAAGATCGTGGGTCACCATATAGACCGTGAGCCCAAGTGTCTGCTGTAGCTTGCGAATCAGGTGGTCGAAATCATTGGCGCCGATCGGATCGAGTCCCGCCGTCGGCTCGTCTAGGAACACGATCTCCGGGTCGAGAGCAAGCGCCCTCGCCAGCCCAGCACGCTTGCGCATGCCGCCGGACAGCTCCGATGGGTATTTATGTGCGGCCTCTGGCGGCAGCCCGACCATGCCGATTTTGAGAAAGGCGAGGTCGTCCATCATCCCTTGCGGCAATTCGAGGTGCTCGCGCATCGGCACCTGGATGTTCTGCAGCACGGTGAGCGAGGAGAACAGAGCGCCGTCCTGAAACAGAATGCCCCAGCGGCTCTCTATGTCGATGCGATCCTTGGCCGACAGCGCCTTGGCGTTGTGGCCAAACAGCTCGACCTCGCCGGCGTCGGGCTTGACCAGGCCGGTGATGACGCGGAGCAGCACCGATTTGCCCTGGCCGGAGCCACCGACGATAGCGAGGATCTCGCCGCGATAGACGTCGAGATTGAGGCCGTCCCAGATCTGATAGCCGCCGAAGCTCTTGGCGAGCCCGCTGACACGGATCAGGACTTCCCGGCCGTTGTCCACGGTCACATCCCGATCGCAGACAGGAACATGGCGAACACCGCGTCCAAGATGATCACCAGGAAGATCGCCTTGACCACGGCGCTGGTCACATGGGTGCCGAGGGACTCGGCGCTGCCTTCGACCTTCAGCCCTTCGAGGCAGCCGACCAGGCCGATGATGAGCGCGGCGAAGGGTGCCTTGATCATGCCGGCCATGAAATGCTGGAAATCGACGGTCTCGTGCAGCTTGTCGATATAGGTCGGGACGTCGAGGCCAAGCACGGCGATCGCCATCACCCCGCCTCCGATCAGCCCGGTGATGTCGCCGATGAAGGTCAAGAGCGGCAGGGCCACGATCAGGGCCAGCACGCGCGGCAGCACCAGCGTATCCATCGGATCGATGCCGAGCGTGCGCATGGCGTCGATCTCCTCGCGCATCTTCATCGAGCCGATCTCGGCGGTGAAGGCGGAGCCCGAGCGGCCGGCGACCATGATCGCGGTCAAGAGGATACCCACCTCGCGCAACGCCAGGATGGCGACCATGTTGACGGCGAAGGGCTCGGCGCCGAAGGGCTTAAGCTGCACCACGCCTTGCTGCATGACCACGGCGCCGATGAGAAAGCAGATCAGTCCGATGATCGGTACCGCGCGCAAGCCGGCATGGTCGAGGTGGTGCACGAAGGAGGTGGGGCGGAAGCGCCAGGGCTGCACGATCATGCGCCCGAGCGCCGCCGTCACTTCGCCCAGAAAGCTCGTGAGCTGAACCGCGTCGCTCCATACGCCGGTCAGCGCCCTGGTGACGTCCTCCACCATCCGGTCCAGGGCCCCCTGCTTCTGAAGCTTCGGCCGCGGCGCATTGCCCTTGCTCTGCACCTCCTCGATCAGGATCTGGAAGCTTTCCGTCGCCCCGGCGTAGCGGGTGCGCAGGCCTCCGGACTCCCAGGCCGCCGCGGTCCGCTGCAACAGCCAGGCGCCGGCGGTGTCGATCTCGGCGATGGCGGCAATGTCCATCTCGCCGGTGAAGTCGGGCGTGGGCGGGATCGGCACCCTCAGGCGCCTGAGCGCGGCGTCGAGCCTCGTCGCTTCGAGCACCGTCCATGCGCCGCTCGCGATCAGACGAAAGGTCGTGCCTCGGAGCTCGACGCGGAAGCCGGGCGCGCGCGCCTGGGTGGAAAGACTTAAGGTGTGGTCGCGTTTCAGCATGGCTTCGCCCGAATCTCGTGGCGGGTGACGAGGACCGTTGACGCTCGCATGAGAGCGGCTTGTTTTTGAACGAAAAAGCGGGAGAAAGAAAGGCGGCTCGCGACCGCCATTGAAGGGAAGAGATGAAGGCCGGGAGAAAACTCAGCGTCGGCGTCGAGCACTGGCCGATTAGAGGCGGGTTTACCATCGCGCGCGGCGCCAAGCATGAGGCCGTCGTCGTGATGGCGAGGATCGACGACAGCAGGCACAGCGGCAGAGGTGAGTGCGTGCCTTACGCGCGTTACGGCGAAAGCATCGCGGGCGTGGTGCAAGCCATCGAGGCCTGCGCCGGTCCGATCGCGGCGGGTCTCGACCGCGCCGGGCTGCAGACGCTTCTGCCTCCAGGTGCCGCCCGCAATGCGCTCGACTGCGCGCTGTGGGACCTCGAAGCCAGGCAATCGGGCAAGAGCGTCGCGGCACTCGCAAGGGTCGCGCCGCTCCGCCCGGTGGAGACGGCCCTCACCCTCTCGCTCGCCTCGCCCGAGGTCATGGCGGCGCGCGCCAGAGACGCCGCGCATTATCCTCTGCTTAAGCTCAAGCTCGGCGGCGATGGCGATGAGGAGCGGCTCGCGGCCATTCGCGCAGCCGTCCCCATGGTACGGCTGATCGCCGACGCCAATGAGGCTTGGCCCGCGGCCAAGCTCGAGCGGCTGCTGGCGCTGGCGCAAGCCGCAGGGGTCGAACTCGTGGAGCAGCCTCTGCCGGCCGGCGAGGATGACATGTTGCAGCATATCGTCCGGCCGGTGCCAGTCTGCGCCGACGAGTCGGTACATGACCGGGCATCAGTGGCGGCGATCGCGTCGCGCTATGACGCGGTGAACGTCAAGCTCGACAAGACGGGCGGATTGACCGAAGCGCTGGCGACCGCCGCCGAAGCGCGACGGCTCGGGCTCAAACTCATGGTCGGTTGCATGGTGGCCACGTCGCTGGCCATGGCTCCTGCCTTGCTCATCGCCCAGCAGGCGGATTGGGTCGACCTTGACGGACCGCTGCTGCTGGAGCGTGACCGCGAACTGGGCCTCGTCTACAATTCCGGCACGATCTTGCCGCCGGACCCGGGACTGTGGGGTTGAACCTCGATGGGTCCGACCACCCGCTCCCCATCCCACCGTCGCATCAGGAACACGGCGCTTAGGGCCCCGCCGAGGGCCAACACCGCCATGATCGCATAGGCCTGTCCGGCCAGATGGTGATAGAGCGGACCGCAGGCGATGGTCGCAAGACCGATGCCCAGCCCCGCGACCACGGCGGCGTAGATGCCTTGAGCGGTAGCGCTGTGATCTTCCGGCACGGCCTTGCTGAGGAAATAGATCGCGGCAAGATGCGCCGCGCCGAAGCTCATGGCGTGCAGGCATTGCAGCAGCAAGGTCGCCCAGAGCGGCGGGTCGAACGCCATCAGGCCCCAACGCAAGCACGCCGCCAGACCCGCGGCCAACAATAGCCACGCCGCGCCCCAAGAGGCGAGGATGCGCGTCGAGACGGCGAACAGCACGATCTCGGCCACGACGCCAAGCGCCCACAATGCGCCGATGGTCCCATCGGCAAAGCCTTGGCTGCGCCAATGCAGCGTGCCGAAAGCATAATAGAGCGCATGGCTCGCCTGGATGCTGCCGGCCGCCAGTAGGAACAGCAGAAAGGACTGCGAATGCGCGAGCTTGGCGGCGTCGCCCAAGCTGATGCGGCGGAGCGCAAATCCCTTCGAGGGAGCGCGGCTAGCTATGTCTCGCGGCAACAAGTGCACGCCAAAGACCATGAGCACGGTCCCGCCGACAAGAAGCGGAAGCACCGAAGCCGCGCCCAGCGCGCCGATAATCAGGCCGCAGCCAAAGCTTGCCAGGATGAAGCTGCCCGAACCCCAGAGCCTCACGCGCCCATAGTCGAGGCCGGCGCTGCGGATGCCGCTCACCGCAACCGTCTCGATCAGAGGCATGATCGTGGTCCAATTGAAGGCGAGCAGCAGCGTCGCCAGGAACATCTGCCAGAAACTTCCCGAAGCCCAGAGCAGCAGGAAGGAGAGGAGCGATCCCCAGGCGAGGAAGATGAGAACGGCGCGGCGAGCCCCGGACCAGTCGGCGGCAAAGCTGATCACCGGCGTGAACAAGGTCCGGGCGAAGAGCGGCGTCGCGAGCAGAAACGCGATTGAGTCCGCGTCGAGGTTTCGCCAATGCAGCCATACCGGCATGTAGGGCAAATAGCAGCCGACCACGAAGAACAGCGCGGCATAGAGAAAGGCCAGGCGCCAGGCGAGCGGCGTGATCTTCAAGCGCCCCAGTGCCTGCATCATGGCCGAATTTTATCCCTGTGCACTGGCCCCCTAGGCTGAGGCCCTTACTCCGAATCACGCTAGCTTCGCCACCATGCTGGAAAAAGCCCCCGAGGCCGCCCCGCACGCCAAAGCCTCCCAGGCCGCGAGGATCAGCGCCGAATATGCCGCCATCGAGAGGTTATTGCTCAGCTCGGTGCGTGGCCGCTGGTTTTTATCCGAACATGCCCGCCGCCACCGGGCGGCCGATACCGAGATGCTGCTCGACGCCATCACCAGGCTCGAATTGGTGCTGCTGCGGCCGCAGCGCCGGCACCCGGATCATGCCTTGGGCGATCTCGTCGAGATGAGGCAGGCCATCCTGCGCATGCGGCAGGACATTGACGCGCAGCGAATGGAGAGAATGGTGACGGTGCTGCGCTTCATCGAACAGCGCCTGGACGCTATGATCGAGATTTGGAGCCTGGAGGACATCGGATCCTTGAGGATGGATGCCCGGCAAGAGCCGACGGCCGCGGAGGCTCTGGTCAGCGAACCGCACGAAGACAGCATTGGGGCGTCGGAGGCGCCCTCGGACCCGCCTGAGGGCGAGGCCCGAGGGATAGACTCTCAAGGTTTGACGCTGTCCGCGGCCCCCTCGCCCGTGGTCATGGTCTGTGGCGCCAAAGCGCCGCCGCTGGAGCCTCTGACTCTGGCCCAGCTCAGCGCCGTAAAGCGCGAGGCGTTGTTCGGTTAGAATTTTTTTGCGTGCCTTATCAGGCTCTTAGGCAGTCAGGCCGAAGATTTTTAGCCGGGGCCTTGAAAATTAATCGGTCGCTAACCATTTTTGGGAAGACGCAAGATCCCCCAAGCGTCCCCCAAACTGACGCATGAGAGTGAAGCGGCCCGGTTTCCCCCCAACCGGGCCGCTTTCTTTTGTCTACGCCACCGCCGCTTCCGTTGCGGCAGCTGCACGTGGTGGGCGGCAAGCACATTGTCGATGAACTGCCGCGCCGAATTCTCCCAGCTGTAACGCAAGGCATGCTCCCGCGCCGCTTCGCGATCGAGAGTCAACGCTTGGGCCAGGGCAGATTTGAGATCCCAGCTCAGTGCGCCGACATTGGGCTCGGTAATCACGTCTTTCGGCCCACTGGCCGGAAAGGCGGCCACCGGGAGCCCACTCGCCAATGCTTCGAGCAGCACAAGGCCGAATGTGTCGGTGAGGCTCGGAAACACGAACACATCGGCGGAGGCATACGCGAGCGCCAGATCCTCACCCTGCTTGGGGCCGGTGAACAGCGCATCGGGATAGAGCCGTTCGAGCTCGACCGCCTGGGGCCCGGAGCCGACCAGCACCTTGCGCCCCGGGAGATCGATATCGAGAAAGGCCTTGATGTTCTTTTCCACGGCGATGCGGCCGACATAGAGAAAAACCGGCTGCTCCCCGAACAAGCGCACATCGCGCGGGCGGAACTGCTCGGTGTCCACCCCGCGCGACCACAGCATCAGCCGCTCGAAGCCCCGAGCCTCAAGCTCGCTCTCCACCGACCGCGTGGCGATGAAGGTCCCGGTGGCGGCATTGTGAAACCGTCGTTGCAGGGCGTAGCACCAGGATTCCGGGATCGGCAGGCGGGCCGCAACATATTCCGGAAATCGCGTGTGGTAGCTCGTGGTGAACGGCCATTTTCGCTTGCGGCAATAGCGCCTCGTCATCAGCCCTATCGGTCCTTCGGTGGCGATATGGATGAAATCGGGTCGTGCCTTCTCGATACACGCCGCAATCGCGCACGGGGTCGAGAGCGCCAATCTGATCTCTGGATAGGTGGGACAGGGAAGCGTGCGGAAGGCGCTCGGTGCGAGGAAGCTGATCTCAAATCCAAGCTTGCTCGCCTCCAAAGCCAGCCGCTCATAGGTACGGACAACCCCGTTTACCTGAGGGTGCCAGGCGTCAGTCGCTACGAGAACGCGCATCAAGCGGCAGCCTCGAGCTCCTCGACCCTACTCACGCCATGGAGATGGGGCGTCCAATGGATGATCTCGAAGATCCCATCCCCGGTCTCGGCCACGGCGGTGCAGCTTTCGACCCAATCGCCCGTATTGATGTAGAGCACGTCGCCGACCTGGCGGATGGCGGCGTGGTGGATGTGACCGCAGATCACGCCCTGCGCGCCATGCCGGCGGGCTTCGGCGGCGAGGGCCGCCTCGAACTCGCCGATATAATTCACCGCCCGCTTCACCTTCTGCTTGAGGTAAGCCGACAGCGACCAATAGGGCATTCCAAACCAGCGGCGGACCGCGTTGAAATGGGTGTTGGCCCAGAGCGCGAGCGTGTAGCTCCAATCGCCGAACAGCGCGAGCCATCTGGCGTAGCGCACCACCACGTCGAACTCATCGCCATGCATGACCAGATAACGCCTGCCGTCAGCGCCGGTGTGAATGATGTTGCGCTCGATGGAGATGCCGCCGAACCGCGCGCCGCAATAGTCGCGCATGGCCTCGTCGTGATTGCCCGGGATGAAGACGAGGTCGCCGCCCTTGCGCACCCAGCGCAGCAGCTTTTGCAAGACGTCGTTATGGCTTTGCGGCCAATAGACGCCGCGCTTGAGGCGCCAGAAGTCGACGATGTCGCCGACGAGATAGATCCGATCGGCGTCGCTTGAGCGAAGGAAGTCGAGAAAGGCATCGGCTTGGCAGGCCTTGGTTCCGAGATGCAAATCCGAAACGAACAGAGCGCGGTATCGTTTCGTTCCGGAATACTGATCGTCGTGGGCGTTCGTTTTCATATCGATGCGCGGGACTTAAGGTGATTTGTGTTTCAGGGTTGTGACAACAATTGCCGGCGTTAACCGACCATGCCGCACGTGATCAAAGACCGGCTGGAGAGGGTCCTCGGCGCGCGTGTCGCAGCGTTTTCTCCCCTTCCCGTCGGCTTCGGACTCCTAGGCTTCAGGGTCGAGCTCGCCGATGGGCGGAAATTTGCGGTCAAGGCACGGCTGGAAGGCGCCCGAGCCGACCTCGGCCTCGAGGCCTATATGCTTCGAGAACTCGCGCGCCAGTCGGAGCTGCCGGTCCCCGCCGTGCATGTGGCCGAGCCCGACCTGCTGGTCATGGATTACATCGAGACCGACGGCAGCCTCATTACGCCTCAGGTCGAACGTCACGCGGCCGAGCTGATCGCGCAGCTGCACGCCACGCCGCGACTCGCTTTCGGGTATGAGCGCGACACTTCGATCGGGCCGCTGCCGCAGGCGAACCCGGCGACGGCGCGGTGGATTCCTTTCTTTCGCGACCACCGGCTTCTGGCCATGGCGGAGGCGGCGACTGCTGACGGAAGGCTGCCCGCGGCGCTTCTCGGCCGGATCGAGCGGCTCGCGTCGCGGCTTGAGGACTATCTGGTCGAGCCCAGCGCCCCGAGCCTGCTTCACGGCGATCTATGGACCGGGAACGTCCTCCTGCGCGGGAACAGGATCGCCGGCTTCATCGATCCCGCCATCTATTGCGGGCACCCGGAGATCGAGCTCGCTTTCACCACCATGTTCGGCACGTTCGGCCGCGCCTTTTTCGAGGCTTACGAGGCGCTACTGCCATTGGAGCCCGGCTTTCACCAGGTCCGCTCGGAACTCTACCAGCTCTACCCGACGCTCGTGCATGTCAGGCTGTTCGGGTCGGACTATCTTGCCCCGATCGAGCGCACGCTCATTAAGCTTGGATTTTAGTACCGCACAAAAAAAACCGGCCCGGGATACCCGGGCCGGTCTTCCCTGCGAAACGAGCCGAACTCCAAAGGCGCTGCCTTTTGCTGGGCTCTGGCTCGCCCCCCCATTTCAATTCCCGACCGCTAGGTTCGGAGTATTCAGTTTCCCTCAGTCTTTTTTGCGCGCTGCAGTCTGTCTTACGCTTCTGGCGAATGAGCCCCCCGGCCCGCCGTTGTCGTGATGAAAAGCTACCCAGCACGAGCGGCTCATTCAACATTGCGGAAGGGTCCCAACGCGGAACTGTCGAGCACTGTTGCTAAATTGCCAATGTCCGACATCGGGACCGAGCGCTGCCCCCGCACAGAGTGATTTTGTAGACTTAAATCAACGTGTTATAAGATGGGAGTGTCTGTCCCGCAGCCTCATCGGCGGCCGCCCGCGGCAGCTTTTTTCGGCTCGCCGCCGGCCTATTGTGGCGAAAACTATCCAGGGCTCTGTGGCACCTCGGCCACGGCACCCGATAGGAGGGTCTGGAGCCCCTCGAAGTGATTCTCTTCGCGCGCTCAAGAACCGGGGCACGCGGCCGATGGGTCAACGCGGGATGCGCTTGAACCCATCGCCCACGGGCCGAACTTACACAGGAGGCTGAAGAGCGCCTAGCGGCGCAGGGAGACTTTGGCGACCGGGCGATAGGCGCCGGACTTCTGATCGAACTGCACGATATTGATCGAATGGCCCTTGCCGGAGATGTTGATGCTCATCCGGCCGGAGAATTTGTCGCCCGTGATACGCGCGTGAACGGTGTTGCCATTGGCCGTGCCGCTCACGCCGCCATTAGCGTCATAGGTGCTCTCGTTCCACGAGCCTGAGATCTTGCCGCTCTTATAGGTCAGCTTGGTGCTGGTGCTGATTTTGTAGTCCGTGCCGGCGCAACGCATGTTCTGCGAGATGGCGCTTCCCGCCACATTATAGGTCACCCGGCAGCTGACCTTTTCGGGCTTGCCATTCGTCGGCGTCATCGTGCCGCCGCCACGCCAATAGCCTTTCAGCTGATCGAATGGATTCCCGCCGGGTGCGGCGATCGAGACCGGCGCAGCCAAACTGGCGGCGAGAATGAGCGCCGCGAGCGGTAGCGATTTGCGGGTGAATGACAATAGACGATGTCCCATTGGTTATCCCTTTGGTTGGTCAGGTCGGAAATGCCTGGATAATTCTTGCGATGGCGGGATGTTGCCGCCCCCCGCGCCCGCGTGCATCATGCAAAAAAATCATGGCAGGGAAAAGATCGATGAAGCTGCTGCGTTATGGCGAACTGGGTGTGGAAAAGCCCGGAATTTTGGACCCTGAGGGCCGCATCCGCGACCTGTCAGGGATCGTGGACGATATCGAGGGCGAAGCGCTGGGAGCGGAGAGCCTCGCGCGTCTCGCCAGTCTCGATCTCGCTCAGGTACCGCTGGTTCCGGGCAGCCCCCGAATCGGTGCGCCGGTAGCGCGGGTGCAGAAATTTCTCGGCATCGGTCTCAACTATCGCGACCATGCGGCGGAAACCGGCCTGCCGCTTCCCGAAGTACCCATCGTCTTCACCAAGGCCAGTTCCTGCGTCTCCGGCCCCAACGACCCCATCCTCATGCCGGAGGAGTGGCAGCGCATGGATTTCGAGGTCGAGCTCGCCATCGTCATCGGCAGTCGCGCCAAGAAGGTGACGGAGGCCGATGCGCTGTCCCATGTCGCGGGCTATTGCATCTGCAACGACATCTCCGAGCGAAGCCTGCAAAAGGGGGGTCCTGGCGAATGGATCAAGGCCAAGAGCTATGACAGCTTCGGGCCGATCGGACCGTGGCTCGTGACCAAAGACGAGGTGCCGGATCCGCAAGCGCTTGACCTTGCGCTCGATCTCAACGGCACGCGCATGCAGACCGGCAACAGTTCCACCATGGTTTTCGGCGTGGCCCAGCTCGTGAGCTATATCAGCCGGTTCATGACTCTGATGCCGGGCGACGTCATCACCACCGGCACGCCCCCAGGTGTCGGCATGGCGCGGAACCCTCGGGTGTTTCTGAAACCGGGGGACGAGTTGCGCCTTACCGTCTCCGGTCTCGGCGAGCAGCATTATCGCGTGGTGGCGGAAGGGCGCCCCTTAGCCTAGTCTCGCTCCCACCAGGCGTGGAAGTGATGCACGGGTCCCCTGCCCTGGCCGATCTCAAGCTCGTCCGCGGCGAAGATCGCTTCGGTGACAAAGGCCTTGGCGGTCTCCACGGCCTCGCCTAGCGACGCGCCCTTGGCCAGCTCGGCGGCGATGGCCGCCGACAGCGTGCAGCCCGTGCCGTGGGTGTTCTTGGTGTCGGCGCGGGGCGCTTCGAAGCTTAAAGGCTCGACGCCTTCGAGCAGGATGTCGATGGCCGTTGGACCGTCGCTGTGCCCCCCCTTGATCAACACGGCCTTGGCGCCAGCCCCTTTCAGCTGCGCGGCTTGCATCGCCATCTCGAATTCGTTGCCAGCCTGAGGCTGCCCGAGCAGCGAAGCGGCTTCGGCGAGATTGGGCGTCACCAGCGTGGCGACCGGGATCAGCATCGAGCGCAGCGCATCGACCGCGTCGGCCGCGAGCAAGACGTCGCCACTCGCCGCGACCATCACCGGATCGAGCACGACGGGAACGCTGGGAAAGTCTTGCAGGCCTTTCACCACCGCCTGGATCACGGCGCTGGTGGCCAACATGCCGATCTTGATCGCGCATACATCGAGATCGGCCGCGACCGCCCGCATCTGGGCGCGCACAAACTCGGCAGGAACGACGTGCATGGCGTCCACGCCGCGCGTGTTCTGCGCGGTCAGCGCCGTGATGACGCTGGCGCCATAGACCTCCAGCGCGGAGAAGGTCTTCAAATCCGCCTGGATGCCGGCACCGCCCGATGAGTCGGAGCCTGCAATGGTGAGTGCGATCGCCGTCATGGCCGGCACTATCGGCGCAATCGATCCGACGCGAAAGCCCCCGTCCCTTTCGGGGACGCGCCTTCAGCCGATGGTCGCGAGGCCCGGGAACATCTCGAGCATCCAGATCGAGATCAGGGTCATGGCGTTGGTGAGAAAGAGGATGCCGGTGAGTACGAGAAAGGCGCCCATGATCTTCTCGATCGTCGCCAGATGGGGGCGGAAACGCTGCATCGCGCTCAGGAACGGCCTGATGGCCAGCGCCGCGGCGATGAAGGGTATGCCCAAGCCAAGTGAATAGACGAGGAGAAGGCTCACGCCCTGACGCACCGAGTCCTCACCAGCGGCGATGGCGAGGATGGCGCCCAACACCGGTCCGATGCAGGGCGTCCAGCCAAAGGCGAAGGCAAGACCGATTAGATAGGCGCCAAGCAGCCCCACGGGGCGCTCCTCGGCATGGTAGCGCGCCTCGCGATGCAGGATCGGAATGTGGATCACGCCGAGAAAATGCAGGCCGGCGATGATGATGATGATTCCCGCGATCTTGCTTAGAATGGCGAAATTGGCGATCAGCAATTGACCGACGACGGTGGCGGTGGCGCCAAGCGCGACGAACACGGTGGTGAAGCCGAGCACGAAGGCCACCGACGAGAGCACGATGGTCACATAGACGTGGCGCGGCGTCTCGTCCTTGCCTGAGAGCTGATCGAAGGTGGCGCCACCCAGGAAGCAGAGGTAAGGCGGCACGAGCGGCAGCACGCAAGGCGAGAGAAAGCTCAACAGCCCTGCGATCAGCGCTCCGAAATAGGTGACGGTCATCAGTGGTACTCAACCGGTGTTGGAGGAAGGTGGCGTGGCCTCAGGCTCAAGACGCGTGGCTCGGTCTGGGCCTCACCATGGTGGATTATGGTCCCCTCGCAAGGCCTTGGGGTTCACTTTAGCGTCAGCTGGCGTGGCATTGGTGTGAAGCCGAGAGTGAGAAGCGCCTCGGGCAGGTCCTTAAGATTATCGAGAACCAGATCGGCGCCGAGCTCATGCGCCGCGGTGGTGGTGTAGCCATACGAGACGAGAACGATACCGGCGAGACCGGCGGCGCGAGCCGTCCGCACATCGGTGCTGCTGTCGCCGACCATGATTGTGGTTGCGGGCTCGGCGCCAAGCTTGGGCACGACATGTCTGATGCCTGCCGGATCGGGCTTTTTGGGAAACCCGGCATCGCCGCCGAGGATGCAATCGAAGATTTCGGCGACACCCAGGGCCCGCACGAGGTCGCGGGCAATCGGGTCGGGCTTGTTGGTGCAGAGGCCGCAAGGCGTGCCGGCTTGGCGCAAAGCTCGAAGCGCGCTTCCCGCCCCCGGATAGAGGCGCGACAGTATGACCGGATTGGCGGCGTAGAGCGCAACCAGCCTCGCAAGTGCTTCGTCCCTCGCCTCCTGTTCGAGGCTCGCACCATGGGCGGCAAGCCCGCGCTCGAGAAGCTTGCCGAGCCCCCCGCCGACCATGCCCCCCACGGCCGCGGCAGAATGTTGCGGAAGATCGAGTTCGGCCAGGGTTCGGTTCAGCGCCGAGGCGAGGTCGAGCACGGTATCGGCGATGGTGCCGTCGAGATCGAAGACGACGGCGCGGCGAGGCGGATCGGAAGCCATCAGGCGGGAGTGCGGGCCCGTTCGGCCTTGGCGCGGATCGCGGCGATGTTGTCGGAGTAGTTCCCGCCTTTGAACACGCCGGAGCCCGCGACCATGACATTGGCGCCAGCTTCCGCCACGAGCGCCACCGTACCCGCATTGATGCCGCCATCGACCTCAAGCTGGATCGGGCGGGCTCCGATCATGCGCCGGATGTTCCTGATCTTCTCGACCTGCGCCGGAATGAAAGCTTGGCCACCAAAGCCGGGGTTCACCGTCATCACCAGGATGAGATCCAGTTTGTCGAGCACATGCTCGATTGCGGATTCATGCGTGGCGGGGGTGAGGCTCACGCCCGCCTGCTTGCCGAGCCCGCGGATGAGCTGGAGCGAGCGGTCGAGATGCGGGCCGGCTTCGGCATGAACCGTGATGATATCGGCGCCTGCCTTGGCAAAGGCTTCGATGAAAGGATCGCAAGGCGCAATCATCAAATGCACATCGAAGGTTTTCTTCGAGTGCGGACGCAGCGCCTTGACTACATCGGGGCCGATGGTGAGGTTCGGCACAAAGTGGCCGTCCATGACGTCGACATGGATCCAGTCGCAGCCGGCCGCGTCGATGGCGCGCACCTCCTCGCCGAGCCGCGCGAAGTCGGCCGAGAGTATGGATGGGGCGATGACGATATCGCCTGGCGCCGAACCCTTCGCCATGTGGATCCTCTTTCCGAAAAGACAGTCTCGCTTGCCGGTTGCCGCCTGGGAGCACCGCTATGGCAGCCGGCTCTCTGGCAGACCGGAAGCATAGATCTGGGAGGTGTAGCGAAGGTTACGGCTTTCGACTAGCCGTCGCGGCCGCCGAGCCCGCGTGAACGCTGGCTCCGTTACCCACCCGCAGCAAGTGCCGCCACGGCCGGCAAGGTCTTGCCTTCGAGCCATTCGAGAAAGGCGCCGCCGGCGGTCGAGACATAGGTGAAATCTTGGCCCAGGCCGGCGATATTCAGCGCCGCGACCGTGTCGCCCCCTCCGGCGATGGCCGCAAGCTTGCCGTCCCGCGCCAACCGCGCCGCCTCGCGCATCAGATCGAAAGTGCCGTCACCGAAGGGCGTATATTCGAAGGCGCCCACGGGACCGTTCCAGAGCAGCGTCTTGATTTCGCCGAAGCGGCGCTTGAGATCGGCCACGGATTTCGGCCCCATATCGACGATCATTTCATCGGCAGGGATATTTCCGACGTCGCAGACGCGCCATTCCGCGCCGGATTTGAGCTCCTTGGCCACGATGAAGTCGTAGGGGAGCACGATCTCGCACCCATGCTGTGCCGCGCGCGCCATGATCTCCTTGACGATCGACACCGCCTCGGGCTGGCACAGCGATTTTCCGATCTCCACCCCTTGGGCGTAGAGGAAAGTGCTGGCCATGCCGCCGGCAAGAACCAACTGGTCCATTCTGGCCGTGAGGTTGGTCAACACCTGAATCTTGGTGGAGACCTTCGACCCGCCGGCTATGGCCATGACCGGCCGCTCGGGATGCTCGACCGCGCGCTCCAGCGCCCTGATCTCGGCCATCATCAGCAGGCCGGCATAAGAGGGCAGCAGATGGGTGATCGCCTCGACCGAAGCATGGGCGCGATGCGCGGTGGAAAAGGCGTCGTTGACATAGATGTCGCCGAGTGCGGCGAGCTCGTTGGCGAAGGCTGGATCGTTCTTCTTTTCGCCGTCGTGGTAACGAAGATTCTCGAGCACGCCGATCTCGCCGGACTGAAGCGCATCGACGCCACGCTTAGCCTCGTCGCCGACGCAATCGCCGATGAAGCTGACCTTGGTGCCCTGCATAAGCTCCGCGATCTTGCCGGCAATCGGCTTCAGCGTGGTGTCGGTCATCGTCCCGGTTTTGGGACGTCCCAAATGCGACAGCACGATCACCTTGGCGCCTCCGGCCAACAGCGTCTTGATCGTCGGCAAGACGCGCTCGATGCGTGTCGTGTCGCCGACGACTCCGTCCTGGATCGGCACGTTGAAATCGACGCGGACGAGCACGCGCTTGCCGTTAACGTCGAGGCCGTCGATGGTGCGGATCTTGGAAAAATCAACCTTGCCACCTTGCACGCGCACGACTGGTTGGATGGTTGCAATATTGAGTCCGTTCATATCAGCCTGCTCATAACGACTGCGGTGTCGCTCATGCGATTGGAAAAGCCCCATTCATTGTCGTACCAGGCAACCACCCGGCAGAAGGTGCCGTCCACGACCTGAGTGCCATTGAGATCGAAGATCGAGCTCAGGGGATCGTGGTTGAAATCAGATGACACCAGGGGCTTCGAATTCACGCCGAGAATGCCCTTAAGCGGACCCTCGGCGGCTTCGGTCATCGCGGCATTAATCTCCTCGACACTGGTCGGCCGGGAGGAGCTGAAGGTGAGGTCAACCAGGCTCACATTCGCCACGGGAACCCGGACCGAGGCGCCGTCGAGCTTACCCTCCAATTCCGGAAGCACGAGGGCCACCGCCTTGGCGGCGCCGGTCGAGCTCGGAATGAGGTTCACCGCGGCCGCGCGCGCCCGATAGGGATCCTTGTGCAGTGTGTCGATCGTCCTCTGGTCCCCGGTATAGGCGTGGATGGTAGTCATATAGCCATGACGAATGCCGACGGCCTTGTTGAGCACGCTTGCGACCGGCGCCAGGCAATTGGTGGTGCAGGACGCGTTCGAGACGACGTGGTGCTCCTGGGTCAAATTCTCGTCGTTGATGCCATAGACCACGGTCAGGTCGGCGCCCTTGCAAGGTGCGGACACGAGCACCCGCTTGGCCCCCGCGGTCAAATGCTTGGCCGCGCCCTTGCGCTCGGCGAAGTGACCGGTGCATTCCATGACGATATCGACGCCGAGATCGCGCCAGGGCAGCTGCTCGGGGTTGGCCTCCGACAGCACCGCCAAAGTGTGGCCGTCGGCCTTCAAATGCCCGTTGGCGGTGCTTACTTTGCCGGCGAAGCGTCCGTGCACGCTGTCAAATTCGAGCAAATGGGCATTCATCTCCGCGGAACCGAGATCGTTGATCGCCACGAAATCGAGGTCCTTGCGACCCGCTTCGAGGAAGGCCCGGAGCGTTAGCCGGCCGATCCTGCCGAAGCCGTTGATGGCGACGCGCTTATTCGACATTTCTCCTCACTTTTTCCTTCTAGAGACAAGGCTAAGCGCGGCGGCTTGAACAGCCACCGCCGTGATCCCGAAGTGCATATAGAGCTCCTGGGCCGGGGCAGAAGCCCCGAAACCATGCATGCCCACAAAAACACCCTCGCTGCCAAGCCATTTCTGCCAACCGAACTCGACCCCGGCCTCGACGGCGACCCTGGGCGCGGTGCCCACGACTTCGTCTTGATAGGCTTGGCTTTGCGCGGCGAATAGCTCCCAACACGGCAGCGAAATTACGGCCGCCTTGATCCCCTCCGCTCCCAGCGCTTTCGCCGCGGAGACGGCCAGGGAGACTTCTGAGCCTGTGCCGATCAGGGTGACGTCGCGGTCCCCTTCGGGTTCGATCAGCACATAGCCACCTTTGGCGGATAGATTTTCATCTGTAGGCGCCGTCCGCAGTAGCGGCACCCCCTGGCGGGTGAGCGCAAGCGCCGAGGGGGTTGCTCCGGCGCCGAGCGCGATCTCCCAGCATTCGGCGCATTCGACCGAATCGGCTGGGCGAAGGACGTTGAGGTTGGGCATGGCACGCAAAGCCGCCAGGTGCTCGACCGGCTGGTGGGTGGGGCCGTCCTCGCCAAGGCCGATGGAATCATGGGTGAGCACATAGATCACGCGCTGGCCCATCAAGGCTGAGAGCCTGATTGACGGCCGGCAATAATCGGAAAAGACAAGGAAGGTGCCGCCATATGGAACGATTCCGCCATGCAAGGCCATGCCGTTCATGGCCGCGGCCATGCCATGCTCGCGCACCCCGTAATGGATATAGCTGCCGGAATAGTCGCCCGGCTTGACCAAGCTATGAAGCTTGGTGAGCGTGCCAACGGAGCCGGTCAAATCGGCGGAGCCTCCGATGAAGCCCGGAATGATGGGGAACAGCTTCTCGAGCACCTTCTGCGAGGATTGGCGGGTGGCGAGCTTCGCGCCGTCGCGGACAAAGTCGGCCTTGATCGCGGTCACGGCCGCCGCGATTTTTTTCCGCACATCGGCGTCGATCGGATCGGTCAGATGGGTTCGAGTTTCGGCGTCGAGCCGCTTCGCCGCATCCTGCCAACGCTCATAGGTGCCGGCATGGCGGGTGCCGGCCGCGCGCCAGCTCGCCAGGACCGGCTTCGGCACCTCGAAGGGCGCATGGCTCCAGCCGAGCCGCTCCCGTGCGCCCGCAATCTCGTTCTGGCCGAGCGGCGAGCCATGGGTCGCCGACGTACCCTGCTTTTCCGGCGCGCCAAAGCCGATGATGGTGCGGCAGGCAATCAGCGACGGCCGGTCGGTCGCGGCCCGCGCATTCTCGATGGCCAGCGCGACTGCCTCCCGATCGTGCCCATCGACGCGCGCCACGTGCCAGTTCGAGGCGCTGAAGCGCTCGAGCTGGTCGTCCGAAACCGACAGACTGGTCGGGCCGTCGATCGAGATCTGATTGTCGTCGAAGAGGACGATCAGTCTGCCAAGCTTGAGATGACCGGCAAGAGAGATCGCTTCATGGCTGATGCCCTCCATGAGGCAGCCATCGCCGGCGAGGGCATAGGTGTGGTGGTCCACGATCTCATCGCCATAGCGCTGATTGAGCAGCCGTTCGGCCAATGCCATGCCAACAGCGTTGCCCAACCCCTGTCCCAAGGGGCCGGTGGTGGTCTCGATGCCGGGGGCGTGGCCATATTCGGGATGACCGGCGGTGCGCGAGCCGAGCTGGCGGAATCGCTTCAGCTGCTCGAGGTCCATGCCCGGTACGCCGGTGAGGTAAAGCAGGGCGTAAAGCAGCATGGAGCCATGACCGGCGGAGAGCACGAAGCGGTCGCGGTCGGGCCAATCCGGATGCGCGGCATCGAATTTCAGGAACCGCGTGAACAGCACCGTGGCCACGTCGGCCATGCCCATGGGCATGCCGGGATGTCCGGAATCGGCCTTCTGCACCGCGTCCATGGCCAGCGCGCGGATGGCGTTGGCCATGTCATCGTGGCTTGCTTCGGGTAATGCCCGTCCCTGCTGCAAAACTTCAGCCATTGATTGTCCCAAACTCCAGGATCGTTAGTAAGCGCGGACGCCCATCGCAGCCTTGACGGCGTGATAGCCGACGAGAAGTTGCGTAAGCGCTAGTGGATGACTCCGGCGGGCGCCATTGGCAACGTCGATACGACCGACCTGATCGCGCAGATGTCCAGCTTCCGGAATGAGGTTCCACAACAGATCTTCGATGCGCTCGGCGCGATGGTCGGAGATATTGCCGTTGATCTCGAGCACGTCAACCGGCTTGCCGTCGCGGTCCCGCGCGAGCTCAAGATGCAGACCCGCATTGCTCGAACCGTCGAACAGCGGCGCGAAATCGGGGTGAGGTAGGGTCGGGCGCAACAGATGGCGCACATCGAGCTGCGTGTCGGAGCCATTGGCTCCTTTCGGTGTTTGGAAGCGGATGACAATGTCGGCGAAGGTCCGCTGCGGGTGAATGTAGCTTGGGCTTTCTTCTCTCCGCTTTTCGAGAGACGCCAGCACCTCGTCCCGGCGATAGCCTCGCTTCGTCGTATCCCGGTGGATCTTCCATTTGATGCGGAGATCCTCCTCGGGGTCGAGATAGATCTTCACATCGTAGCAATCGCGCATGCCTCGCGTCGTGTAGCCGAGCAACCCTTCCGCGATTACGAACTCCTTCGGCTTTACATATTGAGGCCGGCGGAACGTTCCGTCCCGGTGATCGTAGATCGGATGCAGGATCGGGTCGCCTTCGCGCAAATGACGCAAATGGAGTTCCAGAACGTCGAGATAATTCGCGCGCGGATCGATCGCGGACAGACCGTTGGCGGCCCGTTCGCCACGGTCGAACCGGTGGTAATTGTCGGTGCAAATCACGGTGCAGCGCTCTTCGCCCAGAATCTGGGCGATGCCCGCTGTCAGCGTCGTCTTTCCCGACGCCGAGTCACCAACAATCCCGAGGATGATCGGATGATCAACCCGCTTCCGCATTTGCTACTCCTAGCTGCACGTTCTTTTTATTCCGTCATAGACTATGCCACGTCGCGCGCCACCCCCCGCGCCCGATCCAATCGCTCCCGCGGCAAATAAGAGGTCAGAACCTGCCGTTCGCCGGCCCCGCCGGCCACCATCATGGTCTGCACCTTGTAATGGGTCTGGCTGCGCTCCACCCCCTCCAGCATCAACCCCGTGGTGATGCCGGTGGCGCAGAAGAACACATCATCCGAGGCAATCAGCTCATCGCGGGCATACCAGCGCGTGGTGCTGATCCCAGCTTCCCGCACCGCCTTGGCCTCGGTGTGGAGCTGGGGATCGATCCTCGCCAGGAATTCCCCGCCAAGGGCCCTCACCGCGCAGGCGGACATGATGCCCTCGGGAGTGCCGCCCGTTCCCATCAAGGCGTCGATCCCGGAGCCCGGAATGGCCGCGAGCAGAGCCCCGGCCACGTCACCGGCAGGATAGAGGGCGACCCTCGCCCCGATTTTGATGATGTCCTCGATCAACTCGCGATGGCGCGGCTTTTCCAGCACATAGATGGTGAGCTGGGAGACGTCCTTGTTGAGCGCCTGGGCAAGAACCCTGAGCTTGCGCCCCGTACTCCAAGCGGGATCGATCTTGCCGCGGGCCGGAGCCGGGGCCACGAATTTCTCCATATAGAAGGCAGGGGCCGGATTCATCATGGCGCCACGCGGGGCGACCGCGAGCACCGCAAGTGCATTGGTCTGGCCCCTGGCGAGATAGCTCGTGCCTTCGACGGGATCCATGGCGATGTCGGCCTTGAAGGCCGATCCCGCCCGCCCCAGGCGTTCACCACGAGAGGGCTGCGGCGCCTCGCCCTTGCCGGCCTCGCCGATCACCACCACGGCATCGATATCGACTTCTGACAGCGCGCCGAGCATAGCGTCGAGCGCCGCCTGGCCGCCATCCATGCCGTCGCCACGCCCGATCCAGTTGAACGCAGCCAACGCCGCGCTCTCACTGACCCGGCGGAGCGCATAGATCAGTTCCGGGCTCGCGTTGCCCGAGGCCTCCATGACAAGTCCTCCTGGAAGTTCTCCCAGGCCCAGCCGCGCGCCAGACGCCGGAGAGATCGCATAAAGCCTTCGCAAAGGGCCACAAGCCCTACGTCATGGCTGGAAACCGTCCCAAAATCAAAGGGCTGCCCCCGACCATGGCGACCGAGCAAGGGTCGCGGTCCCGCTCTACTGTCATGCGGCGGATCAACGATCTTGTCCATAGCTTCGACCCTGGTTTCGCCCCCGGAAAGCCTTGACCCGCCTGACTCAGCGGGGCGCAAAGCGGGGGTCGAGCGCATCGCGGAGGGCATCGCCGAGCAGGTTGACCGAAACGAGGACCACGACCAAGGCCACGCCCGGCAGCACCGTGACCCACCAGATGCCAGCGAAGATCAGGTCGTAACCGGCGCGGATCAGCGTCCCCAGAGAGGGCTGGGTGACCGGAAGCCCCAGCCCGAGAAAGGACAAAGCGGCCTCGGCCATAATGGCGCCAGCGATTTGCGTCGTGGCCACAATGATGAGGGGCGAAAGGATGTTGGGCAGGATGTGCCGCCAAATGATGCCAGCGTCGCTCGCGCCCAAGGCACGGCCGGCGCGGACATAGTCCTTGGCCGCCTCGGCCTGGGTCGCGGCGCGGGCGGTCCGGGCGAAATAGGGCCATTCGGCCAGCCCGATCACAAGCACGAGCAGGGGCACGGCGAAGCGGCCGAGGGTCTCGCCGCCCAGCCCCGCGCGGACCAGCGCCAGCGCGATGATGGCGAGCATGAGGCTGGAGAGCGAGAGCTGCACATCCGCCAGCCTGGCGATGAGGCTATCGACCCGCCCCCCGGCAGAGCCGGCGATCAGGCCGAGGGGGATGCCGATGGCCGCCTGAATGGCCACGGCGAGGACGCCGACGGTCAGCGAGATGCGGGTGCCATAGAGGATAGCGCTGAGGAGGTCCCGGCCTTGCGAGTCGGTGCCGAGCAGGAAGCGTGGATCGCTGCCTGCAAGCCAAAGGGGCGGCATCTCGGCGTCGAGCACGTCGAAGCTGGCGAGATCGAAGGGATTCTGCGGCGCGATCAGCGGCGCGGCTAGAGCCGCGAGCGCGATGGCCCCGAGCACGGTCGCCGCGAACAGGCCAAACGGGTGGTCCAAGGCGATGGCGCGAGCCGCGGCAAATCCGGAGGCGCGCACGCTCATCGCTGCCCCTCGAGGCCGATGCGCGGATCGAGCCAAAGGCTCGCGATGTCGGCAAGGGTGTTGGTGACGACGAAGAGCAGCCCGACGGCGACGAGATAGGTGGTGATGAGGGGTATGTCCGCGCGCGTCACCGCTTCGAGAAACAAAAAGCCCATGCCTGGCCATTGAAACACGGTCTCGGTGAGGAGGGTGAAGGCCAGCATGTTGCCGATCTGCAAAGCCCCAAGCGCGATGATCGGAAGCAAAGCGTTGCGCAGCGCGTGATTGAGCCAGACCCGCAAGGAGGAGGCGCCCTTGGCGCGCGCGGTGCGGACATAGTCGCTGCCAAGCTGGTCGAGCATGGCGCTGCGCACAAGCCGGATGAACAGGGGCAGCATGATGGAGGACAGCGTGATCGCTGGCAGCACCAGATGCTCGAGCCCATCGAGGGTGAGGAGGCCCGTCTCCCAGAAGCCGAGCTCGACCGTCTCGCCGCGTCCGAAGGCCGGCAACAGCCCGAGCCAGACCGAGAAGATGCTGATGAGAAAAATGCCGGTGAGGAAGACCGGGACCGAGATGCCGAGCACGCTCAAGCCGAGGATCAGTCTCGTGCCCAAGGATCGCGGCCGCACAGCGCAATAGATCCCGGCTGGCAGCGAGACCAGAAGCACAATCAAGCTTGCGGCGAGCACAAGCTCGAAGCTCGCCGGAAATTTGGCCAAAACCACCTCGAGCGTGGAGCGCTTATAGATGTAGGACTGGCCGAGATCGCCTTTCGCGGCGCGTCCCAGATAGCGCGCAAGCTGCGTGGGCCAGGGCGTATCGAGCCCCAGCTCATGCCTGAGCGCGGCCCGCTCGGCCTCGGGCACCGCCTCACCCATGATCTCGCGCAGAGGATCGCCAAGCGCCCCCTTCACGGCGAAGGCGATGACCGCGATCGCAAGCATGACGAGGATGGCCTGGGCCGCGCGCTTGGCAAAGAACGCTAGGCCAGTGGCAAGCGCTTGCATCGAATTTGACTCAGGAAAACCCAACGGCCGGAATGTAGGTGATGACTCTCGGTGGGGTGGTCGTCAATTCCTGATTGTGGCGCCTTCCCTCAGCGATGGCGCCAGGTCAAAACGAAGGCGATCGCCGTCGCGACCGCGCATTGCCATGGCACGAACAGCACGATGATGGCGTCGAGCCGGGCGGCGGGATAGAGCAGCAAGCCAGCGAGCGCGCCAACGGCAACAACGAGCATCCAGGCCTCGGGCCGCCTCATGGCGGTGGCGAGGGTTCCCACGCCGAAAACCGTCAGGCCGGCGCCGACCCCTCCCGCCAGAAAGCCGCCGCTGAGCCAAGCGACCATCTCGCGATTGGCCTTGGCGCCATCCACGCTGCCGAACAGGACGGAGCCTTGCACCGCATCGATGACATCGTTGGCGGTGTTCACGGCGGCAATCCAACCGAGCAGCGTCAGCGCCATGACCAGCACGCATTTGGTCGCGTCGCGATTGACCCACACCCACAGCACGCTGGCGAGCATGATGCCGAAGGCAACCCCGGCGTGGAGAGGAACCGCGCGCGCGTTGATCAGGACGTCCGGATCGGTCAGGCGGATGTCGGGGAGCGGCGACGGCAAACTCGAAATGAGCGCGGTCGCGAGCCCGAGCGCGGCCATAATCGCCATGGCACGGGAGCGCTGAGGCAACCGTGGCCTGGCATCGAGGCGCAAATAGGCGGGAGTCATGGTCAGCCCCCTCGCCGGCTAGGATAGCGCGAGAGGCGCTCCAACTCCATCGCCGGTATTGGACCAAAAAGCCCGGCAATCCTGATCACACGCCCCTAATCCATCACCAGATCGCCGAGATAGGGCATGTCGATGACGCTGACCACGGGCTCGATATGGACATTTTTGCCCGCCGCCCAGGACAGATGCTGCCAATGAAGCGGCACGAGCGCCGCATCGTCATGCAGGATACTCTCGATCTCTTTCAGCGTCCGGGCGCGCGCTTCCGCATCGGTCATGGTCTGGGTGGCAAGCGTGAGCCGATCGACTTCTGGGTTGGAATAGTTGCCGGCATTGTATTGGCCGTAGCCGGTCTTCAGGTCCGGCGTCATCACCAGGAACTCATAGAAGTTGGCCGAATCCAGCGTGTCGGACTGCCAGCCGATCATCATCATGTCCGCGGCACGCTCATCGAAGCGTTGCCAATATTGCGCCTTGGGCAAGGTTTGCAGGTCGGCCTTGATCTTGATCTTGGCGAGCATTGCCGCGATCGCCTGGGCGATGCGGTAATCCTCGATATAGCGGTTGTTCGGCGCCATCATCGTCACCGAGAAGCCATCGGCGTAACCGGCCTGCTCCATCAATATCCTCGCCTTGGCGAGATCGAAGCGCGGCTGAAGCGCGGGGTCATGGCCGGCATAACCGGGGGGACTGAGCTGCCCCGCCGGCGTGGCGAAGCCGCGCATGATCTTCTCGGCGATGCCCTGGCGGTTCACCGCATAATTGATGGCGAGCCGTACGCGGGGGTCCTTGAAAGCGGGGACTCTGTCCTGGTTGAGCTCGAAGGTCAGGAGCCGCATGCTCGGCATGGTCACGAGCGTGCAGCACGGGCTTCTTTCGATCCTGTCGACATCGGTGGGAGGCACGGGAGCGATGAAGTCCACGTCGCCCGCGAGCAGCGCGGCGACGCGGGTGGCGGGCTCCTTGATCGGGGTGAATACAATCTCATTCACATTCCCGGGCGAGTCCTTGTCCCAATAATCGGCGAAGCGCTTGAATTTGAGCCTTGTCCCCTGCTCGCGCTCGGTGACAATGAACGGCCCCGTGCCCGCGGGATGGGTGGAAGCGAAGGACGCGCCATGCTTGACGATCTCGTCCTTGGCGCGACCGCGCTCATCGCTGCCGGCATAGAATTCGCGGTCCATGGGGAAGATGTAAGTGGCGAGGTTCAGGACCAGCGGATAAGGGCCCTTGGTGATGAGATCGACGGTGAGGTCGTCGACCGCCTTGGCCTGGCTGAAGGGCTCGAACAAGGCCTTGAAGTCGGGGCTGTGCTTCAACCGATTGAAGGTCCAGACAACGTCCGCGGCGGACAGCATGCGGCCGGAGTGAAAGCGCACCCCCGCGCGCAAATGGAAGCGCGTGGTGCGGTCGCCGATCTTTTCCCAGCTCGTCGCCAGCCGGGGCTCCAGCGTGAGATCCTTGCGGAAGCGCAGCAGCGGATCGAAGACGAGGTGGGAGAATTGGAGCGTGGCGCTGGCGAGCTGCTCATGCGGATCGAGCGAGGTGGGATCGGCGTCATAAGCCATGCGCAGGGTCTTGGCCTCCGCCGGCACGACGCAGGCAAATGCCGCCAGAGCGACGAACAGCACGAAGAAGCGACGAAGCATGAGGAGACCTTGCCTTTTGGCTTGAGGTTTCTAAGGTTCAAGCGTCCATGCCTACTCCTTCTTGGGATCGACCGTTTTGCAAGGTTTTTTCGTCACCGGAACCGACACCGACGTTGGCAAGACGCTCGTCTCCGCCTGGCTGCTCACCCATCTTGACGCATGCTATTGGAAGCCGGTGCAGGCGGGAACCGAGCCGGAGACGGATTCTGCAACCGTGCAGCGATTGGCCGAAGTCTCCGAGGACCGGATCTTGCCCGAGGCCTATCTCTTGCCCGAGGCGATGGCGCCCCATGAAGCGGCGCGGCGCGCCGGCATTCGGATCGACATGACGAAGCTCGTGCCGCCTCGCTCCGAGCGGCCCTTGGTGGTCGAGGGCGCTGGCGGAATGCTGGTTCCGCTCGACGACGAAAGCACCGTTATCGACCTTGCCGCGGAACTGCATCTGCCGGTCATCCTCGTCGCGCGCTCCACTCTCGGCACTATCAACCACACGCTGCTCTCGCTCGAAGCGCTGCGACGCCGCGGCCTGCCGCTTGCCGGCATCGTCATTAGCGGGCCCGAGACACCACATAACCGGGCGGCGATCGAGCGCTACGGTCGGGTCGACGTGATCGCCGAGATCCCCTGGCTTCCGGCGGTGACGCGTGCAAGCCTGCTGGCGATCCAACCGGAACTGGACTTGATGAAACTGGCGCGAGGCCTGCCGTGAACGATGCCCCCGACACGGCCAAGCCAGGCGACGGCACGGCGCTTCGGGAGGCGCTCGCGCGAGACATCGTCGCGCGGGACCGGCGTCATGTCTGGCATCCCTTCACCCAGCACGCCACCGAAGCCCCGCCGCTCCTTCTCACCGGCGCGCTCGGCGCATCTTTGTTCGATGCGGAGGGGCGCGAGATCCTCGATCTGGTCTCATCCTGGTGGACCTGCACCCACGGTCATGCTCACCCCAGGCTGAACGAAGCCATCGCGCGCCAGGCCGGACGGTTCGAGCATGTGATGTTCGCAGGCTTCACGCACCAGCCCGCGGTCGATCTGGCCACGGCCTTGGCGGAGCTGCTTCCGGCCGATCTCTCGCGCGTTTTCTTCTCCGACGACGGGTCAACCTCGGTCGAGGTCGCGCTCAAGATCGCGTTCCAATATTGGGTCAATCGCGGCGAGACGCGGCGCCGCTCCTTCATCTCCTTCGACGGCGGCTATCACGGCGATACTTTAGGAGCGATGTCGCTCGGCCGGGGCTCCGGCTTCTTCAATCTGTATCGCGGCATGATGTGCCAAGTGGCGGTTCTTCCCTTTCCTTATACCTTCGAGGGCGACGAGGCGGCCGAGGACCGGGAGACGGGAGCGATTACCGCCCTTCAGGATCGGCTGTGGAACGGCGCCCATGACGTTGCCGCGCTGATCATCGAGCCCTTGCTCCAGGGCGCCGGCGGCATGCGGCTCTGCCGCCCCAACTTTCTCAAGCGCATCGTGGAGATTGCGGATGAGGCGGAGACCCTCGTCATCTTCGATGAAGTGGCGACCGGCTTCGGGCGTACGGGAACCCTGTTCGCCGCGGAGCAGGCTGGCGTCGTGCCGGACCTCGTCTGCCTGTCGAAGGGGCTGACCGCGGGATATATGCCCATGGCGGTCACGGTCGCGCGGGAAAAAGTGTTCGAGGCCTTTCTTGGCGAGAGCTTCGACCGTGCCCTCTCCCATGGGCATTCCTTTACCGCCAACCCCCTCGCCTGCGCGGTGGCGCTACGATCGCTCGGCCTGTTCCAGGAGGAGGATACGCTCGGGCGTATTGCCCGGATCGAGATGCGGCACCGGGGCATGATGGCGGAGCTGAAGTGCCGCGAGGATGTGGTGCGTCCGCGCGTGCAGGGCTCGATCCTGGCCTTCGAGCTGAAGGGCGAGGCCGGCTATCAATCGACGCAGAGCCAGGCGCTGAAATCCTGGTTTCTGAGCCACGGCCTCAACATCCGACCGATCGGCCCGACCGTCTATCTCATGCCGCCTTATTGCATTACCGACGCGGAGCTTGACCGCGCCTATGCCGGCCTCTTCGAGGGGCTCGACTGGCTCGCCTCCACGCAGCCATAGACGATATGCCAGGTGACGCGCCCGTCATATCGCGCGTCGGTGGCGCGGATGGCGCCGCGTAGCGCACCCGGTGCAAGCGGTGTGTAGCCTGCCCTCGGCGTCAGCCCTCCGATCGACTTGATGCGACGGAGGAAGTCAAGCGCGCCGGCGTCGACGACCAAGCTGTCTTCATCGACAATCCCGGGAAGCGACGGAAGCTCGGGCAGCCCGCGCGGCAAGCCCCTCGCCTTGAGCACCGCGTGCCATTCGGCGAAGCTGTCGGGCCCGACGCTCGCATAGATCAGGACTCCGCCCGCCGCGAGCAGCCGGCCGAGGCGGGCGAGCACGGCCTCGGGATCAGCCAGCCAATGCAGCGTCATGCTCGTGGCGATGAGGTCGAAGGGGCCTTGGACACTCGGCCGCGCGGCATCCATGACCTCGAAGCCGATCCGCGTATTGGTGCCGCCGCCGAGATTGCGCCGGCATTGCTCGACCATGGCCGGGGCGAGGTCGGTCAAGATCAGCTCGCTATCGGGATAGCGTTCGACCAGGTGGCGGCTGAAAATTCCGGTGCCGCAGCCGAGCTCGAGCACGCGGGGCGATCGGAGCGGGGGCAAGAGGCGGGCGAGGCGCGCCGCAACCATCCGCTGAAGATCGGCGTGATCGTCGTAAGACGCTGCTTTCGCGCCGAAATTGCGGGCAATCGCCGCGCTACGATGGGAGAGCATGCGCAAAATCGAGGACATGGCGGGCGCACCATTCGGGGTGAATCAGAGGTAGCACATGGCCGCCATCCTGCGCCCATTGGATCTTGTCGTCCCCCCAGATGCTCGCGCTCATCGCTGCGGGCACGATGGTGTCGTCGCGGGCGGCAAGCGCCAGCACCGGGCAACCAAGCTCTGACCTAGTCGCACGGGCGTCCCAGTCCATCAGCCAGGAGAGGCCAGCATCGAGCCCTTCCACATTGAGTGCGTCCGCCGGGGCGAAGGCTTCAGTGCCGCTGGCGCGCCAAAACGCTTGGAGGGTGGCGTTCGCATCCCGCTTAAGCTCCCGGCGCATGCCGGCGACCCGCGACCGCGGGATGTGGCAATTGAAACAGTCGAAGCCTTGGATGCTGACCAGACCCCGGAATGGGGGCCGCTCTTGCTCGCCCGCGCGCTGAAGCAACCACAGGACCCCAAGCGAATGGCCGATGGCGATGGCGTCTTCCGGCCAGTCGCTCACGCCTGCAGGGGCGCCGCCAATAAATCCAAGATCGACGATGCTCGGCTCGTGCCCCGGCAGATGGTCGAGCACGGCGCGCCAAATACCGGCATGAAAACCCCAGCCATGGACGAAGGCGAAGTGCATGGGATGAGCGCGCCTAGCCGAGCGCGGTGCGCGGCAGAGCGCGGTCGTCGAGCGCGTCGAGCAAGGCGTCGTTATCGGCCTCGCGATGCGCGGCGGTGAAGGCAAGCCTGAGCCTCGCGGTTCCAGCCGGAACGGTCGGCGGCCTAATCGCGGTGGCGAAGAGCCCCGCCTCGCGGAGCCTCTGGCTTAGAGTGAGCGCGGCGCGATTGCTGCCGGCGATCAGCGGCACGATCTGGGTGGTCGAGGCGCCAGTGTCAAAGCCAAGTGCCCGTGCTCCCAATCTGAAGCGCAGCGCGAGGTCGGCAACGCGGGTGCGTTCAATTTCGAGGCTCGGCAACAGATCGAGCGCGGCGTCGATGGCGCCGAGCACCGGCGGCGGCAGTGCGGTGGAATAGATCAGCCCGCTGCACCGGTTGATGAGATAGTCGCGCAAGGTCGGCGAGCAGGCCACGTAAGCGCCGAAGCCACCAAGCGCCTTGGAGAAGGTGCCGATGACGATGTCCGCTTCGCCGGAGAGACCGCGCCCGCCCTCCCCCAAAATGCCGGTGGCATGGGCGTCGTCGACGATGAGCATGGCGCCGTGCTCGTGCGCGAGCCGGCCGATTTTGGCCAATGGCGCCACATCGCCATCCATGGAGAACACGCTCTCGGTGAGGATAAATTTCGGCCTGCTAGCGTCTTGATGCTGCACGAGAAGCTCACCGAGATGGGCGGCGTCGCCATGGCGATAGCGGATTTCGCGTATGCCCGCCGCGGCGCAGCCGAAATGCATGCTGGCATGATTGAAGCGGTCGGCGAAGACCAGCGGCTCGGCCCCAAGCACAGCGCGGTCGAGCAACGCCTGGAGCACCGCGGCATTGGCCTGAAAGCCCGAGGCCATGATCAGGGCGGCCGGCTTCTGTTTCAGCGCCGCAATCTTGGCCTCGATCGGGGCGAACAGGCTCAGATTGCCGGTGACGAGGCGCGAAGCACCGGAGCCCACGCCGTGCTCCGCCGCGAAGGCCCGCGCCCGCTCGATCAGGGCCGGGTGGAAGCGAAGGGCGAGGTAGTCGTTGCTGGCGAAATTGAGATAGGCCTCGCCGCCGATGCGGATGGTCCTTGCATCCCCCGCCTCGACTGGCGTGAGCGCACGCCGCAAGCCGTCGCTGTCGCGTGCCTCGAGAAACGCTCCATACCGGCTTTCGCTTCCTGCCATGATCCTGTTTTAACGGGCGAAGGGGAACTCTGCCAATAGAATCAATAGCATCCGTCTTGTTCGAATCAATACTCGACAAATCCGAGACGAGCCGCGAACGAGCACGGGATGTGGGAAAGCTTTTGGCCGCCAAGCAAAGCCGTGATTTCTCACATCAGGACATTTGGGCGCACCGCGCCGATCGCGCGCTTGCATGATCGAGCGACCTGTGTGCCTCCAACACGCTGGAAAAGCAGCTCCAAGCTTCGAGCGCTCGGCATTTATCAGCCTCAACGTGAGGGCCGCAAGGAATTGCCCTAGTGACCAGCCGAGGGGCACCAGCAGCCAAACAAAGGACCGGATGAGTTTTGAAATATTCCCGGCGGATGCGTCTGCTGCACGAACGAGACATTCGTGCCGCGGTATGCTGCTTGCTCTTTGTTAAGGACGGTAGACACAAGTCCTGGATCGGCAGTCGACCCAGAATTTACGTCCCCGCCTGTCGGTCAGTGCCATACCCTGGACGACTTCAACTCCGCATGGAGCCAATAACTTTCCTCGAGTTTGGCAACGGCAGATCAAAGAACCTCTAATAGACTCGGGCGGTACTTTTTCTTGCGAGAAAGCTGTGCAAGTCGGGCGCATTAATCCAGATCGGCTAGCCTAGCGGGAACGTAGATCCCACCGTTAACGATCAGCGCCAACGCCCGCTTGATCTCTGCCAGATTCACAGTTTTGTGAAGGTATCCGTGAGCACCGGACTCCAGCGCCAAGATGATGTCTTGCTTCTCTGCCGAGCTTGATGTGATCGCCAAGCGGGCAGCCCCTAAATGCTTCCGAAGCACAGGGAAAGTTCGCAAATTGTCAAGTCCAGGCATCTCACGGTCAAACAAGGCAAGCGATATCGGCTCATGTACAACCTGGTGTTGTAAGACGTCCTGCACAGTTTGAACCTTGATGACCCTGTGAAAATGGAGTTGATCTTGCAATACCGCCCGTAAGATTTCACAAAAAATCTCGTCGCCATGGCTAAGCATAGCTACAGCAGAAATCGGAGGTCCCTTCGGATCCACAGAAGCCATAGATAAAGCCATAGATCGAGACTTTCCTGAGCTTAAGCTCAATCGGAAGAAAAATCAGATTGAGAGTTTACTGGAGCTGGATTCTAGCTGCGACCGACTGAAATTCCAATTCATCCAGTTGGCTTAGACCTCAGTCTTCCGTTCTGCCAAGCCCGTAACGTCATGCACCGAGCCCTGGTTGGCCTGAAGCGTGGATGGAGCCGGGGGATGAGGTTGGCTGCTATTCCACCAGGTTGACGGCCGGATTGGTTGTGATGTCGGTTGTGCCGACATTCGCGCAGTGGAGCTCATCGTCGAGTTGCCGGTGAACGTGACGGTGTTGCCAATCAGCTGGGTGCAGCCATTGGTCGTTGCGGAGTTCCCATTATATTGGATGGCCGCACCAGCCGCGTAAATCGCTCCTTGCGCCGGAAAATGCACCGCTCGTTGACGGATTGTTGACGACGATCTTCTTCACCCCAGAGGCGGCTGCGATGTGCTCCGCGGCCGCTTTGATTTGAGCATTGTCGTCACCCGCACGCTTGCGGACCGCTCCGGCGTGCGCGGAGACGTCGGCTGCGTGTTGCAGCTTGCGCTGGGTCAAATACCAGTAACCGCTCTCCGCACCGAGGCCCATACCTCCGATCATGGTCGGGAACAGAATAGGCCGCAAGTACCGCTACTGTGCCCGCCTCGTGGCGAGGGAACGCGCCCAGGCGGAGTCGTCTAGACCTCGCAATTCTTGCCAGCGCTCCTAGCGGCCAGGCGATGTTTAGCGGGAGATGCATGACGTTGCCCACCTATAGGTTCACCATCTGGATGATCGCCGGCGTTAAGATGACTGCGAAGAGGACCGGCAAGAAAAACAGGATCATCGGTACGGTCAGCTTGGGCGGCAGTGCGGCTGCCTTTCGTTCCGCCTCACTCATACGCATATCGCGGACTTCCTGCCCGATAACCCTAAGCGCCTGGCCGAGCGGCGTGCCGTGTTTCTCGGCCTGAGTGAGACTGGTCACCACAGCCCGCACACCATCGAGGTCGGTGCGCTCGCCTAGATTCTCGTAAGCTGTTCGACGGTCTTCAAGATATGCCAGCTCGGCTGTCGTGAGGCTCAGCTCTTCGGCAAGCTCGGAGCACTGCACGCCAATCTCCTCCGCGACCTTGCGGAACGCACTCTCGATTCCCATGCCGGATTCCACGCAGATCAACAGAAGGTCGAGTGCGTCCGGCCACGCCCGCCGGATCGCCGTCTGACGCTTGGTGATCCTGTTTTTCACGTAGAGTGCCGGTAAATAGTAGCCAGCAAGGGCGGTCGCGATGGCGATGCCGAGCTTGATTACAAACAACTGCTCAAGCTTGAGGACAAAGAAGACGTAGAAAACGGCGATGCAGAACATGATGACGGGAGCGATCACGCGTACCGCAATATATGTCAGTAGGGGCGCCTGTCCGCGATAGCCCGCCTGCTGCAGCATCCGGATAAGCTTCCCGTCATTGGCCTGCCCGGCAAGGTTGAAGCCTTTAACAATCGTTTTAAACAGCTTCTTGGGCTCGCTCCTTAGCGACGTCTGTTTATTGTCGTGCCCCAGACGCGCACGCTCGCGGAGGCGAATTCGTTCGCGCTCATCGGCGACCTTGCGCATCCGGATCGCCAGGATGTCGGGGATGATGTAAGGCCATGCGACGACGAGAGAGGCGGCGAACGCAGAGACTGCCGCCATACTGGCGATGATCAGGTCGCGATTGTCGATCAGGATTCCGAGATTCATCATAAGCCTCAAAAATCGAACTTGATCATCTTACGCATGACCAAGATGCCTACGAGCATCCACAGGCCGGCCGCCACAAGGACGGCGTTTCCAGCAAGTGTCGTAAACAGTAGCGAGATATAGTCGGGGCTCGTCAGGTAGATGAGGACGGAGACGACTATCGGCATAGACCCGATAATCCCGGCCGAAGCCTTCGCCTCCGAGCTCATGGCCTTGATCTTCGCCTGCATTTTTTTGCGGTCACGAAGCACCTTGGATAGATTGCCGAGCGCGTATGATAGGTTGCCACCACTTCGACTTTGGATCGCGATGACGATAGCGAAGAAACTGGTTCCCGAAATCGGCACCCGCTCAACTAAACGCAGTGCCACCTCATCGAGCGGCAAGCCCAGCGTCTGATCCTCGACCATCGTCTTAAACTCGCTCTTCACCGGCTCGCGGCCATCAGCCGCGATAATCTTGAGACAATCCACCAGGGGCAGGCCGGACTTCACGCCGCGAACCACGACGTCGACAGCATTGGGGAATTCAGCAGCGAACGCCTTGAAACGCGCGTTGCGCTTGAGACTTACATAAAAATGCGGAAGGAGGAGCCCGCCGGCCACCCCGAAGCCAGCGGCCGTCAGCAGCCCCAATGGGATCAAGGTGAGCGCAACGCAGAACGAGAGGAAACCGACTCCCAAGACCGTCAGAAAATATGTCGCCTTTGACCATCCTATGCCCGCCTGCCGCATCCGAATTAACAGCGACGGACGCCTGCCCTTCTTGGCCTTGGCCTTGTGCTGTTCGTCAATTTCGTGAAGTACCTTCTCCACCGCGCGCTGTCGACTTTTCTCGTCACCGGTCGGCATTCGACGGCTTGCAAAGCTGCCTCCTTGGGCAATCAGCTCAAGCCGTTTATTCGCTTGGCTGCGAGCGGCAAGCCTCGGGTAAAGACCGACGAACAGCAACCCCCCTATGCTAGTAGTCACCAACAGGAACAAAGCGATCGGCAGGGCAATGGACGACACCGTTCAATCCTCATACCTACGAATCTTACAGCGCTTAGTCGCGGCGATCAGAGGAGCGGTCCAGCGCCGCCGCCAGGCGTTTTTCTTCACCATAGTGGCAAGCTCGGTCCCAAAAAGCTGGCCGGCCTATGCCAGTTGAGCCGTGACGACCGATGATCTTGCCGTTGGCATCCTCACCTAGGATGTCGTAGACGAAAATATCTTGGGTGATTGGAACGTCGCCCTCGAGACCCAGGACTTCGGTGATGTGGGTAATCCGGCGCGAGCCGTCACGCAGGCGGGCCGCCTGTACAATCACGTCGATGGAAGACACCAACATCTCGCGGATCACCTTGGACGGTAGCGAATAGGCGCCCATGACGATCATTGACTCGATGCGCGACAAAGCCTCGCGCGGGCTGTTAGCGTGGAGCGTTCCCATCGAACCGTCATGGCCGGTGTTCATCGCCTGCAGTAGATCGAAGGCTTCCGGTCCGCGGACCTCGCCGACGACGATCCGATCCGGACGCATGCGCAGACAGTTCTTGACAATGTCGCGCATCGTAACCTCACCCTCACCCTCAATGTTCGGAGGGCGGGTCTCCAGCCGCACGATGTGCGGCTGCTGCAAATGCAGTTCCGCCGAGTCCTCGCAGGTGACAATACGCTCGCCAGCGTCGATATATCGGGTCAGACAGTTGAGCAGCGTCGTCTTGCCCGAACCGGTACCACCGGAGATGAGAACGTTGCAGCGGACTCGGCCGATGATTTGCAGAATCTCCGCTCCTTCGGGGGTGATGGAGCCGAGCTCGACAAGCTGATCCAGCGTCAGCTTGTCCTTCTTGAACTTGCGGATGGTCAGCGCCGGGCCGTCGATCGCCAGTGGCGGAGCGATCACATTGACGCGGCTGCCGTCCGGAAGGCGCGCATCGCAAATCGGGCTGGATTCATCAACCCGGCGACCGACTTGACTGACGATACGCTGGCACACGTTGAGAAGTTCGCTGTCGTCACGGAACTGGATACCTGTCCGCTCGACCAAGCCGCCGACCTCGATGTAGATCGTACCGGCGCCGTTGACCATGATGTCGGAGATGTCGTCGCGTGCCAGCAGGGGCTCAAGCGGCCCATACCCCAGCACGTCATTGCAGATGTCATCGAGCAGTGCCTCCTGTTCGGTCGTCGACACCACAATTTTTTTCGCGGCCACGATGTCGCTTAAGGTGCTGCGGATCTCCTTGCGCGCGTAATCTGCGTCCATCTTGGACAACGCCGTGACATCAATCGTATCGATTAACGCTGCGAAAACCTCCCTCTTGGTCGCGTAATATTCCGACGTTTTGGCATTCTGAGCCTGAGGCGTGGGTGAACTGTCCGGCTTGAGGGACGGCGCCAGCCGAAGGACAGGCCCCGAATGGTTCACGACGTCCGACCCATTCGGTACCCCTTCCAGCACCATTAGTTTCAAGGGAACGGCGTCTTGTCTCTTTCCGAACACCAGAAAGTCCTTTTTGACGCAGCGAAATCAAGTTCTGGCAAGCAAAAGACTATTGAGTTACCGCATCAAGTTCAGATAGCACTGATTTTATCGGATGTACTATCAAGCGGTGACCGTGGCAAATATAAGTATATGCAGAATCGTCTAGAAAATCGATTCGGCCTAACGGACTAGTTCGTTAGGCTGGGTTTGAGTCGTGTGGCCTCCCCGATTGAAGAAAACGTTGCTGCAAGCTGGACCCACCCGCCCGACGTCGAAAGCACCGCCCCCCCGCCCCGCGTTGCCAGGCATCTCTAACCAACACCAAGAGGGTGGATGAGGCGCGGCTTCTCTTTGATCCAACCGGTCTTACTTCTCAGCCACCGTTATGGGGGGCAGCTGACTACAGGCAGGAGAACAGAAGAACGTGTTAAATCCAGTTGAGTCATAACGCACGATGACACGTTCCTGTTGTGGGACCACCCGAAGCAACAAATTCGAGATCTGTTGTCCGGTCTCGTCGAATACCATCATATTGGTCACCCCCAGGCTTCGGGCGGTGAGAACCAGGGTACGCTTGTCCTGAACGGTGGCATCGGCAATATCTGGATTGCCAATGACGATCGTAGAGACGGCGGAATGCAGCCTCACGAGATGAGCCAGGTCCATCGTGATATCCACGGTCTCGATAGGCTGCGCCACAAGCGTGGACGGGCTGAGTGCAACGAGCAGGGAGCATAGACAAACAGCAACGGCGCTCCAGCTTGCCGATGGTCTCAACATGGTATCCTCCCTTAGACTAGGTGAGCGGGCGTGCGAGCGGGATTTGGCGGCTAAGGTGCAGGCGGATCTGATGGCCGCTACGAGTGGGTGTGAGCAAGTCAAATGGGTAGCTGATGTCAATCGTGCGGAAATCGCTCCCAACGTCCGACGTGATCACGAGTAAGTCACTGTTTCCGACCCTGAAGGCATCGCGGATCGCAGTTTTCAGGTTCGCATCGGTAATACTGTTTTTGAGCACGATCTTGCGGGCTCCGACATCTGCTGCATAGGCGATCTCGTTGTAAGCACCGACGAGGCACCGTCTTTCTTGCGGCCGCCTGCTGGGCGGGCCGTCAGTGTTGTCGCGACTCATCATCTCGATCGCCATTTGCCCAGTCGCTTCAGGAGGCTTGCGAATCCCCTAACCTGTCGCTTCTCCTTCCTGCCTGCGACCGCTTCGGCTAACTGCTCGAAGGCGGCGACAATGTCCGATCTCGGTGCAGCATCGCAAATCATCTGTCCCTTATTGGCGGCCGCACCGAAGATCTGCGAGTCAAATCGGATCGTGGAAATCGGCTCCAGCTCCAAGGCCTTGGCAAAATCGGCGAGCTTAATCTCCGGCCGCTTTCTCATCCCAACCTGATTGAGAACCAATTTGGGTGGCGCATCGTTGGGGCGCGCCTGCTTGAGGAGCGTCACCAGGCTCTTGGCAGCGCGCAGGCTGGCAAGATCGGGCGTCGATGTGATCACCACCTCATCGGCGGCTATCAGAGTTTTCTTCGCCCAAGACGTCCAGACATGGGGCAAGTCCAGAACGGTGAAGGGCACATGCGCCTGCGCGATCTCGAGCATCTGCTCGAATGTGCCTTCCGCAAAGTCGCACGTCTCGTTGAGCATCGACGGCGCGGCAAGCAGACTGAGGTGCTCGCGGCATGGTGTCAACAATCGATCGAGCAACGTCTCGTCCAGGCGCTTTGCGTCCTTGACGGCGTCGGCGATCCCCTGACTTGGAACCAAATTGAAATTGAGGTCTGCGGTGCCGAAAGCGAAGTCCATATCAGCAAGCATCACGTCGGCGTCAAACTGATAAGCAAGCGTCGTGGCAACGTTATGGGCTATGGTCGATGAACCCACGCCTCCCTTTGCACCGATAAAAGCGCAAATGCGTCCCACCTTTTTCGTTCCCGCCTCGTGATAGAGACGGGAAACGGCGCCGATGATAGTCAGCACGTCCACCGGCGCCATCAGATATTCGCTTACGCCCCGCTCGAGCAGATCGCGATAGAGCGTCACATCGTTGGTACGACCAAAGACAATGAGCCTGGTCTCTGGCGCGCAGACTGAGGCAAGGGCGTCGAGATCAGCGAGGAGAGTAGGATATTGGGCACGAACCTCGAGCAGGAGCAGGTTCGGCGTGGGAGCTTGCCGATACGTCTCGGTAGCAGCCGTAACGCCGCCGGATCTCACTGAAACATGAGCGCGCGACATCCGTCGGTCGGCGGCCGCGCTCTCCATGGCGGCAGCCATCTCCGAGGTCTCAAAGTAGGCGTGGATCGTGACCCGCGGAGCCGGAGCGATCTCGACCGGCTCGGGGGCCAGTGGGAAATTGGTTTCAGCTGTAAACTTATGGCTTAGGTTTGTCATCTTGCGGCTCCTTGCCGCTCTTGAGCTTGTTCGCCTCGAAGCCCGGGCAGCGCAAAATCACTGGGTCCTGCTGAACTCGTGTCTCCCAGCGCGAAAGATGCGGACTACCCGGCTCGTCTCTAATTGGGCCTGCACTTCACCCCGATCGGCGACCGAGCGAAGCGAAAGTGACAACATGCCGTCAGCTTGGGCGGCAGTGATTGTCTCGGTCTGTTCGGGATCGAGCTCCAGCGTGGCTGTTTTGCCGACAACGTAGCCTGAAGTTTTCCCATCACCCGTTTGGTCGATCCCCTGAGCCGTTTGGTCGATCCCCTGAGCCGTTTGGTCGATCGCCAGCACCCGGACGTTGCGCAGAAGCGTCCGCGTGACTGCCCCGCCCGTGCTGTCGTCCTGTCCTTTGCTCACCGTGTGAAGCACATCGACACGGTCGTTTGGCAATATGAAGCCACCGGCAGTGTTTTCCGCTGATACTCGCAAAGCGACCGCCCGCTTGCCCGTTGGAAGGATTGCCGATAGAAAGCCCGCCTCGGCACTCGCGAGTTTCGCCTCCAGAATCGGCTCGCTGGAAATGAAACGGTTGCGGACGAAGATGCTCGACAGCGTCTCGACCGCATCCGGCCGGTCAGAGCGAAGGATGTAGTCGGGATTGATGGCCTCCTCCGGCCAAGCTTGCCAGCGGACACTGGAAGCGTCGAGCTTGTCGCCTTGGGCGAGATCGCGAGCAGCGACCAGCACCTCCTGGGTCGGCGCCACCGGCTCCGGTGCGTGAACAGCGGTTGCCGGCGCTTGTCCACCGGCAAACGACGCCGCCAGCCAGGCAGCAACGCCGCCGGCGGCCAGGGCCATTACGAGAAAAACTGCGCGCAACATCGAATTACCCGCTTGATTGGGAGCGGGCCCGCTTGGCCCTGCTCACAGAAAATTTTTCACCCACGGTGTCTGTTCGAAGACGATCAACGCCGCCGCGGCCATTGCAACCCCGTAGGGAATCCCGGTCTCGCTGGCGTGCAGACGGTCGATCCACTCCTGACGATGCCAGGACAATGGGATCATGACGGTCCTAAACATGAGTAGACCGATGGTTAGCCCGCCGCCCAGGAGGGCCGCGTAGACGAGATAGACAAGCGTGTGGTCGGCGCCGAGCCAAAGCGCTGTGGCCGAGGCGAGCTTGGCATCACCGCCCCCAATCCAGCCGAAGCCGAAGAAGGCAAAGGCAACCACAAGAACGGCTGCGCCGACGACCACGCTCAAGCCCATCTCCTGAAGACTGATGCCGGCGAGCGGTGCCAGTACCGCGTAGGAGGCGACGAGCAGACAAATTAGCCAGTTGCGGATCTGCATGCTGGTCAGATCCGTGAGCCCGACATAGATCATCAGTGTGGGGAAGACCAAAATGGCGGCCAGAGTGGCGAAGCTTGTCATGTGTCACCATCATCTTCCTGCCAACTGCTATCCCAACCGCCGTCTCGCTGTAGCGGAGAGGACAGCGCTCCGCCTGGTCAACTGCGCTGGACACCCAGTCGCTCAGGCGGAGGCGCCATCGAGCGTGGTTACGGAGCCAGCGCTGTCGCGATAGCGTCGAAGGTCGACGTGAGATTTGTTCCAACCAAAGTCACCGCGGTGATGATGACGACCGATATCAAGCCGGCAATGAGGCCGTATTCGATGGCCGTCGCACCGGATTCGTTCTTTAAGAAGCGTACAAAGATCCTGTTCATGACAAATCCTTTCCAACTTGACCGCGGCCACGGGGGGCTTGCCGCATGAGCGCTGAACCAATTTCGATCAGCCCGAAATCGTCAACGCTCTGTAGGATTCGTATTTGCTTACGGGCAGAGAATCTATTCGGCCGAATGGCTTAGGCATCTCCAGAGGGGTGCTAGGCCGAGTCGCCTATTCGAAAGGCGCAGAGAACCAGGTGACAAGCGGGCCCAAACCGGGCCAAAGCGTCAGCGACTTCGCGCCCAGGCGCTATCCTCACCACTCGCACGATAGGCACAAAGAGCGCGGGCTCATGCGGGACAGGCCAAAGGCTGTCGAAACCTGCGCCCACGCCGAATACGGGAAGCGCCTCTCATCGTCTGCAAGCACTTGCGACTCGTGCTCGACCCGGGCGACGAATCTGCAATCGTGACCACCGCAAGGAGCCCGGCACCTTACCTTAGGGCTCCTCCGGGGTCGTCTGCCCAGGTTTCCAGCAGCGCCAGATTGTGCTCGATGAGGGGGTTGTCAGGATCCTTCCTCTGAGCGTCCAAAAGATATCCCTTCGCCCGGCTCAGGTTTCCACGCAGCATGTAGTGGTAGCCGAGATTGTTCAGTACGGTGGGCGTGTAGCCTACTTTCTCGACGATCACTCGATAGGCGCGGTCCGCCAGATCAAAACGTCGCAACCGGTCATAGGACGCCGCCAGGCCAAGCCATGCATCGATGCTGTCTTGGTTGGCCTCCACGGCACTGCGATAATATTGCTCGGCTAGACCGTAGTCTCCGTTCCCATAATGAAGCTTGGCCAGATATAAAGGTTCATCCGACGGTCGCTGGTCCGAGGGCGGCACAAGCATCCGGTCCGCCGCACAACCTGACGTAACAAGCCCAACCACGAGCGTGAGCGCAAGGGTCAATGCCAGCCTCATTTCGCTCCCCAGAGCCCGGTGCGCCTCGATTGCCGCAACTTGTTCGAACTCCATTCCGGACTCACCAACACCCACCCTCCCGCCTGGCCTTTGGACTATCCTCAAACGGCGGGTATTGATTCATGAGGCGCGAGTAGCCAACCTGCTCTGACTGCGCATGAGCATAGCTCTCGCCTATTCGTTTCCTTTCGCCGCGGGCGCGGCCTCACTGTCGGCGCCGTCATATGGATCGCCTTGCTTAGGGCTAAGCGGCGGCGTATTCCGCCCGTCCCAAGCCCCTGGGTACAGATCTGACCCAGGCAAGTCCGTGGGCATCTTGATATCGTCATGCTGGTAGCGCCGGACGCTGAGCAGCGCCTTCTTGCCGTCCATGGCGATGTTGGCGTTGCCCGCATGGGGCGGCCAGGGATCGACGGTTTGCACCGCCTTGTTAAAGGCCACAGCGTCGCCTGCGCCCAGCGTTATGGAATCGCCGCGGCGCAGATAGCGTTCGTGCTCGGGGTCAGTGCATCCCGATAGCAGAGCGGCCGCGCCGATCAAACCTGCGATCACGCCCGCGCGCATGTGTCGGCGTCTTTGGCTTGAAGACCTCATTTGCTGATCCAATTTTCACGAGAAGGTGCCACTTCCACCACCGGCGCCCAGCCGTCCTCGACGTGCAGGATATGGCCGTAAGGAGCCGGAAATTTCTTGTCGACCTCCTGCTTACCCATGAGGAAGTAATCAATGTCGTTGCCGGGCAGCTTGCTGTCGAGCGGAGTCGCCAGCTTCTGGCCTGGAATGGCCGGTTGGACCAACCGCGGCGTGACGATGATCACCAAATCGCTCTCATTCTTCCGGTATGAGGCGCTGCGGAATAAGGCGCCGAGCACCGGCACCCGCCCGATCCAGGGCAACTCGGCCAGCTGCTTGCGGTGATCCGTTTGCAGAAGGCCTGCAATGGCGAAGCTCTGACCGTCGCGCAGCTCGATTGTGGTGGCGGCTCTGCGAGTGATAAGGCCTGGCACCGCGGTGCCGAGCACTTGCGTTCCCGTGGAGAAGTCGATCTCGCTGACCTCCGGCACCAGCCTGAGACTGATCTGGCCGTTCGCGAGGACGGTCGGCGTGAAACTGAGCGAGACGCCGAAGTCTTTCCAGTCGATGGTAGGAGCCTGGTTGAGGGCCCCGGGTACGGGCACGGGGAACTCCCCGCCAGCCAGAAAGTTCGCGGTTTCCCCCGACAGCGCGATTAGGTTCGGCTCCGCCAGTCGGCGCACCACGCCGCGCTCCTCCAGCGCCTGGATCAGGGCGTCAGTCTTGCCGCCGCGGCCGTCGCTAAACAGCGTAGCGACCATCGAGCCAAAAGCTGGTGCACCAGTGGGAAAGCCGAGCAGGTTAATCGAGCTTTTCAGCAAATCGCCGGCGATAAAAGGCAAGCCCTCAAAGACAGTTAGCCCGTCCGGGGTCGTTACGAGTCGCTTAGCGCCGGTATCTACAGCCGTTGACCCGGAGAACCTAGGGGCCGCTGAGTTCACATTAATGTTCAGGTTGCGACTAGCCGACCGCTGTGCCTCGATGAAGCGCACCTCCAACATCACCTGCTGCGAGGCGCGCACGGAAATCGCATTCTGCACCGCGCCGGGCGCATATTGCTGAGCGATGGCGATGGCCATCTCCAGCGCAATGGCATCGGGAACCGTGCCGGAGAGCAGTACCCGGCCATGCACCGAACTGGCGGTGATGCCGGCATAAGGCAGCCTGTCCGCCAGACTCTGCCTCAGCCCGCCAAGATCGTAGGACACCTCGATCTCGATAATGCCCAGCAGATCCTTCTGCGGACCGAGGATGGACAGCCGAGTCGAACCCACCTTCTTGGCGACAATGTAGATCGATGTGTCTGTCAACGGCACCGCATCGGCGATCTCGCGATTGTCGACCAACAACTCGCCGAAAGCGCGACCGGTCTTGAGGATGTGTGACTTGTCGATGGACACGACCAGCTGGCGGACAACATTCGGATCATCCATCTGGTATTCGAGCACCGCCGGAGTTGCCTCCAGCTTGGCCAATGCAGGGGTCGCCGTACTCCATGAGGCGGCGAAGGGGCCAAACACGCTCGCCGCAATCAGGGCGATCAGGACCATGCTTATTGGGGAACGGCGCTCTGCGCGACGTGGTGGCCCACGCCCCGTGCGCCCGAAGGGCACATTGGCAGACTCGACCACTCTTTATCCCCCCCGAATCAGAACTTGATAAATCTTCTCAGGATTCGGCTTCCGACGTCCATGCTGGGGCTGCGTTCTCCACCGAAATCGATAGAGGGTGGCCTTGGGACCTCGGCCTCGTCCTTAAGGGGCGCACATAGTTGCTTTGGTAGGTGCTTTCGGGAGCCACTAAACTTCTTTAGATATTTTAGTGATTATCTTCGAGGGTAGTAAACCGTAGGCTGTGCCTCTGTTTGACAATTAAGCACGCTGACCTCGAATCTCAGGTCAACCAGAGGCGCTCGTGCTCGCTCGCACGAGCTGCAGGTAGCGGCCTTCATTTGCGTCAATGCCCAACGCCAAAACATTTACATCGAGGTCCGGCGCCGAAACGCAATTCATTCTGGGTGGGAACCGTAAAATATGCCGGTAGCACTTCATCTGAAGTCCGAGCGCTTAGTGAGTGATTTGCTGAAAGGTGATCACGGCAACAGCGGCAGCATTCGTTGATTCGGCCATCGAGCCGAACATTGGCAGTAGGTTGGCTTGGTGGTTAAAGCTGTTGACGCGTAATCCACGCTTAGGATTCCTCATATGACTAACGTTGCACTGATAGCCGATGATGACGAGTTCTTCCGGGTAGCCCTGAAGAATATCCTGCTAGACCAATTTGCTTTCGACGAAATCGTAGAAGCCTCGTCCTTTGACGAGGCCATGGAGCGACTCCCCCAGCGGGATGACATCTCTCTTGCCATATTCGATTTAGCGATCGCGGGGATGGTCAGTGCTGCAAGCTTGAAAGCCGTGCGCAAATGCTTTCCACAAATTCGGGTCGCGATTGTCTCCGCTTCAAACCGGCGAGAAGACATTATTCTGGCCCTGGAGGCTGGGGCGCATGGATTTATACCAAAGGGAATGGGCATCGGACTACTTGTGAACGCTTTAAACATCATCGCTGATGGGATGATTTATGTCCCACCGTCGATCGCCGATGTGGAAGCTGCGGCTGCGGAGCCACCTCCATGTGCTGCACGAGAGCCAGATCGGGTTTCGGTATTTACCCCGCGCCAAAGAGATGTTCTTCAACTGATCACTGGAGGCAAATCAAATAAGGAGATCGCACGAGTTCTTAAGCTTGGGGAGGGTACCGTCAAAGTGCACGTGGCGGCACTCTTCCGCGTTCTTAGCGTCAGCAGCCGGGCGGCCGCTGCTGTGGCCGGCTCACGGCTCCTTCCTCCTCAAAACGATTGACGACTAACTGCGGGCGCAGTGCGAGCCGAAGTTCGCTTGCTACGCAACCGAGCTGGTTCACGGCCTCGGAGACCCGAGCGTGGAGAAGCGGCGCGAGGCTGGCCGCGACGATCCGAAATCGGCTCGACACCCGGCATGCCGCAGCCGATGCGCATGGTCCTTGCATCGCCCGCCTCGATCGGCGTGAGCGCACGCCGGAAGCCGTCGCTGTCGCGTGCCTCGAGAAACGCTCCATACCGGCTTTCGCTTCCTGCCATGATCCTGTATTAGCGAAGGCCCACTCCAGCAGCAATCGCAGCGCTAGAAATCGTGACCGAACTTCCTAATTTTCCGAATCCTATCAATGGCAAAGGCCAGAGTTCTGCCATTCGGCACGAATCCGTGCCCGGCCTCTTCGACGCTCGCCACGACTGGGGCAGAGCGGAGATCGTGTCGCTGTTGAGCCAGCCTTTGCTCAACCTGGTCGACCAGGCCCGCGCGGTGCACCGGCGCCACCACGCCGGTGGCGGCGTTCAGCTTGCGAGCCTGCTTTCGATCAAGACCGGGGCGTGTCCGGAGGACTGCAAATATTGCCCGCAATCGGCCCATTACAGCAAAACCACGGGGCTCGAGCGCGAGCAGCTTCTCGACCTTGACGATGTGCTGGAAAAGGCCGCGCTCGCCAAGCAGGCGGGCGCCACCCGCTTTTGCATGGGCGCGGCGTGGCGCGAGGTGAAGGACGGCGAGCCCTTCGACCGCGTGCTCGCCATGGTGCGGGGCGTGCGGGCGCTCGACATGGAGGCTTGCGTCACCCTCGGCATGCTGACGCAGACCCAAGCCGACCGTCTGGCCGAGGCCGGACTCACCGCCTACAACCACAATCTCGACACCTCGCCCGAATTCTACGGCGAGGTCATCACCACGCGCTGCTATCAGGACCGGCTCGATACGCTGCAATGCGTGCGCCGGGCCGGGGTTCAGGTCTGCTGCGGCGGCATCATCGGCATGGGCGAGAGCGTCGAGGACCGGGCCGGGTTGTTGCAGACTCTCGCCAATCTCGACCCCCATCCCGAAAGCGTGCCGATCAACGCCCTCGTCGCCGCACCAGGCACACCGCTTCAGGATCTACCGCCGGTCGACCCGCTCGATCTCGTGCGCATGGTGGCCGCGGCGCGTGTTCTGATGCCGGCGTCGCGCGTGCGTCTATCCGCTGGCCGCCGGTCGCTATCGCGCGAGGCACAAGTCCTGTGCTTCATGGCAGGAGTCAATTCGATCTTCTACGGCGACAAGCTGCTGACCACCGACAATAACGACACCGCCGACGATCTCGAACTGATCGAAGAGGCGGGCCTGCGCGTGGAAACCGCCAACGCCTCTGGCTGACGACGGCGCGCCCAATCCATGTCCCGCATCGTCTATGTCAATGACCGCTTCGTGCCGGAGGCCGACGCCAAAATATCCGTCTTCGACCGCGCCTTCCTGTTCGCCGATGGCGTGTATGAGGTGACGGCGGTCGTCGGCGGACGCGTCGTTGATCTCGAAGCGCATCTCGCGCGCCTCGACCGTTCGCTCGCGGAGATGGCGATCACCCCTCCCCTCACCCATGACGCGCTTTGCGCGGTGCATCGCGATTTGATCGCACGGAACCGCGTGGACGAAGGCATCGTCTATCTCCAGATCACCCGAGGCGTCGCGGATCGCGACTTCGCCTATCCGGAGGACACCCGCCCGACGGTCGTCGCTTTCACCCAAGCGCGCCCGCTGATCGACAACCCCTATGCGGTCAGCGGGGTCAAAGTGATCACCTTACCGGACATTCGCTGGAAGCGGCGGGACATCAAATCCACCTCGCTTCTCGGGCAGGCCATGGGCAAGCAGGAAGCGAAGCTTCGCGGCGCCTACGAAGCCTGGATGGTCGAGGATGGGGTCGTCACCGAAGGCACGTCTTCGACTGCTTTCATCCTCGACGCGGGAGGCCGCCTCCGCACCCAGCCGCTCGGGCACCACATTCTCCCAGGGGTTACCCGCCGCGCCGTGCTGCGTCTGGCCGAGACCTGCGGCATCACCATCGAGGAGCGGCCGTTCACGGTGACGGAGGCGCTTGAAGCGCGCGAGGCCTTCCTCACCGCGGCATCGGCCTTCGTCTTGCCCGTAGTGGGAATCGACGGCGTTCCTATCGGTGACGGTCGCCCCGGACCGATCTCAGGCGACTTCCGGCGGCTCTATATTGAGGAGGCCAGGAAAGGCTGATTCCGTTATTTGGAACAAGGCCAGGCTTTCGGCGTTAAGACGCCATGACACGACTTCTCTACTGGCTCATCTACAATTTCGATCTCGGTCCGCTCGGACCCTCGCTGCTGGACCTCGCCGTCAAAACTTGGCTGCGCCCAAGATCGCACCGGCGCGGGACGCGCGCGCGGATGCGCTGGACGGCGGCGCCGTCGCTGGCCCAGCGCTAGCTTGGCGGGCTTGCACCTCTCATGGTGACGGCTGGTGCTCGATCCGGGCATGGGGCCGAGATGCGCGCCCTCCTCCTCCACAATCCGACATCTGGCGACGGCTCCCCACCCGCCGACCGCTTGATCGCAGCACTCGCGCACTCGGGGATCGCCGCCAGCTACCGCTCCAAGGAAGACGACACCTATGTGGCCGCGCTCGCCGAACCGTGGGATCTGATCGTGGTCGCCGGTGGCGATGGAACAGTCGGCAAGCTCGTTCGCCAGTTGAGCGATCGGAGCACTCCGATTGCGATTTTGCCGACGGGAACCGCGAATAATGTCGCGAGGTCACTTGGCCTGGCAGGCAACCCTGAAGCGATCGCGGCCCGTTTGCGCGGGGCCTCGCTGCGCGAGCTCGACATCGGCTTGGCCAAGGGTCCGTGGGGGGAACGCAATTTCATCAAGGCGGTAGGGGTTGGCGCCGTGGCAGAGGCGATCGTGCGCGAGGGCCAGAAGCCGCCGCTGCCGGACCGCATCCGGGAGGGGCGGGAGGCGCTCTGCGATAAGATCAGGGCAGCGAAGCCGCGGCATCATGTGTTGACGGTCGATGGTGTGAAAATCGAAGGCGAATTCCTGTTCGTCGAGGTCCTGAATCTGCGCTTCAGCGGAGCGCGCCTTCCGATTGCATTTTCCGCCGAGGCCGGCGATCGGCTGCTCGACATCGTGCTTCTGTCCGAAGATCAAAGAGAACGGATGCTGGCGTGGATCGCCAACGATCCGGAGCAGGTCCCGCCGCCCGTTGCGGCCTATCAGGGTCGCCGCGTGGCACTAAGCTGGGAGGGCGCACCCCTCCGTGTCGACGATGATGCCTACGCCGCGCCGGAAGGGCCCCAGCCAATCGAGATCAGCTTGGACAAAGAGAGCCTCAGGGTGCTTTGTCCCGCTTAGCGGGTTTCTTCGTCTCCCCAGCCGCGCGCGCGGCATTCTCCTTCTCCTCCTCCTCAAGACCAGTCGTTTTAAGATCTTTTTCCTCCGCCGCGACGGTATCCTTGATGTGGATGTCCCGCTGCGGAAACGGAATCTCGATCCGGGCTTGGTTCAACGCGGCCAAGATCGCGTAGCGCAACTCGCTGCCCGTGCTAACGCGCTGCCCGGCATCCCGCAGATAGACGCGGAGTTCGAAATCGAGCGAGCTGTCACCGAAGCCGGCAAAATGCACGACCGGGACCGGATGCTTGAGCACCGCTCTGTGCGACGCGGCGACCTCGAGCAACGTCGTTCGCAGAACCGCTACGTCGGTGCCGTAAGACACACCGATCGGGAGGTCGAGCCGGCAACTCCTGTCAGCATGCATCCAATTGGTCACGGGATTGGTGATGAGATTCGCGTTGGGAATGATGACCGACTGCCGGTAGATGGTCTCGATCTCAGTGGACCTCACGCTGATCTTCTTGACCGACCCCTCGAATTCGCCGACCGCAATCCAATCGCCGATCTTGATGGGACGTTCGACCAAAAGAATGATGCCGGAGACGAAATTGTTGACGATGCTCTGAAGGCCAAAGCCGATGCCGACGGACAAAGCGCCGGCAACGATGGCCAGACTGGAGAAGTCCAGCCCCAAATAGGACACCCCGGCCAGCGCCGAGAGCACGAAGCCGACATAGCCGAGCCCGATCCGCGCCGATTCCTGTAAGCCGCGGTCCTTGTGGCGTCCGGCAAAGGCGCGGTTGATGAACCAGCGCTGGACGAAGCGCGTCAACAGAAGACCAACGACAAAGACGCCAAGAGCGATGAGGACCGACTGCAAGGAGATCCTGAGATCTCCGAACTGGACGCCGAAGAAGGCGGCCTGGATCCAGCCTTTGACCTCCACCCAATCGAAGCGCCACAGCAGCAGCAGGATGGTGATACCCACGGCAACGATCACGACGTCAGCGAGCAGGCCGCCGATGATGCGGATGGTGAGGAGAGACGTCGCATCCAAATCATCGTCCGGCGTGGCTTCGTCCTCGATCTGACGGCCGGAAATGACACTGACACTCGAGACCAGCTCGGCGACCAAATGCAGGAGATACATGATCCACAGCACGCCGGCGGTGGAAATAAGATGCGATCCGACAAAGCGGGCGAGCTCTGGGTAGCCGAGCAGCAAGGCGATGAAGAGGAACCCCGTCGTCGCCGCGATCGACCAAATCAGCCAGCGCGGCGACTTGCGCAAGGGGAAGGATCGCTGCGTGAGCGAGCCATTTCTGATCAGGAGCAGGAGCCCCATGAGGAGTGCGCCGTACAAGATTGCGACGGCGGTCGAGCGGAAAACGGTCATCTGATAGGGCGTGAACACGACGGAATCGGCCAGACCCCAGATCTGGTCCACCAGCCAGACCGCGATCATTGCCCACAGCAGCAGCGCCAGTTGCCGCGCCATAAAATCGTCGACGGAAAGGAGTCGACGGGATGGATCGAAGGGCAGGAGCGACTGCCTAACGATCGAGGCGAGTAGGCTGGTCCAGGCAATGGCCAGGCTGGCCTTGGCTAAGAACCCATCGATCGATGGATCGACAAGTTCGAGCGCGGAGGCGAAGAGATAGAAGGCCGCCAGGGCCGTCCAAACGGGTGCACAGCTCTCAAGCGCAGTCAGCACCGCGGCACTCGCCCGCTGCTGCGGTGTCAGCTCTGCGGTCTGGGCTGCGGGACGGCTAACGGCACGGCGGGCGTGGATGCGCCGGATGAGGCGCCTCACGGCCCATGCTCCGCCGATGGGAGCCACCACCAGCAGGATTAGCAGCAACGATCCTTTGCTGAAGGTGAGGCCAATCCATCGGCCGATAGCGTCCAGGATTGATTTCGTCTGAAGCGGCACGCGCTCCAGGGCCGCAGGCAACACACGCGAATAATAGTTCGGAACCGGCTGGAAGAGCGACTCCGTGAACCGATCCCGGCGCTCCGCGTTGGACGCGTCAGTCAGCTGGGTGGCACGAACCAGCAGGACATCGGCCCGTTTCATGAGGCCATCGATGGACGCAAACTCCGCGCCCAGCCGATCACGCTGCGCCGTCGTTTCGGGACTTTCCTTGGGGCCCGTTGCTTCGGGCGCGGGCCCGAGCTTCTCCAACCGAGCGCGCGCCTCTTCGAGTTTCGGTCGAAGCAGCGCTTTACTGTCGGCGATTTTCCCCTTCAGCGCTTCGAGAAGGCTCGGCACCTCTCTCAATTGCTCGTCTGGCGCTGTCTTGTCCGCGATCGTCGTCTCGATCGCCTTGATCTGTTTCCGCCAGGCATCCAGCGCGGTCGCGAACGCCGCCACATTCTTATCCTCCACCGCGTCGACCTGCTCTGCCGTGGGTGCCGGCACGGGATCTGCCATCGGCGCGGCCACAGGCTGCTCAGCCGGAGTGGCCTCCTGGCTGTATCCCAACTGCGGTAGCGAGAACGGGAGCGCGAGGGTGGCGATGAGGATGAAGCTTCGCAAAGTCACAAACAGCATGCCGCGTTCTTCCTCTTGATGGCTGGAGGCGGCGCCTGGTCGCCTGGTGTCGCAGCTCAAGGCCAGCACCGCGCCGGGATGCCCGGCACAGCCCCTTGGCGGTACTTGGCACAGGCGCCGAGGCTGGTACGGTCCACCGCTTGATCCTGGCAGCGCCGTAATAGGGCCGGACACGGCCAGTCAGAGCCGTCTACGAGCTCGATGATCGCTTGCTGACGGGCCTTCCTCGTAGCACAGTTGGGCAACTCTGCGACACCAACACCAGAAATCACCCGAGAAGGGGCGGAAACCCATAAGCATGGGACTGAAGACGTGCAAAGTGGCGAAGCGCCCTCCCGCAGAATAGCCTATACGCTGCGCGTGAGGCGCACCCTACCAGTTTGGCGCCGGTGACTATAATTACAGCCTGATGGCGCAGCAGCTGGACACTCTCCGAACCGAATAGACGTCGTCAGTCGCACGGTCGCCCTCTCCCCACATGTCATCCTCGAGCAAAACCGAAGTGGCGCCAACGATGCCCCAGAGACAAGGGCCGACATTGCTGGTCCTGTTGAATGCGGGTGCGGGCGAAGCAAACCAAAGGGGCACGGAGCCGCTCCGCGCCAGCCTCGCCTCCATTTTCAAAAGACTGAAGGTTCGGGCCGAACTCAATTTCTGCTCGGGACCCGAACTCAAGCCTTGCGCCGAGGCGGCTCTGGCGCGGGTGAAAGCGGGCGAGATCGATGCTGTCGTGGTGGGGGGCGGCGACGGCACCATCCGCACCGTTGCGGGCGTGCTTGGCGGCACCGGCGTTCCTCTCGGCATCCTGCCGCTCGGGACCTTGAACCATTTCGCCAAGGATCTCGGCCTGCCGATGGATCTCGAACACGCCGCCGAGATCGCCGCGCGGGGCTCGCAGCGCCTCGTCGATCTCGCCGAGGTCAATGGCGAGATCTTCATCAATACTTCCTCGATCGGCATCTATCCTTATTTGGTCGTGGACCGTGAGCGGCGGCGGAGCCAACACAAGCTCGCCAAATGGATGGCGGTGGTGCCGGCATTGTTCCGCGCGATGCGGCATTTTCCCCGCCGGCGACTTTCGCTGTCGGCCGAGGACTGGACCCGGCCCTACCGCACGCCTTGCCTCTTCATCGGCAATAACGCGTACAGCATGGAATTCTTCACCTTGGGACGGCGGCAGCACTTGGACCAGGGGGAGCTTTCGGTCTATGTCGTCAAGCAACGCCGGCCGCTCGGCTTCTTCTGGATGATCTGCCGCATGTGCATCGGCGATGTCACACGCGATCGCGACATCGAGAGCTTTAAGCTGGACGAGCTTCGGGTGACCGCAAAGACCAGCCGCGTGCCGGTAGCCTTGGATGGCGAGGTGGGAATGATGCACCCTCCCCTCAACTATCGTTCCCGGCCCGGCGCGCTACTGGTCAGGGTACCCTCCATGGAAAGCGAAGGGGGAGAGTGACCCCCCTCATCGCAGCCGGTGGCTGACAGTCCCGATGCCGATCACATTGGCGAGTCCGTCCAGCCGGGAGCCTTCTTTGCCGGCCGGCACGCATTCCGGCGATGGGGGCGGGGCCGAGCGCGCCCGCGATATTCGCTCGGAGCGGCTCCAGAGCGTCGAGCCGGAAATTCGCGGGTCGCTTCCGTGCCACGTCACGGCGCGACGATTCCGGTCCTGCATTTCGAGCCCCCGCCGCGACTTTGCCAATTGACGGAGCTCCGCCCATCCCTCCGGTTCCGGTTGTTGGGTCGGGTGTTCTGGTTCGATCGCGGGCATCACCTTCGCCCGCCGCGACCTCTCGGCTTTGCCGAGGGCATGGATCTTGGTCTGGAGCCGTTCGTGTTCCGCTCGCGACCGGGCCGTTGCCGCGTCTCGTCTGCGCTGCCGAAGAGCCTCGCCTTTTTGGCGCACAGACCGAATGATAGATTGGCCGCGATCGTTGAGCTGGCTCGATATTCGCGCACCGATGCGTTCGAAGCCTTCGGCACACGACAGCCCGGCGGCGCGAGCCTGCGCGGCGAACCGGGCCCCCCCGGTGCTTAATCCCCTGATACATGAGAGCCCATAAGCGCGCCCGGTGGCGGTGATCCCGGTAACTGCATGCAAAAGGCGCACGCCGAGTAAGGCCAAGCCCGAGATCGCGCTGGCGGCGGTCCGCGCAAGGCCATGCCCAAGACGCAGACGGAGTGAGGCTAAGCCCGACACCACGCTCTCCCCTGCCCATGCAACGCCTTGCCAAAGACGAGTGCAGAATGCGGTCAATGCCGAGACCGCGCCGCGGCTTAGCCCAACGCCAAGAGACCGGACGCGGAGAGCCCTGGCTTCGGTTCGTTTCCGGCGAACCTCAGCATCGCGCTCGCGCACACGCCGTTGCCGGCGTTCTCTCGCAGCCTGCAAGGACAGCGAGCGCTGGCGCTCAAACCATCGTCGATGCTGATCCAGATCTTCATTGGCCAAAACTGCGGCGACTCTGGAACGTGCGGCTTTCGCGCGGACCACGCCAATTTTCGCATCCATAAGATGGACGAGGTCTAGTTCCTCGGACACAACGACGCCCCATACTGAAGCGGGAGCGCTGGCTCAGGACCACGCCAACTTGATGCAGCCTGAGGCTACCCCAAAGTCGACGACGCGTCGTTGAGTCCATTCGCCCGCCCGTGGCCAAGACCAAGGACGGCACCCGCTGGGCCCTGTGCTGGTCACCTAATCCCTAGGTGTGCACCCCGGGGTCGAATCGAAGCCCGAAGGCTTTAACAAACCCTGAAGAACGAGTGGATGATCGAAGCGCCGCTATGGGCTGTTCGCCCGCAACAGGTCGTCACGCGCCTTTTCCAGATGCTCGGTGATGAGCGACTGGGCAAGCTGCGCGTCGCGCTCATGCAGGGCGTTGTAAATGCCCCGATGTTGCCGGTTGTAGTGGGCAATGACGTCTGAGGTGAGAATGTTCTCCTTCATCGCGTTCCACTGCGCGTGCACGCGCACCTGATTGATTTGGCGGTAGACAGCCAGCAGAAGTGGATTGGCGGACGCTCGCGCGATCAGCAGGTGAAACTCGCCGTCCCAGCGCGAGAAGGAGTCCTTGTCGCCGGTCGATTCCTCGGCGCGCGCGAGGACGACCTCCAATTCGTCGAGGCTGCGCTGGGTCGCGTGCAAGACGGCCAGGCGCGTGGTGAAGGGCTCAACCGCCAACCGCGCTTCGATGAGCTGAAGAGGGCTGATCTGGTCGGCAAGCTCGGCGCCATGGCGGGCGGCGCCCGTGGGCCCAACATAGGTGCCACTGCCAAGCCGCCTCGATACCAATCCGGCTTTCTCAAGCTGGTCGAGCGCGCGGCGGACCGTGCTGCGCGCCGCATCGAAGGTCATGGCGAGCTGGCGTTCTGGCGGCAACCGATCGCCTTCGCTATAGGCTCCTGTCTCAATGGCATGGCGTAGATGCGTTGAGATGGCGCCGACACCGCGCCCTCGTTTCAGCAGGTGCGCCAGCCCGCGTTCACCTACGGATCTGATAGAGTGGTCGGGCAATGCGATCACCTTCGTAGTTATATTGGGCCCACTTTGGGCTTCTTCCCTAACAAATTGGTTTACATTGGTCCAGGGACATTGCAGAAATATCGCTCAGGATTCAGGGTTATGCCAACACACTATGGCCAGCATGCACGGCCGCGACGCGGCCAAAATGAAGGCGTCCCCATCCTTTCCGAGGTCGAGGTGCTCGACTCCGAAGTCGGTCACAAGATTTCTCCAGCTCCGCGCCCCTGACTTTACCGATAGGATATCCAGTTGCACATTCGTTGACGGGGATCGGGCTTGAGCTTAGCATTCTGGACGGGCGAGAATGGGAGGGGACTCAGCGGAAATATACTGTCGCCGATAAGGGCACCGGCACAGGCTTTGCGCATTTTCACGAGGAGGCAGACTGTCGTTTGAATCGTCCACCGGGCGCCGGTGGGCGAGGTTTTCTTGGCCGCCGGGCAGCGGCTTTGGGCAAAAGGGGGTAACGAAAATGGGCGACAATCTATCTGCGCTTACGACGATCTTTACCGAGTTCTATTATTGGGTAACCGTCGTCATAATGTTTCTCATTCATGTCGGGTTCTGCATGTACGAGGTCGGCGTCAGCCGGCGTCGAAACCATCTCCACACGCTGATGAAAAACACCATGGTGATCCCGTTGGTCACCATCACCTTCTTCTTCTTCGGCTGGTGGATCTATTGGGCCTTTCCGAACGGGCCGTTCATCTATGAAGGCAAGGGCCTGATCCTGGATGGCGCCACCGGCGCCAACCAATATCTACCCTGGTCCCCAAAGATGGGACCCAATCTCCAAGACCACATCACCGGCGTGTTCTGGGCCGCGTTCCTGCTCTTCTCCTGGACGGTCGCTTCGATCGTATCGGGGTCCCTGATCGAGCGGGTCAAGTCAGGAGCGTTCTGGGTCATCGCGGTCATGATCGGCTCGGTGACGTGGATCATTGACGCTGCCTGGGGCTGGCATTTCGACGGCTGGATGGTGAAGCTGCTTGGTTATCACGATGCCTACGCCTCCGGCGTAATTCACGCCATTGGCGGCGGCACTGCCCTCGGCGTGCTGATCGTTCTTGGTCCGAGGCTCGGCCGCTTTGCTCCGGACGGCACGGCACGCGATTTCGTGCCGCAGAACCAATGGCTGGTAACGATCGGACTGTTCTTGATCTATACCGGCTTCTGGGGCTTCTATGCCGCGTGCAACGTGCCGATCATCTCGCCTGAGCTGATCGCGGGCCAGGTCACCGGCTCGACTTGGACGGCGACCACCATCTATCTGACGCCAACCACGCTTAGCGCCATCACCTTCAACTTCCTGATGTCGCTTTCTGGCGGTCTGATGGTGGCCTACATCATCTCGAAGGGAAACCCGTTCTGGACCTATTCGGGAGGCCTCGCCGGCGTTATCACCGCCTCCGCCGGCAACGATCTCTACCACCCGATCCAAGCCTTCTTTGTCGGCGGTCTCGGCATCTATCTCGGCTACTATCTGCACTATTGGGTCGAGCGGAGATTCAAGATCGACGATGCGGTCGGGGCCGTGGCCGTGCATGGCTATTGCGGCTTCATCGGCCTCGTCTTCGCGGGCTTCATCCTGTGGGGATACCCGTCGTCGCCGTATGAAGGCTACGCCACGGTCAGCCCGCTCGGTAACACCATCGGCGCGATCATCATGTTCTTCGTCCTCGGCTTTTTGCCGGGCTGGGTCATGGCGAAGATCCTCGATGGCTTTAGCCTCTTGCGCGTACCGCGGCACGTCGAGCTCATGGGCCTCGATTTCAAGACACTCACCGAGGAGCAAAATGCGCGCGACGAGGTGAACCGCATCGAAATAGCTATGGCCTGACGCAGGGCATTGAAGGAGACATAAAATGGGTAGCACTTGGGCTGTCGACCTAGCCGATGTCGGGGCGGTCTATCCCTGGCTTGGTTACGAGGTGATCATGGTCGTGGTTGCGATCCTCGCTTGGCTGACCTGGCATTACGTCCAGATCCGTGACGAAAACCGCGACTACGACGAGGACGTTAGGCTCTACGGTAACAAGGAATCGGTGAAGAAGGCTATCGAGGACTTTCCCGTCTAACCTTTAGGCGAGGCGCCGGCGGCAATCGCTGGCGCCTCGCCTTTCATTCGTCCGCGCGCGCCAACCAGCGCTTCTTCCCGCATCCCGTTCAACGGTGCTCCTCGGCGCTCGACGCGATCGGTTCCTGGTTGAACAAGGCCAGCGCCCTCACCCGACCGGTCCAGCCAATCTCCTGCCGCGATTGGCAGGGTCCACTCCTTGACCCCATGGCGCTGAGGGTGCAGGAGGAGAGCTATTCAGCGTCCGGACGTATCATGACCGATGTGAGTGCATCCGCCACGGCAGCGGAAGCCGCTGCCGAGACGGCGGGCGAATTCCGCAACCTGTCGCTTCCCACGCTCGTCGTCCTCGCGGTTCTCATCGGCATCGTTGCGGCCCTCGGCGCGGTGGTGTTTCGCGCCATGATCGCGGGACTCCACAATCTCTTCTTCCTTGGCACGTTCAGCCTTTTCTACGACGCCAACCGATTCGATCCGCTGACCCCGTGGGGACCGCTCGTCATCTTCGCACCGGTCGTGGGCGGGCTGATCGTGGTCTGGCTGGTGCAGACCTTCGCGCCCGAGGCGAAGGGGCACGGCGTGCCGGAGGTGATGTACGCCGTCTACCACAACAAGGGCAATGTGCGCGGCGTCGTCGCCGTCGTGAAGTCGATCGCCTCTGCGATCTCCATCGGCTCAGGCGCCTCGGTCGGACGCGAAGGCCCGATCATCCAGATCGGCGCCTCTTTTGGTTCGACCCTGGCGCGGATGCTCTGCCTGACGCGATGGCAGAAGATCACTCTTCTGTCGGCCGGGGCCGGGGCCGGCATAGCCGCGACCTTCAACACGCCGCTGGGCGGGGTGCTATTCGCGGTCGAACTACTCCTCCCCGAGGTCAGCAACCGGACCTTCCTGCCGGTGGTGGTGGCGACGACAACGGCGACCTCGATCGCCCGGGTGGTGTTCGGGCTCGACCCTGCGTTCTTCGTGCCGGAGACGGCATTGCGGGACACGCTCCCGATCAACTTCCTCGTCTTTGCCGGCTTCGCTCTGCTCGGCACGGCGGCCGGCGTCGTCTCCTGGGCCTTTATCCGCTTCCTGGCGTTCTGCGAGGACGTCTTCCCCAAACTGCCGGGCAATGCTTACAGTCAGAACATGGTCGGCATGCTGCTGATTGGCCTTCTGTTCTACGGCTTCCAACTCACCACCGGCTCTCCCCAGACCGCCGGCGTCGGCTACGCGACCATCCAGTCGATCCTCAACGGCACCGGGGCCGGTATCGTTCTCCTCCTTGCACTCGTTATCGGCAAGCTCGTCGCCACCTCGATCAGCCTCGGCGCCGGAGCCTCCGGCGGCGTGTTCTCGCCATCGCTGTTCATCGGCGCGACTCTCGGCGCCGCCTTCGGCACGCTCGGTAATCTGATCTTCCCCGATGCCGGCTTCTCCGTCATCGAGTTCGCCGTTGTCGGCATGGGAGCGATGGTCGGTGGAGCGACCGGCGCCTCGATGACGGCGATCGTGATGATCTTCGAGATGACCCGCGATTACCACGTTATCGTGCCGCTGGTGCTGGCGGTGGCGTTGGCGACCGGCGTCAGGCGCGCGCTTATCACCGAAAATATCTACACGATAAAGCTTCGCAATCGCGGCCGGCCGATCCCTACCATACGGCACACTAATATGTATCTCGTGCGCCAAGCTCGCGAGCTGATGAACACGGACTTCATTGTCCTACCCATCGATACCTCAATTGCCGACGCATTGGCGCAGATCAGGGGCCGGCCCGGTGCGCACATTATCATCGCCGACGGGGCACGCATCGCTGGCCTCGCCCGCCTTGCGGCCGGTTCCTATATCCCGGACCGCTTTGCCTGGCAGACACTCAGATCGGTGGTGGCGGAGGACTTCGTGATCGCTCCCGATACCAGCATCCTCAACACCATCATCACGCGCATGAACCGCCGCGGCCGCGGCCTTGCCATCGTCGTCAATCGTCCGACCGGGGTTCCCCGGCCGGAAGATGTGGT
>JBBQKN010000008.1:0-90702 GCA_038326945.1 Hyphomicrobiales bacterium
TCGGACTGGACGTCGCCGTCGTAGTTCTTGCAGGCCCAGACGAAGCCGCCCGACCATTTGATGGCCGCGGCCACCATGTCGTCGATCAGACGGTGCTCATAGGTCAGGCCCCTGGCCTTGAAGTCGGCGGCGAACTCCTCGTCAAACACCTTCTGGAAGATGTCCTTGAAGCGCCCGTCATAGGCCTTGAGGATGGTGTTCTTGGTCGAGAGATAGACCGGAAAGTTGCGGGCAAGCCCATAGTTCAGGCTGGCGCGCGCGAAGTCTCTGATCGAATCGTCGAGGTTGAACATGGCCAGCGCTACGCCCGAGCCCTTGAACTCATGCACCTCGTGCTCGATGCGCGTGCCGTCCTCGCCCGTGAAGCTGATGGTGAGCTTTCCCCTACCGGGCACGAGGAAGTCGGTCGCCCGGTAGATGTCGCCATAGGCGTGGCGTCCAATGACGATGGGCTTGGTCCAGCCGGGGACGAGCCGGGGCACGTTGCGGCAGATGATCGGCTCGCGGAAGATCACCCCACCCAATATGTTGCGGATGGTCCCGTTCGGCGATTTCCACATCTGCTTGAGGCCGAATTCCTCCACCCGCGCCTCGTCGGGGGTGATGGTCGCGCATTTGATGCCGACGCCGTGCTCCTTGATGGCCTGGGCCGCGTCGATGGTGACTTGGTCGTTGGTCGCGTCGCGATTCTGGATGGAGAAATCGAAGGTGCGGATGTCGAGATCGAGATAAGGCCGGATCAGCTTCTCCTTGATCAGTTGCCAGATGACCCGTGTCATCTCGTCCCCGTCCAGGTCGATGACGGGGTTCTTTACCGTAATCCTGTCCAATCGATTGTCTCCGGGTGGGATCTTGATCGGGGTCTCGCCCTTGCTCGCGCTCGCCATTGCGGCCAAGCGCCCCCTATAGCATCGTGGCTTTTATGATGAAAGCAGGGGCGAAACAGGTGCCACGCGCAAAACCCAAGACGACTAAGCCGCCGTCGCGCGGCCGGTCTCGACCCTCGCGGGCGGCCAGTCTTGCCCCGGCGATCATTCTCCTCGAGCCGCAGCTTGGGGAAAATATCGGCTTCGCCGCTCGGGCGATGGCCAATTTCGGCCTGACCGAGCTTCGCCTGGTCGCGCCCCGCGACGGCTGGCCGAACGAGAAGGCAAGTGCCGCGGCGGCCGTTGCCGAAAGCATCGTCGATGCGGCAAAACTCTATCCGAGCCTCGACCTCGCAATCGCCGATCTCAACTTTCTCCTCGCCACCACCGCGCGTCCGCGGGATATGGTGAAGCCGGTGCTGACGCCAAAGCGCGCCGCGGGCGAGCTTGCCTCGCGGGGAGGCAGGGGCGAGCGCACCGGCGTGCTGTTCGGGCCGGAGCGGAGTGGCCTCGACAATGAGGCGGTCGCTCTCGCCGACGCCATCGTCACCGCGCCCGTGGACCCGTTCTTTGCGTCCTTGAGTCTCCCTCAAACGGTGTTGCTTGTCGCTTACGAATGGTTGCAGGCGCAGGAGGCACACCCCTCGCTCGGCCGCGCCACGACTTTCGACGGACCGGCGGTCGAGGGGCTTGATCTTGCCGGCACGCGCCCGGCGACCCGGGCCGAGCTGACGGGCTTGTTCGAGCATCTCGAAGGCGAACTCGACCGGTCCGGCTTCCTGCGTCCACCCGAAAAGCGCCCGACTATGGTGCGGGCCATCCGCAATATGTTCCATCGCATGGGCGTGACCGAACAGGACGTGCGCACCTGGCGCGGCATCGTCGCCTCGCTCAGCCGCCTGGCTAAACGGCCTCCATCTTGACGAGTCATCATTCTGCCCCGTTTCTGCTATTGCGATGGCGGGGAAGGATGATTAGCTTCCAGGCACCGCGGAGGGAGAGGGGCAATCGATGCGAGTTGCTTGGACTGAATGGAGCGCTGCCGCGCTCGCTGCGACGCTGGCGCTCCTGCTTGAAGGACCGCTTTGGGCTGCGGATGAGACCGGCGTCCACTATGTAGCCGAGGAGCTCGGCAGCCGGACCAAGACGGCTGACGCCTCCGCAGGAGCGCCCAAGAGCGGCTTGAGCGACAGCGCCGTGCGCGTGATGTCCACCTACGCCCTGTCCATTCTTCCCGATGAGTATCCCGCCAAGAGCGGCGAGATGATCAAGCTCGATAAATCCGATCCCAATATCTACCTCGTTCCGCTCGACGATGCGCGCCGTGTGATCAAGGTCGCGACTCGCTCCGCCTATGCCGAGGTCTGCGAGCTGCCCGAGCTCGAAAAGGCGAATTTCGATACGATGATCCAGGGTGAGGAAGCGCGAAAGACCTGGTCGCCGCAACAGCTCATGTTCATTCACGCCCTGCATACCTTCGCCACGTCCTATCTCGCGGGCAATGCGACGATCACCGAGTCGCCGGCCGATGGCTCCGCCGCGGCGAACGCCGGCGACGGCTCGACCACGACGATCACGCCCAAAAAGCTCGATTGCCCCCCGGGGCAGAAGGAGAAGGTGGCGGCGGCGATCAACGCCTATGTCCAGTCCGCCAACGCGCAACTGCCCCCGCCACAGGCCCCGGCCGCTAGCGGCGCCAATTGACACTTTCTAGCCATTGCGTGTAACAGAGCGCGGGTGGGCGCTTCCCGGCCTGAGCCGGCTCGAAGCGCGCGAAGGCAAGGCCTGGAAACGCGGCCTTTTGCCCTCATCGGAAATGGTTTATTGGAGCAGGCGCGCGAGGCGAAGGCCAGCGAGCGGCTTAATGGCTTTGGAGCATTAGATGACGAAACGAATTCACGCCAAGCACAAGATTGACCGCCGTTTGGGCGAGAATATTTGGGGTCGGCCAAAAAGCCCCTACAACAAGCGTGAATACGGCCCCGGCGAGCACGGTCAGCGCCGGCGCGGGAAGCTGTCGGATTACGGCCAGCAGCTCCGGGCCAAGCAGAAGCTCAAGGGCTATTACGGCAATATCACCGAGAAGCAGTTCAAGTCCATCTACAGCGAAGCGGCGCGGCTCAAGGGCGATACCAGCGAAAATCTGATTGGGCTCCTGGAGCGGCGGCTCGACGCCATCGTCTATCGTGCCAAATTCGTGCCGACGGTCTTCGCCGCCCGGCAATTCGTGGGCCACGGCCATGTGCGGGTCAACGGCCGCCGCGTCAACATCCCGAGCTATCGTTGCCGCGAAGGCGATGTGGTCGAGGTGCGCGACAAGGCCAAGGACGCCGGCATGGTGCTTGAAGCGGCGCAAAGCACCGAGCGCGACATCCCCGAATATCTCGAGGTTGATCAGTCTAAGATGACGGCGAGGTTCGTGCGGACGCCGGCCCTGTCGGATGTGCCCTATCCGGTGCACATGGAGCCGAACCTCGTCATCGAGTTCTACTCGCGCTAACCGCTTACGATTAGACCGGCGCCCGCGGCTACCAGCAGGAGACCGAGCGGGGCGCGAAGGCGCTCGCCTTGCGGCATGAGCTTCTCCGCCAGCACGAGCAGGCTCAGGCCGGCGATCCAGATCAAATTCATCACGCCGCCCACGAATAGCAGCAGCATCAGAGCGACGCAGCAGCCGAGGCAATAGACGCCATGGGCAAGCCCCATGCGCCAGGCCCCCCCGATGCCTGGGCGCCAATGGCTCGCGAGAAACGCAGCCGGAGCGCGGCAATGGGCGAGGCAAGCATTCTTCAGCGGCGTCAGCTGATAGAGCCCCACAGCGACGAGAAGGCCGCCGGCGATGGCGCGGCTGCGCAAGACCATCGCCGCCGACATCGCGCCGGAATGCTCAAGCGCCCATTGAGCGGCGACGGCAAAGGCGCTGAAAAGAATCCACAAAGCCAGATAGCCCGCCGCGAAAGCGGCGATGCGCAAGCTTGCATCCCGAAACTCGCCCTTGCGCTCGGCCTGCCGCGCCACCTGCGCATAGAGCAGCACCATGGGCGAGGCCGAGGGCAGCATCATCGCCACCATCATGATGGACCACATGAAGAAGGAGATCACCCAATAGGCTGGGGTCCAGATCCCGTTGCGCGCCGCGGGCGAGCCCGTTGGCAGCAACCACCCGCTCATGGCGAACGGGTCCATGCCCGTCCCGGCGCCGGCGAGCAGCGCGAGCCAGGCGAGCAGCGTCAGCGCGATCAGGGCGGCAACGACGATCGTGCTCTCGTGCCGCAGCAACGCCTGGAGCGTAAGCTCAGGCATCGCCTTTAGCGCACGATGCCGCTCTGGCAGAGATGGATGCGGGCGAATTGGCCGTAGGTGTCGTCGAGCTCGTATGCGATCGGCCCTTGCGTCTTCGACCAGCCGCGCCCGATCTCGGCCAACGCAAATTCGAAGCCGTTCGGCTGCTCAATGCGCACCCGGTGCTCCGCCCCGGTGATCGGGTTCAGGATCGGCTCGCCGCGCATATCGAGCACCCCGTCGATTCGTCCTCGGGCCTTGCGCGCGTCGATATCAATTTCGAACTCGATATCCGCCACGATTGGCTCGTGCAGCGTGTCGCAAGTTGAGGCGAAGATCTGAAACACCGTAGCGCCGGGCTCGGTGTCGTCACCCCGCAGGATGCGCAACAGCGCTTCGCGCTGCTCCGGCGTCGCCCGCTTGTCGACGATATGCAGGCCCTCGCCCTTGGCCTCGTGGATAGGACCAGGCCACAGAAAGATGCCTGCGGCTCTCAGACCGTCGAGCCTCGTCGTCCCGTGGAAGCCTTCCTCGATGTCGTAGATCGCCAGACCCCGGCAGTGATTATGGGTCGGGAGCGCATTGAACTGGCAGGGACAGCCATAGTTGCAATTGCAATTGCCGAACTCGCTGCCCCTGATCTCCCAATTGGTCATGGTTCCCCCTCCTCGGAGCAAGAAAACAGTTTCGGAGAGTTAGGCCGGCAGGGTCTGCGCGTTATTCGCAACGCCCCTGGTGGAAAGAAGCTCCTGCAGCTCGCCCGCCTGGAACATCTCGCGCACGATATCGCAGCCACCGACGAACTCGCCCTTGACGTAGAGCTGCGGGATGGTTGGCCAATTGGAATAGGCCTTGACCCCGTCGCGCACGCTCATGTCATCGAGCACGTTGATGTCTTTGAAGTCGACGCCGAGATGGTTGAGAATCTGCGTCACCTGCATGGAGAAGCCGCATTGCGGCATGTCCTTGGTGCCCTTCATGAACAGCACCACGTCATTGGCGGCAATCTGCTTGCCGAGCCAAGTCTTGACTTCTTGATCGTTCATCAGTCTCGTCTCCTTACGAGGGCGCCTGTGTCTTGAGCGCGAGTGCGTGCAGCGTACCGCCCATATGGCCCTTCAGCGCATCATAGACCATCTGGTGCTGCTGGACCCGCGACTTGCCGCGAAAAGCCTCCGACACCACGGTCGCGGCATAGTGGTCGCCGTCGCCGGCCAGGTCGTCGATGCTGACGCTTGCGTCGGGAAAGCTCTCCTTGATCAGCTTCTCGATCTCGTGGGCCGGCATGGCCATGCAACAGTCTCCTTTGGTCCGGTCGCCCGATTTTAGCGTTCGCCCATGAATTGGGGCAACCAGCGCTCATGGGAAAGACGAAGTGCCGCAAGCGAAAGTGGCGCTTCGCCCGGGAGTTTCAAGGCTTCGCCCGTCACCTTTCCGAGACGCCGAGCCGGAATTTGTGCCTTGGCCGCCTCCTGCAAGATGCTGGAAACTTCTCCCGGCCCAGCGGCGATGACATATCGCCCCTGATCCTCGCCGAACCAGATGGCGTGGGCAGGCAGGCCGGCGGGGGCCGCGTCGAGCTCGGCCCCGAGGCCGCCGGCAAGCGCCATCTCCGCCACCGCCACCAGCAAGCCGCCGTCGGAAACGTCATGCACCGCCGAGAGGCGGCCTTTTCGGATTAGTCTCCTGACGAAATCCCCGGCGCGGCGTTCCGCGGCGAGATCGACCGGTGGCGGTGGGCCCTTGGCGGGCCCTGCGACAATCTCTTGATAGAGCGATTGGCCGAGATGACCGTGCTCGGCTCCAAGCAGAACCAGCGCATGGCCGTCCTGCTTCAAGGACGCCGTCGCCATGTGCGCGATGTCCGGGATGAGCCCGATGCCGCCCACCGCCGGCGTGGGCGGGATACCGACGCCATTTGTCTCGTTGTAGAGCGAGACATTGCCGGAAACGACGGGAAAGGCGAGCGCCCGGCAGGATTCGGCCATGCCTTTGACCGCCTCGACGAACTCGCCCATGATCTCGGGACGCTCGGGATTGCCGAAATTCAGGCAATCGGTGATGGCGAGCGGATCCGCCCCCACCGCGGTCAGATTGCGCCAGCATTCGGCCACGGCCTGCTTCGCCCCTTCGCGGGCATCGGCGGCGCAATAGCGGGGGGTCACGTCACAGGAGATGGCGAGGCCCTTCTTCGTGCCATGCACGCGCACGACACCGGCGTCGCCGCCTGGCCGCTGCACCGTATCGGCCATGACCATGTGGTCATATTGCTCCCAGATCCAGCGGCGCGAGGCGAGATGAGGCGATCCCATCATCTCTTCGAGCGCCCCGAGCAGGCTGTTGGGGACCGGCACGTCGCCTGGTGCAACTGGTGCCGGCGAGGGCTTCGGGGTCCAGGGACGCTGATAGACGGGTGCGGCATGAGCCAGTGCGGCGAGCGGAATGTCGGCGTGAACTTCGCCGCCATGGCGAACCACGAGCCTGCCACTGTCCGTGGTGCGGCCGATCAGAGCGAAATCGAGCTCCCATTTCCGGAACACGCGCTCGGCCACCTCTTCGGCGCCCGGCTTCAATACGATGAGCATTCGCTCCTGGCTCTCCGACAGCAGCATCTCATAGGGGGTCATGCCCTCTTCGCGGGTCGGCACCTGATCGAGATTGAGCTCGATGCCGACGCCGCCTTTGTCTGCCATCTCCACCGAGGAGGAGGTGAGGCCCGCTGCGCCCATGTCCTGGATGGCGACGATGGCGTCCTCGCGCATCAGCTCAAGGCACGCCTCGAGCAAGAGCTTCTCGGTGAAGGGATCGCCCACCTGCACCGTGGGTCGCTTTTCGGCCGAAGCCTCGTCGAACTCGGCCGAGGCCATGGTGGCGCCGTGAATGCCGTCGCGCCCGGTCTTGGAGCCGACATAGACCACGGGGAGGCCCACGCCTTTCGCCGCCGATTTGAAGATGCGGTTGGCGTCGATGAGCCCGACGCACATGGCGTTGACCAGGATATTGTCGTTGTAGCGGGCATCGAAATTCGTCTCGCCGCCGATCGTCGGCACGCCCATGCAATTGCCGTAGTCGCCGATGCCCGAGACCACCCCGGCGACGAGATGCCTGGTCTTGGCATGGTCCGGCGCGCCGAAGCGGAGCGCATTCATATTGGCGATCGGCCGCGCGCCCATGGTGAACACGTCACGCATGATGCCGCCGACGCCCGTGGCCGCGCCCTGATAGGGCTCGATGTAAGACGGGTGGTTGTGGCTCTCCATCTTGAACACGGCCGCGAGCCCGTCGCCGAGATCGACCACGCCGGCATTCTCGCCCGGGCCCTGGATCACTTGCGGGCCGGTGGTAGGCAGCGTCTTCAGCCACACGCGCGAGGATTTGTAGGAGCAGTGCTCCGACCACATCACCGAGAAGACGCCGAGCTCGGTGAGGGAAGGCTCGCGGCCGAGCACGCCCACGAGCAGGCGGTATTCGTCGGGGCTGAGCCCATGCTCGGCCACAAGCTCGGGCGTGATCTGGGGCGTCGTCTGGTTCATATGGTGGGAGCTGGATGCATTCAGGCGGGCCTAGAACGAGCTTATAGCGGGCGGATAAGCGCGAGTCCCACTCGGCTCAGGCCGCGAGGCTTTCGACCAGACCTTCGAACATCTTGGCGCCGTCGGTTCCGCTGAGATTTGGATCGGCGAGGCGTTCCGGGTGAGGCATCAGCCCCAGCACCGTTCCCGTCTCGTTGTAGATGCCGGCGATGTTGTTGCGCGAGCCGTTGGGATTGGCCTCGGGCGTGGGTCGTCCTTCGGCATCGCAATAGCGGAAGGCGATGCGGCCTTCACCTTCGAGGCGTTTCAGCGTCTCCTCGTCGGCGAAATAGGCTCCGTCCTTATGCGCAATCGGAAATCTAACGACTGCGCCTTCTTTGTAGTGCCGAGCGAAGCTCGTGTCGGTGCGTTCCACCCGCAGACGCACGTCCTTGCAGATGAATTTCAGCGTGGCGTTGCGCATGAGCACGCCGGGGAGCAGCCTTGCCTCGGTCAGCACCTGAAACCCATTGCAGATACCGAGCACCGGCGTTCCGGCCTTGGCGCGGCGCACCACCTCGCGCATCACCGGCGAATGCGCCGCCATGGCGCCGGAGCGGAGATAATCGCCATAGGAGAAGCCGCCCGGCAGCACGATCAGATCGCTCGCGGGGAGCTCGGCGTCGCCATGCCAGACCATGGCCGGCGGCCGGCCCAAGGCAGCTTCAAGCGCGACGGCGGCATCGCGGTCGCAATTCGATCCGGGGAAGACGATGACGCTCGCTTTCATGAGAGCCACGCTTTCCCCTCCCCTGGAAGGGGAGGGATGGTCCACCGTAGGTAGGCCGGGGAGGGGGCCAGCGGGTGCCTGACCCCCACCCGGACAGCTTCGCTGTCCGACCTCCCCCTGCAAGGGGGAGGGAGTGGAACCTCAAGCGGCCTCGAGCTCATAGGCATAATTCTCGATGATGGTGTTGGCGAGGAGCTCCTTGCACATGCGCTCGACCTCGGCCCGCGCGCGGTCGGGATCGCTCTCCGCCACCTCGACCTCGATATATTTTCCCTGGCGCACGTTGCCGGCGGCGCCGAAGCCGAGCGCATGCAGCGCGCCTTCGATCGCCTTGCCCTGGGGGTCGAGAACTCCGGGCTTCAAGGTGATGGTGATGCGTGCCTTCATCGGCGATAAGCCTATTTGGAACGCACGAGCACGGGTCCAGATTTGACCCGCATCGGGTTGTCGACATGCAGTCCAAGGCGCCGGGCGACCTCCTGATAGGCTTCGACCAGGCCGCCCATGTCGCGGCGGAACCGATCCTTGTCGAGCTTGTCTTGCGTCTCGGCATCCCACAGCCGGCTGCAATCGGGCGAGATCTCGTCGGCGAGGACAATGCGCATCTGGTCGTTTTCCCAGAGCCGGCCGAATTCGCATTTGAAGTCGATCAGCCTGATGCCGACGCCGATGAACAGGCCCGAGAGGAAGTCGTTGATGCGGAGCGAAAGGGACATGATGTCGTCCAGCTCCTGCGGATTGGCCCAACCGAACGCGGTGATGTGCTCCTCCGTGACCATGGGGTCGTCGAGCTTGTCGGACTTATAGTAGAACTCCACGATCGAGCGCGGCAGCGGCGTGCCCTCGTCGATGCCGAGCCGCGTTGCAAGCGAGCCAGCCGCCACATTGCGGATCACGACCTCGAGCGGGATGATCTCCACCTCGCGGATCAGCTGCTCGCGCATGTTGAGCCGCTTGATGAAGTGGGTCGGCACGCCGGCCTCGCCGAGCTTCTGGAACAGGAACTCGGAAATCCGATTGTTGAGGACGCCCTTGCCCTCGATCTTGTCGTGCTTCTTGTTGTTGAAGGCGGTGGCGTCGTCCTTGAAATGCTGGACAAGGGTTCCCGGCTCGGGGCCTTCGTAAAGGATCTTCGCTTTGCCTTCGTATACGCGGCGACGCCGGTTCATGTTACGTTCCTTTTCTGCCGTGGCCTGTCAGAGCTGACAACACCGCCTGCGCGCGGAAGGCATACCCAAGCCCGCGCGGATCGCCGATTGCTCTTAGACGGAATCAACCAAAGGGTCTGTCGGTCGGAACTTAACGTAAGGGGAGGGGCGAGACAACGGCAGCCTCGGACTCCCTCGACATATCCGGGATTTGTTGATTTTCCGCCGCTGGAGCGGTATCCCTCAGCCCCACGGAGAATAGAGCTTTCCTCGATTTCTAGGGATTTGGCGGCGCCCTGCGCCCGGCAAGGAGATTGCGGCAGATGACCACGTTTGAGGATCGAGAGAAGGGCTTCGAGCGTAAATTCGCTCACGACGAGGAGCTCAAATTCAGGGCCATGGCGCGGCGGAACAAGCTGCTCGGCCTGTGGGCGGCCGAAGCCATGGGGCTATCCGGCGACGAGGCGCAAGCCTATGCCCGCGAGGTGGTCAAGGCCGATATGATCGCGCCGGGCGAAGAGGACGTATTCCGCAAAATTCGAGTCGATCTCGACGCTAAATCTGTCGTCCAATCCGATCACCAAATCCGCCGCATGATGGCGGAGCTGATGGCCGAGGCGGTGCATCAGATCGAGACCGAAGGCAAGGCCTGAGCCGGCCGATGCCAGAGGACCGCTTCCGCCGGAGTGCGAAAGAGGGGCGAACGCTCCTCAACGCTTGGCTCACGCTCAACTCACCCTTCCTCATCGAGCTGATCGGGGAGGCTGGGTGGGACTGCATCACCATCGACCAGCAGCATGGCCTTGGCGGCAATGAGACGCTGCTCGGGTGCCTCACCGCCGCGCGTGCCGCCAACCTTCCCGCCATCGTGCGCGTGGCCGAGAACGATGCCGGGCTCATCGGCCGGGCGCTTGACGCCGGCGCGCAAGGGATCATGTGTCCTCTGATCGACACGGTTGAGGATGCCGAGGCCTTCGTCCGGGCGGTCAAATATCCGCCACTCGGCAACCGGAGCTGGGGCCCATACCGGGCGCGGCTCGACCACGAGGGCGATTATTTCACCACGGCGAATGACTGGACCATCGCTTGCCCCCAGATCGAGACCAAGGGCGCGCTGGATCAATTGGACGAAATTTTGGGTCTTCCTGGCGTGGACATGGTCTGCTTCGGCCCGAACGACCTTTCCGTGGCGCTCACCGGCCGCCTCGACATCCACGCGAAGGAGGTCAGGGAGGCCATATCTCTGGTTCTCAACAAATGCCGCGAGATGTCTGTCATGGCGCTGATTTTCGCCAATGACGTCGACTTCGCCAAGCCGTTGGTGGCGGCCGGATGGAACGTCGTGGCGGTCGGCACTGATGCGGGATGGTTCGCCAAGGCCGCAGCCGACACCAAGCGCCAGGCTACTGCCAAAGCGTGACGGCCACCCCCGCCTGTGCCAAGATGGCGGGAGGGGAATCGGGGGTTCTCACATGCAAGCTTCGATCAGATTGCTCGCCGCCGCCTTCGTGCTGGCGATGAGCTCAGGCGCGGCCTTCGCGCTCATCACCCAGACAACGACAGCCATTGCGCTCAAATCGGCCCCGGCGGCCCAGGCCGACGTGCTGCTCAACATCCCCTCGGGAGGCAGCGTCAGCGTTGGCGCTTGCGCCAGAGGCTGGTGCGGCGTCACGTTCCGCAAATATGGCGGCTATGTGCGGGAAAGCGCGCTTCTGCTGCCGGGGCCTCCACCGCCGGCGCCGGCGCCGCAAATCCCGACCTATCCGTCCTACCCGTACAAATCAGGGCACTATCCGACGACGGAGTCCTATTACGACTTGCCGCCTTACGCCGACATCAACCCCCACTTCTATAGCCGGCGCTATTTCCTCTCGGCGCGCGAGCGGAACCGCTATCGCTACGTGCCGCACGTGTTCCATCGCTACGAATAGCCGCATTCGCGCAACAACATTCACAGACATGTGTTTTTCCTCCGAGGGCAAATTGCGCCTTTTGATGTCAGGAGGAGTTGCGTCATGCGGTATCCAGTCGACACCAAAAAGTTAGCCTTAGCCGCGGCCGCTTCCTTGCTGCTCGGGGCCTCGGTTGGCCCGGCGGTGGCGAGCAAGCTCTCAGGGATGCGCGGCCACTCTGAGCTGCGTCTCAATCCCCTGGATCTTCGGCGCGGCCCTTATGGGCGCCGGGGCCAGGCCTGCCCGGGCGGGCGCCACTACCGCTTCCACGGCGGCTGGGGCTGCGATTATTACATCTATTCCTGGGCCTATCCCAAGGGACGGCGCTAAGGCCAGCCCCCATCTGTGCACGGCTTGGATGTGACGCTTGCGGCCACGCGCGGCGGCTGTAAGCTGCAAGGGCGGCCTGCGGGGGGATGGCGGGGATGCACCAGACAGATCGACTTCAACTCATTGCGGGTTGTGTCGTCATCGCCGGGGCAGTCGCGAGCGCGACGCCGGGCGCTGCAGCCGGGCCCGTCGTCGATGGTGAAATCGCCATCCAGTCGGTCAGGGCGCGGCTTAACTACCGCTTTGGCGGCTAGTATCCTTGCCGAATACGCGCGCGGAAATCGCGTCGACATGCGGAGATGTCACGCGCTGAAGGCATGCCCATCCGGACCGCAATTCGTGCTAGTCAGGGCGACCGGGTTCACAACGGCGAGGCTTATCTTGTTGGTCAAAGCGGTCGGAATTTTTGGGGGCCTGATCACGGCCCTGGCGCTCGTCCTGGCGCAGCCGGCGCTCGCCAGGAAGGCGCCGCGGGTGTTCAAGCACCAGCCCTATGTGGCCTGGACGCGCTCGAGCGCCGCTCTCGACGTCAAATGCATCGAGCGCAGCTTCTCGGTCAGCGTTGGCAATCCGGCCTACCCAAATCGGCAGGCCGTCTGGCCGGCCCCTTGCGGCCGCTGAGGCAGGCTACCCGCCGCGCTTCCTCTTCTTCCTCTTGGCCCCGTCCTTGCCGAACACGCGCTCGAAGATCATGTCGACATGCTTCGTGTGATAATCGAGGTCGAATTGGGCGCGGAGCGTTTTCTCCTGAATCGCGGCCATGACCTCCTTGTCGGCGAGCAGCTCCGACAGGAAATTGCTGCCCGTCTCCCAAACCTTCATGGCGTTCCGCTGGACGAGGCTATAGGCCTGCTCCCGCGAAACGCCAGCCTCGGTCAAGGCCAGGAGGACCCGCTGGGAATGGATCAAGCCGCCTAGCTGGTCGAGATTAGCGCGCATTCGCTCCGGATAGATCACCAGCCCGGCAATGATCTCGGTCATGCGGGCAACGGCAAAATCGAGCGCGATAGTGGCGTCCGGACCGATCACCCGCTCCACCGAGGAGTGCGAGATGTCGCGCTCATGCCACAGCGCCACGTCCTCGAGCGCAGGCAGCGCATAGGCGCGGACGAGACGCGCGAGCCCGGTAAGATTTTCCGACAGGACCGGGTTCCGCTTATGCGGCATGGCCGAGGAGCCCTTCTGGCCCTTGGCGAAATGCTCTTCGGCCTCCAACAGCTCGGTTCGCTGCAAATGGCGGATCTCGGTCGATAGCCGTTCGATCGAGCCCGCCACCACGGCGAGGGCGCCGAAATAGGCGGCGTGGCGGTCGCGCGGGATGACTTGCGTCGAGATCGGCTCCGGCGTGAGGCCGAGCTTCTCCGCCACATAGGCTTCCACCCGCGGATCCACATGGGCGAAGGTCCCGACCGCGCCGGAGATGGCGCAGGTCGCGACTTCCTCGCGCGCGGCGACTATTCTGGCCCGGGCACGGGCAAACTCGGCATAGGCGACGGCAAGTTTAAGACCGAAGGTGGTGGGCTCGGCATGTACCCCGTGGCTGCGGCCTACGGTGAGCGTGGCCTTGTGCTCGAAGGCGCGAGCCTTGAGGGCCTCGAGCAGCGCATCGACATCGGCGATGAGCAGATCGGCGGCCTGCACCAGCTGAATATTGAAGCAGGTGTCGAGCACGTCCGACGATGTCAAGCCGCGGTGCAGGAAGCGCGCCTCGGGACCGACCTTCTCAGCGACCGAGGTGAGGAAGGCGATGACGTCGTGCTTCACTTGCTTCTCGATCGCGTCGATGCGGGCGATGTCGAAACCTCCCCGCGACCGCGCCGCCTTCGCCGCTTGCTTCGGGATCAAACCGAGCTCCGCCATGGCCTCTGCCGCCAAGGTCTCGATCTCGAGCCAAATGCGGAATTTGGCCTCCGGTTCCCAGAGGCGGGCCATTTCGGGGCGGCTGTAGCGGGGGATCATGTCGAAGAGCGCGTCCTTTCCTGCAAGGCGCAGGCAAGCGCTTGTCTAGCAGAGCCCGCTTGCGGGCTCAAATCGCGCGCACGGTTCAAGCAGAAATTGTTCGCGGACCGCGCGGACCGAAATAGGCGAGGAAGAGTCCTGCGGCGACGAGCAGTGCCGCATAGGACGCGCGCGGCGGCACCAGCATGAACAGGACGAAGGAATAGAAATCGCTGAGCGAGGCCCAATAGAGGCCGGAGAACGACCAGTCCTGCTGATTGGGGTAGGCGAAATGGGAATAGATGATCCTGAGCAGACCGCCGAAGCTACAGAACGCCACCAGGAAAATGAACAGCCCGAACATGAAGCGGACGAAGGCTCCCCGGCCGGCAGCGAATTGCTGCACCCACCACGCGACGAGGGCGGCGAGACCACCGGCATAACCGACAATCTGCAAGGTGTGACGGGTCTGCTCGTTCATCACGCTGTTCGGCTGCATGTAGTCGCCGACCAAAAGCGCCTTGGTGCAGATGAACATGACGATCGCGAAAGCCACCGCCAGGACGAAGCCGACCACGTTGTCAAAGGTCAATCTATCCACTGTAGCCTCCCCTCGGGACCCGTCCCTGGCGGCGACTATGCAAGGGAATTGGCCGGGCGGCAATGATTGCGAGTTTGACGGTCTCCCTCGATGGGCCGCTAGCAGCTTGCCGCATCGATCCGTTTGTGGTCCGATCCGGCACCCTCAAGCCCCTAGGAGCCTCCGCAATGGCATTCGACGATCTGAAGGCTGAACTTGCTCTATTGATCAACCAAATGGAGACCCAGCCGGAGGATCCGCATGAGCTTTATCTGCAGATCCGCGAAAAACTGAACGAGATGCGCGCCTTTGGCATGCCGCTGCCCGAGGATTTGGTCGCGTTCGAAAAGGAACTGGGAGCCCAGTTCGCGGCAACAGAGCGCGCGGCCAAAAAGGATTAGGGTGACCGCTGCTTATCCGGCCGGCGCCGTTGCCGCGGGATCGATCTGCTCGTAGGTCCCATTCGACCAGCGATAGACCGCGTAAGGCGGCAGGTTGGGATCGCCCTTCGCGTTGAACTTGAACTTGCCGACCACGGTGTCGAACTCGGTGTCGTTCAAGGCCTTGACGATGTCCTCGGACTTCGTGGATTTCGCCTTCTCGGCCGCCTCCTTCCACGCCTGCACCGCGGCATAGGTGTAGAGGACATAGCCCTCGGGCTCGATGCCCTTGTCCTTGAACCGCTTCACCACCTCGGCCGCGGCCGGGTTCTTGCGCGGGTCGGGCGAGAAGGTCATCAGCGTGTTTTCGCCGGCGTTGCCGGTGATCGACCAAAACTCCTGGGTGATGAGGGCGTCGCCGCCCATCAGGATCGTATTCAAGCCCTGGTCGCGCATCTGCCGGATGATCAGCCCGGCCTCGGTGTGGTAGCCGCCGAAATAGACGACATCGATATTGGCTTGCTTGAGCTTGGAGACGAGCGCGGAGTAGTCCTTCTCGCCGGCGGTGATCGATTCTTCCATCGCCTCTTTCTTGCCGGCCTCATTCATCGCTTTCTTCGTTTCCTCGGCCAAGCCTTTGCCGTAGGCGGTCTTGTCGTCGATGAAGGCGACGTTCTTGTCGGCGAAATTGGCGGCGAGATATTTACCGGCGATCCCGCCCTGCTGATCGTCGCGGCCGCAGACCCGGTAGATGTTGGGTCCGGCGCGCTCATCGGTGAAGGTGGGGTTGGTGGAGGCGGGAGAGATCTGCACGAGGTCGCTCTCGGCATAGACCTTCGATGCCGGGATCGAAGAGCCAGAGCAATAATGCCCTGCGATGAGCTTCACGCCGGCGCCGGCCATCTGGTTGGCGACGGCCACGGCCTGTTTCGGATCGCAGGCATCGTCGCCGATCGAGAGGTCGAGCGTCTTGCCCAGCACTCCGCCCGCTTCATTGATGTCCGCGACGGCCATTTCGCCGCCGTTCTTCATCTGGGCGCCGAAGGAGGCGTATTGGCCCGTCACCGGTCCGACCACGGCGATGGGAATGGTGTTGCCGTCGTCGCCGCCGCCACAGCCGGAGATCGTGGCAGCCGCGGCCAAAGCGATGAACATCCCGGCAAATCGTTGCATTCTCACCTCCCTAGTGGATTTTGCGCACATTCTACGGCATCCGGCGAAAGCGCAAGCGTTAGGATTGGTCAGTCCGATCGCGCCAAGTCAGGGGGCTCGTGCGCTCATACAGCCACCGATATTGCGTGACCATCTGTGTCGTCCGCATGGCGCGGAAGCCGAGGCCAGCGGCGAAGGCCAACCAGACATAGGTGACGAGATAATAATAGACGGAGGTCAATTCGCCGTCGAATAGGGCGTAATGGAAGAAGCGCACCGCGCCGGCGAGCAGCACCATATAGAAGAACAGGCGCGAAAACGGCTTCCAGCTCAGCGCGAGCCCACGCCCAGACAGGAAGGCCGCGCCGCCGCCAATGATAAGGGTCAGCACCAGGAATACCCAGGGCCCGTCGTCGGACAGATAGATCAATTCGCGGTTCCTTGCGGCTCCTTGCGGCGCCCGCCCTCCAGATAGGCCGTTTGCACCTCCTCGCTGTTCAACAGCTCGGCGCCACTGCCGCAAAGCGTGATCCTGCCATTCACCATGACATAGCCGCGATCGGCGAGCTTCAGCGCGTGATAGGCGTTCTGTTCGACAATGAAGAGGGTGAGGCCCTGACGGTTGAGTTCTTTGATCACCTCGAAGATGTGGGTGACGATGAGGGGAGCCAGGCCCAGCGACGGCTCGTCCAACAGCAGGAGCTTCGGCCGCCCCATCAGGGCGCGGGCGATCGCCAGCATTTGCTGCTCGCCGCCCGACAGCGTGCCACCGCGCTGGTCGCGCCGGGATTTCAGCACCGGGAACAGGGTGCAGACCCGGTCGATATCCTCGTCGAAGACGCCGGGGTCGTTGGCGATGAGGGCGCCCATCTGCAGATTCTCGAACACGGTCATGCGCGGGAAGATGCGCCGGCCTTCCGGCGATTGAGCGATGCCGAGCCGCGCGATGGTGTGAACCGGAAGCTCGGTGGTGTCGCGGTCCTCGAACACGATCCGGCCCTCGCTCGCGCGAGGCCGGCCGAAGATGGTCATCATCAAGCTGGTCTTGCCCGCGCCGTTGGCGCCGATCAGCGCCACGATCTCGCGCAAGCGGACGTCCACGCTCACCCCATGGATCACCGCAAGCTTGCCGTAGCAGGCGGTGACGTTCTCCATTCGCAACAGGGGCTCGGTCATCGTTCCACTTGTTGCTCGACCTCGGCCAAGCGCTCCTCGGGCACGCCGAGATAGGCCGCGATCACATGCGGATCGTTGCGCACTTCCTCGGCAGTGCCGTCGGCGATGGTCTTGCCATGATCGAGCACCACGATGTGGTCCGAAATCCGCATGACCACGCTCATATCGTGCTCGATCAGGAGGAGGCCGATCCCCTCCTCGGCGCGGATCGAATAGAGCAGCTTGTTCAGCGCCTCGCTCTCCCGGGGGTTAAGGCCGGCCGCCGGCTCGTCGAGGCAGAGCAAAAGCGGTTGCGTGCACATGGCGCGCGCGATCTCGAGCTTTCTCTGATCGCCATAAGGAAGCTCGGCCGCCGCCATGTCGGCGCGGTCGGTGAGCCCGACGCGGTCGAGCCAATGGCGTGAGAACTCGACAGCCTCCCGCTCCATGCGGTTGAACGAGCCGAACCCCAGAATGGCGGCCAGAGGAAAGCGCGACGTGCCGATCAGCGCCTTGTGCTGCGCCACCATCAGATTTTCGAGCACGGTCATGCCGCCGAACAGCCTGATGTTCTGGAAGGTACGGGCGACGCGGGCGCGGGCGTTGATGTCGTGATCGTCGAGCCGCTCCAGGCGGTAAATTTGCCCGTCCGGATGGTCGAGCTCGAGGGTTCCTTCGCGGGGCTTGTAGAAGCCGGTGATGCAGTTGAACACGGTGGTCTTGCCGGCGCCGTTCGGTCCGATCAGAGCGGTGATGTCCTGCCTGCCGACCTTAAAGGACACGTCATCGACGGCGACGAGCCCGCCGAAGCGCATGCTCAGGTGCTCGACCTTAAGCAGTGGATCCTTCTGCCACGGCCTCATGCGCGTCCTTCTTTGACAAGGTGACCGTCCACGCTCTCGCGCTCATTGAGCAGGATCGAGGGCTCGCGCGAGGAGATGATGCCGCGCGGCCGCCATAGCATGATCGCCACCATGGCGAGGCCGAATAGCAGCATGCGGTATTGCGAGGGGTCGAAGCCCTGGCCGAACACGAGCTGAAGCCACTCCATGTTCCGCAGCAGCTCGAAGCCCCCGATCATGACGATCGCCGCGAGCACTACGCCGATCTGGCTGCCCATGCCGCCAAGCACGACGATGGCGAGGATGATGGCGGATTCGATGAAGGTGAAGGATTCGGGGCTGATGAAGCCTTGGCGCGTGGCGAAGAAGGAGCCGGCGATGCCTCCGAACAGGGCGCCGGTGGCAAAGGCGGTGAGCTTGGCCACCGTGGTGTTGATGCCGAGCGAGCGACAGGCGATCTCATCCTCGCGCATTGCCTCCCAGGCGCGCCCGATCGGCAGGCGCCGCAAGCGAATGGTCACGAGACTGGTGACGAGTGCAAGCCCGAGGATCACATAATAGAGAAAGATGATTCCCTGGAGCGGGTCGTAGGCGATGCCGAAGAAGTTGGAGAAGGTGTGCTCGCCCCGGGGCGAGAAGGCCAAGCCGAAAAAGGTGGCCTTGGGGATGCCGGAGATTCCGTTTGGGCCGTTGGTCACCTCGGTCCAGTTCAACAACACGATGCGGACGATCTCGCCGAAGGCGAGCGTCACGATAGCGAGATAGTCGCCGCGAAGCCTGAGCACCGGGAAGCCGAGCATGATGCCCCACAGCGCCGCGAGCAGCCCGGCAAGCGGCAGGCACAGCCAGAAGCCGAGACCGAAATGCGCCGCGAGCAGCGCGAAGGTGTAAGCGCCGACGGCGTAGAAGGCGACATAACCGAGGTCGAGGAGCCCGGCGAGGCCAACCACGATATTGAGGCCGAAGCCGAGCATCACATAGGTCAGGACCAGGATCGAAAGATCGAACAGGTAACGCAGCGGCAGATTGAGATTGAAGGCGGCATCCAAGAGATAGGCGACGATGGGGAACAGAACCGCGGCCACGACGAGGGCCAGCCCGCCATATTGCGTGCCGTAATGGCCGACATTGGGAATGGGCCACGCCGGGCGCCAAGGGAGCCGGAACCGGGGCCGCGTCCAAGTGCCGTTCCACCAGAACAGATTCAGCAGCAGCCGGCCAACAAAGACGATGCCGACCACCACCGCAAGCAGCATTGGACGGGGTTTGAGCGTGAGACCGCCCGCGCTGTCGACGGTCTTGACCCCAAGGGTCAGACAGAACAGGGCGAAAGCGATGAACGCCGCAAGGGTCGCGTCGATAAGAGCGGATTTGAGCCGGTGCCCCGGCGGTTTGGCCGGCTCGCCCAAGGGCCTAGACCTTCTCGACCTCTGGCCGTCCGAGCAGGCCCGAGGGGAAGAAGATGAGCACGATGGCGAGCATGGAGAAAGCCGCCACGTCTTTGTATTCGATGCTGAAATAAGCCGACCAGAAGGTCTCGATCAGACCGATCACGAGGCCGCCGAGCATGGCTCCGGGCAGAGAGCCGATGCCGCCGAACACCGCCGCCGTAAAGGCCTTGATGCCGGCGACGAAGCCGATGAAGAAATCGATCACGCCGTAATAAAGGAGGTAGAGGAGCCCGGCCACGGCGGCGAGAGCCGCGCCCATGACGAAGGTGAGCGAAATGGTGCGGTCGACATTCACGCCCGAAAGCGCCGCCATCAGCCTATCCTGCTCGCAGGCACGTTGCGCGCGGCCAAGCTCGGTGCGGCTGATGAGCAGCCAGAACGTGCCCATCAGCGCCACGGTCGTCACCACGATGAGCACCTGGATATTGGAGAGATTGACCGCGAATCCGCCCTGGTCGAAAATCTGGTAGCCGCCGGTGACGATAGGCTGCAGGGGCTTCACCCGCGCGCCTTGTGCCACCTGAATGAAATTCTGCAGCACGATGGACATGCCGATGGCGGTGATCAGCGGCGCGAGCCGGAACGATTCACGCAACGGCCGATAGGCGATCCGCTCCACCGTCCAGCCCCATGCCGCGGTCAGCACCATGGCGATGATAAGCACGAGAAGGAGCGCAACCGGAATCAGCGTCACGCCAAAGCTCAAGATTCCGAGAAAGGTGATGAGAGCGATGAAGGCGCCGACCATGAAGATATCGCCATGGGCGAAATTGATCATGCCGACGATGCCATAGACCATGGTGTAGCCGATGGCGATCAGGCCGTAGATCGAGCCGAGCGCGACCCCGTTGACGAGCTGCTGCAGAAAATAGGCCATGGATCCCGCTGCCCTCCTTCCCCCCGAACGGGGGCTAGCGTCCCGGCCCCCTGGCGACGGCCACAGGTGGGGGTGCCTCTTCATAGCAAGAAGGGTGAGAGGCGTACAACGAGAAGCGCATTCTCAAGGCGTGCCCAAAATTAGAGCAGCATATGGGAGCCGTCGCAGAACGGCGGGTCGCCCGTATCCTTGCAGCCGCAGAGAAGCGCGGGCTCCGTCCGCTCGGCCGTGAACATGACCGGCTCGATGCCGGTGCCCGCATGCGACCCATCGCAAAAAGGCTGCTTCTGGCTGCGCCCGCATCGGCACCAAGCGTAGCGTTTGCCCGCTTCGAGCTCGACCTGATAGGGGCTGAGTTGGGGCCGTTCCGGCTCTGACATGCCATCGCTCCCAAGTTTTGGCGGTGGATTGTGCCGCCTCCATACCCAATACGCTAGGTTCACACAATAAATTGTCGCGCAGAGGCCTCAAACTGTCGCAGAGAAACCTCAAGGTGCCGGCTCGCGCAAATTCTTCGATCGGGCGCCAAAGGCAATCGCCGCCTATAAGGACCTCGAAACTATCGACTTCGACGCAAGCTTTCCGTCGGGGAGCCGGCGCCGCGACACTCAAAATAGAGCTTGCGGCCTCCATCGATCGCGATGAGCCCGGAGAAGTTTGTCTCCTTCGAGATGGCTTGGTCGGTGCCTTCGAGGTTCGAGGCACAGACGCCAAGCAAGGCTCCGAGAACTGGGCCAACGATGCGAGCAAGACGCATGACGTTGCCGGAAGGTCTGAGAGAGTTCTCCGACTAATCGCCGAACAAGCCCTGGATGTCGCCGGCAACGTTTCTTTGCGCCTTGGGCTTGGTACGCGGCGCCACAGTCTCCACCTCCGCAGCCTCCGCTGGGGCGGCCGCGTCGTCGCTCGCGACATAAGCAACGGACGTGCCGAGCAGAGCGGGCGCGACCTTTTTGTCGAGCCCATAGACGTCAGCGAAGCTCGTGACCTTGCCGTCGGCGTCGGCCACGGCGGTAAAATAGGTGGTGTGAACGGGAAACGGATGATCCAGATTGATGGCGGTGTCATCGCCTTTGTCGAGGAGATCCTTAATCTTCGCCGTCTCCCAACCCTTGTCTTCGGCAAGCAGGACTTCGGCGAGCTTGGAAGGGTCGGCCATGCGGATGCAATTATGCCCCTCAGCGCGCATCGTGCGCTTGAACAGGTCCCGCTTGATGGTGTCGTGCATGTAGACAATGTGCTTGTTGGGGTAAAGGAATTTGAGCTTACCCAGCACATTGGTCGGGCCCGGCGCCTGGGTGAAGGCGATATTCGCCATGTTCACGCTGCTCCAGTTGATGCTGGAGGGATCGACGATGCGGCCGTTGTAGCGCACCCTCAAGCCATGTTCGCGCAGGATTGAGCTGCCCCCGCCGAACCAGCTGCCGCCTCCGCGTAGATTCGGGAGCAGATTTTCCCTGACGATGGTCGGCGGTACCGTCCATTCGGGATTGAACACGATGGTGCGCATGTCGGCGGAGAAGATCGGCGTCGCATAACGGAGCAGGCCGACCACGATCTTGTCGGCATGGATGCGCTTCCCGTCCTTGACCACGTACAGCATGAACTCCGGAATGTTGTTCTGCACAAAGGTGCGGCCAAGGTCTTCGGGCATCCAGCGCCAGCGCTCCATGTTGATGAGGATCCGCTGGATGTCGCGCTCATTGCGGGTCTTCTTGGCGCCGTCGCCCTCGCCACGGGCCTTGAGCAGCGCCTGACGCAGGAAGTGGAACTGCTCATGCTTGGGATGGAGCGAGCGAAGATAGTCGTCCGGCGCGTCCGTGGCGGCGATCTCGACCAGCACTGCTTTTGGATCGCGGAAGGAGGGGCTCTGGTCGATGATCTTGCTGAGACTTGAGGGGTTGGCGCGGCCGCCCCGGGCGAAGCGCGCATATTGCAGAATGGCGAGTTGCAGCGCGATCTCGGCTTCGGCCTGCGCTTCTATCGTCGCCGGCAGGACCCCCGCCGGCGGCAGCCGGAAGGCCGCCGCGGACAGTCCCCAATCGTCGGCCTGGCCAATTTCATCAATGGCTGCTTGCGCCTTGGCCGAGAAGCCCATCGGCGTGATCCACACCGGCGCTTCGCTTCGCTCGGCGTAAAAGGCCTGCACCGCCGCCACATCCGTCGCCGCAACGTCCTTCCGCGTCGAGGTGTCGGCGAGATTGAGCCTGATTCTGATGACCACGGGATCGGCTTTCGGCGCCGGAGACGCCGCTGCGCTGAACTGTGAAGGATCGGCCGCGTTGAGGGTGGAAGAGCCGGTCAGCTGAGGCGACGCACCGTCCATAGCGGGCGGCGCCGGGGCGACGGCGCTTGGCGGGAGCGCGCCGGTAAGGTCCGCGGGGGCAAGGTCGGCGGGGGCAGCCGGTTGCTCTGCCGCCGCTACGTGCTCGGGCGCCACAATCACTGGGACCGAGACCGCAAACGCCAGGGCAAGTTCACCAGCAACAAGGACGGAGATGAAGGATCGTCCGTGCATGTGCGTTTCCCCCGAACCCCAAGAGGTTAGTCCCAGAATGCGGAAACCGCCACCATGAACTGGGGCCCGGGACCGCCCGTTGAACCTTCCGTGAAGCAGACCCATATGAAAGCCTGCAATTCAGCCATTTTTGCCCAACCCGCCTGGACGCCCCTGGCGATCGCACCGCGGGCAATCTTGCCTCTTGGCGCGATCCTGTGGACAACAGCGGGGCCTCCTAGCATCAGGGGCCGAGCGAGCGAGACAGCTTCTTGCGCATGAGCGACAAATTTTGGCCTGGGAACGATAAGCGGCAGCCGCCGCGGATCTCGCGGCAGGACTTTTTGCGCGCCGCGCTTGCGCTCGCTACCCTACCTTTGTTTCGGCACATGCCAGCCTATGCTGCCACGCCATCGGCGGGCTCGCTTGGGGTGAGCGAGATCGCGCCTGGCGTGTTCGTGCATCAAGGCCGCTACGAGCTTCAATCGCCGGAGAACCGCGGGGACATGGCCAATGCCGGCTTCGTCGTGGGTAGCGAGGCCGTGGCGGTGATCGACACCTTGGGCAGCGCACAAGTCGGGGAGCAGTTGCGCAGCGCTATCCGCGGGGTCACCGACAAGCCGATCCGCTACGTGATCAACACGCATATGCATCCGGACCACGTCTTCGGCAATGCGGCCTTCAAGAACGACAATCCGGCCTTCGTCGCCAACCGCAAGCTCGAGCGCGGGCTCCGCTCGCGGGCCGAGCGTTATCTCACGATCAACAAGACGATGCTCGGGCCCGAAGCCTTCGAAGGGATCGAGATCGTCCTTCCGACCCTCACCGTTGACGACAAATTGTCGCTCGATCTCGGCGGCCGCACGCTTCTGCTCGAAACGCAGCCGACCGCGCATACCGACAACGACCTCATCATCACCGACAGCGCCACCAACTCGCTGTTCCTCGGTGATCTCCTGTTCGCCGGGCATCTGCCGACCCTCGACGGTTCGATCAAGGGCTGGCTCGCCGTCATCGACGATCTGAAACAGAGGAAGGTCGCCCGCGTCGTCCCGGGCCACGGGCCGCACGCCATGGAACTGCCCGAAGCCTTCGACCCCGAGCAGCATTATCTCGGGGCGATCGCCGCCGACGTCCGTAAACTAATCAAAGGCGGCAAGACCTTGGACGAAGCGACGAAGACCGCCGGCTTCGAGGAACGCGACGGCTGGAAGCTGTTCGACCAATATCACGTCCGCAACGTCACCGCGGCCTTCGCCGAACTCGAATGGGAATGATATGCTCTGCCAGACACGATTTGAGGAGAATCACGCCATGACCGCGAATGCCTATCGCATGGGCCCAACGTTTGGGATTGCGGCGCTTGCCGTTTCGCTCCTTGTCCTGGCGGCGCCAGCGGCCAAAGCCGATGAGGATATCTGGCCGACCTTGAAGCAGACAACGTTCGGCGACCGCGCCATCGCGGCCGAAGACGGCTTCGTCGTGCTCGATTCTCCGGGCACTGCAGAGGATGCGGCCATCGTCCCCATCACCGTCCGCGTGCCCCCTGCGGTCAAAGCCAATCTCAAATCGCTGACCTTGATCATCGATAAGAACCCGGATCCGGTCGTGGCCAAATTCGCATTTGGCCCTGCTGCGGGCAATGGCGGCGAGCGGTCGGTGTCAACCCGCGTGCGGGTCGACAATTTCTCCCACATCCGCGCCATCCTCGAAACCGAGGACGGCAAGCTGCACATGGCGACCAAATTCATCCAGGCCGCGGGAGGCTGTGCTGCGATGCAGGCCAAGGACCCCGACAGCGAGAATGTCGATCTCGGCAAATTGATCGTGAAGACCTTCCCGCCTGCGCTCTCGACCGCGCCGCTGTTCGACGCCCAGGTCATGATCAAGCACCCCAATAGCAACGGCATGCAGCTCGACATCAATACCGGCAAGTACATCCCGGCGCGGTTCGTCAAGGAGATGACCGTGAAGCGCGACGGCGAGCTCGTGTTCGACATGAAGAGCACCTTCTCGCTCTCCACCAACCCCAATTTCCGCTTCACCTTCGGGCGTGGTGCCGACAACGAGCTCGACGTCGCCATCACCGATACCGACGGCACGCTCTTCAGCGGTAAGTCGCAGCCAAGCGGCTCGTGAATCCGACGCGAGATTAAGGCGGTGGCCGAACCGCCGGAAACGAATCGGGGAATCTGGATGACGCATGGCGTGCAGCAGCGTTATCGGATGGTGGCTGCCGCGCTCGGCTGGTTCGCGCTCGGCCTGCAATATGTCCTGATCGTTCGCGACAAGACCGACGGCGATCCCATCGCCGCCGCCATCCTGTTCTTGAGCTATTTCACCCTGCTCTCGAACGTTCTCGTCGCGCTGGCCATGACCTTGCCCTGGCTTGCGCCCGAGACGGGTCTCGGCCGCTACTTCTTGGAGCCTGCGACGAGGACCGCGATCCTAGTCTACATCATCGTCGTCGCGCTGATTTATCACTATGTGCTGCGCCAGCTCTGGAACCCGCAAGGCTGGCAGCTTGCGGCCGACACCATCGAGCATGTCGTGGCGCCGATCCTCTATGGCATCGACTGGCTGTTGTTCGTCCCGAAGGGAACTCTCAAATTCAGATCGGCCTTCGCCTGGGTCGGCTTTCCTCTCGCCTATGCCGGCTACTCGCTCATCCATGGCGCGCTGTCGGGCTTCTATCCCTATCCCTTCATCGATGTGACCAAGCTTGGCTCTGAGAAGGTGCTGATGGACATGGGGGTTTTGGTGGGCGTCTTTGCCGGGCTTGGGCTCTTGCTCGTTGCCCTAGATCGTGGGCTCGGCCTGATGCGGGCCCGAAGGGTAGCGGCCGTCGACTAGCGTGCTTCTGGGTCGAAGCCCGCCGGCGTTAATCGGCTGGTATGACTTGGCCGCAAGAGTGGGAACCGGAAGCGATTCGGGGGGCTTGAAGCCGGTCTCGCCACACCCATAACAAAGCCATGATAGAGCTTGAGTCGATGCCTTATCGGGACCATAGAAGGCCCAATATCCGCAGGGGCTGTCTTGCCGCTGTCACAAGAAGAAAGGCGGTAATGCCTTCGGGTGCTGGGCAGGCGGGGGCGAAGGGTCACTCGGAGACTCCCCATGGCTGAACTCATTTTCGCGCTTCTGTCGCTCGCGACCTTGTTCGCGCTGGCCATGAACCGCGCGCCGCTCCGGGCCTGGGCCCTCGCCGTCGCCATCTTCACCCTGAGCCTGCAACTCGGCGTCGGCCAGGGCGAGTTGCATTGGCCGGTGTTCAACGTCTGGGCGCTCCTGGGTTGGCTCGTGGCCGCCGGCCTGTTCGCGCTGACCTTTCCCCGCCTCAAGCGCAACTACGTCACGCTGCCCGCCTATCGTGCGTTGAAGCGCGTCATGCCGACGATCTCGGAGACGGAGCGGGAGGCGCTCGAAGCCGGCACCGTCGGCTGGGATGCCGAGCTGTTCTCCGGCACGCCCGACTGGTCGCGCCTCCGCCGGGTCAATCCAATCACTCTGACGGCCGAGGAGCGCGCTTTCCTCGACGGTCCCACGGAAGAACTTTGCCGCAAGCTCAGCGATTGGCGCATCCGCCACGAGCTGCACGACATTCCCGACGATATCTGGCGCTTCGTGCGCGAGCAGGGCTTTCTCGGCATGCTCATTTCCAAGGAGCATGGCGGCTTGGGCTTCTCGGCCCAGGCGCAGTCTCTCATTCTCGGCAAGATCTCCTCGCGCAGCGCCGACGGCGTGACCATCGTCATGGTGCCAAACTCGCTCGGCCCCGGCGAGCTGATCGAGAAATACGGCACTGAGACGCAGAAGGCCCTTTATTTGCCGCGGCTTGCGCGCGGCGAGGAAATTCCCTGCTTCGCCCTGACCGGTCCCTTCTCGGGCTCTGATGCCGCTTCGATGCGCGATGTCGGCGTGGTGGCAAAGGGCTGGCATGAGGGCCGCGAGACTCTTGGGCTCCGGCTGACCTGGGACAAGCGCTACATTACGTTGGCGCCCAACGCGACGCTACTCGGGCTCGCCTTCCATCTGTTCGATCCGGAAAACCTCCTCGGCCGCGGCGACGATCTCGGCATCACGCTGGCGCTGGTGCCAACCGATCATCCCGGCGTCGAGATCGGCCGGCGGCATCTTCCTTCCGGCGCCGCCTTCCCCAACGGGCCGACCTCAGGCAAGAACGTGTTCGTTCCGCTCGACTGGATCATCGGCGGCAAGGAGCGCGCGGGACAGGGTTGGCGCATGCTGATGAGCTGCCTCGCCGCCGGCCGCTCCATCTCATTGCCGGCCACCAGCACCGCCGCGGCGAAATCGCTCCTGCGTACGACCACGGCCTATGCCCGCATCCGCAAACAATTCAATCTGCCGATCGGGTTCATGGAAGGCGTGGAGGAGCCGCTCGCGCGCATGGTCGAGAACGCCTACGGCCTTGAGGCCAGCCGCGCCGTCACCGCGTCCATGGTGTCGGCGGGCGAGAAGCCGGCGGTGATCTCGGCCCTGCTCAAATATGTCTCGACCGAGCGCATGCGCCAAACCGTCAACGACGCGCTCGACATTCATGGTGGCCGAGGTATCTGCGACGGACCCTCGAACTATATTCAAGGCGCCTATCAGATGGTGCCGATCGGCATCACCGTCGAAGGCGCCAACATCCTCACCCGTACCCTGATCACCTTCGCCCAAGGCGCGCTCCGCAGCCACCCCTACCTCTTCACCGAGATCGAGGCGCTCCAGGACCCCGACCACGAGCAGGGGGTGCCAGCCTTCGAGACCGCCTTCGACGGCCATGTGTCCTTCGCCCTGTCGAACCTGTTCGGCTCGCTGTTCCACAACATCACCTTCGGCGCCTTCGCCAGCGCCCCGCCCAATGCTGGCCAGACGCGCCGCTGGTGGCGGCAGCTGGCCCGCGCCTCGCGCTCCTTTGCCCTGGTCGCCGACCTGACCGTGGTCTTGCTCGGCGGCGGCCTCAAGGTGCGGCAGAAGATCACGGGCCGCATGGCCGATGCTCTCACCGAGCTTTATCTGCTGTCCTGCATCCTCAAGCGCTACGAGGACGATGGCTGCCCGCGCGCCGATTTGAAGCTCGTCGGTTATTGCGCCCAGAACTGCCTTGCCCGCTTCGACCTGGCGCTTGCCGGCGCGCTCGACAATTTCCCGCTTGCCTGGGCCGGCGTGCTGATGCGGCCGCTGGTGTTGCCTTACGGCGTCTGGCGCCGTGCCGCGTCCGACAGAGACGGCAAGTCGATCGTGCGCGCGGCGCTCGAGCCCGGCGAGTTCCGCGACCGCCTCACGCGCGGCGTCTTCACCACCAAGGACCCGAACGATAAGATCGGTCTGCTCGAATACACCTTGGAGAAGACCATCGCTGCCGAGGACGCCGAAAAGAAGCTCGAACGCGCGATCAGGCGAGGCGAGGTCAAGCGCTACTACAACAATGATTGGATCGCCGAAGCCGAAGAGAAGGGCGTGCTCAGCCACGACGAGGCGCGCGAACTAGCCGAGCTTCGCGACCTCGTGGCGCGTGTGATCGCCGTCGATGATTTCGACGCCGCCTCGGTCTCCCGTCAAGACGCTGCTCCGCGCGCGACCTCCGGCGTTTCCACGCTACCCCGAGACTCCATCGCCGCCGAATAAGGATCATCATGCCGAATACGCTCCCCACTTTGCATGACTGGCGATTCTCGGTCGATTTCGAGGGTATCGCCTGGGCCCTCATGGACCGCGAGGGCGAGAGCGCGAACTCGATGGGGCGCCGCCTCACCGAAGAGCTCGGCGAGATCGTCAAATGGGTGGAGGAGGCGGCGCGGCGGGGCGAGATCAAGGGCCTCGTGATCATGAGCGCCAAGCCGACTGGCTTCCTCGTCGGCGCCGATATCCGCGAATTCGAGCGTTTCGACACCGAGCCCCGTATCAAGGAGGTGGTGAACGAGACGCTCGCTCTGTTCGACCGCATCGAGAAACTGCCGGTCCCGGTGGTCGCGGCCATCCATGGCTATTGCCTTGGCGGTGGTCTCGAGCTGGCGCTGGCCTGCCACTACCGCATTGCCGACCGCGACGATGCCACCCGCCTTGGCTTCCCCGAGGTGAAGCTCGGCATCTTCCCCGGTCTCAACGGCACGGTCAGGTCCATTCAGCTCGCAGGAGCGATGGACGCCATGACCGCCATGCTGACGGGCCGCATGCTGCGCCCGAGTGCGGCACGCGCCATGGGCCTGATCGACCAGATCGTGCCCACGCAGCACACGCTCCGCTGGGCCGCGCGCACGGCCGTGCTGCAGAAGCGCCGCTCCAAGGGCGCGCCCTGGTGGAAGCAGCTGATGTTGAAGCAGCCGGTGCGTGGGCTGCTCGCCAAGCAGATGCGGACCAAGACGGCGGTCAAAGTGCGCGAGGAGCACTATCCCGCGCCCTTCCGCCTCATCGATCTGTTCGAGCAATATGGCGACGACCCGGCCCGCATGCGCGCGGCCGAGACCGAGATGTTCGCGCCGCTGATGGCGAGCGAGACCTCGCGCAATTTGCGCCGCGTATTCATGCTGTCGGAGATGCTGAAGGACGAGGCGCCGAAGGACGGATTCAAGCCGAAGCGCGTCCATGTCATCGGCGCCGGCACCATGGGCGGCGATATCGCCGCTTGGTGCGTGGTCTGCGGCATGCAGGCGAGCCTTCAGGACCTCGATGAAGGTCAGGTGAAAAAGGCGCTCGCCCGTGCCAAGGGCCTGTTCAATAAGCAGCTCCGCAGCAAGCAGGCGGTCGATGCCGCGGTCGGTCGTCTGATCCCCGATCCGGAGGGCAAGCACGTCAAGCACGCCGATGTGGTGATCGAAGCGATCGTGGAGAAGCTCGAGGTCAAGCAGACACTGTTCCAGGAGCTCGAGGCGAAGATGAAACCTGGCGCCGTTCTCGCCACCAACACCTCTTCGCTGAACCTCGAGGACATTGCCAAGAAGCTGAGCGACCCTGGGCGCCTGGTCGGTCTCCATTTCTTCAACCCCGTGGCCCAGTTGCCGCTGGTCGAAATCGTGCGCGGGCAGGGGACTCGCGAGCAGGAAGTGCTGAGAGCTTGCGCCTTCGTCACCGCCATCAAGAAGCTGCCTTTGATCGTCAAGAGCTGTCCCGGCTTCCTCGTTAACCGCGTGCTCACCCCCTACATGATGGAGGCCGTCAAGCGCCTCCAGGACGGCATCCCGCGCGACAAGATTGATCAAGCCGCGCTCAAATTCGGCATGCCCATGGGGCCGCTCGAGCTCATGGACATGGTCGGCCTCGACATCGCCAACAAGGTCGGCGAGCAGCTCGGATCGCCGGCCCCGCACGACAATCCGCTGTCGCGCCTGGTGCAGGCGGGCAAGCTCGGCAAGAAGACGGGCGAAGGCTTCTACGTCTGGCAGGAGGGCAAGCCCAAACGCGAGGAGGCCATCTATGACCAGGCCGAGCTCGACCGTCTCGGGCGCGAGCTGATCGCGCCCATGCTCGACGAATGCGAGCGCGCGCTGGCCGACGGGACCGTGGCCAACGCCGATCACGTCGATGCCGGCGTGATCTTCGGCACGGGCTTTGCCCCCTTCCGGGGCGGCCCATTGCATTATCGCCGCAGGCAGGAAGCCGGCGGCTCCGCCTCGGCAGCGGCAGCTTGAAGTTTCGGGAAGGCGGCAGGACATCATGAGGGACGAGAAGATGCGGCGTGTCGCGGTGGTTGGCGGGGTCAGAATCCCCTTTTGCCGCTCGCACACGGCCTATGCGGAGCTGTCCAATCTCGACATGCTGACTGCGGCCCTCGGGGGCTTGGTCGAGCGCTTTTCGCTGCATGGCGCCCATATCGACGAGGTGGTCGGCGGCGCCGTGGTCACCCACGCTAAGGACTGGAACCTGGCGCGCGAGGCGGTGATTGGCAGCGCGCTCAAACCCACGACGCCGGGGATCACCATGATGCAGGCCTGTGGCACGAGCCTGCAAGGCGCGCTCGGCCTCGGCGCCAAGATCGCGACCGGCCAGATCGAGAGTGGCATCGCGCTTGGCTCCGACACCACGAGCGATGCGCCAATCGTGTTCAAGCGGAGCTTCGCTCAGCGCCTGGTGCGGCTGTCGCGGGCGAGAAGCTTCGGCGACAAGCTTGGGGCGTTCAAGGGCTTCAACCCAGCCGAGCTCGCGCCGCTACCCCCATCGACCTCCGAGCCGCGCACAGGCCTCGGCATGGGCGAACATTGCGAGCTGATGGCGAAGGAATGGGGCATCACCCGAGAGGCCGAAGATTTGCTCGCCTTTGAGAGCCACCACAAGGCGGCCAGAGCCTATGACGAGGGCTTCATGGACGACCTCGTCATCCCTTGCGCCGGGGTCTTTCGCGACAACAATCTGCGCGAGGACATCTCGCTGGCGAAAATGGCGGAGCTGAAGCCCGCCTTCGACCGGATTGGCGGCACCATCACCGCCGCCAACTCGACCCCGCTCACCGACGGCGCCGCCACGGTGCTGCTCGCCTCGGAGGAATGGGCGGCGAAGCGGAACCTCCCGGTCCAGGCCCACCTGACCCTCGGTCGAACCGCGGCGGTCGATTTCGTCGCGGGCGAGGGGCTCTTGATGGCGCCCACCGTCGCCGTGAGCGAACTCTTGAGCCAAAGCGGTCTTGCGCTCCAGGACTTCGATTATTATGAGATTCATGAGGCTTTCGCCGCGCAGGTGCTGGCGACACTGAAGGCCTGGGAGTCTGAGGATTATTGCCGCCGTCGCTTGGGGCTGGAGGCGCCGCTCGGGTCCATCGACCGGGCGAAGCTCAACGTCAAGGGCTCCTCGATTGCCTTCGGTCATCCCTTCGCCGCCACCGGCGCGCGGATTTTGTCGGTGCTGGCCAAGCTTTTGCATACGCAAGGCGGCCAGCGCGGCCTGATTTCGGTGTGCACGGCGGGCGGCATGGGTGTTGCCGCCATCCTGGAGGGGGTGAAGATGTCCCAACAGCCGCAAGCGGCCCGAACCTAAGAGGCGGACGTGCTATGAGGTTGTGTGCACCGCGGGCCCAAGGGCCTTATAAACGCCTCATAAAGGACCGATTAGGAACCGGGGGCGTAAGGTTAAATGTCCCGAGGGTGATTTGGCGCTCTCGCCGAGACAATTTACGAGGAGGTGCTCTTATGAGGCATCGCGTTTTCGCCCCGGCACTCGGAGTCCTGATTGCCGCTTTCGCTGTGGCCGGGATGTCCGCTCAAGCTCGTGCTGCCGATCCTTCCGGCATCTGGGCCAAGGATGACGGCACAGCCAAGCTTGAGATCAAGAAGTGCGGCCGCGGCATTTGCAGCAAGATCGTTTGGCTGCGCGATCCAGTCGATTCGCGCGGCAAACCTCTGCGCGACGCTCGCAATCAGAATCCGTCCATGCGCGACCGCCCGATCATGGGCCTTGGACTGTTCAGCAATATGGTGGCCACGGAGCCCAACACCTGGGTCGGGAACGTCTATAATCCTGAAGAGGGGCGGGTCTATACCGAGGTCAAGGTGACACTTGTTTCACGCCAGCAGCTCGTGCTCAGAGGCTGCAGGACCTGGCTGCTCTGTGGCGAGAAAACCTGGACCAGATCGAAGCTTGCCCCGGCGCCGGCCCCAGCCGAACCCGAGGAGCTGATCGAGGTGAAGGCCCCGGCAGAGCCAGAAAAGCCCGTCGAGGCGAAGACGCCGCCGGTGCCGGAGAAGGCGGCGCCGAAGCCGGAGCCCATGGTCCAAGCGGCGCGCGAGCCTGAAACGTTCCGCACCGCGCCTTCGACACTCGGCCGAGCCATCCCGACCGCGGTTTCCGAGCCCAGGGTGTCCGAAGCGCCCAAGCGAGTGCCCCCGTCCCCGGCCCTTTACAAGCACACGACGATAGGCCTTGGGTTCGTTGTGGCGACGACAAGCCAGGAGCCGTTGCCCCTGTCCGGTGACAACGTCTCGAGCATGATGGTGATGACGCGCCCAGCGCCCACGGCCGCGACCGCGAAACCCCGCGTCACGGCGCCTACGGTCGAGACTGCCCTGCAAGAGGAGGAGCCGCGCGCTCCGGCTTCGGCGCCGAAGCCCCGGGCAAAACCGCGAGCGGCGCAAGCGGCGCAGGCCGACACAGTACCGATGGCCGCGGCTCCGGCGGCGAAGCCGAAGCCGAAAGCGAAACCAGTGGTCCGGGAGGAAGTTCTCCCCTGGCTCCAGCGCTAGCCTGACGGCATCAGCAGGAGCCTGAGGGAGTCGTTTCGGCGCGAAGCTCTTTCTTCGAGTGTTTGCCCACCATGGTTTTGGGCAGTTCGTCGCGGAACTCGATCTCCGCCGGCAGTTCGATCCTTGAGAGCTTCGGTCGCAGGAATTCAAGCAGCTCCGCCGCGCTTGCTGCTGCCCCCTCTTTGAGCTTGACGAAAGCCTTGGGCGCTTCACCCCGATAGGCGTCGGCGATGCCGATCACTGTGACCTCGGCGATCGAGGGGTGCTCGTAAAGGGCATCCTCGATTCGCCGCGGGTAGACCTTGAAGCCCGAGGCGTTGATCATGTCCTTGATGCGGTCGACGATGAAGATGAAACCCTCTTCGTCCATGTAGCCCACGTCGCCCGTGCGGAAGAACCGGCCGATAAAGGTGCTCTCAGTCTCCTCGGGCTTGTTCCAATAGCCGAGCATCACCTGCGGTCCGGCAATGCAGATCTCGCCTGCTTCGCCCTGGGGCAATTCCACGGCCGGGTCTTCGAGCGAGCGGATGCTGATCTCGGTGCCCGGCAACGGCAGGCCAATGGAACATTCCTTGGGCATGCGGTCGTGCGGATTGCAGGTCGCCACCGGCGAAGTCTCGCTCAAGCCGTAACCCTCGGTGAGGGTGCAGCCCGAGATCGCCTCGAAGCCGCGTTTCACCTCGAGCGGAAGCCCGGCGCCTCCGGAGATGCAGAATTCGAGCGAGCTGAGGTCGAAATTGCCGATATGCGGATGACGCATCATGGCGTTGTACAGGGTCGGCACGCCCGGCATCATCGTTGGGCGGAGCTTGGTGATCAGCTTCAAGGTCTCGATCAACTCGAATTTCGGCACGAGAATCATTTGCATGCCTTGGCTGATGCCGAAATTCATCACCGTGGTCATGGCGAAGACGTGGAAGAGGGGAAGCACGCCGAGCACGCTGTCGCCCTTGGCGGGGGGGCGGTTCCACCACGCCATCACCTGCTTCACATTGATCGAGAGATTGGCATGGGTGAGCATGGCGCCCTTGGGCGTTCCCGTGGTGCCGCCGGTATATTGGAGGACGGCGACGTGATCGGGCGTGATTGCGGCCTTTCGATAATTGCCGTCATTGGCGAGGAGGTCGCGCTCGCGCACGATCTTGGCGCGCTCGGGCGACGAATCGATTTTCACCAGCTTCGGTCCCCGCCGGAGCTTGAGCCCCATCGCTTTTATCGGTGGCAGCAGCGCACCAAAGCTCGCGACGACCGCGCGATCGAGCGCCCCTCTGGCTAGAAGGGCCTCGACCTTGTCGAAGGTGACGGCGAGATCGAGCGTCACCATGATCCTGGCGCCGCTGTCGCGGGCCTGAGCCTCGATTTCCTCGACGCTGTAGAGGGGATTGAAATTGACCACGGTGCCGCCGACTTTGAGGATGGCGTGATAGAAGACCACGAAGGTCGGAGAGTTGGGTAGGAACAGACCCACTTTCACGCCTTCGCCGACGCCGAGCTCCTGTAGGCCTTTAGCCGCTTGGTCGGAGAGCCGCCCTATTTCGGCGAAGCTCAGCCGCCGTCCCAGGAAATAGGTGCAAGGCTGGGAGCCGAAGCGTAACACCGCGGCATCGAGCAGGCCGCCGACCAGGGCCGGCTCCATCGGCATGGCCCAGTCGACGCCCAGAGGGTAGGCGCGGAGCCAGGGATGGACCGAAGCCGGCTCGCTGCCGCCCGCCCCGGTGTCGTGCAACGTTAACTTCGGTTTAGCCATGCCGCATCGACTGCTTTAGCGTCTTTTTAGCCTCTATGCGATTAGGTGACCTCATGCGGTCGCCAGCAATCGGAGGCAATTGGCCGCAGGGGCTCTTGTTCACACTCGAATGGCCATTACTATAGCACAGGTATGAACCGGGCCTTGAGGCAAACACCCATCGGTACCGTTTTGCAATTGTGCTGAAACCGTGGCGCGCACGGCCAAAAATGGCCAATTTTCTTGGCGATGAGAGCCTTGATTGGGCGGTTGAATCGAGCCATTGACGGCGTAGACTCGACCCGTTTTTAAGTCTATTCCAATGCCTGACTTGCTCTCTATAACGCTATGAATTAGCCGAGGGCACATTGGACACGGACCCCTTAAGGGGCAGGGAGAGCGATATGGATGATGTGGCGACCAAGATCATCGAGATTTTGCGTAAGAACATGAAAGACCCATCGAAGACCGTCTTGCTCGAAACGCCCCTCAGCGAGCTTGAGATTGAGTCTCTTGACCTAGCGGTGATCGTTTTCGATATCGAGGATACTTTCGGAATCGAAATCCCTTATAATGCGAACGAGGAAGTTGAGGCATTTGCCACGGTGGGTTCCGTCGTCGATCGTGTAAAGGGTATCGTCGCAGAGACCAAGGCTTCGGGCGCAGCCGCTTGAATTGCCATATCGCCCGGGGTCCTTCCTGGGCGTCTTCGATCTCTGGAGTTATTTAAAGGCATATGACAAACATGAATGGACGCCGCCGCGTCGTGGTCACAGGCCAGGGCGTGGTTACTCCTTTGGGCACCGGCGTTGACCGTTTTTGGGCTGCGCTCAAAAACGGCGAATGCGGTATTCGCCAAGCTCAAAGCTATTCCACCGAGGACCTCTACATCACCATCGCGGGTGAGATTCCGGATTTCGATCCGAAGGAGCGGCTGCAAAGTAAGCAGCTCCTGCTCGCCGATAAATATTCCCAATATGCGGGCTACGCGGCGCAAGAAGCCGTGGCCCAGTCGAAGCTCGAAATGCCGCTGAACGATAGCGACAGCTATCGCTCCGCCTGCATTATCGGCTCCGGTGTTGGTGGCCTGACCACGCTCGAATTTTCCTACAAGATGCTGTTCAAGGAGAACAAGCGCGCGACGCATCCGCTCACGCTGCTGAAGGCCATCGGCAGTTCGGCTTCGGCCCATGTGAGTATCGACCATGGAATCAAGGGGCCGACCTTCGGTCTGGTAAGCGCCTGTGCGACGGCGACCCATTCGATCGGCCTCACCTATCGCATGATCCGCGAGGGCCTCGTCGACCGGGGCATCGCCGGCGCCGCCGAGGCCTCCTTGAACTGGGGGGCCACGCGCGCCTGGCAGGCCATGCGGGTGCTGAGCCCCGATGGACTGTTTCCGTTCTCCAAGAAGCGGAACGGCACCGTGCTCGCCGAGGGCGCGGGCATTCTGATGCTCGAGGAATATGAGCAGGCCAAGGCGCGTGGCGCGCCGATCCTGGCCGAGCTGATTGGTTACGGCATGACGGCGGATGCCGCGGACATGGTCAATCCCTCGATCGAGGGCGCCTCCATGGCGATGCAGATGGCGCTCGACGATGCGGCCATTTCCCCGAGCGATGTCGACTATATCAACGCCCACGGAACCGCGACTACCGTCAACGACATCAACGAGACCCGCGCCATCAAGCGCGTCTTCGGCAATGCGGCGAACAAGCTTTCGATCTCCTCGACCAAATCCATGCACGGCCATTGCCTCGGCGCTGGCGGCGGCATCGAGGCGGTCGCTGCGGTGAAGGCGATGCAGGACAATTTCGTGCCGGCGACGCTCGGCCTCAACGATCCCGACCCCGAATGCGACCTCGACTACACGCCGAATGTCGGGAAGGAGCGCGAGGTCAATTACGCGATGTCGAACTCCTTCGCCTTTGGCGGGCTTAACGCGGTGCTCGTGTTCGGGCCGGCTCCCGCCTAAGCCCGCTTCTCCTGGACACGCCGTGGGCAGACTTCTCGCTCTCATCGGCATGGCTGCCGCGGCGCTTGTGTTCGGTATCGCCGCCCACGGCATTACCAATGGCTGGAAGCAAGCGCGGCTGGAGCGGGCGGTCGAGGCGAATGCCGAGCGGATTTTCCGGTCGCCCTCGAGCATCGTCGCCGGCAATCCCGCAGGCGATGTCAGCGTCGTGGTCTTCTACGATGCGAATTGCCCCTATTGCCGCGAAGGCGCACCGGCCTTAGTCAAGCTCATCGCCAATGATGGCCAGGTTCGACTGGTGCTGAAGCAGCTTCCGCTGCTCGGGCCTGACTCCGAAGCCGTGGCCCGCGTGATGCTCGGCGCCGCGCCTCAAGGCAAATCGTTCGAGCTTTACCAGCTGCTGCTGGCCGCGCCTGCGCCAGCGACAAAGGACAAGGCGATGCGAATAGCCGGCGAGCTTGGGCTCGACACCGCCCGGCTCGAACAGGATGCGCAAGATCCAACCATCACCGAGACGCTCGCCGGCACCAAGAGCCTGGCCGAGACCATCGGGGTTCCGGGCGTGCCCTATTACCTCGTCGGCGACCGAGTGCTGCCCAAGGGAGTCCAAGACCTCTATGGCGAGCTCACCACGAAGGTGGCTGAGATCCGCAAGGATGGCTGCAGCGCCGGCTGTTGATTGGCGCCCCGTCGCCACATTCCAGCTTGCATAGGCCGCCAGTGTGCATCCTCAGTCCGACTCTGACGGATTGGCGGAGGAGACCGCGCATGCGCTTTGCATTGATGCTTACCACGCTTTGGACCTTGGCGGCGATGACCCCGGCACGCGCCCTCGGGACCTTGCAGAATTGCGATGCCATCAAGGATATGGGCGCCCGCATGACCTGCATGCAGGCCCACATCTCCTCCCTGGAAGAGACGCTGCTTACGCTGAGCAACCGTATCATCAGCCTCGACAAGCAGCTTGAGGAGAAGCTCGACGCCGCCGCCGTCTATAAGCTGCAATATGTGGGCAGCGGCAGTTGCTTCGGCTTCGCCGGCAAGGACGAGGCCCCGGTCGTGGTGACCTGCGATCATCCCGATTCCTGGAAGCTCCTGAGCGGCGCGCAAAAGCCCGGGAGCCGCGGCAAGCCCAGATCTGGTTCCGACGACTCCGACAAGTCGCAGACATCGGAGAAAAAGGACGACGACCCGAAGTCTGGGGATTCCGACAAGTCGCAAAAGCCGGAGAAAAAGAAGGACAAGCCAAAATCGGGAGACTCCGACAAAAAGCAAAAGTCGGAGAAGGAGAGCGACCAACCGAAATCGGCGCCGCCCGCCCAATGAGCCCCCTAGATCAGCCCCAGTCCGCGGAAGCTCGCATGACCCTGCTTGCCGACAATGATGTGGTCGTGGATCACGATACCAAGATGCTTGGCCGAGGCGACGATCTGCTTCGTCATCTCGATATCGGCGCGCGAGGGGGTTGGATCGCCGGACGGGTGGTTATGCACGAGCACGATGGCTGTGGCCGATAGCTCAAGCGCCCGCTTGACCACCTCCCGCACATAGACCGGCGTGTGATCGACGGTGCCCTTCTGCTGCACCTCGTCGGCAATGATCTGGTTGCGTTTGTCGAGGAACAGGATTCGGAACTGCTCCTTGCTTTCGAAGCCCATCGAGGCGCGGCAGTAATCGAGCACCTGGCTCCAGGAGGCGAGCACCGGCCGCTCCAGCACCTCGCCCCGCATCAGCCTGAGAGCCGCCGCGCGCACGAGCTTGACCTCGGTGATGGCCGCCTCGCCAAGCCCGGGCACTTCACGCAACAGCTCCTCCGGCGCATTGAGCGCCTCGGCGAAGGACCCGAAGCGGGCGAGGATGGCCTTGGCTAGCGGTTTGGTGTCGCGCCGGGGGACCGCCCTGAATAGGATCAGCTCGAGGAGCTCATAGTCGGAGAGGGCGTCGGCGCCCGCATCGCGGAACCGTCGGCGCAATCTCTCGCGATGGCCGAGATAATGTGGCTTGACCGCTTCCTTGAAGCCCATTCGGCCGCAGCCTCTATTGGGTAAGAGGTGGCCTGTCCAAGCCTCTCGGGGAGAGGGTAAACACCTGGCAGCCCGTCTCCGTGACGCCCACGGTGTGCTCGAATTGCGCCGAGAGCGAGCGGTCTCGGGTCACCGCGGTCCAGCCGTCGGACAGGATCTTCACCGGGGGCTTGCCGAGATTGATCATCGGCTCGATGGTAAACAGCATGCCGGGCTTAAGCTGCAAGCCCTCGCCTGGCTCTCCGTAATGCAGGATATTCGGTCGGTCGTGAAACACGCGGCCCAAGCCATGGCCACAGAAATCGCGCACGACGCTGCAATGCTCGGCCTCGGCGTAAATCTGGATCGCGGCACCGATATCCCCGGTGGTGGCGCCAGGCCTGACGGCGGCAACGCCGCGCATCAGGGCATTATAGGTGACTTCGAGCAGGCGCTCGGCGGCGCGCGAAATCTTGCCGACCCCGTACATGCGGCTCGAATCTCCATGCCAGCCATCGACGATCAGGGTCACGTCGACATTGAGGACATCGCCCTCCTTCAGCACGCGCGGACCCGGGATGCCGTGGCAGACGACGTGGTTGAGCGAAGTGCAGATCGACATCGGGAAGCCGCGATAGTTCAGCGGCGCCGGGATGGCGTCATGGGCGAGCGCGAAATCGAACACGAAGGCGTCGAGCGCCTCGGTGGTCACGCCGGGCTTGACCTCGGCCACGAGCAGGTCGAGCACCTCGGCCACGAGCTGGCCGGCCTTCAGCATGCCGGCGAAGGCCTCGGGCCCATGCAGCTTGATCTTGGTGTCGCGCGCCTGGGCGCGGGCAAATTCGAGATTAGACATCGAACCGTTCAGGAGTGAGTGTCCGATCTTCACTTAAGGTGAAATGCACCGATGTGCAACGGGCCCTGAGCCAAAGCCGTGTCTATCTGGTTCGGGACAAGCCCGGCCATGACGGTCAATATGGGCCGGAGAACCTAACCCTGATCGAATCCATGACCGATAGCCATCCAAGCTCCGATACAGTCACCGCCGCGCTCATCATCATCGGCGAGGAGATCCTCTCCGGCCGCACCCGGGACGAGAACATCTCCTACCTCGCCCTCTACCTCACGGGGATCGGCATCGCCTTGCGCGAGGTGCGGGTGGTCCGGGACGTCGAGGTGGAGATCGTGGCCGCGGTGAACGAGCTTCGCCCGCGCTACAGCTATGTCTTCACCACGGGCGGGCTTGGCCCCACCCATGACGACATCACCACCGATGCCATCGCCTCCGCCTTCGGGGTGGAGGCGCCCATCGACCCGCGCGCGGTCGAAGCCATGCGCCAAGGCTATAGCGGCCAAGAGCTGACCCCGGCGCGGCTGCGCATGGCCCGCATCCCGGAGGGTGCCGAGTTGATCGACAATCCCGTCTCCCGCGCCCCCGGATTCATGCTCGGCAATGTGATCGTGATGGCCGGCATCCCGCGCATCATGCAGGTCATGCTCGACGCCGTGGCCCCGCGCCTGAAGAAGGGGCGCCTGATGGAGTCGCGGTCCGTGCGCATCGCGGCGCCCGAGGGGACCGTAGCTCCGGGACTCGGCGACCTCCAGGCCGCTCATCCGGAGGTGCAGATCGGCAGCTACCCCTTCTTCGATCAGGGCGAGCTCGGCACCTATATCGTGCTGCGAAGCGTGGATCCGGGCCTGCTCGAAGAGGCCCTTGGCGCGCTGTGGATCCTCATTCGCAAGGAAGGGCTGAAAGCAAATGGCGATGAGCACAAGCCAAGCTAGGAGCCTGGCGGCAAGGCAGCCGGCGCGACGACGGTGGCCTAGGCAAGTCCCTGAAAGGAAGTTCAGAGGGAAAATCCGGGGCGCCTAGGGCGTTGAGCCCATTGGTAAAAATGGTAGGCGCGGGAGCATTGCCCCCGCGCCTAACCAGCTACTTTCTCTTCGTAGCAGTCTTGCGCTTGGCTGCGCCGGTCTTCTTGACCGTGGTCTTCTTGGCGGCGGCGGTCTTGCGCGCGGCGGGCTTCTTCTTAGCCGCGGGCTTCTTCGCTGCGGTCTTCTTTGCAGGCTTCTTTGCTACTGCCATCAGTGCATCCCTCCTATCGGGCTGGCTGTCATCGACTCTAGCTACATCCACTCGTCCCACCGCACGTATCGCATTTAAGACACGTGCCGTTACGGACGAGGGTAAAGTTTCCGCATTCTCCACATGCTTCCCCTTCATAACCCTTAACGCGCGCTTCGGCGATAAGAGTTGTCGAGCTCCGCTCGACGAGTGTCTCGATCGCTCTGGCCACGTGTTCGGTCGTTTGCGATGAGGGGGCGGCATCTGGTGCGGGCGAGTTGACAAGACCCGTCGTGCGCGGAAGTGCGTCGTCTTCAGGTCTTGCCTGAAGCGCCTGCGCTTGCGCGCCTGCGCCTTGCGCTTTGCCCGGTGCGAGGAGCTTGCGATCGCGGAAGCGTCCACGCGTAAAGCCGGGCGATACGAGAGCCTCGGCAGAGCGTCTGCCTTGACCGTCGTCTCCCGAACCGAGCGTCGTGTTGCCGATCTCAGTTGGATCAACATGGGCAAGCTCGTAGCGCCCTAAATAGGAAACTGCAAGCTCTCTAAAAAGGTAGTCGAGTATCGAAGTCGCGTTCTTGATCGCCTCGTTGCCGCGCACCGGACCCGCAGGTTCGAAACGCGTGAAGGTGAACGCATCGACGAACTCATCGAGCGGCACCCCGTACTGCAATCCCACCGACACAGCGATCGCGAAGTTATTCATGAGCGAGCGGAAAGCCGCGCCCTCCTTGTGCATGTCGATGAAGATTTCACCGAGACGTCCGTCTTCGTACTCTCCAGTTCTTAAATAGACCTTATGGCCACCGACAACTGCTTTTTGCGTATAGCCCTTGCGCCGGTCGGGCAGACGGTCGCGTTCGGCCCGCGCGCGGAAGCGCTCGACCACGCGCTCGACGATGCGCTCGGCCACGACGGTGGCGCGTTGGGCTTGCGGCTGATCGGCGGCAACGGCGGCGAGCACCTCGTCCTGCTCCTCATCCTCGTCGGCGAGGAGCTGGGCGTTGAGCGGCTGCGACAGCTTGGAGCCGTCGCGGTAGAGCGCGTTGGCTTTCAGCGCCAGGCGCCAGGAGAGCAGATAGGCCTCCTTGCAGTCCTCCACGCTCGCCTCGGTCGGCATGTTGATGGTCTTGGAGATTGCGCCGGAAATGAAGGGCTGGGCCGCCGCCATCATGCGGATATGGCTCTCCACCGACAGCGAGCGCTTGCCCTTGCGCCCGCAAGGGGAGGCGCAGTCGAACACCGGCAGGTGCTTGGGATTAAGCCCCGGCGCGCCTTCGAGCGTCATGGCTCCACAGGCATATTCGTTGGCCGCCTCGATGTCCCGCTTGAGGAAGCCGATCTCGGCCAGGAGGTCGAAATCGGGCTGGTCGAGGCGATCCTGCGCAAGCCCCAGCGTCTCGACGCAAAACGCCTCGCCCAGCGTCCATTTATTGAAGGCGAATTTGATGTCGAAGGCCGTTGCCACCGCCTTCTCGGCCGTCGCGATCTTCTCAGGCGTGAAGCCCTTGGCGGCCAGCGCCTCGAGATTGACCCCCGGTGCCCCGGCGAGCGTGCCCCGTCCCACGACATAGTCGATGATGCGTTTGCCGGCGGCCTCGTCATAGCCGAGCACGCGCAAGGCCTCGGGCACCATGCGGTTGATGATCTTGAAATAGCCGCCGCCAGCGAGCTTCTTGAATTTGACCAGGGCGAAGTCGGGCTCGATGCCGGTGGTATCGCAGTCCATGACCAGGCCGATGGTCCCCGTCGGCGCCACGACCGTGGCCTGGGCGTTGCGGTAGCCATATTGGCGGCCAAGCTCGATGGCGCGCTCCCAGGCATGCGTCGCGCGGGCGAGCAGCTTGGGATCGGGACAGGAGGCGTGGTCGAGCGGCACGGGTGGCGTCTGAAGCTCCTCATACCCTTCCGCCTCGCCTCTCGCGGCCCGGGCATGATTGCGCATGACGCGGAGCATGTGCTCGCGGTTCTCCTCATAGCCGGCGAAGGCGCCGAGCTCGCACGCCATCTCGGCGCTCGTGGCATAGGACACGCCAGTCATGATGGCGCTGAGCGCGCCGCAGAGCGAGCGGCCGGCTTCGGAGTCGTAAGGCAGGCCCGAGGCCATCAGCAGGCCGCCAATATTGGCGTAGCCGAGGCCGAGCGTGCGGTAGCGGTAGGAGAGCTCCGCGATCCTCCGGGATGGGAACTGCGCCATGGTGACCGCGATCTCGAGCACGATGGTCCAAAGCTTGATGGCGTGCTCGTAGGCCTCGACGTTGAAGCTGCCGTCCGCGCGCCGGAACGCCATCAAATTGAGCGAGGCGAGATTGCAGGCCGTGTCGTCGAGGAACATGTATTCCGAGCAGGGGTTCGACGCCCTGATCGGACCAGCGGCGGGGCAGGTGTGCCAATCGTTGATGCTGGTGTGGAACTGGATGCCGGGATCGGCGCAGGCCCAGGCGGCGTGGCCGATATCTTCCCACAGGTCGCGTGCCTTCAACGTCTTGGCCACGGCGCCATTCTTGCGGAAGGTGAGCTGCCAATCGCCGTCCGCCTCGACCGCGCGCAGGAACTCGTCGGTTACCCGCACCGTGTTGTTGGAGTTCTGGCCGGAGACGGTCCGGTAGGCCTCCGAATCCCAATCGGTGTCGTAGATGGGGATGTGGAGCGAGGTGTAGCCCTGGCGGGCGAACTGGATCACCCGGCGGATGGCGTTGTCGGGCAGCTTGGCCTTGCGCGCGGCTTTAACCTCGCGCTTCAGCGCCGGATTGCGCTTCGGGTCGAAGCATTCATCGCCATCGGCCTCGCAATTGACGCAGGCCTTGAGGATGGCGTTGAGCCGTTCGGCCAGGATCTTGGAGCCGGTGACCAGCGCTGCGACCTTCTGCTCCTCGATGACCTTCCAATTGATGAAGTGCTCAATGTCGGGGTGATCGATGTCGACCACGACCATCTTGGCGGCGCGCCGCGTCGTGCCCCCGGACTTGATGGCGCCGGCGGCGCGGTCGCCGATCTTCAGGAAGCTCATCAGCCCCGATGATTTGCCGCCGCCGGACAAGGGCTCGTCCTCGCCCCGGAGCCTGGAGAAGTTCGAGCCGGTACCCGAGCCGTATTTGAACAGCCGCGCCTCGCGCACCCAGAGATCCATGATCCCGCCCTCATTGACGAGATCGTCCTCGATCGACTGGATGAAGCAGGCATGGGGCTGCGGGTGCTCATAGGCCGACTCCGACGCCTTGATCTCTCCGGTGGAGAAGTCGGCGTAGTAATGGCCCTGGCTTGGACCGTCGATGCCGTAGGCCCAATGGAGCCCGGTATTGAACCATTGCGGGCTATTCGGCGCGCCCATCTGCATGGCGAGCATGTAGCGAAGTTCGTCGAAGAAGGTGCGTGTGTCCTCCTCGCTGGTGAAATAGCCGCCCTTCCAGCCCCAATAGGTCCAGGTTCCGGCAAGCCGGTCGAACACTTGGCGGGAATCGGTCTCGCCGCCGAAGCGAGCATCCTCGGGCAGTATATTAAGGGCGTCGTCGTCGGGAACTGACCGCCACAGCCAAGAAGGGATGGAGGTCTCCTCGACCTTCTTCGATTTGGCCGGCACGCCCGCCTTGCGGAAGTATTTCTGGGCGAGAATATCCGCCGCCACCTGGCTCCAATGCGTCGGAACGGTGAAGGCTTCGAGGCGGAAGACGACGGAGCCGTCGGGATTGCGGATCTCGCTTACGCTCTCCCGAAACGGAATGGCGTCGTAAGGTGATTTTCCCGCTTCCGTAAATCGTCGTTCAATCCGCATTTTTCTTAATTCCCCCGGCTTTCAGTTCATTTGTCGCGACCTGAGAAACTGAGGCGATTCGGTGTCATCATCAACGTGGCATCAATATATAGGAAGAGACTGGTTAAATTCCACTAAATCCTGTGCGTGACCCTGGGGACGACCTGTGAACAAAGGCTGGATTTCCTCTGCCCTGCACCGCCTATGGCGAGACTCCCGCATGGGCGGCTTACGACCACGAAACGCGACCCTACTCCGGACCTCCAGCGCCTTTAGGAAAAGTGGGGAGCCATCATCGCCGTTGCGAGGGGTCGGCGCCGCTTCGCGGGGTCTCCGGTCTGGACAGAGCCTTGGCCTGCGGCCATAGTCCGCCGACCTCTTAAGCACCGGCGGCCAATCCCGCATGAATTTCCTGAAAGAGCTTTTTGCTTGGTGGACCGGCAATACGATCGGCACGCGTCTTTATACGTGGCGCTACGGGAACCGCGTCGGCGCCGATTCCTTCGGCAATATCTATTACCAGACCGAGGGCGGGAAGCGGCGCTGGGTGACCTATTCCAAGCAATCCGAAGCCTCGCTCGTTCCGCCCGAATGGTATGGCTGGCTGCATTACACCGTGGATGTGCCGCCGACCGAGGAGAGCTACGCGCCGCACCCCTGGCAGATAGCCTATCGCCCGAACCTGACCGGCACGTCTCAAGCCTACCGGCCGCCCGGCAGCACGCTCAATCCCGGGGCGGTGAAGCCGGCCGCTCTCGATTATGAACCCTGGCAGCCGAGCTGACGCGATGAGCGTGGTCGAGAGCACCCCGCCAAAGCCGGTCCAGCGCTGGTCCGCGGATAGCTACGCCCGCGATGGACGCTTCGTCACCGACCTGGCCAAGCCCGTGCTCGACATGCTCGCGCCCCGCCAGGGCGAGCGCATTCTCGATCTTGGCTGCGGCCACGGCGTGCTGACCGAGGCGATCGCCGCTTCCGGCGCCGAGGTTCTTGGCGTTGATCTCAGCCAGGAGCTGCTCGCCGCCGCCGCTGCCCGTGGCCTCACGGTGCAAAAGATCGACGGCCACGCCCTTCCGTTCGAGGACGAGTTCGATGCGGTGTTCTCCAATGCCGCGCTCCACTGGATGCGCCGGCCCGAGCTCTTGATCGCCGGCGTAGCGCGGGCCCTCCGGCTCCGCGGCCGCTTCGTCGGCGAACTCGGCGGACATGGCAATGTCGCGGCCATCGCCACGGCGATGCGCGCGGTCGAGGCCGCTCGCGGCGGCGATCCCGCCAAGGTGGCCCCCTGGTTCTTTCCCACCCCTGACGAATATCGGCGCTTGCTCGAGCAGGGCGGGTTCAGCGTCACCACGATCATGCTGGTTCCGCGCCCGACCAAGCTCGAAACAGGAATCAAAGGCTGGCTCGAGACGTTCGGCCGCTCCTTCTTCGAACAGTTCGAGGAGCCCGAGCGGACGGAGGTCTTATCCGACGTCGTCGAGCTGTTGCGGCCGTCGCTTTGCGACCAGGACGGGCAGTGGACCGCCGATCACATCCGCCTGCGCTTCGCCGCCGAGCGGATCGCGTGAGGCAGGGGGCCGCATTGTTCTCGCCACACCGATGCCCGATTCATGGCCGAGCCATGACTTTCGAAGCTCGCACCGGAGGGACCCGCTTGAGAGCCAGCTCAGAAGGTGCGGTATGAGACAACCCATCGAAGCAGGATCGAGGCGCCGGAGCCTTGCGCGGCTCGCTCTTCGGCTCGCCCTATTGAGCACGCTCGCCGCGACGCCGGCATGGGCGGAGAAGATCGAGAATCCTATCGCCGTGTTCGCCGCACTCGACAAGGTGACCGGCCGCATCTTGCCACTGGAAATACCGATCAACGAGACCCAGCAATTCGGGGCGCTCAAGGTGACGCCGCGGGTCTGCTATACTCGGCCGCCGACGGAAGCGCCCCACACCTCCTCTTTCGTCGAGGTGGATGAGGTCAAACTCACGGGCGACGTCGAACGCATCTTCACCGGCTGGATGTTCGCCGACAGTCCCGGCCTTCACGCCGTGGAGCACCCCGTCTTCGACGTCTGGTTGACGAGCTGCAAGACAAACGCGCCGGTCGCTCCCGCCGGAAGCGAGGAGAACGCCGCGGCGCCAGCGGAAGAAGCACCGGCCGAGGCGCCGGAAGCCGAAACACCAGCGGCCGAAGCGCCAGCCGCCGAAGCTCCTATCGAAGCCGCACCAGCCCCAGAGCCACCGCCGGCGCCACCGCCGGTCCAGAGGCGCCCGCGGCCGCCGCGGCCATCACCGCCGCCCTCGCCATTCGGGTTCCCGGGGCAGTAAAGCGCGGCCTCCAACAGTTGCTGGAATTCGGCGCGTCCGACTTCGATCGCGCCGAAGCGGGCAAGGTGCTCGGTCACGAACTGGGTGTCGAGCAGCTCGAAGCCACCATATTTGAGCCGCGCGACGAGATAGACGAGCGCGATCTTGCTCGCGTCCCGGGCCTTGGAGAACATGCTCTCGCCGAAGAAGGCGCGGCCGAGATGCACCCCATATAGGCCTCCGATCAACTCGCCGCCGTCCCAGACCTCGACCGTGTGGCAGTGTCCGAGCGTGAACAGATCGGCATAGAGGCTGCGGATGCGCCCATTGATCCAGGTGCTGCGCCTCCCTGTGCGCGGTGCGGCGCAACCGTCGATGACGGCGTCGAAATCGTGATCGACTCTAACCTCGAACCCGCCTCGGCGGATGGTGCGGCTGAGGCTACGCGGAACGTGCATGGCATCGAGCGGTAGGATGCCCCGCCGCTCCGGCTCGATCCAATAAAGCGCATTGTCCGCGGCGCTCTCCGCCATCGGGAAGATGCCGCAGGCATAGGCCTTGAGCAGCACCTGTGGCGTGATCTCGATCATGACGTCGTCGATGGAGGTCATGGGCCTTCTCCGGAGTCTCCGGTCAGGTTCACGCCAGGTAGGTCTCCAGCCAATGAATATCATACTGGCCATCGGCGATGTCGGGCTCGGCGATCAGAGATTTGAACAGGGGGATGGTGGTGTCGATGCCGTCGACCACGAATTCGCCGAGCGCCCGCTTGAGCCGCATCAGGCATTCATTGCGGGTGCGGGCATGCACGATGAGCTTGCCGATCATGCTGTCGTAATAAGGGGGGATCGTGTAGCCCGCATAGGCGCCAGAATCGACGCGAACCCCGAGGCCTCCGGGCGGATGGAAATGCGTGATCGTCCCCGGCGAGGGACGGAAGGTACGGGGATCCTCGGCGTTGATCCGGCATTCGATGGCGTGGCCGTCGAAGCGGATATCCTCTTGGTTGAAGGAGAGCGGCGCCCCCGCGGCGATGCGGATCTGCTCGATGACAAGATCGATGCCGGTGACCATCTCGGTGACCGTGTGCTCGACCTGAAGGCGGGTGTTCATTTCGATGAAGAAGAATTCGCCACCCTCATGCAGGAACTCCACCGTGCCGACGCCCCGGTAGCGCAGCTTGCGCATGGCGCTGGCCACGATCTCGCCGATCCGCGCCCGCTCGCTCTCGTTGAGGGCGGGCGAGGGGGCCTCCTCCCACAGCTTTTGATGGCGGCGCTGGAGCGAGCAATCGCGCTCGCCCAGATGAATGGCGTTGCCCTGGCCGTCGGCCAGCACCTGCACCTCGATATGGCGCGGATGGGCCAAATATTTTTCCAGATAGACGGTGTCGTCGCCGAAGCTCGTCTTGGCCTCGATACGCGCCGTAGCCAGCGCCGGCTCAAGCTCGTCCTCGACATGAGCAACCTTCATGCCGCGGCCGCCGCCGCCGGAGGCGGCTTTGACCAGCACCGGATAGCCGATCTCGCGCGCGATTTTCCGCGCCTGCTTGAGGTCTTTGATGGGACCGTCGGAGCCTGGGACCAAAGGCAGGCCGAGCTTCTTGGCCGTGTCCTTCGCCTGGATCTTGTTGCCCATGAGCCTGACATGCTCGGCGCTCGGCCCGATGAAGGTGATCTTATGCTCTTCGAGGATTTCGGCGAAGCGTGCATTTTCGGCGAGAAAGCCGTAGCCGGGGTGAACGGCGTCGGCGCCGGTGATCTCGCACGCGGCGACGATCTGCGGAATATTGAGATAGCTGTCCTTGGCCGGAGGGGCACCGATGCACACGCTCTCATCGGCCAGCCGCACATGCATGGCGTTGGCGTCGGCGGTCGAGTGGACCGCGACCGTGGCGATGCCAAGCTCCTTGCAAGCACGTTCGATGCGAAGCGCGATCTCTCCCCGGTTGGCGATCAGGATTTTGTCGAACATGCCGGGGAGCGCCTAGCCCTTTTCGATCACGGCCAGCGGCTCGGCATATTCGACGGGCTGGCCGTCGTCGACCAGGACGGCAAGGACGGTGCCGGCGTGGGGCGCGGGAATATGGTTCATGGTCTTCATGGCTTCGATGATGAAGATCGTTTGACCCTGCGTGACATTGCTACCAACCTCCACGAAGGGTGGGGCCCCCGGCTCCGGCGAGCGATAGGCCGTGCCGACCATGGGGGAAACCACGGTGCCGGGATGGTGAAGCTCTTCGGCAGTGACTCTGTCGACTAGCTCCCGCGGGCTCCGGCCGGCATCGACGGGAAGAGCTCCCATGCCCACCGTGACGCTCCGCGCCACGCGCACCCTGCGGCCCTCGATCTCGATCTCGATCTCGGTCAAGCCGGTTTCGTTCAGCAGCTCGGCCAGCTCCCGGATGAGGTCCTTGTCGAGGCTCCCTGACGGTTCAGTCATTGCCGGCATCCTCCCTCGGCCATCAGCCGGCTCTCTTGGCGTCGATCGAGCCTGACAATGCTTCGATCGCCAGCTCGTAGCCCAAGGGACCGAAGCCGCAGATCACGCCTTTTGCGCCTTTCGAAATATAGGAATGGTGGCGGAAGCTCTCGCGCCGGAAAATGTTGGACAGATGCACCTCGACGCAAGGGATATCGGCGGCGAGCAGCGCATCGAGCATGGCGATCGAAGAGTGGGTGAGGGCCCCGGCATTGACGATCACTCCCGCCGCCTTGTCCTTGGCTTCTTGAATCCACGCCACCAGCTCGCCTTCATGATTGCTCTGCCGGAAGTCGATGGCAAAGCCCAATTTTTCGCCCTTTTGCTCGCATCGGACCCGAACGTCCTGCAAGGTCTCCTTGCCATAAACCTCCGGCTCGCGCGACCCAAGCAGGTTCAGATTTGGACCGTTTAGGACGTAAATCGGCTTGGTCATGGCGTGAAGCAGGGCATTTAAGGCCCCCCGGTTTGGCGCATCCAGACGCTAAAGGGGCCGATGGCCGCGCCCTTTAGCAGCTTTTGCTCTTTCTAGCAAAAAGCCGGAAACGTCCGGTTACCGCCGGGAGGACGCTTAGCAGGTCGCCGCGCAGCCCTTTTCCCGCACCTCAGCCACGTTGGCCTTGAGCTGATCGTAGAGGTCGTCGGGAGCGCCAGGCACAACCCGATCGCCGATCAGATAGAGTGGCGTGCCCTGTAGGCCGAGCTTCTGGGCAAGTTCCTTGGCCTCGTCGAGGGCTTTCTGCGTCTCGTCCGATGCCGCGTCCTTCTCCAGTTGCTCCATGTCGAGCCCTAATTCCTGGGCGATGCGCAAGGCCTTCTCCTTGTTGGCCTTGCCAGGGTCGCCGAGCAGCTTCTGATGCATCTCGAAATATTTGCCCTGCTTGTCCGCAGCGAGCGCATATTTGGAGGCCGCTTCGGAGTCCTCGCCAAAGATCGGCAATTCCTTGAGGACGAGCCGCACCTTGCCATCGTCGTTGACGAGCTTGACCACCTCGGGAAGCGCCCGGCGGCAATAACTGCAATTATAGTCGAAGAACTCGACCACGCTGACATCGCCATTCGGATTGCCGGCGACATGCGAGACCCGCGAGCGGAAGATCGCGTCGGCATTCTCGCTGATGGCCTTGTTCTGCTGCTGCGTCTGTTCGGCCGCCTGCCGCTTGTCGAGTTCGGTCGTCATCTCGACCAGGATCTCGGGGTTCTTGGTGAGATAGTCGCGCATCGACTGCTCGAGACGGGTCTGTTCGAGCCCGCCCGCGTCCCCGAGCCCCCCACGCAACATCAGGAAGCTGGTGCCGGCCGCGGTCACCGCGGCCACGACGGCAGCCACGGCCACATTGGCGAGGACTTTCTTCATGTTCATTTTTTTGTCTCCGGGGATGGGCTCAATTGGTTTGGGGTAGCTCGAAGGCAAGGATGTCGTCGGCGCGGAGCCAGTCTGGCGTCCCGTCGATCAACCCGGCCTTGGCCCGCTTTGCTTGCTGCTTGGCAAGTTTCAACTGCCCTTCATAGAAATAGGCCTCGGCCGATGCAAGTACCGCCAATGCCATATATCGTTCCCGCGCGCCGCCCTTGGCCACATCGCCCTTGCGGGCATAGGCAGAGGCCAGTTGGCGGTACCCGGTGGCCGAGGTCGTCTCGCGGATCAGCGCCGTCTTCAGATTGGAGATCGCCTCGTCCACATTTTTCGGCGTCGCTTTGCCGAGCAGCGCCTGCGCGAACATGATGCGGATCAGCGGCTCATCGGGCGCGAGCTCGACCGCCTGGCGCAAGGCTGGCACTGCAGCGGCGACATTGCCGCTCTCAAACAGGAACTGCCCTTTGAGCTCATGGAAATAGGGCGAGGCGGGCTGCGCCGCGATCAAGGCATCGAGCTGGGGCAGGGCTACCTGCACCCCGGATGTGCGATAGGTGGCGATGGCCCTGGCATAGGCCGCCGGGAGAGACCGATCGGTCTGCGGATAGCGATTGAAGACCGCCTCGGGCCGGTCGATGAAGCCGTAAAGCTTGGCCTTCACCAGATCGTGCCTGAGCTGGAGCTCGGGCGGGTCCCGGTTCTCGTAATAGGGGCTCGATTCGGCGAGCGCCCGCAGTTGGGAGATACGCTGCGGGGGAAGCGGGTGAGACTGAAGATACGGATTGATGCCCTGCACGCCGAACAGCTTGGAGTTCATGAACTCCAGGGTCTCGAGCAGGCCACGCGATGACTGCTTCGTCGCATTGAGGAAGGTCACGGCCGCTTGGTCGGCCGAAGATTCCTCGTTCTGACGGTAGGCCAGCACCATGCGCATCGCGGCGTCAGTTCCGCCGTAGGCCGCGCCCATGCCGAGCTGTCCGAGACTGCCGGCGCCTGCGAGAGCGCCTCCCGCCATCAGGGCGATGCCCAGAAGCTGCAGCATCAGGGCCGCCGACTTTGCCTTCGAAATTTGGCCGCGCAGCCGCGAAAGATGACCGCCGGTGATATGGCCGCTCTCATGCGCAATGACGCCGATGAGTTGATTGGGCGTCTTCGTGTCCATCAGGGCCCCGGCATGGACGAACATGTTGTGGCCGTCGATGACGAAGGCATTGAAGGCCCGGTCGTTGACGATATGGATGTCGATGGCTTGCGAGCCGAGGCCGGCTGCCTCGATGATCGGCTTGGAGTACGTGCGCAACAGCGATTCCGTCTCCGCGTCGCGAATGAGGCCCGCCGCATCCGCCGTGGTGGCGATGACGAGCGAGATCACCAGGCCCCCGACCGCGGCGCGGCGGAGGTGTCGAAGGGGAGAGAAGCGCGTGATGGCGGCAGGGGCCGGCATGGTTCCGCTGGATGATAAAGGCTTGCCGGTATCGGGCCAAGATGCTCGGTCTTGCCCACCGGGCGGCCCCGCCACCCTTCCTTTAGGTGGCTGACGGTGTTGGCCTGCTCTTGGTTTGCCTCGAAAGCAGGGCTGTTCGCCGTAGGCCACGTCTTCGCCTTAAACATCGATTGATTGGCGTTTGAATACGGCGACAACGTGACAGTTGAGCCGCAGGGCTCTTCAACAAAGTGCGAGCGGATGGTGGCGCATGAGCTTGGTTGACCGGCGGACGATCGGCCATCTGCCGCGGGGATTGGCGCCGCGGCAGCATCGATCCCTTCATCGTCATGGACGTGATGAGGGAGGCGAATGCGCAAGAAGCACTCGGCGAGGACATCATCCATATGGAGGTGGGCCAGCCGGATACCCCGGCGCCCAGAGCGGCGCGGGCCAGGGTGCGCGAAGCGCTCGAGCGCGACCGGCTGGGCTATACCGAGGCGCTCGGCCTCCCGGCCTTGCGCCAACGCATCGCCGAATATTACCGGGAGCGGTATGGCGTCAGCATTGGCCCCGAGCGTGTCATTGTCACCTCGGGTTCGTCGGCCGGCTTTGTGCTCGCTTTTCTCGCCGTGCTCGATGTCGGCGACACGCTGTTGCTGCCGTCGCCGGGCTACCCCTGTTACCGCCACATCTTGAAAGCGTTGGGCGCAAACCCGGTGTTGATTGAGACCGGACCTGCCACGAGGTGGATGCCCGAGGCCCAAGATCTCGATCGCTTCGCCGCCGATAAGGCCGCGGGCCTCCTGCTCGCAAGCCCGAACAACCCGACCGGCACCATGACGGTCGGTCCGAGACTGGCCGAGCTTGCGGACGCTTGTCGGCGTGGCGAGGTCTGGCTGATCTCCGACGAGATCTATCACGGGCTCGACTATGACGCGCCCGCGGCGACGGCGCTCGCGCATTGGGACGCGGCCATCGTCGTCAACAGCTTCTCCAAATATTTCAGCATGACCGGCTGGCGCATCGGCTGGCTGGTGGTGCCGGAGGAGCTGGTGCGGCCGATGGAGCGGCTGGCGCAGAACCTGTACATCTCACCCCCGTCGATTTCGCAAATTGCCGCTCTCGGCGCCTTCGATGGCATCGAGGAATTGGAGGAGATCAAGGCGGGCTATGCCGCCAACCGGGCGCTATTGCTGAATGAACTGCCTTCGGCGGGCTTGACTGCAATTCTTCCCGCCGACGGGGCCTTCTATCTCTATATCGATGTGAGCGACATGACCTCGGACAGCGCGGCCTTCGCCACCAGGATGCTGCAGGAAGTAGGCGTCGCCATCACCCCTGGCATCGATTTCGATCCCGTGCGGGGTCACGGCTTCATACGCCTCTCCTACGCCGGCCCGCACGCGGCCACGCGCGAAGCCGTTCGGCGCATCAAGGGCTGGCTTAAGAGTTAGCCCTCGAAGGTTAGCGCTGCCACCAGCCCCGTCGAGGCGGTGAAGCGTCCTCTTTGCTCTCGCTCTCCGCTCTGGCTTCCGGAGCCGGGGCCGGTTGCTCCATCGGCACGATTGGCACGGTGAACGCCGGCGTCTCATCGCGAGCCGGCCGGTCGGCTGTCTTTCGGCGCGAGGGCTCTGTGCTTCTTGAGCTCCGGCGTCCATCCCCATTCGCCTGAGTTGGGGCGTCGCTGTCGGCCGATTGAGCCTCGCCGCGATCCTCGTCACCTTGGGCGGCCGCCTCGCTCGAGGCCTCGTCCGTGCCGGCTATGGTCTGCTCCGACCGCTGCCCGCCGCGCCCGCGGCGACCACCGCGCCGCCCTCGGCGACGCGATTTGTTTCGATTTTGCGCGGACGATTCGGAGCTCTCTGCCTCTTTCGCCTCAGGCTCCTCATGCTGATCGTCGTCCGCCTCGTCGTGTTCGGCAAAGGCCTCGGGCGCGTCGCCTTCCTGCTCGGGGCCCCGGCGCTTGCGGCGGCGGCGCCTCGATCGAGTCCGGTTTTGCTCCTCGGTCTCAGCGGTTGCTGAAGCCGGCGGCGGCGCCTGGTGATGCGCCCAGTCCATCTGTACGACGGAACTCTCCCCGCTCGCCGCCTCGGCGGCGGAGGAGCGCTCGATCATGAATTGCGAGACGTGCAAATTCTCGTCCGCCGTCACGGTGATGGGGATCTGGTAGCGCTGCTCGATGTCCTTCAGATGCGCGCGCTTCTGATTGAGGATGTAGAGAGCGACATCGACCGCCGTGGTGGCGACGAGCGGCGTCACGCCGTCGGTGATGAGACGGTCCTCCAGCGACCGCAGCACGTCGAGCGCGATCGACTCCACCGAGCGAACGATTCCGGTACCTTGGCACATCGTGCACGGGCTGGTGGAGCCCTCCAGCATTCCGGGACGCAAGCGCTGGCGCGACATTTCCATCAGGCCGAAATGACTGATGCGGCCAACCTGGATGCGGGCCCGATCGTTGCGCAACGACTCCTTGAGCCGCCGCTCGACCAGGCGACTGTTACGCCGCTCGTCCATGTCGATGAAATCGATGACGATCAGTCCGGCAAGGTCGCGTAGACGCAGTTGGCGGGCGATCTCTTCCGAGGCCTCGAGATTGGTCTTGAGGGCGGTATCCTCGATATTGTGCTCGCGCGTGGCCTTGCCCGAATTGACGTCGACGGCGACGAGGGCCTCAGTCTGATTGATGACGATATAGCCGCCCGATTTCAGCACCACCTGGGGGGAGAACATGGCGGCGAGCTGGCGCTCGACCTGATAGCCGATGAAGACAGGCTCTGGCTCCTTGTAGGGCTTTACGTTCTTGGCATGGCTCGGCATGAGCATGCGCATGAAGTCCTTGGCCTCGCGATAGGCATCGTCGCCAGCGACCAGGACTTCGTCGATGTCCTTGTTGTAGAGGTCGCGGATCGAGCGCTTGATCAGGCTGCCTTCTTCATAGACGAGGCTGGGCGCCGTCGACTTCAAGGTGAGGTCGCGCACGGTCTCCCACAACCTGAGCAGATAATCATAGTCCCGCTTGATCTCGGTCTTGGTCCGCTGCGCGCCGGCGGTGCGGATGATGAGGCCCATGCCTTCCGGCACTTCCAGCTCGCCCGCGATCTCGCGCAAGCGCTTGCGGTCGGTGGGATTGGTGATCTTGCGCGAGATGCCGCCACCTCTTGCGGTATTGGGCATCAGCACGGTGTAGCGGCCGGCGAGCGACAAATAGGTGGTGAGCGCCGCGCCCTTGGTGCCGCGCTCCTCCTTGACCACCTGCACCAGAATGATCTGCCGGCGGCGAATGACCTCCTGAATCTTATAGGGGCGTCCGCGACGGCGCCTTGCGCGCTCGGGAACCTCCTCGAGCGCGTCCTCGGAGCCTACGGATTCCACCGTCTCGGCCACCGCCTCGCCGTTCGTCTCGACCGTCACCACCCGCTGGCCGACGGTCTCAACCGGCTCCGCGTCGTCGTCGTCATCCACCTCCTCCACCGAAGTGAGGGTGCCGGAGCGGTCGTCGGCCTCGAGGCCGACATCGGATCTAGGCCCGGCCGGCTCGGAAACTTCGTGGATGAGGTCGTTCGCTTCCATGGCGATGGTCGGTCCATCATCGACTGGATCCGACTCGCCCTTGCTTTTGGCTGCGCTTGAGTCGGCTCCGGCTTCGGCCGAAGCTCGGCTTTCGCCGCCGCGCCCTTTCGACGACGATTCTGGACGTCCCCGGCCGCGCCGGCCGCGCCGCCGCTTCCGTCCCGCTGCCGCTTCGTCCTCGGCGGCCTCGGCCGCGCTGGCGCGGCTCTCCTCTTCGGCCTCTGCGTCAAGCAGGGCCTGACGGTCCGCGACCGGAATCTGATAATAGTCAGGATGAATTTCGGTAAAGGCCAGGAAGCCGTGGCGGTTGCCGCCATAATCGACGAAGGCCGCCTGCAACGACGGCTCAACCCGCGTAACCTTGGCGAGGTAGATATTACCTCTTAGCTGCTTCTTATTCGCGGATTCGTAATCAAATTCCTCTACGCGACTACCCTTTACTACGACGACCCGGGTTTCCTCCGGATGCGCCGCATCGATTAGCATTTTGCTTGGCATGTTGTGTTTTCTCCGCCGCGCTGGCGGGGGACGGCGGCGCGTAAGCCTGCCGTACCGCGAGTGAGCCCGAGCTCAGCGCGCGCTTAAGTTGAATAGACCATGATTCGCTGCGATGAGGCAGAGGAGGCTCGCCCTGGGTGCTGGGGCCGACCTCTGTCGCGCTCCAGACCTTGGGCGGTCCGGACAGAGCATGGCTGTGTCCGAGTGTTAGCCCTGTGCCTTGAACTTGCATCGTAAATGTCCAACTCGCGACAGGCGCGAGTCTCTGAGTAAGACTGGATCGGCGATCGTCTCTGACCTGATCACCGGCTTTCCGCGTCTCGGCCGTTTTTCCTTTCAAGGCCTTACGCGCAAAACAAATGAGTTCCCGGGTCAGTCGCGCTTTGAAGCGTCCAAACGCCCCGGGGGGCGGCGGTCCAGTGACAGGACCTAGTCCTTATTACGGGGTTGGCAGGAGATTTGGCAAGTGTTCCCGTCGTTTCGCCCCCAAAGGGTCACAAGCTTCGCTTAACCACCACGCTTTAGGATTCCGGTAGCCATGGCTGATTTTGGCTGATTCGGCCGGATTCGGGGGTCTCTCCAAATGGGTCGCAGGCAGCCTTGGCCAACGCCAAAAGCGGGCGGGGTGAGGAAGATGCGGAGAGTCCATGCCGAGTTGGGGGCCGCGCTAGCCTGCGCGGTCCTATTTGCCCTGTTTGCAGGCATCTGGATGACGCCCGGCTCGGCCCAGGCGCGCACGCACGAAGCCGTGGCCAAGGACGCGAGGCTCGCAGGCGACCGGACCCGCACGCGCTTTATTGCCGATTTGTCCAAGAAGGTCGACATCAACGTCTTTTCCCTATCCGATCCCTACCGCGTCATCGTCGACCTGCCGGATGTTAATTTCCAGATGCCCCCGGGTCTCGGCACCGAGAGGAGGGGGCTCGTCACCGGCTACCGCTTCGGACTGTTCGCGCCGGGCAAGTCGCGGATCGTCATCGACATGAGCGGCCCATTTCTGGTCGACAAGGCCTTCGTGCTCGAATCGCGGGCCGACCAGCCGGCACGGCTAGTCATCGACCTTGTGCCCACGGATCGCGCGACCTTCGTCGCCAAGCTGAGGGACGCAAGTCCGCAATCTCATGCCGTTGGATCGATTCCGCAGCCTAAGCCCCACGCCATGCCGGTTAAGGCCAAGCCTGTGGTGATCCTCGACCCCGGCCACGGCGGCATCGACCCCGGCACGAGCAGCGAGAGCGGGGTCACGGAGAAGGACGTCGTGCTCGCCTTCGCCAAGACGCTCAAGCGGAAGCTCGAGGAGAAGGGGCAATACGAAGTCCATATGACCCGAGAGGGCGACACCTTCCTCGCCTTGCGCGAGAGGGTTGCGTTCGCCCAATCGAAGGGCGCGAATTTGCTGGTATCGATCCACGCCGATTCCTTCCCGAAACAGCCGGCCGAGGCCAAGGGCGCGACGATCTATACCCTGTCGGAGCAGGCCTCGGACGACGAGGCGAAGGAGCTCGCCGCGAAGGAGAACCTCTCGGACGCCATCGCCGGGGTGGATTTGCCGAGCGACTCCGATGGCGTGGTGGCGAACATCCTCATTGACCTGGCCCAGCGGGAGACCCAAAACCGCTCCCTCGTCTTTGCCAAATCCGTAGTGGGCGAGATGACGGCCGCCGATTTGCACAGGAAGTCCCTGAAGTCTGCCGGCTTTCGCGTGCTGAAATCTCCGGACGTGCCATCGGTTCTGATCGAGCTTGGCTTTCTCAGTAATCCCGACGACGAGAAGCGTCTCACCTCTCGGGTTTGGCGGAGCACCACCGCCGACAAGGTCAGCGCCGCCATCGACGGCTATTTCGCCAAGCGCGTCGCGCGCGGTTCCTTCTGAGTTTTAAACAAGCGCTCGCTGATCGGCGACGCGGCCGAGGCGCGTGAATTCGGCTCTCCCAGCGTTTTGTTGCCATAATGTTGGCTAGGGTTGCCTCACTCCCCCCATGCGACTAAGAATCGGGGAGGGAACGGGTTTCAAGATGGATATTACGGCTCCTGGTAGGCCGCCTGAACAACGGCGGCGGCGTCGGCGCGGCGGCTTTTTGTTGCGCTTCTTCGGCTTCATGTTCGCCGCAAGCATGATCGTCTTCGTCGCCGTAGCGGCGGCGGCGGCCTTCGTCTTGTGGAAAGTGTCGAAGGAACTGCCGGACTACGAAGTGCTCGCCAAATACGAGCCTCCTGTGATGACCCGCATCCACGCCAGCGATGGGGATTTGATCGCCGAGTTCGCGCGCGAGCGGCGCATCTATGTGCCCTTCAGTACGATCCCGGAGCGCCTGGTCGAAGCCTTCATCTCGGCCGAGGACAAGAATTTCTACCAGCATGGTGGCCTCGATATTCAGGGCATCCTGCGCGCGGCCGTGACCAATCTGAGCAGCATGCAGTCGGGCCGGCGCATGGTCGGCGCTTCCACCATCACGCAGCAGGTGGCCAAGAACTTCCTGCTTTCGAGCGACCAGACGGTCGAGCGCAAGCTGAAAGAGGCGATCCTCGCCATCCGCATCGAGCGCGCCTTCACCAAGGAGCAGATCCTCGAGCTCTATCTGAACGAGATTTATCTCGGCGCCGGCGCTTATGGCGTTGCCGCCGCGGCGCAGACTTATTGGGACAAATCCCTGAACGAGCTCTCGATCGCCGATTGCGCTTATCTCGCCACGCTGCCTAAGGCGCCGACCAACTACAACCCGTTCAAATATCCTGAGCGCGCCATCGAGCGCCGCAACTGGGTGATCGACCGCATGGTCGAGAACGGCTTTGTCACGAGGGAGGAAGGCGAGACCGCGAAGGCCGAGCCGCTCGGAGTGCAGGTGCGCAAGACCGGCCCCCGAATCTTCGCCTCCGAGTTCTTCTCCGAAGAGGTCCGCCGCGAGATCCTCGATCGCTTCGGCGAGGACAAGCTTTATGGCGGCGGCCTGTCCGTGCGCACGACGCTCGACCCGAGGCTGCAACGCATCGCGCGCAAGACGCTGGTCGATGGCCTCGTTGCCTATGATCATCGCCACGGCTGGCGCGGCGTGGTGAAGACAGTCGATCTCAGCGGCGATTGGGGCAAGACCCTCGCCGACATCAAAGTGTGGTCCGATATCGAGCCCTGGCGGCTCGCTGTCGTGCTCGAGGCGACCAAGGACCAGGCCACCATCGGCCTGCGCCCGACGCGCACCTCGACCGGCAAGCTCTCCGAGCAGCGCCAGACGGGGATCATTCCCTTTAGCGAGGTGAAATGGGCGCGGCCCCGGCTGAAAAACGGCATGGGCGCCAATCCGAAAACCGTTTCCGCCGCCCTCAAGCCGGGCGACGTCATTTACGTCTCGCCGCGCGAGCCCACGGAAAAGGAGCCTGACGTCACTGGACAGTGGTCGCTCGAGCAGGTGCCGAAAGTCGGCGGCGCGATCGTCGCTCTCGACCCCCATACCGGGCGCGTGCTGGCGCTGGTCGGCGGCTTCAGCTTCGCCGAGAGCCAGTTCGACCGGGCGGTGCAGGCCCATCGCCAGCCGGGCTCCTCCTTCAAGCCGATCATTTACTCCACCGCGCTCGACAACGGCTACACCCCGTCGAGCATCATCGTCGACGGCCCAATTTGCGTCAGTCAAGGCAAGGGCATGCCGCAATGGTGTCCGAAAAACTATGAGGCCGGCTCGGCTGCCGGTCCGTCCACCTTGCGCTTCGGCATCGAGCATTCGCGCAATCTGATGACCGTTCGCCTGTCCAACGACATGGGCATGCCGATCATCGCCGAATATGCGCGGCGGTTTGGCGTCTACGACAATCTAGTGCCGATGTTGTCCATGTCGCTTGGCGCCGGCGAGACCACGCTACTGCGCATGGTGACCGCCTATGGCATGATCGCCAACGGCGGCAAGCAGATCAAATCGACCTTCATCGACCGGATCCAGGACCGCTACGGCCGCACCGTTTGGCGCCATGACACCCGAAGCTGTCCCGATTGCGAGGCGCGGGAGTGGAACGGCCAGGACGAGCCTGAGCTGATCGACGATCGTCCTCAAATCGTCGATCCGATGTCGGCCTATCAGATGGTGTCGATCATGGAAGGCGTGGTCCAGAGCGGCACCGCGCGGAAGCTCAAGGTGCTGAATAGGCCCATCGCCGGCAAGACCGGCACCACCAACGACGAGAAGGACGCTTGGTTCATCGGCTACACGCCGGATCTCGTGGTTGGCGTCTATATCGGCTTCGACAATCCGTCGCCGCTGGGCCATGGCGAGACCGGCGGTAACGTTTCGGCCCCTGTGGTCCGCGACTTTTTCGAGATTGCGCTGAAAGGCCAGCCTCCGATTCCGTTCCGCGCCCCACCCGGCATCAGGCTCGTGCGCGTGAACCACAAGACCGGACTGCCGGCGGGCGCGGGTGATTCTAAGGCGATCATGGAAGCCTTCAAGCCGATCCAAGATTCCACCGGCGGCGCGGGCCTCACTGCTGCCGAGGGAGGCGACCAGACCGTTGATGGCGAGGATTTCAGCCAAGCTGGCCCCGACCAAGCCGCAACTCCGGGCCTTATTCCCGGACAGCCGCCTGGACCGCCGCCGAATCCGTTCCCGACCCCCGGCAATGACCGGGCTTTGACATCGGGCACGGGCGGCCTCTACTAGAAGCCGATTTCTCGATGTTGGCCGCCAGGATAAGACCCCGGCGGCTGGTTCAACGATTCCAAGCAGAGGAACAGATGCGCGCTGAAACCGAGGCGGTCGTCGATGACATCAAAGAGTCCCTGACGCTGCTCAGGAGGCATCTTTGACCCCGATCGGGCCAAGAGCCGGCTAGCTGAACTCGATCGCGAGACCGAATCACCGAATTTCTGGAACGATCCTCTCCGCGCGCAAGGCCTCATGCGCGAGCGCCAGCAGCTCGAAGCCGCCTTGAGCAGCTTCACGCGTCTGGTTCGCGAGCTGGATGAAAATATCGAGCTCGTGGAGCTTGGCGAGGAGGAGGGCGACGAAAGCATCATCGCCGAAGCCGAGGCCACGCTGAACAAGCTGCGGGCCGAAGCGCATAAGCGCGAGGTCGAAGCGCTACTTTCCGGCGAGGCCGATGCGAACGACACCTATGTCGAGATCCACGCCGGCGCCGGCGGCACCGAGAGTCAGGACTGGGCACAGATGCTCGAGCGGATGTATATCCGCTGGGGGGAGGGGCGCGACTACAAGGTCGAGATCATCGGCGAGCATCCGGGGGAAGAAGCCGGCGTCAAATCGGCGACGATCCTGGTCAAGGGCCCCAACGCCTATGGCTGGCTCAAGACGGAGGCCGGTGTCCATCGGCTGGTGCGCATCTCACCCTTCGATTCTAATGCGCGTCGGCACACGAGCTTTGCCTCGGTTTCGGTGTACCCGGCGATCGACGACACCATCCAGATCGAGATCGAGGAGAAGGACGTGCGTGTCGACACCTATCGCGCTTCGGGCGCCGGCGGCCAGCATGTGAACACCACGGACAGCGCGGTGCGGCTGACGCATATGCCCACCGGCATCGTGGTCCAATGCCAGAACGAGCGCTCCCAGCACAAGAACCGCGCCACGGCGTGGGGCATGCTTAGGGCGCGGCTCTATGATGCCGAGCTCAAGCGCCGGGAGGAGGAGGCACAGGCTCAAGCCGCCTCCAAATCAGAGATCGGCTGGGGCCACCAGATCCGCTCGTACGTGCTCCAGCCCTATCAACTGGTGAAGGATCTTCGCACCGGGGTGGAAAGCACCAACCCGTCAGCCGTTCTTGACGGCGACATCGATCAATTCATCGAAGCGGCGCTCGCCGAGCGCATTCAAGGCGAGCAGAAATCCGCCTAGACGCGACGCCTCGCGGATGATCGTTACTCGGCGGCGCGGGGGTGCGAGCTGCCCTTGGCGTCAGCCTCACCCCCAGCCTTGGCGGTCGCAAGGGGATTGTCAGAGCGGCGGGACTTGCCTTCGAAATAGGCGCCCTGCTCGATCGCGAGACTTTGGTGAAAGACGTCGCCCTCGACATGGGATTGCGCCTGGAGGGTCACGCGCAAACCCCGGATCGAGCCGACCACCCGGCCGCGAACCACGACATCCTCCGCGATCACGCCTCCAGTGATCTGCGATTTCTCGCCAAGGAGGAGTGAGCCGCACTGCACGTCGCCCTCGATGATTCCGTCCACCTGGATCTCACCCTTGGAGGTCACGTTCCCGGTGACGGTCAAATCTTCGCCGATGATGGAGGGGACGAGTTTGCTTGGGCCTGAGCTTTTCGGCTGGGCCAAGGGGCGTTCGGCAAATGGAGAGCTGTCACTCTCGGCCCGATCGCTCATCCTGTTTAATGGATCGCTGCCCGTCTCCCGCTCGGGCTTTTTGGTGAACATGATGGCACCTCCCGCACAAACGCAACACTGCGGCGCCGAAGGGAGTCCGGTCAGCCGCTCCGATGTGAGAACAAAAAATCCCAGCAAAGCGTGTTGCGGAGTTTGCCCAGTCAAAGAAGAGAACTCTGCAACGGCCCTCGGAGCAGGATATCGCCTCGCTTGCCGGTTGTCATGAGTCATCTACGGTTCATGGTTGGTCTCCCCGATCTCCTCGCCGCGGGTGGCCCGCCCTCAAGATGTGCTGTCGCAGAGCTGTCGCCATCGAGCTTTCCTCCGGGTGGAAGCGCCTTCCTTTAGCCGATATTTCCGCCTCTTATGCCTTTGACTCTGGGGGGATATCGAAACAGGGGCCATGAGCGAGCTGAGGCAGCGCTTGTTGCCCATAGCCAAGCCGCTGCTTGAGCTTTTGGGGTCCTTGCGTGCACTCTGCGCGAGTGCGAACGAGCGCCTGAAGCCCTATCTTGACCAACCGGCCTTGCGCCGTGCGCTCGACAACCTGCGCGCATCTGCCTACTCACCCATACTGCATCGGTTGACCACGTCTTGGCGGGCCATGTCGAGCCCGGACACGGCGAGCGAGCCGATGGCCGGTGCGCTGGTCAAGTTTTCAGAGGGCAGCCGGGCGCTTCTGACCTTGCCGGCTAGGGGCCGGGCGCTCGTAAGGCGCGTGCCCGAGCCGGTCCAAATCGAACTCAGGAAATTGTCGTCGCGCGGCGCCCACGTTTGCCGTGAGATTTTCGCCGGCATTTTGGTTGTCGGGTTGATTGCGATCGTCGGTGGCTATGGTCGGCTCAGCCGCGGCCCCATTTCGCTTCCGAGCCTCGTCCCCACCATTGAAGAGGCCATCAACGGGCAGCTTTCCGACCTCCGTGTGAAGGTGGACGACGCGATCTTGCAACGTGCCGCTGACGGCCCCGGCGTGCTATTCAGGCTCCGCAACATCCGGCTGATCGATGCTGACGGTTCGGTGGTGGCGCAAGCACCGTTGGCAGCCATCGGCATGAGCGGCGCGGCGCTCTTGTCCGGCCGCGTCGCTCCGGGCAGCGTCGACTTCATCGGTCCGAAGCTCCAATTCTATGCCTCCGACAACGGCCTGACCTTGAGCTTCTATCGGCCGTCGGAAACAGACACCGAACCCCTCATTCCCAAGACGCCCGCGGAGGGCGGAGCGGCCGCGCCCGAGGCGCCGCAGCCGGTGCCCGGCGAAAGCGTCATCGCCAAACGCGTGACGCCGCAACTGCCCCAACCGCCGGGCACAAATCCGGGACCTCGGCTCGATGTGACGAACACTATCGCCGAGGTGTTCGAACGCGCCCGACGCGGCAACACCTCCTATCTCACCCGCTTCGGCGTGAAGGATGCCCAGGTGATTCTGAGCCAAGGTGGCGCCGAGACCCTCTGGCAGGTCCCCGATTTCTCCATCGATCTTGAGCACAATAATCAGCGCAGCATTCTCGTCGGCCAAGCCAGCGTGGCTTCGACGAAGGGCGATTGGCAGCTGGAATTCCGCACCGAGCAACGCCCCAAGCGCCGAAGCTTGAGTATTACCGCGCTGATCCAGGACCTTGTTCCCGCCGGCATTGCCGCGAATCTGTCCGGCATGGAGGCGCTGCAGGCTCTCGACCTGCCGGTCACGGGCGAAACACGGGTGGAACTCACCACCGCCGGCAAGTTTCTCTCAGGCGAAGCCAATCTGGAACTAGGGCGAGGCCATATTACGCCACCCTGGGATCCGGAGAATTCGATGGCGATCGATGAGGGCAATTTACATTTGCGCTATTTCAAGCGGAACCGCGTGGTCGAGATCGAACCCTCGACGCTGAAATGGGGTAACAGCCATGCCACCATCAGCGGCGAATTCCGGGGCAGGGACGACGATCATGGGTCGCCGTCCTGGACCTTCAAATTGAAGGCCGACGACGCCGTGCTCGCCGCCGAGTATGGCCTCGCGCCAATCAAGGTGGATGAGTGGTCGGCGGAAGGTACGGTGACCCCTGGCGCTGGGCGCCTCACGCTTTCCCGCTTTGTCATTCGGTCGGGCGACGCGTCGATCGAGCTTGCCGGCAGCGTGGTCGATGCGCCGGAGTCTCCGGAGGTGCGTCTGACGGGCCTAGTCAGTCCCATGTCGCTCGATGTGCTGAAGCAGTTTTGGCCGAAATTCCTCGCGGCCGACGCACGGAAGTGGGCGCTGGAGAATGTGCGCGGTGGTCAGGTGCTCGGGGGCAAGGTCGATATCTCCCTGCTCCCAGGCGAGCTCGCGCGCATCGAGAGCGGGGGAGAGCCCGCGCCGGAGGCGGTAAATGTTGAGGTCGATTTGGCCGGGATGAGCCTTGACTACATCGACAAGATGCCGCCGATCCTGACCGGTGGCGCCAAGCTGAAAGTCTCCGGGATTTCCTTCTCCGTCGACATTCCGGAGGCCAAGGTCGTGCTGCCCGCGGGCGAGGAGATTGCCCTGAAGGACGGCCGCTTCTACATCCCGGACCTGCGCTTGGACCCCCAGCGGGGAGAGATCACCTTCAACGCGAACGGCCCAACCTCGAACGTGCTGAAGCTGCTCGACCACGAGCCACTTGGCTACATGCAGACCGTCGCCCTCAAGCCGGAATATTTCGGCGGCACGGCCGAGGGCAGTTTCGTGGTGAATTTGCCGATGCGCGAGGATCTCGAATTCAAGCACATCACGCTTCGCGGCGCCGCGCGTCTAAACGATGCCATCGCCTCCAATGTTTTCGGCAAGATCGATGTCGAAGGCGGCACTCTCGACGTGAACGTCACCGAACAGGCGATGGACGTGCGTGGCGGCATTCTCATCAAGGGGGTGCCGGCGGACCTATCCTGGCAACGCATTTTCGACCAGCCCGACGAGAGCCAGCCCCCGATCAAGATCAGCGCGACCCTTGATGAGCCGGCGCGCGAGGCGCTCGGGCTGAAGGTCTCCCACCTCGTGCGGGGGCCGGTGCCGATGACCCTCTCGATCGCGCGCAATGCGGAAGGCGTTCAAGGGTTGAGCATGCAAGCCGACCTTACCCAAGCCCAGCTCGTCTTCGGCAATATGGGATGGACCAAGGCGCGCGGCCGCTCCGCTAGCGCTCAGTTCAACGTGGTTCAGGCCGAGGACGGCTCGACCGACCTCACGGATTTCAAGATCCTCGGCGATGATATCGCTATCGACGGCTCGATCTCGCTCGACCCCGAGCAGCATCTCAAATCTTTCTATTTCTCCGACTTCTCCTTCGACATCCTCACCCACATGGAGATCACCGCGACGGTGGGCGAAGGGAATGTGCTTGAGGTCGACGCCCATGGCCCGAGCTATAATGGCAAGCAGTTCTTCCAATCCTTGTTCTCGGCCGGCCAGCTGGTCGAGAATGCCGAGGCGAGCGACCCCTTCGGCGTCGATCTTACCGCCCGGCTCGGCACCGTGGTCGGCTTCTACGACACCAGCCTAACCGATGCCCGGGTGACGCTGAAGAAGCGCAATGGCCGCCTCGTTGCTCTTGATGCCACCGGCGAACTCGGCGGCCGGAACCCGGTCGCGGTCAAGCTGGAGAACGGCAATGCCGGCCGCATCATCCGCGCGGAGTCACGCGATGCCGGTTCCGCCTTCCGCCTGATCGGCTTCTATCCCAAGGTGGATGGCGGCGAGGCCTCGCTCGAGGTCAATCTCGACGCGGGCGGAGCGGGGACGAAGTCCGGGACATTGTGGGCGCGAAACTTTGCCGTGCTCGGCGATTCGGTGGTGAGCGACGTGCTGACCGATCCGCAATCGAGTGCGGCCTTGGGCGGGCTGAAGAAGGAGGCCCGGCAGTCCCGCATCGCCTTCGATCAGTTGCGCGCGCCCTTCTCCGTGGGCAATGGCGAGTTTCAGCTCAACGACGCCTACATAAACGGCCCGGCGCTTGGCGCCACCATGCGCGGTCGCGTCAACTTCAAGACTCAGACCGTCAATCTTGGCGGGACCTATGTGCCTCTCTACGGCCTGAACTCGGCTCTCGGCGCCATCCCGATCCTGGGGAACATCTTCGTTGGACGCGAGGGAGAGGGCGTCGTCGGCATCACCTTCGCCATCCAGGGGCCGCTCACCGATCCGAACGTGCTCGTCAATCCGATCTCCGTGGTTGCACCCGGAATCTTCCGCCAGATCTTCGAGTTCAGAGGGCAGAACTCGGCAGCGACGTCGGCGCCAACCACCGCTCCATCCGATTTCGGCACGTCCGCGCGTTAGAGGCGCTCGGGCTCAGGCCGGCCGGATCAACGCGTGCCGCTTCTTGCCGAGCGAAAGCTTGATGACCCCCTCAGGCGTCAAGTCGGCGAGGGTGAGTAGCCGCTTCTCGTCGGTGACCGGCTTGTCATTCACCTTGAGCCCGCCGCCTTTGATTTGGCGCCGCGCCTCGCTCGTTGACGCCACGAAGCCGACATGCACATTGGCTGAGAGCACACCGACGCCTTTTTCAAGCTCGGCGCGGGGGAGCTCGAAGGTTGGCAGCGTCTCCGCGATCGTGCCTTGCTCGAAAGTCGCCCGTGCCGTGGCCTCGGCCCGGTCGGCGGCCTCGCGGCCATGAAGCAGCGCGGTTGCTTCCGTGGCGAGGGTCTTCTTCGCCTCGTTCAACTCCGACCCTTCGAGCTTCGACAGCTTGTCGATCTCCTTGAGCGGCAGTTCGGTGAACAGCTTGAGGAAGAGCTCGACATCGGCGTCCTCGGTGTTGCGCCAATATTGCCAGTAATCGTACGGGCTGAGCATGTCGGGGTTGAGCCAGACCGCGCCCGACGCCGTCTTGCCCATCTTGGCGCCTGAAGCGGTGGTGAGCAGAGCGGTGGTGAGCCCGAACAGTTCGATGCCGTCGGTGCGGCGCCCCAGCTCGATGCCATTGACGATATTGCCCCATTGATCCGACCCGCCCATCTGCAAGCGGCAGCCGAACCTCCGATAGAGCTCGAGGAAGTCGTAAGCCTGAAGCACCATGTAGTTGAATTCGATGAAGGACAGCGGTTGCTCGCGCTCCAGGCGGAGCTTCACCGAATCGTAGGAGAGCATCCGGTTGACGCTGAAATGGCGGCCATAATCCCGGAGGAAATCGATAAGTTTGAGCTCGTCCAGCCAATCGGCGTTGTTGATCAGGAGCGCATCGGTCTCGCCCTCGCCGAAGCTGATGAATTTCCCGAACGCCGACTGAATGCCGGCGACATTGGCGGCGATCTCGGCGTCGTTCAGGAGCTTGCGCGCTTCGTCCTTGCCCGAGGGATCGCCGATCTTGGTGGTGCTGCCGCCGACCAACACGATCGGCCGGTGGCCAGCCTGCTGCAATTTGCGCAGCATCATGATGCCGAGCAGATTGCCGACATGCAGGCTCGGTGCGGTGCAGTCGAAGCCAATATAGCCGGTCATGCGTTCCGTTTTGGCAAGCTTATCGAGAGCCGTCTCGTCGGTGACCTGGTGAACGTAGCCCCGGGCCTTAAGTTCGTTCAGGAACTCCGATTTGATCGTGCTCATGCTGGGGCCGGCGGGTTGCAGATGAACTGGCTTGTGACGGAGCTGCCTGTCGCAGGCGAGCCCTGTAACAGGTTTGAACGAGAATTGCACCGAAGGAGATTGGGGTTGAGCGCGAACCAGGCCAGATTTCAGTCGGCTGAGGTCGACAGCGGATCAGCGCCTGCCCGGACGAATCTGCAGAGGACAGGATAGCGAAGCTAGGCTGCGGATTCGCGCTTCTTCCGCTTACCGAGGCGCTTGTCGAGATAGGCGTCGACAACTTCCATCAACCCGTCCATGCGGCCCTCGAAGAAGTGGTTCGCGTCGGGAACGATGGCGTGCTCGATGACGATGCCCTTCTGCGTCTTGAGCCGATCCACGAGGCCGCGCACGGACTCAGTCGGTACCACGCGATCCTTAGCGCCATTCACCATCAGACCGGATGAGGGGCAGGGGGCAAGGAAGGTGAAGTCGTAGAGATTGGCGGGTGGCGCCACGGAGATGAAGCCTTCGACCTCCGGACGCCGCATCAGGAGCTGCATCGCGATCCAGGCGCCAAAGGAAATCCCCGAGATCCAGCAGGAGGGCGCGTCGGCATTATAGGCCTGCATCCAGTCGAGCGCGGTGGCCGCGTCGGCCAATTCGCCCGGGCCATTGTCGAACAGCCCCTCGCTCCGTCCAACCCCGCGGAAATTGAAGCGAAGCACCGAAAAGCCACGCCGCTGAAAGGCGTAATATAGGTGATAAACAATCTGATTATTCATGGTGCCGCCGAACTGCGGATGGGGGTGAAGGATGAGTGCAACCGGGGCGTTCGGCGCGGGATTGTGATGGTAGCGGGCTTCGATCCTGCCCGCGGGGCCGCTAATATTCACTTCAGGCATGAAATGCTGACCTCAGACGACGTTATGTCGCGGCGAGAAGGAGGGCTGGAAGTCTAAGAGCGGACCGGCGAACCGCCGCAAACCTTGACTCTGCTGCCCAGGAAACCTATACACAACCAAGATTTAGAACTGTTCCAAACAACAGGCGTCGGGCTTTGTTTGGAACAATTTTCAGCCTCGGGCCGCGCTTCATAGCACGCGCGATGGGGGCTCGCGCAAGCGCTAACCGGCGGTCCCGGGGCCGCGAGCTGCTAGAGGCATGACGATCCGCTCCTACTTAGACTATAACGCCACCGCACCCCTCAGGCCCGAAGTGCGCGACGCCATGATCGCCAGCTTCGAGATCTTCGGCAATCCGTCCTCCGTCCATGGCGAGGGGCGCGAGGCGAGGGCGCTGGTGGAGAATGCGCGGACAAAAGTGGCCGCGCTTGCCGGGGCCCGCCCTGAAGAGGTGATCTTCACCAGCAGCGGCAGCGAGGCGAATACCTTGGCGCTCGCCGCGCAGTCGGGCCAAGCCTGGCAGTGCTACATCTCGGCGATCGAGCACCCCTCGGTCCTTGCCGGCGGCCGCTTCTACCCCGAGAACACGACCCGGATTCCCGTCACCGCTGACGGTCTGGTCGAGCTCGAAGCGCTTGCGAGCGAGGTTGCGAAACACCATCTTGGAGGGTGGCGGCCTTTCGTCTCGCTGATGGCGGCGAACAACGAAACCGGCGCGATCCAGCCGGTAGCCGGCGCGGCCGAGCTCGTTCATGCAGCGCATGGCCTCCTGCATACGGACGCTGTGCAGTTGGCTGGCAAGCTGACCCTCGAGTTTGGCGCGCTCGGTGCCGACATGATGAGCCTGTCGGCGCATAAGATTGGCGGACCCAAGGGTATTGGCGCCCTGATCTTGCGCGAAGGCGTCTTGGTCGAGCCCCTGATCAAGGGCGGTGGACAGGAGCTGAGGCGCCGCGCCGGCACCGAGAATGTTGCCGGCATCGCCGGCTTCGGTGTGGCGGCGGAGCTTGCCGTGGCGGAACTGGGCGAGGCGGCCGGGATCGCCAAGCTCCGCGACGAATTGGAAAGAAGGGCGCTCGCCATCGCGCCCGACGCCGTGGTGCTGTCGAGCCGGGTCGAGCGCTTGCCCAATACAAGCTGCATCGCCGTCCCCGGCGCCAGGGCCGAGACGCTGGTGATCGGGCTCGATCTCGCAGGCGTGGCCGTGAGCGCTGGTAGCGCCTGCTCCTCGGGCAAAGTCGAGGCCTCGCATGTGCTGAGCGCTATGGCGGTGCCGCCGGAAATCGCTCAGGGGGCAATCCGGGTGAGCCTTGGATTTGGCAGCGAGGCGGTCGATATCGATCACTTCCTCGCGGCTTGGAGCGAGATGATCAAACGGCTGAAACAGCGCCAAGAGGCTGCATAGGCCGCGAGAAAAGAGTGCGGCTTAGGCCGCGATGACAATGAGGAATTTGGAGTAGAGCCAATGCCGGCAGTGCAAGAGACAGTCGCCCGCGTCCGCGAGATCGACGTCGACAAATATAAATACGGCTTCGTCACCGACATCGATTCGGTCAGGGCCCCGAAGGGTCTGAGCGAGGAGGTCGTTCGCTTCATCTCGGCTAAGAAGAAAGAGCCGCTGTGGATGCTTGAGTGGCGGCTCGAGGCCTATCGCCGCTGGCTCACCATGCAGGAGCCGAAATGGGCCAACGTCCACTACCCCAAGATCGACTTCCAGGATCTCTATTTCTATTCGGCGCCGAAGAGCACCGAGGGGCCGAAGAGCCTGGCGGATGTCGATCCCGAGCTGCTTGAGACTTACGCCAAGCTTGGCATCCCGCTAAGGGAGCAGGAGGTGCTTGCCGGCGTCAAGGGCGCACCGCGCGTGGCGGTCGACGCCGTGTTCGACTCAGTCTCGGTTGTCACCACCTTCAAGGAGGAGCTGGGAAAGGCCGGCGTCATCTTCTGCTCCATCTCGGAGGCGATTCAGAATCACCCCGAGCTGGTGCGCAAATATCTGGGCTCGGTCGTCCCCATCACCGACAATTACTACGCCACCCTCAACTCGGCGGTGTTCTCGGATGGGTCGTTCGTCTATGTGCCACCCGGCGTCCGCTGCCCGATGGAGCTCTCCACCTATTTCCGCATCAATGCGGAGCAGACCGGTCAGTTCGAGCGAACCCTGATCATCGCCGACAAGGGCGCTTATGTCAGCTATCTCGAAGGCTGCACCGCGCCCATGCGCGATGAGAACCAGCTCCACGCCGCCGTGGTCGAGCTTGTCGCTCTCGACGATGCCGAGATCAAATATTCCACGGTGCAGAACTGGTATCCCGGCGACAAGAATGGCAAGGGCGGCATCTACAATTTCGTCACCAAGCGTGGCGACTGCCGCGGTAAGAACAGCAAGATCTCCTGGACCCAGGTTGAGACCGGCTCGGCCATCACCTGGAAATACCCCTCCTGCATCCTGCGCGGCGACGCCTCGCGCGGCGAGTTCTATTCGATCGCCATCTCCAACGGCTATCAGCAGGTGGACTCAGGCACCAAGATGATCCATCTCGGCCGCGATACGTCGAGCCGCATCATTTCCAAGGGCATCGCCGCCGGCCGCTCCAACAACACCTATCGCGGCCTCGTCTCGGCCCATCGCCGGGCGGCGAATGCACGCAACTTCACCAATTGCGACTCGCTGCTGATCGGCGACAAATGCGGGGCACATACCGTGCCCTATATCGAAGCCAAGAACGCGTCGGCGACATTCGAGCACGAGGCCACGACCTCAAAGATCTCCGCCGACCAGCTGTTCTACTGCCTGAGCCGAGGGCTCTCGGCCGAAGAGGCGGTGGCGCTGATCGTGAACGGCTTCGTCCGCGACGTGTTGCAGCATCTGCCCATGGAGTTCATGGCCGAGACGCAAAAGCTGATCTCCATCTCGCTGGAGGGAAGTGTTGGCTAACACAGATGCCTGTTTGCCCGGCGGTGACTGGATCGCCCGGTCAAGCCGAGCGATGACAAAAATAGATTCAGGACCAAGGGATTAGAAAGAAGTCGTAATGCTTGAAATCAAGAATTTGCATGTCAATGTCGGTGGCCGCGAGATCCTCAAAGGTCTCGATCTCGAACTGCCGAAGGGGCAGGTGCACGCCATCATGGGTCCCAATGGCTCGGGCAAATCCACCCTCGCTTATGTGCTGGCGGGCAAGGACGATTACGAGATCACGGCCGGCACCGTCACCTGGAACGGCCAGGATCTGCTCGCGCTCGATCCGAGCGAGCGAGCGGCTGCCGGCGTGTTTCTGGCTTTCCAATATCCAATGGAGATCCCGGGCGTCGCCACCATCACCTTCCTGCGCACGGCCACCAATGCGGTGCGGAAGGCACGCGGAGAGCCCGAGCTGTCGACGCCGGATTTCCTGCGCGTGCTGAAGGAGAAGGCGGCCGAGCTCAAGATCGACATGGACATGTTGAAGCGCCCCCTCAATGTCGGGTTTTCCGGCGGCGAGAAGAAGCGGAACGAAATCCTGCAAATGGCGCTGCTTGACCCATCGCTCTGTGTGCTGGACGAAACCGATTCCGGTCTCGACATCGATGCCGTGCGCATCGTCGCCGAAGGCGTGAACGCGCTCCGGTCGCCGGAGCGGTCCATGCTCGTCATCACCCACTACCAGCGGCTGCTCGACTACATCGTGCCCGACCGGGTGCATGTGCTGTCGGACGGCCGCGTCGCGCGGTCCGGCGGGCCTGAGCTTGCGCTCGAGCTGGAACGCAGCGGCTACGCCGAATTCGACGAAGCCGCAGCGTAAGGAAGGCCGAGCAATGGAACTTCCGGTCAAGCAATTCCAGACCAGAGCCGAGCAGGCCTATCTCGACCTGTTCAACGCGGCCGAGCAGGCCCTTCCTGGCGCCGGGAACCCGTGGGTTGCCGATCTTCGCGCCAAGGCCATCGACGCCTATGCGGCGCTCGGTTTGCCGCATCGCCGGGTCGAGGCATGGAAATACACCGACCTCCGCTCGCGTCTGGTGGAGGCCCTTCCGCTGTCCCGCGCTACCGGCAGGCCGCTCGCTCCGGCGGAGCTTGAGCGGGCCCTTGGCGGCGAGATCGCGGCGCTGCCCGCCTATCGGCTGGTGATGCTCGATGGCGAACTGAGGGCCGACCTATCCGATATTTCCGAGCTGAAGGCGGCTGGAATCGAACTCGTGTCGCTGACCGAGGCTTTGCAGAAGCCGCCAAGCTGGCTGAAGCAATCGCTCGGCAAGATCAATCGCCAAGACCGCGATCCGATTGTTGCGCTCAATCTCGCGCTGATGAGCGGTGGCGTGGGCATGCGCGCGGCCAAGGGCCTCACCCTCGACAAGCCGATCCACCTCATTCATCTCGACGCCGGCGCCGACCCTGTCAGCGTGTTCACCCGCAACCTCGTTCTCCTCGAGGAGGGCGCCTCGCTCACCCTGCTTGAAAGCTACGGCAGCCTTGGGGAGAGGGACGTGCAGCGGAACGCGGTGACCGAGGTCCAGGTCGGCGACAAAGCGAGCCTCAATCATTTTAAGGTCCAGCGCGAAGCCGAGGAGGCCTTCCATCTCGGCACATGGCTGGTCAAGCTCGGGACCGACACCCGCTACCATGCCTTCCAGTTCTCGACCGGCGCCGTGCTTTCGCGCAATCAGGTCTACGCCGCCTTTGCCGGCGAGGGGTCCGCGTTCGAGCTGTCCGGTGCCCTTCTGATGCGTCGCCACCAGCATTGCGACACGACCCTCGTGATCGAGCATCTGGTTCCGCGCTGCTCCAGCCGCGAGCTGTTCAAGGCCGTGCTCGACAATGAGGCGCGCGGCGTATTTCAGGGCAAGATCATCGTCTCGCCCGGCGCCCAGAAGACCGATGGCAAGCAGATGGTGCAGGCACTTCTGCTGGCGGAAGGCGCCGAGTTCGATTCGAAGCCCGAGCTTGAGATCTTCGCCGATGACGTGGTCTGCGGCCACGGCTCGACCTCGGGCCAGATCGACGAAGATCTTCTGTTCTATCTCGAAGCCCGCGGTATTCCCGAAGCGGAGGCCCGCGCGCTCTTGATCCAAGCTTTTGTCGGCGAGGCTTTGGAGGCCATCGAGCATGCGGAGCTTCGCGACGCCTTGTCGAGGGCGTCAGCCGAATGGCTGGGCGTCAGCTACGATTGACGGCGGAGAGCGGATGACGATTCTGCCGAAGTCCATGACGACCGAGATCGCAAGGGCAGCCCCTTACGACGTTGACGCCATTCGCGCCGACTTCCCCATTCTGTCGCGCGAGATCCACGGCCAGCCCCTCGTCTATCTCGACAACGGCGCCTCGGCGCAAAAGCCGAAACTCGTGCTCGATACGATCCAACGCGCTTATGCCGAGGACTACGCCAACGTCCATCGCGGGCTGCATTATCTAAGCAACCTCTCCACCGCCAATTTCGAGAAGGCGCGGGAGACCGTGCGGCGCTTCCTCAACGCCCGCTCCGACGCCGAGATCATCTTTACCCGCAACGCCACCGAAGCCATCAACCTCGTCGCCAGCTCCTATGGCGGAACCCATATCGGCGAGGGCGACGAGATCGTGCTCACGATCATGGAGCATCACTCCAACATCGTGCCCTGGTATTTCCTGAAAGAACGCCATGGCGCCGTGCTGAAATGGGCGCCGGTGACGGATGAGGGCGAGTTCCCCGTCGACAAATTCGAAGCCCTGCTCGGTCCCCGCACCAAGATGGTCGCCATCACCCAGATGTCGAACGTGCTCGGCACCATCGTCCCGATCAAGGAGGTGGTGCGCATGGCGCATGAGCGCGGCATCCCGGTGCTGGTCGATGGCGCCCAAGCGGCCGTGCACCTTCCGGTCGACGTGCAGGACCTCGATTGCGACTTCTATGCGTTCACCGGGCACAAGCTCTATGGGCCGACCGGTATCGGCGTGCTCTACGGCAAGAAGGAGCTGTTGGAGGCGATGCCGCCCTATCAAGGCGGCGGCGAGATGATCGGCACGGTGACCACCGACCGCGTCACCTATGCCACCCCGCCCCATAGATTCGAGGCCGGCACTCCGGCCATCGTCCAGGCAATCGGGCTCGGCTCCGCGATCGACTACGTGGAGAGCGTCGGGCGCGAGCGGATCAGGAGCCACGAGGACGCGCTGCTGGCCTATGCCATGGAGCGCATGGGCGAGCTGAATTGGCTCCGCATCTTCGGGCGCGCCAAGGACAAGGGCTCGATCATCTCCTTCGAGATGGACGGCGCGCACCCGCATGACGTGAGCACGATCCTCGACCGCTATGGCGTCGCGGTCCGCGCCGGCACCCATTGCGCCGAGCCGCTTTTGGCGCGCTTCGGTGTCACCTCGACAGCGCGCGCCTCCTTCGCCATGTATAATACGGTCGAGGAAGTCGATAGACTGGTCGAGGCGTTGCACAAAGCGCGCGACATGTTTGCCTGAGCCGAGGTGCGAAAATGACTGAAAAGATTCAGGATCAGGACGATCAGGCGACTCTCCCGGAGACCTCGCCAGAGGTCCCATCCGCGGGAGCGGCCGAGACTTTGTCCGCGTCGACTCCGGCAAGCGAAGACGCCGCGGCGCCGGCTTCCGCGGCGCCGGAGCACGACCAGCTCAATCAGGATCTCGTGGCGGCCTTGAAGACGGTCTATGACCCGGAGATTCCCGTCGATATTTACGAGCTCGGGCTGGTCTACCGGCTCGATGTCGATGACGACCACAATGTCGAGGTGGATATGACCCTGACCGCCCCCGGCTGCCCCGTGGCCGGCGAGATGCCTGGCTGGGTGGAGAATGCGATCTCGGCCGTCCCCGGCGTCGGCGCGGTGAAGGTGAACCTCGTTTTCGACCCGCCTTGGGATATGAGCCGGATGTCCGACGAAGCGCGGCTTGCCCTGAACATGTTTTAGGTCGAGCATCTCGACGCGAAGGGTCTCGACGTGAAGGGTCACGGCCCGAAGGGTCTTGACCCGAAGCGCCTGCCAACCCAGATTCAAGCCATGAACACCCGTACCGCACCCAAAGTCATTACCCTCACCGATGCTGCCGCCGAGCGCATCCGCTCGCTGCTGGCTGCGTCTGGCGGCGAGGCTGCCGCTTTGCGCGTTGGCGTGAAGAAGGGCGGCTGCGCCGGCATGGAATACACCATGGAATATGTCGCGGAACGGAACCCTCTCGACGAACTGGTCGAGGACAAGGGCGTCCGCGTCCTGATCGACCCGACGGCGGTCTTGTTCCTGCTCGGCACCGAGATGGACTACACGACCGAGCGCTTGAGCTCCGGCTTCGTATTCAAGAATCCGAACCAGACGAGTGCCTGCGGCTGCGGCGAGTCCGTGTCACTCACGCCGGCGGCGGACGCCGGTCTGGAAGCCTCGGGCAAGCCCTCTTAGCGGCCCACTACGTCGCAGTGTAAGCCGTCTTCCGCCCCGCACTTGATCGTCTCATGTAAAGTTTCGCACTCGACCCGGTCGCGGCCGCCCTGTTTGGCGACATAGAGACAGCGGTCGGCCCGCTGGACCAGAGCCTGCAGCGGCTCGCCGCGCCGATAGGCGGCAACGCCGACGGAGAGGGTCAACGTGCCGAGCGCTTGCTGTGTCGACTTCTTCACCAGCTGGCGGGCCTTGAGCGCCGCCTTGAGTTTTTCGGCGAGGGTCACCGCGTCGGGTAAAGCCGTGCGCGGCAGCAGCAGCGCGAATTCCTCGCCGCCATACCGCGCCACATGATCGCCGCCCTTGATGTTGTTCTTAAGCGTCTGCGCGACGACCCTCAGAACCTGGTCGCCGGTCTGATGGCCGAAATTGTCGTTGAAGCGCTTGAAATGATCGACGTCGGCGAGCGCCAGGCAGAGCGGATCGCCTGAATGCTCGGCCTCGACCGACTCCATCTCGAGCACCTGATCGAAGCGCCGGCGATTGGCGATCCCGGTCAGACCGTCGGTCAGCGCATCGGCGCGGACCATCTCCAGCACCTGATGCAGATTCTGGATCAGCGTCTTTGAATCCCCCGCGCGTTTAGCGAGGTTCCGGCTGTGGTCGGCCATGTGATGCGTCACCTGGAGCAGGGCCTCGACCACGGCTTTGAGCTGCTCGGCAGTCGCGATGCCTCCGAGCTGCTGTGCGACCTGTTCCAGCGATTGGCCGAAATCCTCGCTCGAGCGCGACGCGGTATGGATGGTATCGATGACTTGCTTGAGCTCGGCTACCACTTGCGCGCCGACCTCGCCGACCTTCTCATTCAGCCTGTGCTGCGGGAAGTGCGTTGCCAGCAGGTGCTCGACGTCAGCCTCGGGCAAGCTCGCATGGGCGAACACGGCGTCGCGCACCGCGTCGTTGAGCTCTCTGTTGTAACCGGCGGCATAGGTAAAAAACAGCTCGTAGTTCCGCGGTACGGGCGGCGTATGGAGCTGCTTCAGATAGATGAGGGCGCGTTCGCCCGTCGCGACCGCCCATTCGAAATTACTGTCGTCGGGCAAGCTTTCTCCCTTCGTGACCCCTTGCGCGGGTGCGGAGCGTTCACTGCGGAATTGGGATAGATGGGTGCCAGCCGAGGCTGGCGAGCGCCAGTTGAACTCTTGAAGCATAGACTAGGGGACCCCGATTAAGGGTCCGTTAAGGATGGTGAGGAGGCTAGTCGAGGGGGCGCACGGAGCGCGTCATGAAAGCCGGAACGTGCTCGCCCATGCCGCGGACCGAACTCCGGGGCGCATGCGACGGTTTGTGCTCGGGCCGGTGCGCGGGCTTGGACTCGGGCGCCTTGGCAGGACCGCGCTCGTTGGGACGCTTGGCCTGTGGCGCCGGACTAGCTGGCTGGTGGATAGGTTCGGCGGCCTTGGGCGGCTCCTGCCTCTCCTGACGCTGAGGCTGTCCGTTCGCGGCAGGAGTCTTCGCTTGAGCCTCGGGCCCAGACTGTGGCGCCCTTTGCGGACCGGGACCCTTGCGCCTCGAGCGGGGCCCGCGCTTGTGGCGTCCATTCGGGCGGGCGCGATCGTCCTCCGCGGGGCGGGCCAGTTCGCCCGCGCTGGGCTTGCCGTCGACCCAGGGAATGTCCTGGCGCAGCAGCTTCTCGATGGCCTTGATCGCCTTGAAGTCCTTGGGCGTGACGAGCGTGGCGGCGAAGCCTTCGCGGCCGGCACGGCCGGTGCGTCCAATCCGATGGATGTAGTCCTCCGGGTGGATCGGAACGTCGTAATTGAAGATGTGGCTCACATCGGGGATGTCGAGTCCCCGCGCGGCGACGTCACTCGCGGCGAGGAAGGCGATAGAACCATTGCGGAAAGCGTCGAGCGTCGCCGTCCGCTGATGCTGGTCCAGATCGCCATGCAAGGCGCCGACGTTGAAACCGTGACGGAGGAGCGAGCGGTGCACGATGCCCACGTCCTTCTTACGATTGCAGAAGATGATCGCGTTCTTGACGTTGACTTCCCGCATCAGCGCGCGAAGCGCTTCGCGTTTGCCGGCGGCATCGTCGGGCGCCTTTTTCAGCCGCTGCACGATGGTGGTGGCGGCAGTGGACTGCGGCTCGATCTCAATGCGCTCCGGCTGATGCAGGAACTTGTCGGCGAGGCGCTGGATCTCCGATGGCATGGTCGCGGAGAAGAACAGGGTCTGGCGCGTGAAGGGGAGAAGCTTGCAGATGCGCTCGATGTCCGGGATGAACCCCATATCGAGCATGCGGTCGGCCTCGTCGATGACGAGGATCTCGACGCCATTGAGCAGGAGTTTGCCGCGGCCGAAATGATCGAGCAAGCGGCCGGGCGTGGCGATCACCACGTCGGCGCCGCGATCGAGCTTGCGGTCCTGCTCGTCGTAGGACACCCCGCCGATCAGAAGCGCCACGGTGAGATTGTGGTTCTTGCCCAGAATTTCGAAATGCTCGGCCACCTGAGCGGCGAGTTCGCGCGTGGGCTCGAGGATCAGCGAGCGCGGCATGCGGGCGCGGGCCCTGCCGCGCTCAAGCCTGGTCAGCATGGGCAGGACGAAGGACGCGGTCTTGCCGGTGCCGGTCTGGGCAATGCCGAGCACGTCACGGCCGGATACTGCATGCGGCACGGCCTGCGCTTGAATGGGAGTGGGAGTATCGAAGCCTGCCGCTGTAACAGCGGACAAAACCTTTGGACTTAAGCCAAGATCTGAAAAGCTCATGCGTTAGTCAAACAGTCGCGGGCCTAAGGCACCACGCGCGTTTCTTTCTTTATCGATAGCATAATTGCTGCAACGATTCGTGCAGCCCATGCAACATACACCTAAAGCAAAGCGGCTAATTAACCCCAAATGCTTCCTTCCAAATAAGGGGCCGGGACAACCTGCGCAAGGGGCAAAAGGCCGCTTTCCGGAGGATTGAGGCCATTCTGCCACTCTATTTCTGCTCGCCGGGGCTCTCGGCGCCTTCGGGCGGGGGGCCCTCGAGCCCTTTCGGGGGCGTCTTTTCGATGAAATAAACGCCGGGCTCCCCCGCCTTGACGAATAACAAGATCTCTTTGTCCGCGTCGAAGTCGTATCCGCTCACGACGAGCAGGGTCTGATTGTCCTTGTCCTCCTCGGCCTCGATCTCGATCGAGGCATTGGGCAAATTCTGGTCGTTGATCTCCTTGATCGGGACGGTCTTGACCACGCTGGGAACGGGGTTGTCGTCGGAGAGAGAGAGCCATTGGAGGAAGATCCGGGCGCCGAATTCACCTCCGCTGTCGGTCATGATCACGAAGGCGCGATAAAGGCCGCCTTGGTCGCCCGCCGACCACGACCCGCCAGTGACCACGTCGGCGACCTCAGGCGGAACGCTTGCGACCAGCTTGGCATCGTCCTCCGCCGCGGCGGGAGCGATGAAGGCGAGCGAAAATGAAAGGAGGGCGGCGGCGCGGAGGATGGTTCTGAGCATCATTGGTTCCCTTAGTCTTCAAATCGTCGATGGCGGCGACGTCAAAGCCGCTTCACCATGGCGCGCTATAGAGTCTGGCATCCCATTGTGACAGAGTATGAGCCCTTCGTCCTTGGCCGAGCGCCAGTGAGGGGCAGCGGCGGAGAGAGTGCAGATGGAAGATTTTGCCGACGTCGTGGTTAAGCCACCGCTGTTATTCGCGGGCGCGCTTCTCATCGGCTGTCTGTTGAGCTGGCTGGTTCCGATCGGCCCCGGCCTTGGCGCGGCGAACGGGCGGGCTCTTGCCGTGGGCGGAAGTCTGGCGTTGATCGGCCTTGCTCTCGGCGTGCTTTCGATCCGCGAATTTCGGCGTGCCGGTACCAGTGTCGTTCCGGGCGAGCCCTCGACCACGCTGCTTGAAGCTGGCCCTTACCGCTTCACCCGCAATCCGATCTATATCGGCATCGTCATTCTCTATTTTGGCTTGGCCATCGTGCTGACCAGCGCTTGGATGCTGGTGCTGTTGATCCCGGTGTTGATCATCCTGCAGCGTGGCGTGGTCGAACGCGAGGAGGCCTATCTCCAGGCCAAGTTCGGCCAAGCCTATCGGCAATATCAAGCCCGCGTGCCCCGCTGGCTGTGAGCGATTCACCCAATCGTCATCGCCCGGCTTGACCGGGCGACCCAGTCACCCCGGCTACAAGCTATGCGGAGACTGGTGGCTACTGGATTCCCACCTTCGCGAGAATGACAACGATAAGGGGAGGGCTGGCGAAGCCAGTCAGATATCCAGCTCGTCCGGCCTGGCGAACTCGGCCCGCTCCTGGATGAAGCGGAAACGGGCCTCCGGCTTGTTTCCCATCAGCTGATCGACGGTCTCGGTCGTGACGGTGCGGTCGTCCTCTTCGATCTTGACCTTGAGCAGAGTGCGGACGCTTCGGTCCATGGTCGTCTCTTTAAGCTGCCGCGGCAGCATCTCGCCCAAGCCCTTGAAACGGGACACTTCAACTTTGCCCCTGCCGTTGAACTCCGATTTGAGCAACTCGGCCTTGTGGGCGTCGTCGCGCGCATAGAAGGTCTTGGCGCCTTGGCTCAGGCGGTAGAGCGGGGGGACGGCAAGGTAGAGATGGCCGCCGTCGATGAGCCCGCGCATCTCCTGGTAGAAAAAGGTGATGAGAAGCGAAGCGATGTGGGCGCCGTCCACATCGGCATCGGTCATGACGACGACCTTCTCGTAACGCAGATCCTCTTCCCGGTAGCGGCTCCCGGTGCCGCAGCCGAGCGCCTGCACCAGATCCGAGAGGAGCTGATTGTCGGCAAGCTTGGTCGAGCTTGCCGACGCCACGTTGAGGATCTTGCCTCGCAGCGGCAGCACCGCTTGGCTGGCGCGGTCGCGCGCCTGTTTGGCCGAGCCGCCGGCTGAATCGCCCTCGACGATGAAGATTTCGGTGCCTTGCGCCGCGCTCAAGGAGCAATCGGCGAGCTTGCCGGGAAGCCGCAAGCGCCGCGTCGCGGTTTGCCGCCCGACTTCTTTTTCCTTTTTGCGCCGGAGCCGTTCCTCGGCGCGGTCCACCACCCAATCGAGCAGGCGGTTGGCCTGGGAGGGATTGCCGGTGAGCCAGTGATCGAAGGCGTCGCGCACTGCGTTCTCGACCAGGCGGGTCGCCTCCTGGCTCGCGAGCCGGTCCTTGGTCTGGCCCTGGAATTCGGGCTCGCGGATGAAGAGCGAGAGCAGGGCGCAGGCGGTGGAGAGCACGTCGTCCGCCGTCACCTGGGCGCTGCGCTTATTGCCGGTGAGTTCGCCAAAGGCGCGCAAGCCCTTGACCAGCGCCGAGCGCAAGCCTGCCTCATGCGTACCGCCATCGGGCGTGGGGACGGTGTTGCAATAACTATTGAGGAAGCCGTCGGCGCCGGCGACCCACACGATTGCCCATTCCACCGAGCCATGGCCTTCACGCTTGTGGCTTCTGCCGGTGAAGACGTCCTTGGCCACCGTCTCCTGCCCTTCGATGCGAGAGGCGAGAAAGTCCTTGAGGCCGCCGGGAAAATGCAGCACCGCAGTCTCCGGCGTCTCCTTGTCGCCGGCAAGTAGCGCCGGCGCGCACGACCAGCGGATCTCGACGCCGCCAAAGAGATAGGCCTTGGAGCGCGACATGCGGAATAGCCGCGCCGGGCTAAAGGCCAAGTCCTTGCCGAAGATCTTGGGATCGGGCCTGAAACGGACCTTGGTGCCGCGGCGGTTCTTCACCGGCCCGAGATTTTTCATCGGCCCGTCGGGCATGCCTCGCGTATAGGTCTGCCGGTAGAGCTTCTGCCCTCGCGCCACCTCGACCTCTAGCGACTGCGATAGCGCATTCACTACCGAGACGCCGACGCCATGCAGGCCGCCGCTCGTGTCATAGACCTTGGAATCGAATTTTCCGCCTGAATGCAGCGTGGTCATGATGACCTCGAGCGCGGATTTATTCTTGAATTTAGGATGCGGATCGACCGGGATGCCGCGTCCATTGTCGGTGACGCTCAGGAAGCCGTCATCCTCGAAGCTCACCTCGATGCGGGTCGCATGCCCGGCGACGGCCTCGTCCATGGCATTATCGAGGGCCTCGGCGAAGAGATGATGCAGCGCCTTCTCGTCGGTCCCGCCGATATACATACCCGGCCGCCGGCGCACGGGCTCAAGTCCCTCCAGCACCTCGATATCGGCGGCGGTGTAGGCTTCGTCGGCATTGGCCGCAGCGCTTCGCTTGGTCCCGCGGGCGGCCTTAGCGCTAGCGTTGGCGCGAGCGTCTTTGGCCGGGGCAATCGGTTTCTTCTTCAGCTCGTCCTCGATCTTGGCGAAGAGATCGCGTGAGGGTGCGGCGGCTTTGCGCATGGAGCGAGTCCCGGCGACGACAGACGAATCTCTTACGGAGTGGAACTGACGTTAGCTCGCACGCGTCCGCGGCTTTTTCAAGAGCGCGCTGCTGCTACGCGATTTTGCCGCCACCGGCCTTGGTGATGGCGAGCACCGAGGAACGGGGCGGCATATCCGGCTTGAAATCGGGCCAGCCCGTCGCCGGATCCTCGAAGCTGGACTCCCGCTCAAACCCCTTGAAGTCCGTGGTGCCGTCGGTGCCTGGATGCTGCACGGCGGCGAACAACGTCTCATCGTCGGGGGGCGCATAAAGCCCATCGGCTTTGCCGGTCTTCGGCCAGCCCTCGCCCTGATCCGTGGCGATCCAGAGCCGGCCCTGGCTGTCGACGGTGGCGTTGTCGGGCGACGCGAACCGTGAGCCTCGCAAGCGGCGGCGCTGTTGCAGTAGCGATCTGTTTTCGCCATATGCGCCATTGAGAGTGGACTGGGCCTCAACTTTAGGGCCGGAAATGACAGCTTTGCGAAAGGAAGCGAGCTTCGGATGGCGGCGGAAACACCCATTTGCGATTTCGGCTGGAAGGCGCCGCCCTTTAGCCTTCCGGGCGTCGACGGCAAGACCCACAGCCTCGATGAGCTGAAGGGCAAGAACGGCACCCTGGTGATGTTCATCTGCAATCACTGCCCCTATGTGAAGGCGGTGATCGATCGGGCCGTGCGAGACGCGAAGGAGCTTGAGGCCCTCGGCATCAACACGGTCGCCATCTCGTCCAACGACGTGGCCGACTATCCCGAAGACTCATTCGACAATATGAAGCGCTTCGCCAAACAGCACGGCTTCCCCTTCCCCTATCTCTATGACGAGAGCCAGGCGGTTGCCCGGGCCTATGACGCGGTCTGCACGCCGGACTTCTTCGGCTTCAACGGCAAACTCGAGCTGCAATATCGCGGCCGCCTCGATGCGAGCCGGAAGGAGGCCGGGGCTGCGGACGCCCGCCGCGAACTGTTCGAGGCCATGAAAGAGGTGGCAAGGACAGGTCAAGGCCCGCGCGACCAGATCCCGTCCATGGGCTGCTCCATCAAGTGGAGGGCCGCCTAGGGCTCTAATCCCTCTCCCCTACAAGGGGAGGGAAAGCGGCCGTAGCAGCCCATTAACCGTCCGCTAAGCCTATCGCTTTCCCATTTGTTTACGAGCTCTCCTTAGACTTTGTCTCAATTGTGGGAGAGTTCGGCATGACGATCATGCGCTACGCCATTCTCAGCGCGCTTGCGGTTGCTTCGCTTGGCGCCGTGATCAACACGGGCGCCGACAGCGGCCAGAGATTTCTGGTCGATGCCGGTCAGGGCGCTGGCGATCCGAGCAGCCTTGCCTTTTGGCTGCTTGCCGGCGTGGCGCTGCTCACCAGCATCTCGCTCTGCCGCTTCGTTGTGTTCGGTATCCCGTCGATGCTCGGCGGCTGGTACCAGACGAACAGGCAGTGGTTCTACACCCTCCTGCTCGGGGCGCTGATCTGGGGTGCGTTCTATTTGATGAGGGGCGGAAGCTAAACGGGGGAGCCTGGCAGGATTTTGGCATCGCAGGCTCCGCGTCCTACGGGGGAACGCGGGGGAATGTGGCCAAAGACCAAGCAGGCCGGGCGGAAAAATGGGGCGGCCACTTCGGCCGCCCCATTCGCTTTGTCCCCTTGGAGTGCGCGCGCGTCAGACGCTGTAATACATGTCGAATTCGATCGGGTGCGGCATCATCTCGAACCGCTCGACCTCTTCCATCCTCAATTCGAGATAGGCGTCGATCGCATCGTCGGTGAAGACGTTGCCCTTTTTCAAAAAGGCGCGATCCTGATCGAGAGACTCGCAAGCTTCGCGCAGCGAGCCGCAGACGGTCGGTACCTTTTCCAGCTCCTCCGGCGGCAAGTCATAGAGGTTCTTGTCGATCGGATCGCCGGGGTTGAGCTTGTTCTCGATGCCGTCGAGCCCGGCCATGAGCATGGCGGCGAAGGCGAGATAGGGATTGGCGCCGGGATCGGGGAAGCGGACCTCGACGCGCTTGGCCTTCGGGCCTGAGCCCAGCGGAATACGGCAGGAGGCCGAGCGGTTGCGCGAGGAGTAGGCGAGCAGTACCGGCGCTTCATAGCCCGGTACCAGTCGCTTATAGGAGTTGGTGGTGGGGTTGGTGTAGGCATTGAGCGCCTTGGCATGCTTCAGGATGCCGGCGATGTAATGCAGCGCCGTGTCGGACAGGTCGGCATATTTGTCCCCGGCAAAGATCGGCGTGGAGCCCTTCCAGATCGATTGGTGGGTATGCATGCCGGAGCCGTTGTCGCCGAAGACGGGCTTCGGCATGAAGGTCGCGGTCTTGCCGTAAGCCTGCGCCACGTTGTGGATCACATATTTGTAGATCTGCATGGCGTCGGCGGTCTTCACCAGCGGGCCAAATTTGACGCCGAGCTCGTGCTGGGCCGCGCCCACCTCGTGGTGATGCTTCTCGGTGACGACGCCCATATCCGCCATGACGCTCAGCATCTCCGAGCGGAGATCCTGCGCCGAATCGACCGGAGGCACGGGGAAATAGCCGCCCTTGGTGCGGGGGCGGTGACCAAGATTGCCCATCTCATATTCGGTGTCCATGTTGGACGGCAGCTCCATCGAGTCGATCCGGTAACCGCAATTGAACGGCTGCGTCGCGAAGCGGACATCGTCGAAGACGAAGAATTCGGGCTCGGGTCCGAACACTGCGACATCGCCAATGCCGGTCTGCTGGAGATAGGCTTCCGCCTTGCCGGCGATCGAGCGCGGGTCGCGCTCATAGGGCTCGTTGGTCAAAGGCTCCAGCACGTCGCAAAACACCGCGAGCGTGGCTTGGGCAAAGAACGGGTCCATGACGGCCGAGTCCACGTCCGGCATGAGCTTCATGTCGGATTCATTGATGGCCTTCCAGCCTGCGATCGACGAACCGTCGAACATGATTCCGTCGGTGAAGGCGTCCTCGTCCATCACCCCCGAATCCATGGTGACGTGCTGCATCTTGCCACGCGGATCGGTGAAGCGGATGTCGACGAATCTGATCTCCTCGTCCTTGATCTTTTTCACTAGCTGCTTAGCGTCTGCCATTTTACTCCCCTGTCCTTCGCGTATGATGCCGCCTTGTGGGCCCGAGTTCGGCGGTCAGAAACAGTGTCGATCCGGCCGGCCTCACTTGGCGTTATGTATCAGATGGCGTCATTTCCCGTCTCGCCCGTGCGGATGCGCACGGCCTCTTCCACATTCGACACGAAGATCTTCCCGTCGCCGATGCGGCCAGTCTTGGCTGAAGCGATGATGGCCTCGATGGCCTTGTCGACCATGGTATCGCCGAGCACGAGCTCCAGCTTCACCTTGGGCAGGAAGTCGACCACATATTCGGCGCCGCGATAGAGCTCGGTATGGCCCTTCTGGCGTCCGAACCCCTTGGCTTCCGTGACGGTGATGCCCTGCAGTCCAATCTCTTGCAGGGCCTCTTTGACTTCGTCGAGCTTGAACGGTTTGATGATCGCTTCAATCTTCTTCATGTTTTTTACCGCACCTCCCCGATGGGCAAACAAAAACACCTAGGCCGCGCGCTCTCGCCCGTAGCCTCCAGCACTCCAGTGGCGCCCAAGCACGCCCTATGCCAATCTTTGCAGAAGGAGTTTTCCTTGTGTTTACAGGATCTTGGGGTCTGTCGGTGCGACCCTGTGGGGTCGCCGGGGCAACCATAGCCTAGGATTTAGGCAAGATGCATAGGATTTCAGCAGAAGCTCTACCCCCGCCCCACGTTTTGTCTTCGGTGCGGCATTGCCCCATCCTGGGCTCCATGATCATGCGTGCACATGGCTGAACTGTTGACCTCGGACGAAATGGCGCAGGCCGACCGCCTCGCAATCCAAGCTGGCGTGTCCGGCCTGGGGCTGATGGAGGCCGCCGGCGCCGCCGTCGCCGATGAGGTCGCGCGACGTTTCCCAGACGCGGGCGTGGTCGCCGTGCTCTGCGGACCCGGCAATAATGGTGGCGACGGTTTCGTCGCTGCGCGCCATCTGCTGGAGCGGGGCTACGCGGTTCGTCTCGGGTTCAACGGAGATATCGGGCGCCTGCCGCCGGACGCCGCTTCCATGGCCAAGGACTGGACTGGCGCGGTCGAGCCCTTGGACGCCGAACTGCTCGCACGCGCCGACGTCGTGGTCGACGCCCTGTTCGGGGCGGGGCTCGCGCGTCCCATCGAGGGCAAGCTTGCCGCGTTGATCGAGGCGGTGAACGAGAGCGGAATCCCCGCGGTGGCGGTCGACGTTCCGAGCGGAATCGACGGCACCACCGGCGCCATCCAGGGCGTCGCGGTTCGCGCCATGGCGACGGTCACCTTCTTTCGCTTGAAGCCGGGCCATCTCCTCCTTCCCGGGCGCGAAGCGTGCGGGGAGGTGAGGCTGGCCGATATCGGCATCCCCGAAAGCGTGCTTGGCGTCGTCAAGCCTAGGACCTTCGTCAATGACCCGGCTCAATGGCTCCACGATTTCCCTTGGCCGGAGCCGCAAGCCCATAAATATGCGAGAGGCCATGCCGTCGTCCTGTCCGGCCCAGCCTTCAGCACCGGGGCGGCGCGGCTCGGCGCGATCGGCGCCTTGCGCGCGGGGGCGGGACTCGTCACCGTCGCCTCGCCTAGAGAGGCCCTGGACATCAATGCAAACCAGCTGACGGCGATCATGTTGCGGCAGGCCGACAACGCCGCCGAGCTTGCGGACCTATTGGCGGATGAGCGCAAGAACGCGGTGCTGATCGGCCCTGGTGCCGGTGTGAGTGAGCGGACCAAGGCGATGGTCCTGACCGCGCTCGCCAGCAAGGCGGCCATGGTGCTCGATGCCGACGCTTTGACCTCCTTCGCCATGGACGCGCCGACGCTGTTCGCGGCCATCGCCCACCGGGACGCGCCCGTCGTGCTCACGCCGCATGAGGGCGAGTTTGCGCGGCTGTTCGGCTCCGAAGCTGGCGGCAAGCTCTCGCGGTCGCGCGCCGCCGCCGCTCGTTCCGGTGCGATCGTGCTGCTGAAGGGTGCCGATACCGTTGTTGCCGCGCCCGGAGGCACGGCCTCGATCAACGCGACCACCAGCTCCTGGCTCGCCACCGCGGGTAGCGGCGATGTGCTCGCCGGCATGGTGCTCGGCCTTTTGGCTGAACGCATGGAAGCCTTTGCCGCCACCTCCTGCGCCGTTTGGATGCATGGACGGGCGGCTCAGCTTTTCGGCCCTGGCCTGATCGCCGAGGATTTGCCCAACATGCTGCCGGCGGTGTTGCGGGAGCTGGCGGAAATGGCTGGGGGATGGCGGCAGCATGACCGCCCAGTGACCGGATGTTGACATAGTTGGACATTATGGGGAAATGGGAGAGGAATGGCCGAAATCGGCCCTGTTCCGTCATGGGCTCATGACACCAAACTGGCTAAAGCTTTGCGGGCTCGTCCTCGTCCTGATTGCAGGTGCGGGCGAGGCCTTTGCCGACGATGTGACACTGCTCCGCGCGCGGGAGGGTGCCGCGGCGCTCCTGCGCGGCCAATACGATAAGGCTGTCGCCGCCTATGACGAGGCCCTGTCCAATCCGGAGATCGCCGACTTCATCAAGGCCAGCATCTACAGCGACCGTGGGGTTGCCAAGTGGCGCCTGAAGCAGACCAAAGAAGCGGTCGACGATTTCAATCAGTCGATCCAGATCTCGCCCGAAAACGGATCGGTTTACAACAACCGGGGCAACGCGCTCATGGATCTCGGCCATCCCGAGGAGGCGGTGAAGGATTTCGACCGCGCCATCGCGCTCTCCCCCAGTTACGGCGCTGCCTACAATAATCGTGGCAATGCGCGCGCGGCGCTGGCCCAGTACGAATTGGCCTTCCAGGATTTCCGCAAGGCGGTTGAGCTGATGCCGACAAGCGCGGTTCCCTTCAACGGCCGCGGCAAGGCGCATGCCGCGCTCAAGCGTTATCATGCGGCGCTGCGCGACTACACGCGCTCGATCAGCCTCAATGCGAAATATGACGCAGCCTATGAGAACCGCGGAGAGGCGAACCTCGCGCTCGAAAAGTTCAAGGAGGCCGCTGACGACTTCACCCAGGTGCTTGCCGCCAAAGCGGAGCAGCCCGACGTCTTGCTGCTGCGCGCCAAGTCCTATGCTGGCGACAAGAAGTACAACCCCGCCTTGGAGGATTTGAACAAGGCGGTAGAGCTCAAGCCTGACTTCGTCGACGCCTACCTCGAGCGCGGCAATGTTTACGCGCAGGTCCGCCGTTCGGACGATGCCGTCGCCGATTTCACCCATGCCATCGAATTGGCGCCTCAGGATGCGAGGGCCTACGCCATGCGCGCCGACGTCGAGCTGCAGGCCAACCCGCCTAAGCCGCCGGCGCCGGTTGCCGAATCCGTGGTCGCCAAGCAGCCCGCGGCGGATGCCGCGGCTCCAGCCGGAGCCGAGACTCCTGCCGATGCCAGCGCTCCTGAGGTGCCGGCTGATGTAGACCCTGCCGTCGCTGCGGCTGGGGTGCCGGCCGATCCAAACGCCGCCGTCTCCGCTGCGGCCGGGGTTCCGACCGATCCAAGCGCTGCCGTCTCCGCTACTGCTGAGGTGCCGGTCGATCCAAACGCTGCCGTCGCTGCTGCCGAGAGGCCAGGAGACCCCGGAAGTACACCAGCCGCGACCGGCGTCGAGGCCATTGCCCCGACCGACCCCAATAGTGTGGCTGCGGCCATCAACCAGTCGGCAGCCGTAGACGTTGCCGAGGCCGCCGCCCCTCCACCGGACCCTGTCGCTCTCACCGATGTCCAGCAGGCTCTCGCCTTGGCGCCAGACGATGCAACGGCCTTGCGCGTCAGGGCCGATATCTATCGGGCCATGGGCCGGACGGATGAGGCCATCGCCGATTACCGCCGTGCGCTCGATCTCGATCCCTTCCAGTCCGAGAGCCGGGATGCCTTGGTCAAGCTCGACCAGGAGGTGCCGGCGGAGCAGGGACTGCCTTTGGGGCCACCCGTCTCCGACTGGGTGATCAAGGAGCCGACTCCCGGCCGCTACATCGCCAGCAACCCGAAATACCCGAAGCTTCGGGCCGAGCTTGAGATGTTCGGCTCGGGCAAACCGAATATCCTCGAATGGAGCCTGATGAAGGACGCGCTCGCCGGCATTGGGCTGCTCCGCTACTACGCCGGGGATCTGGGAGAGGGCGCCGAACAGGACCTCGTCTATACGGCGATTGTGGACCTTTGGGCCAACAAGGTGGTCTCCATCGAGCCCTATAGCTGGGGTGAGAATTCAGCCAAGTGGAACTGGCAGGCTCTGTCGGTGGTGGTCACCGACCCTGACGGTCGTGCCAACGAGATCAAGCTTAGGAAGCCGAAAGCGGCGGCGAGGCCGGTCGCGCGTGAAGGCACCGGGGGTTGGGACTCGCCCTGGGGTGGGCCGGGCCAGGCCCAGGGCCGAGGCCGTCGCGGCGGCGGGGGCGGCGGCGGCGGCGGTGGCGGTCTCTTCGGCTGGTTCCGGTAATGGCTGACGCATCCTCTTTGCCGTCGCCTGGCCGCGCCGGGCGGGCGCTCTTCCTTGCCAGCGTGCGCGATGCGGCCGAGGCCGAGATCGCGCGTCTCGCCGGGGCCGACATCGTCGACTTGAAGGAGCCGAGCCAGGGGGCCCTTGGCGCCGTCGATGGCGAGACGACCAAGGCCATCGTTTCTGCCATGGCCGGGCGCGCAATCATCAGCGCCACCATCGGCGATCTGCCCATGCAGCCGCAAGCGATTGGCGATGCGGTACTGGAGCGCGCGCGTTTGGGCGTCGATTTCGTCAAGATCGGGCTCTTCGCCGATGGCGATCCACGCGCCTGCCTCGACGCGCTTCGACCCGTGGCGCGGAGCGTCCGCCTCATCCTCGTGATCTTTGCCGACCGCAAGCCTTGCTTCGACCCCGTCGCCGCCGCGGCGAACCTTGGAGCATTCGGAATCATGCTTGATACCGTGGACAAACGCTCCGGTTCGCTTCGCGACCATGTCACGCTTCCCGAGCTCGCCGGCTTCGTGGCGAGCGCGAAAGCCCAAGGATTGAGCGTCGGACTGGCCGGCTCGCTCACCCGGGAGGACGTGCCGGAGCTCCTGGACCTGCGGCCGGACCTGCTCGGATTTCGCGGCGCGCTTTGCCATGGCGCACGGAACTCAACCCTCGAT
>JBBQKN010000009.1:0-90431 GCA_038326945.1 Hyphomicrobiales bacterium
CTCGGCGACGGGACAGGAGATCACCGCCTATACGACGTTCGCCACCGGTCCCCGCCGTGACGGCGATCTTGACGGGCCGGCCGCGTATCACGTCGTGCTTCTCGACAATGGACGGAGCGAGATGCTGGGCGGCGAGTTCCGCGACATGCTCCGCTGCATCCGTTGCGGCGCCTGCCTCAATCATTGCCCGGTCTATGGCGCCATTGGCGGCCACGCTTATGGCTCGGTCTATCCGGGTCCCATGGGCGCGGTGCTCACGCCGGCGCTTGTCGGCATCGACCATTCCCGCGACCTCCCCAATGCGTCGAGCTTCTGCGGCCGCTGCGAGGAGGTCTGCCCCATGGCGATCCCCTTGCCGGCGCTGATGCGGAAATGGCGGGAGCGCGATTTTGACCGCGGCGACCCGCCATTTACTCAGCGTGCCGCGCTCGCTCTCTGGGCCTTCGCCGCCCGTCGACCCCGCCTCTACCACGCGCTTGCTGGAACATTGATGCCGTTGCTCGCCCGTCTCGCGGGGCCCCGGGGCAGATTTCGCACGCTGCCCCTCGCCGGAGCCTGGATTGCGACCCGCGATCTGCCCGCGCCGGAAGGCCGGACCTTCCACGCGCTTTATCGCCAGAGGAGCAGGGGGCGATGAGCGCCGCCGCCGATGCGCGTGCCGCGATCTTGTCCCGCGTCCGGGTGGCGCTTGGCGTTCGCGCCGATGCGTCCTCGCGACTGGCCGCGGTCGAGGATCGGCTCAAGCGCCATCCTCGCGGCACCATCCCGGCGCGGGCGAGGGTCGAGCGGGAGGCCTTGCTGCGCTCGTTCGAGACGATGCTCGCCGATCAAGGGGCCAGCGTCACGCGTGCCGCCACGCCGGAGGACGCCGTCCGCGCCATCGCCGGCGATCTTCGCGCGCACGATCTTCCTCTCTGCCTGCGCCTCGGCGGCGATGCGGTGCTGGCGGCGCTCCCCTGGGATTCGGTCGCGGTTGAGCGGCGATTGGGCCCAGCCGACGGCCAAGATCGGGCCGCCTTGTCGCGCGCGATCACGGCCGCGGCGGAGACCGGCACCTTGTTCCTCGTCTCCGGCACCGACAATCCGACGACGCTTGCCTTCCTGCCCGAGTCCCACACCATCCTAATCCGCGCCGGCGACATTGTCGGCTGCTATGAGGAGGGGTTCGACCGCCTGCGGACGATCTATGGCGAGGGCGGTCTGCCGCGAACCGTCAACCTTATCAGCGGGCCGTCACGGACCGCCGATATCGAGCAGACCATCGTGCGGGGTGCGCACGGGCCGAAGCGCCTGCATGTAATAGTCCTGGGCTAGGCCTCCGCGTATGGAACGCGGCCTTTTTTTGCCGGCTTTCTGCTGCTAAACACGCTTTGGTGCCTGCTTCCGTTGGCACGAGGCATCGGTTATGGTGCGGCGCACTCGAAATTCGAGGCCAGCACCAAAGCATCAGGGGTCCGGCCAAAGGCGCCGGTTCGGGGGTGGCCCTCAAATGCGTTCAGCCATCTGGCTCGTCGAGCGTCCGCGCTGGTTCAAGCGGACCCTGCTCATGCTCAACGACGCCGCGATGCTGTCGGTCGCGCTGTGGGCCGCCTATTCGCTGCGCTTGAGCCAATTCTACGTGCCGGAATCGATCGGCATGGTGGCGCTGTTCGCCGCCGCCCCCATCATCGGCGTCATCACCTTTCACCTGCGCGGCCTCTACAAACTCGTCACCCGCTTCATCGGGCCGGAGGGCACCACGCGGATCTATGTCGCGGTGATCATCGCCGTGCTCGCCTGGGCTCTGCTGGTGCTGCTGTCGGGCATCAAGGGACATCCGCGCTCGGTGGTGGTGATCTACGGCCTGATCGCCGCGGGGCTCATCCGTCTTTCCAGGCAATGGGCGGCATCGCTGCTGCTTCGGGCCGCGCCTCAGCATAAGGGCGTGAGCTTCGACGAGCGCAAGAACGTCATCATTTACGGCGCAGGCACTACCGGCATTCAACTGCTCCGCGCCCTGAACGAGACCGGCCAGTACAACATGGTCGCCTTCATCGACAACAATCCCTCGCTCGCGGGCCAGGTGGTGCACGGCGTCAAGGTGCTCCGCCCCGGGAAGATCGGCAAGGTGATCACCACCGAGAACGTCAAGGAGGTGCTGCTCGCCATGCCCTCGGCGCTCCGGAGCGAACGCCGCACCGCGATCAAGGCGCTCGAGCCCTTCCCGGTCCTGGTGAAGACGTTGCCGGCGCTGGAAGAAATTGCCTCGGGCCATGTCGAGGTGAGCGACCTCCGTCCGATCGAGGTCGAGGATCTGCTCGGGCGCGATCCCGTGACGCCGGAGCTTGGGCTGCTCACCGCGCATGTGAAGGACAAGGTGGTGATGATCACCGGCGCCGGCGGCTCGATTGGGTCGGAGCTGACGCGGCAGCTGCTGGCTCTTGCACCGAAGGCGCTGATCCTGGTCGAGCTGTCCGAGGTCGCGCTGTACGAGATCGAGATGGAGATCGAGGAGATCAAGCGCAAAATGGCGAAGGAGGCGGAAGAGGCCGCCGCGATCGAGACGAAGATCGTCGCGGTGCTGGGCTCCGTGCTCGACCGCAAGCTCGTCGCGCGCACGATCGGCGATTTCGGCATCGAGGTGATCTACCACGCCGCCGCCTATAAGCATGTTCCCCTGGTTGAGCAGAACCCTTTCACCGGCTTGCAAAACAACACCTTCGGTACGCTGGGGCTGGCGGAGATCGCCAAGGAGCTCGGGGTCGAACGTTTCGTGCTCGTGTCGAGCGACAAGGCGGTGCGCCCCACCAACATCATGGGCGCGAGCAAGCGGCTGGCGGAGTTGATCCTCCAGGGCCTGGCCGAGCGCGGCGGCTCGACCATTTTCACCATGGTGCGCTTCGGCAATGTGCTCGACTCGTCCGGTTCGGTGGTGCGCCGCTTCCGCAATCAGATCCAGGCCGGAGGCCCGGTGACCGTGACACATCCGGAGATCATCCGCTATTTCATGTCGATCCCCGAGGCGGCCCAGCTCGTGATCCAGGCCGGAGCCATGGCCAGCGGCGGCGAGGTGTTCGTGCTCGACATGGGGACGCCGGTGAAGATCGACGACCTCGCGCGCACCATGGTCCGCTTGTCGGGACTTGAGCTGCGCGACGACAACAATCCCGATGGCGATATCGCCATCGAATATGTCGGCTTGAGGCGGGGCGAGAAGCTCTACGAGGAGCTTCTGATCGGCGAGAACACGACCGGCACCAACCATCCGCGCATCTTCAAGAATTCCGAGCCGATCCTTCCTTACGCCGAACTGGTCGCGGCGCTCGAGCGCCTCGACGACGCGATCCAGAGGCAAAATCTGGCCGATCTGCATGACATGCTTCGCGCCACGGTCGAGGGCTACACGCCGGGAAGCACCGGCCACCCGGCGCCGCTCAAGGATGAGTGGCAGCCGATCTCGCGCATGCTCCATTGAGGCGATGGAAGCGGGAACGCTTGCGCTGGCGATTGCCGTGGTGGCTGGAACCGCCGCCATTGCCGCCGCGCTGATCGTGCTGCTGAAGCCGGTGCTCGTGCGCTATCTCCTCGCCCACCCGAATGCGCGCTCGTCCCACGCCACCGCCACCCCTCAAGGCGCCGGCGTCGCGGTCGTGCTGGCGCTGCTGATCGTCATCGCGGCGTGGTGGCTGTTCTCGCGCCCCGCCGGAAGCGTGGCGGCGCTCGTCCCTGTGCTTGTGGGCGCCTGCGCTCTCACTCTGCTCGGGCTCGCCGACGATCTCCGCGCGCTGCCGGTGTCGTGGCGCTTCCTCGGCCAGGCCCTCGCCGCCCTCCTGATGGTGTTCAGCCTGCCCGAAAGCCTGCGGCTGTTTCCCGAATTTCTCCCGCTCGTGGTCGAGCGCGCTCTGCTAGTGCTCGGCACCGTCTGGTTCGTCAACGCCGTCAACTTCCTCGACGGGCTCGACTGGATCACGGCGGCGCAAGTGGTGCCGATGACGCTGGGCGTCGCGGCACTTCAAGCCCTGGGCGCGGTGCCGGGAAGCGTCGGCTTCCTCGCGCTGGCGCTGCTTGGCGGCATGCTCGGCTTTGCATTCTTCAACAAGCATCCCGCACGTGTCTTTCTCGGCGATGCCGGCAGTCTGCCGATCGGGCTCCTGCTCGCCTTCCTGCTGATCAGCGTCGCGGGCACGGATGTCGCCGCGGCGCTGCTGCTGGCGCTTTATACCATCGCGGACTCGACCATCACGCTGCTGCGCCGGCTCTATCGGCGCGAGCACATTTTCAGCGCGCATCGCTCGCATTTCTATCAGCAGGCAGTGATCAACGGTCTGTCGGCCCCGGAGGTCACCGCGCGGATCTTCGTGCTCGGCCTGCTGCTCGCGAGCCTGGCGGTCGCCACCGCGCTGACCCACTCGACCGTCGCCGATGTTTTGCTGCTCGCGCTTGGGCTGCTCGCCACCGGCTATGTGCTCTTTTCGCTCGCGCGAGGCGCCACGTGAGTCCGTCGCAGACGAAGCAAAGAACCGTCCTCGTCACCGGCGCCTCCGGCTTTATCGGCAAGCATGTCGTTCGCGCGCTGGCCAAGGGTGGCTGGGAGGTGCGCGCCGCGGCGCGCGATCCGGGCGCCATCCCAGCGATGGCGCATGTCGAGCGCGTGGCCATGCCCGATCTTTCACGCCCCGCCGACTGGTCGCCGCTGCTGGAAGGGACGAGCCGCGTTCTCCATCTTGCTGGCATCGCGCACGCACCCGGAGTTCTGCCGGACGAACTCTACGTCCGCATCAACGCCGATGCCGTGGGCGAGCTGGCGCAGGCCGCGCGCGCAAAGATCGAGCGCTTCGTGCTGATGTCGTCGGTGCGGGCGCAAGCCGGGCTTGCCGCGGACCATGTGATCACGGAGACGGATGCGGCCCGGCCGACCGATGCCTATGGCCGGGCGAAACTCGAGGCCGAGCGGCTGCTCGGGGAGAGTGGCGTGGACTTTACCGTGCTCCGCCCGGCCGTGGTGTACGGCCCGGGGGTGAAGGGGAATATCGCGAGCCTCGCCACCTTGGCGCAAACGCCGATGCCGCTTCCCTTCGGTGCCCTCGACAATAAGCGCTCGCTGCTCGCGCTCGAGAATCTCGCCTCCGCCATCGACCTTGCGCTTACCTCCGCCCGGGCCGAAAGCGAGACGTTCCTGGTCGCCGATCCGGAGCCGATCAGTGTCGCCGATCTGGTCACCGCCATGCGCGAGGGGCTCGGCCGCAAGCCGCACCTTCTGCGCGCCCCCGTCGGCGCGGTGAAGCGCTTGATGGCCACGTTCGGCAAGGAAGCGGAATGGGAACGGCTGTCGGGCAGCTTCGTCATCGATGCCGCCAAGCTGAGAGGTCTTGGCTGGATGCCTCGCATCCAGACGCCGGAGGGCATCGCCAGGATGATGCGCGGACCGGGCAACGGCGCTGGGACCAACTAGCTCTCGTTCTTGCGTCATGGCCGGACTGGTCCCGGGCATCCACGTTTCCAGCCTCTTCGAGAAAAATTCGTGGATGCCCGGCACAAGGCCCGGCATGACGAGTGAGGTTTGGTCGAATAAGCGAAGCTCGCGATGTTGAGACCCCCTCACCCGCACCGAAGCAAGCTTCGGCGCGACCTCTCCCCGCTGGGGAGAGGTCGAGAGGAGCTTGCGGCGGTCTCGTTAGACAGGCTTCAGCGAGCGGTAGAGCGCGACGATCTCCTTGCCGATGATTTCGTTGGAGAATTTTGCTTCCACCAGCGCCCGCGCATTCTTGCCGAAGCGCGCGCGCATTTCCGCATCGCCGGCGAGGCGGGTCAGGGCCTCGGCAAGGGCCTCGACGTCATCGACCGGGATCGTCAGCGCCGTCTCGTCTTGAATCGCGATCTCGCGGCAACCGGGCGTATCGGTCGCGACCATGGCCCGGCCGCAGGCGGCCGCTTCGAGCAGGCTTTTGGGGAGGCCCTCGCGGCGCGAGGCGAGCACGGCGAAATGGGCGCGCGTCCAGACCTCGCGAATGTCGCCGACATGGCCGAGCCAATGGATCCCGAAGGCAGAGGCGAACTCCTTCAGCTGCTCCGGCGCGAGCGAGCCCGGATTCTCACGGTCGCAATCGCCGGCAAGCAGGAGCTGGAGCTTGGCCCCGCGCGAGGTCGCCAGCGCATAAGCGTCAATTAGCGTCTGCACGCCCTTATCGGCGAGCATGCGTCCGACATAGGCGGCGGTCACGGGCGGGTGCGGTCCAGGCATCGGCGTGAAATAGGCGGTGTCGACGCCTGAGCCCGGGATCAGGTCGATGTTAGCCAGAGGCACGCCAAGATCGAGAACGAAACTCCGGTCGTCCGGATTCTGCACGATGGTGCGGCTGTTCGAGCGCCGGAGCAACCCTCTCAGCGCCGCCCGGACGACGGAGCGCGTGAAGCCGCCGCCGCCGTGATTGCCGATGAACAGGGTGCCGAGGCCGGTCAGACTATTGACCACGGCCATGGTCGAGAGGCCCAGGCTGGCGGTCGTGCCGAGCAGCACCGGCTTCAGCGAGACGTTGTGAAGGATGCCGGGTTTGAGGCCGCGCAACAGCTTCCGCAGCTCCAGCACACCGGCGATGCTGTGCAGAGGCGAGAGGCTGCCGCGGCGCCAGTCGAGCGCGTGCGGGGTGAAACCCTCGGCCTCGATCGCGGCCCTGCCGCGGTTGAGCCGTGTCGCAACATGGACCTCATAGCCCGCTTTTTGCGCGGCGCGGGCCATGGGCAGGCGGTGGGAGAGGAAATACCAATCCTCGGTGACGACGTAGAGAATGCGCGCGGACATGGGCGCCTTTTACCAGCCGCGCGGCGGTGTCCGAACTGTTTTCGCGCGCAGGCGTCTTCGAGGCTTGAGGTGGGTCAACGCATCGCCCCGTCTGGTCTATACTCTCCCAATCGAGAGCGGCGGCCCTTGCAGGGAACGGTTGTCCGTGAAGCGTACCTCAAGCAAGGAGAGCACAATGAGCATGCTGAAAGTGATCGAGGTTCTGGCGGAGTCCGATAAAGGCTGGGAGGATGCGGCGCAGGTCGCAGTTACGATCGCAAGCAAGTCAGTCCGCAACATCCGTTCGATCTACATCAAGAACCACGAAGCGACCGTGGAGAACGGCAAGATCGGCAGGTACCGGATCAACGCCAAGATCTCCTTCATGCTGGACTAATCGAATCGAGGCCTCGGATCCGAGGCGCGGTTGGAGGGGCCGTGTAGTTCACGGCCCCTCCAATTCATGCCGCCGATACAGAGTCCTGCCGACGATTACTCGGTGAAGGTCGAGAGCTTGCCCGCGCGCGCGGGGTGGCCGAGCTTCTCCAGGGCCTTGGCTTCGATCTGGCGGATGCGCTCGCGGGTCACGCCGAACACATTGCCGACCTGCTCGAGCGTGTGGTCGGACATGCCGATGCCGAAGCGCATGCGCAAGATGCGCTCCTCGCGCGGCGTCAGCTGCGCCAGCGCCTCGGCCACGCATTTCCTGAGCGCGGCGGCTTCCGCCGCGGCGTGCGGATCGACGGCATCGGTCGCCTCGATCAGATCGCCCAAGGTGGCGTCGCCATCCTCGCCCACGGGAATATCGAGCGACATGGGGTCTTGCACCAGAGACAGGGCCTGCTCGACGCTGGTCTTGGCGATGCCAGAGCGCGCGGCGATCTGGTCGGCGCCGGGCTCATGTCCCTGCTGCTGATGCAGCTTGCGCCGCTCGCGTTGAACCTTGCGCGCGGTTTGCGTCATGTGCACGGGCACGCGGATCATGCGGCCCTGGTCGGCCATGGCGCGCGTGATCGACTGCCTGATCCACCAAATGGCGTAGGTCGAGACCTTGACGCCGTGGCGGTAATTGTACTTCTCGACCGCGCGCATGAGGCCGAGATTGCCCTCCTGGATGAGATCCGGCAGATCGAGCGAGCTGTAGCCGCGATATTTCTTGGCGATGGCCACTACGAGACGCAGATGCGCGCGCACCATGTCCTCGCGCAGCCGCTTGAGCTTGCGCCGGGCTTGGCTTGCAGCGGTGAGGGCAACGCGAAGCTCCGACAGGGGCAGCCTCAGCAGCTCGGCGATCGCCTTGAACTTCGTGGCAAGCTCGGTCAGGCGCTCGCCCCTGGTCTTGACCAAAGCGCGCCAAGCCTTGTCGGCGCGAGAGGCGCCGACATCGAGCCAATCGGGGGCGAGTTCACGGCCGAACAGGCGGTCCATCGCCTCGGGCCGGGCGATGCCGCAGCTCTCGGCCAATTGCAGCAGCTCGCGCTCGGTCTCGCGCAAATTTCGCGCCTCGCCTTCAATCTCCGTCAGCAGATCGGAGATGCGGTCCTGCTGCAGATTGAGGCCGGTAATCTCATGCACGACCCGGGGCAGCAGCTCGTCCAACCGCTTGCGGGCGGGGCGCGACAGCTCCTTGCCCCGGCCGAGCGCCGCGATGCGCTTCTGCGTGAGGCCGGCGATCTCGAGGCTCAAAGCGGCGATGAGCTCGAACCGGGAGACGAGGCTTGCCTCCTCGGCACTCGCATTCCGGCGGGCATCGTCGTCATCCTGCTTGTCGTCGGCGGCGTCGGGGCTGCTAGGGGTCGGCGCACCGTCGACCAAATGGCCGAGCCGGATGCTCCCCTCGCGCAATCCCTCAGCCCAAGCACCGATGCGCTGGAGGACGAGAGGAATGCGGCAAAGCGCGACCAGGAGTTCCTGCTGGGCCGCATCGATGCCTTTGGCCAAGGTCAGCTCCTCCTCGCGGGTGAGCAGGTCGGCCTCGGCGATGTGACGGAAATAGATGTCGAGCGGATCGCGCGTCGGTCCCACGTCGGCAGCGCGACGGGCAACGCTCGTCACCACGGCCGCCGCGCCCTGCTCGTCCGCGGTCGCAGGCGGCGGAGGAGCGGAGTCAGCCCGACGCACGACGGCAGACCCGTCGTTTTCGGCTTCAAACTGAAAATTCCGCAGCGAATCCATTCGAAACTGCTCCTCTGGGGCCGGAGACGTGGCTGGCGGCGAAAGCCGCAATTCTGGCCAAAGTCGGCCAGTGATGAGTCCGCACCGATTTGCCGATGATTTTTCGGGATTACGGCCGCTGGCGCCGTGGCGTCTCAGCCGGGAACGCCTCGTTGGCTGAAAATGGGGTCACGGAGCCCAAAAATCAAGCTTTTTCAGTGTAGTCGGGGTACTTGTCGCAGTCCCGATGCTTAATACATGCTTTCCTTTTACTTGGGCCGGTGTTCGGCCAGGGGCCTATGGGCCACGATGCCAGTCTTAGTCCTTGGGACTCTTAGTCTTTCCCCGAAGGACCCTACATCCTGACACCGCCCCTTGGCTCTTTGATGGCATGGAAGTCGATCTCGGTTCCCTCGGATTTGGGGCTCTGGAACATGATCAGCTCCCATTCCGCCCGCCCCTCGTCGAGGCGCAGGATGTAGGTATTGCCGTCATGGCCCCTGACCTTGAAGTAGCGGTCCTCCGCGCCGTGCCACTGATCGAGGTTATCGGCGACCTCAACCTCGCGCCCATCGAGGTCAAGTCTCCGGGGCATCTCCACTCCGCCATGGCCCGTAAAGGTATCGACCGAAATCCGCATCATGGTTGCCTATGTTGAAACGCTTCGCTGAAAACCGGCCCCTCCACATCGGCGGGGTTGGGAGGAATTGGTACCGCTGGGCGGGATCGAACCACCGACCTCTTGATCCACAGTCAAGCGCTCTAACCAACTGAGCTACAGCGGCAACTGGCGAAGCTTGCGGGCGAACCTATGCGCAGGCGGCAAGGGTTGCAAGCGCGAGGGCGATACCAAGCCAGATCCGAAGCCTGGCGACGAAACAGAAGGCCCGGGCTTTGCGACCCGGGCCTGATGCAAACGCTTACACTTACTTTGCCCTCAACGGTCGCCATTGCGCGCACAAGAGATCGAAAGCACTAGGCTTTGCGAATGGTCTCCATGTTGCGGGTCACTTGGGCCTTGATCGGCTCGGTGGTATCGGCCGCGATCTTCGTCGTCAGCGCCCGAATCTCGCCCGCCTGATTGGCGAAGACGTCGAATTGGTGGCGGATGAAGGCGGATTGGAGTTCGACGAACTCGGTGACGTTCTTGGCGCCGGCCAAATTCTTGGCGAGGTCGAAGCCTGAGTTCAGATTGCGTTGGGCAATGTCGATGAGCTTGCGGTTGTAGGCGGCAGCGCCCTGGCCCGCGGCGTCGAAGGACCGCTCAAGCGCGTCGACGGCCTCTTCCAGCGCATCCTTGCCGCGCTCATAGGCTTCGCGGGTCTGGTTTACGGTCTGCTCGGCCAGCGCCCGAACGCTCTCGGGTACGGTCGCATCCATCGAAAGCTTCTCGAACTGCTCGGTGCTTTTGCGGAACGCCTCGCGCGCCTGCTCGGCGGCGGCTTGGGGAGTGAAGGGGGGAGTTTTCTCCATGGGGTCACCTCTCGGCTGGGGGGCTATATTTGTCGAAACGGCCGGAACGACGGGACCAGCCGTAAGATTTATGGTGCAGTGCAATAATAGTTATTGCGATGCGAAAACACAAGCCGTTTGCTTACCGAATCAGCTATTTTTTTTCAATCCTGACGATTGCAGGCCATTCCGACTTTGGCGCTAGAGCAAAGCCCGCCATCGGCCTAAACTTAGTGGATGAGTCGTTTCAGCCCCACTAAACCTGGCTCAGAGCTGCAACAGCAGGTTGGCCCCATGTTACGGCGAAAGTTGTCTTGACGCAGTCTCTCCTCCCAAAGCCAGCCCTGGCCGATCCGGTGCAGCCGAGACGGTTGGGCGATACGCAGTCCGACCGCGAGGCCCTGGAGCATATCGCCCGCGCCGTGCAAGGACGCGTCTTGCGTGGACCGGGATCGCTCTCGCCCGCCGGTGCCCTCGGGCTCGAAACGCTGTCATTGAGTCGCGCCAGCATCGAAGCGCTGCTCGAAGCGATGCCGGCGGCGATCGGCGTCCTGGCCCATGGCGATCTCGTCCACACCAATGCCGCCTTTGCTTATGCCTTCGGCCACAGATCCTTCGAGGAGTTGAGGGCGGCTGGCGGTCTCGCGGCCGTGGTCCCCGGCGGCCCGTCGCTGTTGCGGCCGGATGCGGAGACAGGGCGCGAACGATCGATTGCGGTCGAAGCGCTTACGCGCGGCCGGAGACGCCTCAAGGTCCGCTTCGAGGTCAGGCCGCTCGGCGACGACCTCGAGCTCATTCGCCTGATCGATCCCGGCGGCAGCGAGCTGCAAGCGGATGCCGGGCCAGACCCTGAGCCCCCTGCCGCTCCAGAGCTGGAGGAAGACCCAATCGAGGCCGATTCGGCCTTGGTTGCGCGGCGGCTCGATTTTCTGGCCAAAGTCAGTCACGAGGTTCGCACGCCCCTAAACTCAATCCTCGGCTTCACCGAATTGATGCTGGAGGAGCGGCTGGGCGCCATCGGCAATGCGCGTTACAAAGGCTATGTCGAGGATATCCATCAGAGCGGGCTCTATGCGCTCAGCCTGCTCAACGATCTCCTCGATATCTCCAAGATCGAGGCCGGCAAGTTCGAGCTCGACTTCACCGCGGTGGACCTGCCCGAGCTGGTGGAGTCTTGCGTCAACAGCCTGCAGCCGCTGGCCAGGCGGGAGCGCATCTTGCTCCGCACCTCGCTCGCCCCGCCTCTGCCCGCGGTCATCGCCGACCGGCGCCGGCTGAAGCAGATCCTTCTCAATCTTCTGTCCAACGCCATCAAATTCACCAATACCGGCGGCCAGGTGATCGTCTCCGCCAAGCTGATCGAAGGCGGCGAGTTGCGATTGCGGGTGCATGACAACGGCGTCGGCATGACCGAGCACGAGATTGGCCTCGCCATGCAGCCCTTCAACCAGCTCGACACCGCGCCGCGCCGACAGGCCGGTACCGGCCTTGGCCTGCCTGTTACCAAGGCGCTGGCCGACGCCAACCGCGCGCGACTGCTGATCACGAGCGAAAGGGGTCTTGGCACCTCGGCCGATGTGATCTTTCCGACGGACCGGCTGGCCCCGCGCTGAGCCCCGTGCGGCCGAGCGCCGCAGTCATTTGCAGGCCAGATGCGGCCGCCGCCGAAGACTGCATTTCCGCAAGCGAATATTGCTACGGCGCCGCTCTGAGTGGAGGCGTTCGCCCAATTTTATTTCAGAGATCGCGACTATACTCTCGATCCAAAGCTTAGAAGGCTTCTAAAGTCTAGAAATTCAGACTTTATCGTTGACTTTTGCCAAGCTGACGCCTTAAGCGGAGGAATGCGCCCTTTCTCGAAGCATCGAGAAAAGCGCCTGGTCCGATGCCGGGGCCTTGAACCCCGGACGATTGGAGGAAAGCAAATGCCGACGCTTTTGGCGCGCTGTTGCGCGCTCGCCCTTCTTCCCCTCGCCTTAACCCTCGCTTACGGCGCCAAGGCCGAAGATTCGCGCGAGGTGAATGTCTATTCCTACCGCCAGCCCTATCTCATCGACCCGCTGTTCAAGGACTTTACCGAGAAGACCGGCGTCAAGGTCAATGTGATCTTCGCCGAGAAGGGCCTGATCGAGCGCATTGGCGCCGAGGGACGCAACAGCCCCGCCGATGTCCTGCTGACAGTTGATGTCGGCAATCTGATGCAGGCGAAGGACGCGGGCATCGGCCAACCGATCCAGTCGGAAGCGCTGGAGACGGCGATCCCCGAGGCCTATCGGGACAAGGACGGATTCTGGGTTGGCCTCACGCGCCGGGCCCGAGTCGTGTATGCTTCGAAGGAGCGGGTGAAGCTCGACGAGATCAACTATGAGGATCTCGCCGACCCGAAATGGCGAGGCAAGATCTGCATCCGCTCGGGTCAGCATGTCTACAACGTCGCCTTGATTGCCTCGATGCTCGCCGCCCATGGCGAGGCTGAGACCGAGCAATGGCTCAAGGGGCTGAAGGCCAATCTCGCGCGGAAGCCCGCGGGGGACGACCGAATGCAGGTGAAGGGCGTCTATTCGGGCGAATGCGATCTCGCCATCGGCAATACCTATTACATGGGCGCCATGCTCAAGAACGAGAAGGAGCCCGAGCAAAAGGCGTGGGCGAACTCCGTCAACCTCCTCTTCCCCAACACGAAGGGGCGGGGCACGCATGTGAATATCTCCGGCGCAGTTCTTGCGAAGCACGCGCCGCACAAGGAGAATGCGCTGAAGCTCCTGGAATTTCTTGCCTCCGACGAAGGTCAGAAGGACTACGCGGAGGTCAACAACGAATATCCGGTGAAGGGCGGGGTGCCGTGGTCGCCAATGGTGCAGTCCTGGGGATCGTTCAAGCCAGATCCGATCTCGCTCAACGAGATCGCTGCTTTGCGCAAGACGGCGAGCGAACTCGTCGACAAGGTCGGCTTCGATGACGGCCCAAGTTCGTAGGGGGAGTGATGAGCATCCACGGCAAAATCGAAAGGCCCGGCCGGATCCAGGCGCAGCCGCGTCCCAGAAGCGGGGCGGAATGGCTGGTCGGGGTTGGCTTCCGCTGCTGGCTCGCAGGCTATGACACGGGCGATATCGCCTGCTGGGAAACCGGGTGGAACGCCTATTCGCGCGCGCTCGGCGCCGAGCGGGCCAAGCGCGCCGTGACCGAGCTTGCGTGCTGGGTCAGGGCTGTCCGCGCTTCGGCCTCGCGCAAGATCGAATATTACCCGTTCGGCTGCGCCGGATTCTGCCGGGACGAATGCATGGCGATCTCGCTGATCGCGGCATCGCAGCATCAGCGCTGCCCGGCCATGCGCGCCTGCGCGCTGGCGCTTACGGGGTCGAGCCTGGTGGAGCCGGTAATCGATGCCGCCAATTCCTTTGCCGATGCGATGCAGGAGGCGGACCAGCTGTTATCGCCAGAGGTCGTTGCCGCGCTCGCGGCACCGCCCGACCGGGCCTATACCGATCACCGCGCGCCGCGAAGCTGAGCCGGACGGCGGATCCTTCGCCAGCTTCATCCATGCCCCGCGACCGAGCTCACCCGCCCACATCTCCCGTCCGGCGCCGCATCGCACGTCTGCGCCAAAGCGGCAATCTGGCCTGGTCGATCGCGGCGCTCATCATCTCGCTGATCGCAATCGCGCCGGTGATCGCCATCGGCGTGTTGGCGCTGGGATCGAGCGGCGACGCCTGGCCGCATCTCCTCGCCAACGTCCTTCCCGGAGCGTTGCGCCGCACGCTTGGGCTCATGGCCGGCGTCGGCGCGCTTACGCTGCTGATCGGCACCGGCACGGCGTGGCTCGTGACTATGTACCGCTTTCCGGGCCGCCGCATGTTCGAATGGCTATTGCTGCTGCCCCTTGCCATCCCGACCTACATCATCGCCTTCTGCTATCTGGAGCTGTTCGACTATTCGGGCGTGCTGCAATCGTCGCTGCGGAGCCTGTTCGGCTGGCGCAACGCGCAAGATTATTGGTTTCCGGATATCAGGAGTCTCGGCGGCGCCATCTTGGTGATGAGCGCGGTGCTCTATCCTTACGTCTACATCACCGCGCGGGCGAGCTTTCTCGCCCAGTCGGTCTGCGTGCTGGAGGTGAGCCGCACGCTCGGCCGCACCGCCGCGGCGACATTCTGGGAGGTCGCCTTACCTCTGGCGCGGCCGGCGCTTGCCGCCGGGGTGGCACTCGCGCTGATGGAGACCCTCAACGATATCGGCGCGGTCGAATTTTTCGGCGTGAGGACGCTCACCGTCGCGGTCTACGATACCTGGCTCGACCGCAACAGCCTCGCCGGCGCGGCGCAGATCGCGTGCATCATGCTCGTCTTCGTCTTCGCCGTGCTCGGCATCGAGCGCGCGATGCGCGCTCAACGGCGCTTTCATCACACCACTGGACGCTACCGGCATTTGCCGGAAGATTCGCTTGAGGGCGTGTCCGGCCTGCTCGCATCTCTGGCTTGCGCCCTTCCCCTGTTGTTCGGATTTTTGATCCCGGGCGCCGTCCTCATTCACAACGCCCTGGTTCATGTCGCGGCGGGGCTGTCGCCGGAATTCTGGCGCGCCGCCGCCAACAGCCTGATGCTGTCAGCCGCAGCCGCCTGTCTCGCCGTCATCTTCGCCGTGGCGCTGGGCTATGCGCGGCGGCAAACAAGGTCCAAGCTGATCCACGGCTTGAGCGCGATTCCCGCCATCAGCTACGCGGTTCCAGGCACCGTGCTGGCCATCGGTCTGCTCATCCCGCTCGCGAGCCTCGACAACAGCGTCGATGCGCTGGCGCGCTCATTCTTCGGCATTCCAACCGGGCTGCTGCTCTCGGGCAGCGCCTTTGCCCTAGTGCTCGCCTACACCATTCGCTTTCTCGCGGCATCCCTTGGAGCCATCGAAGCCGGTCTCGGCAAGATCTCCCGCAATACCGATGCGGCGGCGAGGACGCTCGGTGCCTCGGTGAGCGAAACATTGTGGAAAGTCCATTTGCCGCTGCTGCGCCCGGCTCTCGGCGCCGCCGCCCTCCTCGTCTTCGTCGATTCGATGAAGGAGCTGCCGGCGACGCTGCTGCTGCGGCCCTTCAACTTCGACACGCTGGCGACGCAAGTGTTCACGCTCGCCTCGCTCTATCGCTACGAGGAGGCGGGGCTGTCGGCGCTGACCATCGTGGTTGCAAGTCTCGCCCCCGTTCTCCTTCTGCATGGAATGATTGTCGCCGGCCGGCCGGGAGCCTTTCCGGGCCGGCGTGGCTTGTTCTCGAACCGAGCGGGCGAGAACGCCCCGGCCTTGTGATAAGTCAATAAATCGGCGGGCTCGGGCTCGCTATCTCCAGCCAATCGGGCTAAAAGATGCTGGGTTCTGAGCGGCGGGGCGGCTGGTGGCCCAACCCCTCGCGGAGGGCAACAATACGGGCGGATCCGAGGGCATGAAGCGTAGCCAGTCACCCTGGAAATGGCTGCTTTTCGGCCTTCTGGCCGTTCTCCTTCCAAGCATCGCACTCCTCCCAATGCTGGTCGGCGACACCTCGCGCTTCGGCGATCGCGTCGCGGCCGAGCTGTCGGCCTGGACCGGCGGCAAGGTCGAATTCACCGGACCCGTCCGCGTCAGCCTCTTCCCCGACGTTTCCGTCCGGGGCGAACTCGCCATCCGGGATAGCGCCCGCCTGCCCCTGGTGGAGTCCTTCGAGGTGAAAGAAGCGAAAGTTTCTCTCGACCTGATTGATCTCCTTCGCGGCCGCATCTCTATCGATGCGCTGAGGCTCCTGAAGCCTCGCATTACGCTGCGCAACCAAGCCTCGCCGGCGATCGTCGCGGCACAAATGCCCGAGGCGCAGATTTCGAAGCTTCTCGCCGCGGCTCCGGTCCGCGCCCTGCATGTGCGTAAAGCCCGGATCAGGCTGGGCAAAGCTTATGGCGGCGCCATCAAGGACATCTACGCGCATCTCGATGTGGGCGAGGAGACGGGAGCGGTCTCGGGCTTCGGTTCCTTCGTCTTCAAGGGCACAACCGTTCGCTACTCGCTCGAAAGCGGCTCACCCAGCACGACGGAAATTGCGGTCAGCGTTCCCATCAGCCTCACGCTCGTTTCCAAGCCGTTCAAGGCCAAGATCTCCGGCACCGCGTCCCTGGCGAGCGCGTTCAAGCTCGACGGCGATATGCGGGCCGAGACCGACGATCTACGCAAGTTTCTGAATTGGATCGGGGTCGGTCTGCCAGAAGGCGAAAGCCTGAAGGGGTTCACGGCGTCCGGCAGCTTTAACCTCAGCGGCCCGACCCTGACCTTCGATGACGGAACCTTCGCGCTTGACGGCAACAAGGCCATCGGGCTCCTGGCGGTGACGCTTGCGCCGGCGCGCCCCCGGCTTGAAGCGACGCTCGCCTTTGGCCGGCTGGTGCTCGATCCCTATCTCGGCACGAGCGAGGCGCCGGCAGACGCGACCGGCTCCCCGCCGCCACGCCAAGCCACGCTGCTCGACGGGGCACTGCTCAATTATTTCGACGCCGATTTGCGGATTTCGGCGGCGGAGATCGCCGCTGGCACGCTGAAGCTCGGCCGCGGCGGTTTCACCGTCACGGCCAAAGACGGCGCGGTTTCAGGCGACGTCGGGGAACTCGAATTATGCGGAGGGTCCGCCGACGGCCGGATCGGCGTCGATGTGACGCAAAGTCCGAGGCAACTCGATTTGGTTGCCAATCTCGCGGACATTTCGCTCGACACCTGTCTAGACCCCCTCGATCTGAAATTCCCCATCAGAGGCACTGGCAGCCTCAAGGCCGAGTTGTCGAGCCGGGGGATCGACCTTGACGATCTCACCCAGAATCTGAGCGGAACCCTCACGCTTGCCGCCCGAGACGGCGCGGTGCCGGTCGATTTCGCTCGCCTGTTGGCGGCCTCGGCGCCCCTCGACGGCAGTGGCTGGAGCGGCGACAGCGGCAGTTCCTTCAGCCAGCTCGACGCCGATTGCCGGGTCGCCGCCGGCCAGATTCGATGTCAGTCGTTGAACCTGCGCACGCCGCGCGGAAGCGTCTCAGGCACTGGCAGTGTCGATCTGCCGAAAAAGACCCTAGACTGGAGCCTGTCCGTGGCGAACGACATCGACGGAGCGAAGGCCTCACAACTGACCCAACAGACTACGCCCGAAATTTCCATCCGCGGATCGCTGCTGCAGCCGGTAATCCGCAGAGCGGATCGCCCCACCTTGGGTGAGGGCGGCCCGCAGGCCGCACCGCTGGCGCCGCAGGCGTCGCCACAATAATCGCCGGCGGAGATGCTTCGGCAGCCAGGATGATGATGAACCCCGCGCCAGCCTATTGCCACCCCCGCTTCTATCTTCCGGCTCTTGGCAAGCTCGGCCGGGGGTGCGGCTGCGCCCTTGGCGTCGCCGGATTGCTGCTGATCGGATCGAGCGCATTCGCGCAGGACGATCCCTCTGCGGGCGGCCTTTCCATCGCGACCTGGGGCGGCGCCTACGGCCAGTCGCAGGACATCGCCTACTTCAAGCCCTTCACGCAAAAAACCGGCATCGGCATCAAGACCGAGACCTATGACGGCACACTCGGCGCGATCAAAGAGAAGATCGGCGGCTCCTCGCCGGTCGATGTCGTGGACCTTTCCGCCGGCGTGCTCGATACGCTTTGCCGCGATGGCCTGCTCGAGACCATGGACAGCTCGATGCTCGACCCCGGTCCCTCGGGCGAAGACGCGAAGGACGACTTTCTCGACGGGGGTCTTCACTCTTGCGGCGTCGCCAGCGTGGCCTGGTCGGCGGCGCTCGCCTTCGACCGCCAGGCCTTCGCTAAGACGAAGCCGGCAAAGATCGCCGATCTGCTCGACCCCAAGAAATTTCCCGGCAAGCGGGCGCTGCCCCAAGGACCCCGCTACACGCTCGAACTTGCGCTGCTGGCCGATGGCGTGGAGCCGGCCGACATCTATCGCGAGCTGGCCACGCCGGCGGGCGCGGACCGTGCCTTCGCCGCGCTCGACAAAATCAAGCCCGACATTGTGTGGTGGGACAAAGCCAAGGACCCGATCGACTGGCTGATCGAAGGTAAGGCGGCGATGGCGGCCGGCTATAGCGGCCGCATCTTTCGCGCCGCGCTCGGCGCGCGACAGCGCATCGACGTGCTGTGGGACGGTCAGATCTATGACCTCGACCTATGGGCCATACCGAAAGCGGCGGCGAACAAGGACGACGCCAAGCGCTTCATCGCCTTCGCCACGGAGCCGGCGCAAATGGCGGCACAAGCCGCGCTCATCGCCTACGGGCCGATGCGGAAATCGGCGATCGCGCTCGTCGGCAAGCACCCCAAGATCGACATCGAGATGAAGAACTACTTGCCCACGGCGCCCGACAATTTCCAGAAGGCGCTCAAATTCGACGAGGCCTGGTGGGGCGAGCATGGCGAGGAGCTGGGCCGGCGCTTCGACACCTGGCGCGAACAGGCCTCGACCGCCAATGGCCAGACGGGAGCGATTCCAGCCGCGCCGCAACAGGCGCGTTGAGCGTCCCTCGGCGTTGTCGCCAGGCCGAAGTCGCCGCATCGAAACCCGCCGCCTCGCAAGGGACTTGTCCTGTCACCGAACTGCCACAAATGCCGGTCCACAGACCGCCGCCGGCCGGACCGCGCCAGCGATCGCCTGAAGGGTCGCGTCTTAAGTTTCGGCCTCGCCGGTGCCCTCCCCGACTTACCTATGCATTTGAGGGTGCCGAGAAAATTCCTCCGCAGCGGACGACCGCGGGGTTCGTCCGTGCGCGCCGGCTGGTGAACCCGGCCAAGGTTTGCTCGCCACCAGACGCGTTCGCGCCGCTTCCCCCTCGGCAAACATCGTCAGAAAAATGACACCTGCGGTGAACTCTCATTGCGTCGGGTCGGTCGTTGCGCCATCCTGTGGTTAAGAGAGATTCACGATCCGAAATCGCTCGGGCGCCTTTCTTGCACAGAACGCACACGACGTAACCGGGCGCATCGCCCCAAGACCGATTGATCCGGTCTTACTTCAGGGCGTAGGCCAGCCGATGAGGCCAAGCACTGCCGGGGCGGGGCCGGCAGTGCGACTTCACCCAATCTCAGAAGGCGCGATAGAGTCCGAGCGAGAGATAACCGCTCGGCTCGTCTTCGAGATAGTTTCCGGTGAAGCCGCCGGAGACCGTCATCTCGAGCGCGCGGAGGTTCAGGGTGACGAAGCCGCCGCCTCGTCCGGCGTCATATTCCTCATTGCCAAGCGCTCCGCCTTCGAGCCCAAGCGCGACCCTCGGCCTGACGCGATAGCCGATGCGGGCGCGGCTCCAATAGTCCTGGAAGGCCGTCCCGTAGGATGCGTCGAGAGAGCCGAACCATGAGGGCGAGAGATCGAGCCAGCTCTCGGCCAGAACCTTCAAACCGACGGCGCTGCCTTGCACCGAGTTATCCGGGTCGCGCGGCGTGATGCTCTGATCCTCGGCCTCGACACCGGCAAAGATTTTCAGGAACAACATCCGGGCGCAGAACTGGTAGCCGAGAAGTGCCGCGCCATAGCCTGCCTCGCCGTCGAAGGTCGTGCCGAGATCGGCGCCACGGTCGAATAGAGTGCCGCGATAGTCGTAGCGGCCGAAACTTGCGACCGCTCGGACGCGCCAGCCGGGTTCGTAGAGTCCCTTGCCGAGCGCGTAACCACCGCCCAAATAACCACTGACGGCGTTGTTGCTGGCCTCGAGCCCGGTGAAGATCTCCGCCTGGGGCTGGTCTGGATCCGCATGGGCCAAACTCGCCGCCAGAAGCCCTGCGCCGAAGGCGACATTTTTGGCAACCCCGCCAAGGCGAAGCTTCAGCCCGCCAATCTTGGTGCCGCCCACAGCCACGGCGAACGTCCCGCCCCGCGAGTTTGATCCGACTATGCTGCAACCTCAGGTAAAAAACGATAGAAAGTTGAACAACTTAACCGAGCTCACTCCAGCTGGTGCAATCTCCGGTCGAAATTTGGCGACTTTCGTTGCCGTTTCCGTGCTTTGTCCTCCACACCCCGTCCATGAAATCTGACCGGTTCGAATCCTGGCTCGGTGTCGACGCCCGCGGCCTCTATTGCCGCCCCGGCGGCTTCCATATCGACCCCCATGGCGCGAGCCCCCGCGCCGTGATTACGCATGCTCATTCCGACCATGCCCGTCCAGGCCACGACCATGTGCTGGCGACGGTCGAGACGCTTGCGTTGATGACGGCCAGACTCGGGACCTCGGCGAGCGTCGGCAGCCAGGGCCTCGCCTATGGCGAAGCGATCACCATCGGCGAGGTGACGGTGACGCTGGCGCCTGCCGGCCATGTCCTCGGCAGCGCGCAAGTGGTGATCGAGTGGAAGGGCCGCCGCGCCGTGATCTCCGGCGACTACAAGCGGGCCTCGGACCCCACCACCCCGGATTTCGAACTCGTGCCCTGCGATCTGTTCGTGACCGAGGCCACCTTCGCGCTGCCGGTGTTCACCCACGGGGACGCCGGCGGCGAGGTGGCGAAGCTGCTCCGGTCCTTGCGGCAGTTTCCCGAGCGCGCGCATGTGGTCGGCGTCTATGGGCTCGGCAAATGCCAACGCCTGATCGCCCTGCTGCGCGCGGCCGGGTATCACGAGCCGATCTATCTGCATGGAGCGCTTGCTACCTGCTGCGAGGTCTATGAGAGCTTCGGCGTGCGCCTTGGCGCGCTGAAGGCCGCGACCGGCGCCAGCCGCGACGAGATGAAGGGCGCCATCGTCCTGGCCCCGCCCTCGGCCATCCCCGACCGCTGGTCGCGCCGCCTGCCCGATGCGCTCACCGGTTTCGCCTCTGGCTGGATGCGGGTCCGCGCCCGCGCCCGGCAGCGCGGCGTCGAGCTTCCGCTCGTGATCTCCGACCACGCCGATTGGAACGAGCTGACCCGCACGATCGACGAGACGGGCGCGGGCGAGATCTGGGTCACGCATGGGCGCGAAGACGCGCTGCTCCACCATATCCAATCGACGGGTCGGCGCGGCCGGGCGCTGGCGCTGATCGGGCGCGAGGATGAGGACCAGTGAAGGAATTCGCCGACCTCCTGGACCGGCTCGCCTATACGCCGTCGCGCAACGACAAGCTGCGCCTGCTCGCCGGCTATTTCGCCTCGACGCCGGATCCGGATCGGGGCTGGGCGCTCGCGGCCCTGACCGACGGACTGTTTTTCCGGCTCCCGCTCCGCCGCATCCTGACCGAGCTGATCGAGCCGCGCGTCGATCCGGTGCTGTTCGGGCTGTCCCGCGATTACGTGGGGGATACGGCCGAGACCATCGCGCTGCTGTGGCCTGGAAGCGAGGAGGGCGCCGAGCCGCCGAGGCTCGACGATGTGGTGGAGGCGCTGAGGCTCGGGGCGGCGACGGAAGTGCCGGCGCTCCTCTCCCATTGGCTCGATCGGCTCGATACCACCGGCCGCTGGGCCCTGCTCAAGCTCATCACCGGCGCGCTCAGGGTCGGGGTCTCGGCCCGGCTGGCCAAGACGGCGCTGGCCCAATGGTCTGGCACGCCGCTCGCCGAGATCGAGGAGGTTTGGCACGGGCTTCGCCCGCCGTATCTGGCGCTGTTTAGTTGGCTTTCGGGGCAAGGCAAGCGGCCGGAGGCCGGCAAACGGCCGCTTTTCAGGCCGCTGATGCTGTCGCATCAGATCGAGGACAAGGACCTGGCCGCGATCGAGCCTAAGGACTTCGCCGCCGAGTGGAAGTGGGACGGCATCCGCGTGCAGGCTTCAAATCAAAGCGGCGAGCCCCGGCTGTTCTCCCGTACCGGCGACGACATCTCCGGCAGCTTTCCCGATGTGGTCGAAGGGCTGCCGCAAGGCGTGGTGCTCGACGGCGAGCTTCTGGTGATGCGGGTGAGCGAGGTCGCGCCCTTCAACGATCTGCAACAGCGGCTGAACCGCAAATCCGTCACGCCCGCGATGCTGAAGTCCTTCCCTGCTCATATCCGCCTCTACGACATGCTGTTCGAGGGCGCGGATGATTTGCGCCCCCTGCCCTTCGTCGACCGGCGCGCGCGGCTCGAAGCCTGGCATGACGCGGCAAGGCCGCCGCGCACCGACGTTTCGCCCCTGCTACAGTTCGGCTCGATCGCCGAGTTGGAGCGGCTCTGGGCGGGTGCGCGGGAGACCGGCATCGAGGGCTTGATGCTGAAGCGGCGGACGAGCCCCTATCTCGCCGGGCGGCCGAAGGGCCATTGGTATAAATGGAAGCGCGCGCCACTCACCCTCGATGCGGTGCTGATCTATGCGCAACGGGGCAGCGGCAAGCGCTCGTCGTATTATTCCGATTACACGTTCGGCGCTTGGCGCGACGGGGAGAGCGGCGAACCGGAACTGGTGCCGGTGGGCAAGTCCTATTTCGGCTTCACCGACGAGGAGCTGAAGCAGCTCGACGCCTTCGTGCGCAATCACACCGTCGACAGCTTCGGTCCCGTGCGCCAAGTCGAGCCCAAGCTCGTGTTCGAGGTGGCCTTCGATTCGGTGCACCGATCCAGCCGCCACAAATCCGGCGTGGCCATGCGCTTCCCCCGCATCCACCGCATTCGCTGGGACAAGCCGGCCGAGGAGGCCGACCGGCTCGAGACGCTGATCCGCATGATCGCGGAGTAAGCTGCTTGCGGGGAACCAGCGCCCCTCAGAAGCGCGTCAGTAGACCCTGCAAGTGCCAGTCTTGGCCGAAGCCGATCAGCATCGGCTCGCGCCCGCCAGCGAGCGCGAGATATAGCGCCGGCCCGATGAGCGCGAGATTCTTGAGCGCAGACGTCATGTTGCCGACTGCGGCGGAGGCTCCGAGCTCCTCAACCTCGTCGCGTAGGCCCGATACGCTGTGGCCGCCAAGTCCCCTGACGATGCTCTGCTTGAGCGCCACGGCCCGGCGCCACAAGCCGAAATGGATCATGGCGGCAGGGACCAGGAACACCGCCATGAGCAGCGCGCCGAGACGCGGGAAAATTCCGAGCAGCAGCGAGAGGCCCGCGACGCCGGCCATGACCACGCCGGCACCGGCGAAGAGGTCGGGGCGCCACTGAAAGACCGGTGCCGTGGCGGTCACGAGATGCGTGCGCGCCTCGGCGCTTCTGCTCGAGACCCAGGCGCCGTGCAGAAATATCAAAGCCAGCGCAACGCGCAGCAAGAGCGAGCCCCAATCTTCAAGACCCATGGCCTATTCCCCCAGTGCGGCGCGCCCGGGCGCTTAAACCTTCCAGCCAGGATCGGGAACGGTTTCCTGGAACGCCTTCTGGAGCGCCGCGCCCCACGCCTCGCGGATCGATCTCAGATAAGGATCGGACCCCTCGAGCCTGATGCAGAAGCCCGGGCTCATGGAGTTGCGGCGATAGACCAGAAGGTCGATCGGGGGCCCGACCGACACGTTGGAGCGCATGGTCGAATCGAAGGAGATCAGGGCGCATTTCACCGCTTCATTGAGGCTCGTGCTCGGCTGGATGATGCGGTCGAGGATCGGCTTGCCGTATTTCACCTCGCCGATCTGGAAATAGATTGTGTCCCCCATGGCCTCGATGAAATTGCCCGCATCGTACACCAGAAACAGCCTGAGCTGTCCGCCCTTGACCTGGCCCGCGAGGATGAAGGACGCGCTGAAGTCGATATCGTCGCGTTGCCGGAGATAACCGCCATCGACCTTGTGCATCTCGCGCATGGCCGAGCCGACGGCGCGGGCCGCGGCGAACATGGAGCCAACGGCCCAGAGATCCTTCTCCGGATCGCCGCTGTCGAGCCACTCTCCGAGCAGGCTCATCACGCCTTGGGTGAGGGATAGGTTTCCCGCGGCGAGAAGGGCGAAGAAGCACTGTCCCGGCTTCTCCAGAACATGCATCTTGCGGAAGGTTGAGACCCGATCGATACCCGCATTGGTGCGCGAGTCAGAGGCAAGCACGACGCCCTCATTCAGCAGAATGCCGACACAATACGTCACGAGCCTACCCTATTGCGTTTGATGTTGTTGTTGGCTCGGAAACTGGACCGAGAAGGTCATGGTTTCCAGGCCGCCTCCGCTGCGGACGCCCCGGATGGGGCAGGCCTCCGCATAGTCGAGACCGGTGGCGGTTCGGATATGCGACTCGGTGGCACAGGTCTTGTTGGAAGGATCGAAACTCACCCAGCCGAGATGGTCGACATAAGCGTCGGCCCAGGCATGGCTCGCGGCCTGCTGCGCATGACCCTCGCCATGGGACAGGTAGCCGCTGACATAGCGCGCCGGGATGCCAAGCGTGCGGCTGATGGCACAGAAAATATGGGCGTGGTCCTGGCAGACGCCGCTCCCCTGCTCCAAGGCTTCGGCTCCGGTGGTGTGCACGTGGGTCTCGCCTGGCTTGTATTCGACGTCAGCGGCGATGGCGCTCATGATTTCGTGCAGCGTCTCGATCACGTCCCCGCCAGCCTTTCGCCGGAAGCGGGCGGCATAGTCGCGGATCGGGTCCGAGCATAGCGTGTGGGGCGTTTCGCGAAGATAGAGCTCAAGCGGGAGCTCGGCGGAGGCGAAGCCCACGACGCCGGTCGTATCGCGCGTGCGCACAAGCCCGCTCACCTTGATCGACAGCTCGGTGACCGGACGCGGGACGGTCAAGGTGTGGCAGCAATTGCCATATTGGTCGTGCCACTCATTCATGAGCGCGCCGGGGCAGCTCAGCTTCCAGGTCTCAACCGCCTGGGTGCTCCCGGATAGAGGCGTCATGCGCAAATATTGCGTGCTCGCCAGCAGTGGCTCCGAATAGCCATAGGCGGTGGTGTGCTCGATCCAGACCAGCATCTCTACGCCGCTCCCGCCATGGGGACCACCGCGGGCGTCATCAGGAAGTCCTCCTGAATCTGAACCCCGAGCGCACCGTTCGATTGGATGAAGGTGGAGAGGAACTCGTGCAGGCCCGAGCCCATGATCCGGTCGATGCGGCCGTATTTGAGCCCGGCATAAGCCTGGCCGGCGAGCCTCAAACATTCCAGCTGCTTCTTGCCCGCAAGCTCCTCGAGGGTACCGATCAGGTTCGCGTAGCAATGATGCAGCGAGCGCGGCATGTCCTCGCGGAGGATCAGGAGTTCGGCGATGCGCCAGGGATAGATGGTGTCGCGATAGGCCTTGCGGTAGGCGCGAAAGGCGCCAACCGAGCGCAGCAGCGCACCCCATTGATAATAGTCGACGAAGCCGCCGACCTGCTCGTTGTCCGGCAGCAGCACGTGATATTTGACGTCGAGGATGCGCGCAGTGTTGTCAGCGCGTTCGATGAAGGTGCCAAGCCTGATGAAGCGGAAGGCATCGTCGTGCAGCATGGTGCCGAAGACGACGCCGCGGAAGAGATGCGAGCGCTCCTTCACCCAGTCGAAGAAATCGCGGTAGCCCCAAGTCTTCAGCCCGGCGAAATCGAGATTCTGCACTTCGAGCCAGGTTGAGTTGAGGCTCTCCCAAGCCTCGCTCGAGATCGAGGCGCGCTGGGCACGGGCATTCTCCCGCGCCTGGCGAACCAGAGACCAAATGCTGCCTGCGTTCTCAGGCTCGAGCGCCACATAACGGATGATGGTCTCGTGGTTGAGCTCGCCATAGCGCTCATGGAAGCTCCCAGACCCCGGCGCGATGGCGAGGATCGGTTCGAAATGCAAGGCCTGCTTGTCGATGCTGGAGGGGAGCAGCGACATGCGGAAACTCACATCGAGCATGCGTGCGCTGTTCTCCGCCCGCTCCATGCTGCGCGCCATCCATAACAGATTTTCGGCGCTGCGGCTCAGCACGCAGGTTTCTCCAGCACCCAGGTATCCTTGGTGCCGCCACCCTGACTCGAATTGACCACGAGCGAGCCCTTCACCAGCGCTACGCGGGTGAGCCCGCCAGCGATCACGCTCGTCTCCTTGCCGGAAAGCACGAACGGCCTGAGATCGACGTGACGCGGCACGATCTCACTGCCGACGAGGGTCGGGGCGGTCGACAGCGGCAGCGTAGGCTGGGCGATAAAATTATCGGGGTTCTGCAACACCCTGGCCTTATAGGCCTCGCGCTCGGCGGCGGTCGAGGCCGGCCCGATCAGCATGCCGTAGCCGCCGGAGCCCTGCACCTCCTTGACCACGAGGTCGTGGAGATTGGCGAGGACGTGCTGACACTGCTTCTTGTCGCGCAGCATGTAGGTGTGCACGTTGCTGAGGATGGCGTGCTCGCCGAGATAGAACTCGATCATGCGGGGTACGTAGCAATACATGGCCTTGTCGTCGGCGACCCCGGTGCCGAGCGCATTGGCGAGCGCAACGCCCCCCGACCGGATCACCGAAAGCAGACCAGGAACGCCGAGCATCGACTGGGCATCGAAGGCGAGCGGGTCGATGAAGGCATCGTCAACCCTACGATAGATGACGTCGACCCTGACCGGGCCTTCGGTGGTGCGCATCCAAACATGGCCGTCGCGTACGAACAGGTCGCTGCCCTCGACCAGATCGATTCCCATCTGCTCGGCGAGAAACACATGCTCGAAATAGGCGCTGTTGTAGCGGCCGGGAGTCAGCAGCACGACCACCGGATCGTCGGCGCCGCTCGGGGCCACCGCGCGCAGATTCTCGAGCAGCCGTTCGGCATAGTTGCTGACCGGGGAGATGCTTTGTCCGTCGAATGCCTCGGGAAAGAGCCGCATCATGATCTCGCGGTTCTCGAGTAGATAGGACACGCCGGACGGTGTGCGCGCATTGTCCTCGAGCACGAAGAAATCGCGCTCGCCGGTGCGGACCAGATCGATGCCGGCGACATGGGCATAGACGCGGTTGGGCGGCTCCACGCCGTGCATCTCTGGGCGATAGGCGGGATTAAGGAACACCAGGTCGGGCGGCACGAGACCAGCCTTGACGATCTCCTGGTCGTGATAAATGTCGTAGAGGAAGATGTTGATGGCCTTCACCCGCTGGATGCAGCCCCTCTCCACGAGCTCCCATTCGGCGTGGTCGATAATGCGGGGAATGAGGTCGAAGGGGATCAGTCGCTCGGTGGACCCACCTTCCCCATACACGGCGAAGGTGATGCCGAGCCGGCGGAAGATCTCCTCGGCCGCCTTCTGCTTGGTGACCAGGGACTCCATGGAGAGATCGTCGAGAAGCCTGGCAAAATCGGCATAGGCCGGCCTCACGCTCCCACCGGGAGCGCGCATCTCGTCGAAAAATGTGCGGGAAGCTAACGGCGCCTCGGGGCGAGCCCTCGCATCAAGTTTCTCGGTACTCGGCAAATCGACCCTTTGGCTCTGGCGCGCATCCCATCCCGACTCGGTTGCGCTGCCTCTTTGTGTTGTCCGATCATCTTACGCCGATGCCGTTGCAATGGGCAACGTTGTTGCTGCCCAACATTTAGTCGATGACGTCCGAAGGTGCCTAGGAGGGCGGCAGAAGGCCGAGGCGTTGCAAGCGGAGCTCGATGGCGCGGGGCGAACGCTTCTGCGTGCGGGCGATTGCCTCGATGGTCTTGCCCGCCTCATAAAGCCTGCGCACGTCCTGCTCTTCTTCATGCGTCCATGGCGCGAAGGCTTGCGCATTCCTTTGCCGCGCGTCGGCAATCAGGGCATCGCGTTCGGGCGTCCCATCGTCACGTTCGGGTCCCCTCAGCGCCCGTTGCTTCGGCGGCGGCGGGGCTTCGCCATCGACGAAAACGCCGAGCGAGGCCATGATCCGTCTGAGACCCGTGAAAAAGGCGCGAAGCTCGTCCGGGTTGGACAGAGTGATGGCGCAAACGTCCTTTGGTTTCTTGCCCTCGGATTCCTGCTGGATCACCAGACGACCGTCGTCTGAATCGGCGATGAAGGTGATCGTCTTGTCCCGGCCGCGGAGCCGGACTTCGTGTCGCTCTGACAACTCAGCCATTCAGATACCGTCCAAACGACGCCACCTCACGCGCGTCGCCTTAATGTGCCATGGGAGAGGAGACTATTCCAGGCTTCAGAGGCGCGACGCGTTCATGGGTGTTGCGCCCCGGGTTCGTTGCTGGCGCGGAAAAATGCTAGAGATGAATCGCTCCCTACTCCACCCGAACGACGCGACCCATGTTCGAAACCGCGCTCACCGCCTTCACGACTTTCTTCGCGGTCATCGGTCCGATCGATTCCGCCGTCCTGCTCACCACGCTCACGCCCCATGCCACCAAGCCAGAGCGGCGGGCGATCTCGCTGAAAGCGGTGGCCATCGCCACGCTGATCATCCTCGTTTTCGCCCTGTTCGGTCAGCCCATTCTCACCCAGCTCGGGGTGTCGCTGCCCGCGCTCCAGGCGGCGGGGGGCATCATCCTCCTGCTCATTGCACTCGACATGACGCTCTCCAGCCGCCCTTCGCCGAGCAGGCTCACGGTGAAGGAGAGCGAGGAGGCGGAGAACAAGGCCGAGCACCACGCCGAGATCACCGTGTTTCCCATGGCGACCCCACTGCTTGCGGGTCCTGGCGCCATGACCTCGGCCATCGTGCTGGCGGCCGGCACCAAAGGCGATCCGAAGCTGCTCGCGGCGGTGATCCTGGCCATCCTTGCGGTTATGCTCGTCACCCTCGCCTTTCTGCTGCTCGCCCAGGAGGTCCATCATCTAATGGGGCTCACGGCGCGGAAGGTGATCGTGCGGGTGTTCGGCGTGCTGCTCGCGGCCATCGCGGTGCAGTCGATCTTCAACGGCATCAGCGCCAGCCACATCTTCGGTTGAGTCACACATCGAAAGGGAATGTCCATGCGTGTCGTGCAAGTGCGTGAACCGGGAGCGCCGCTTGAGCTGATCGAGCGCTCGCTGCCTGAGCCCGGGCCGGGCCAGGTTCGGATCAAGGTCGAGGCCTGCGGCATCTGCTATAGCGATTCCTATGTGGTGAACGGCACCTATCCCGGCATTCGTTATCCGGCGGTGCCCGGCCACGAGATCGCGGGGCGAATCGATGTGGCCGGGCCGGGCGTCACCAGCTGGCGCGTCGGGCAGCGCGTTGGCGTTGGTTGGCACGGCGGCCATTGCGGGGTGTGCGCCAATTGCCGGCGTGGCGACTTCGTCCTCTGCATCTTGGCCCAAGTGCCTGGCATGGCATATGACGGCGGCTATGCCGACGCCATGATCGCGCCGATCGAAGGGCTTGCCGCCATTCCAGACGACCTCGATGCCGTCGAGGCGGCGCCGCTGCTTTGCGCCGGCATCACCACCTATAATTCGCTCCGCCACAGCGGCGCGCGCCCCGGCGACCTCGTGGCCATTCTCGGGATCGGCGGTCTCGGCCATCTCGGCGTGCAATTCGCGGCCAAGATGGGCTTCCGAACCATCGCCATCTCGCGCGGGTCCGACAAGGCGAAGCTCGTGCTCGAACTCGGCGCTCACCGTTACATCGACAGCCAGGCGGAAGACGCGGCGAAGGCGCTCACCGAGCTTGGCGGCGCAAAAGTCATCCTGGCGACGGTGACGAGCGCCAAGGCGATGACGCCACTGATCGACGGCCTCGGCGTCGATGGCAAGCTTCTGGTGGTCGGGGCCTCGCCAGAGCCGATCGAGGTCACGCCGTATCAGCTCATCGGCAAGCGCCGCTCTATTGCCGGCTGGCCCTCCGGGCGAGCGGCGGATTCGGAGGACACCATGCGCTTCAGCACGCTACAAAGCATCAAGCCCATGGTCGAGATTTTTCCGCTGGACCAGGCGGCCGACGCCTATCGGCACATGATGAGCGGCAAAGCGCGCTTCCGCGTGGTGCTGGTTCCTTGAGCAAAATCAGGAGCCAGACACCGGAAACCAATCGGGAGTCCCCCTCCACCCGGCGCGCCGTCTGAGGCGTCGCGCCACCCTCTAGGGGATAGGAGAGGGCCCTTAGCTCTACCCCTCTCCCTTGATGGGAGGGGGCCAGGGCTCATTCGGCCGGGACCGCCGCCTCGCCGGGATGGCCCTTTGGCTTGCCGGCGAATTTCCGCACCACCACGTAGAATACAGGCGTGAAGATCAGGCCGAAGATGGTCACGCCGATCATGCCGTAGAACACGGCCGTGCCGAGCGACTGCCGCATTTCGGCGCCGGCGCCGGTCGCGATCACGAGCGGCAGCACGCCGAGGATAAAGGCGAAGGAGGTCATCAGGATCGGGCGCAAGCGCACGCGCGCCGCCTCGGTCGCGGCCTGGAAGCGATCCTCGCCATGCTCCTCATTCTGGCGCGCGAACTCCACGATCAGAATCGCGTTCTTGGCCGCCAACCCGATCAGCACGACGAAACCGATCTGCGCCAGGATGTTCACGTCCATGCCGCGCATCAACAAGCCGCTGACCGCCGCGAGCAGGCACATGGGAACGATCAGAATCACCGCGAGCGGCAGAGCCCAGCTCTCATATTGCGCCGCGAGCAGAAGGAAGACGAACACCACCGAGGCGACGAAGACATAAATGGCGGTGTTGCCGGCGAGCTGCTCCTGATAGGCGATTTCGGTCCATGCCGCCGCGTAGCCCTCGGGCAAGAGCTGTTCGGCAATCTTGTCCATGGCGGCGAGGCCATAGCCGGTGGAATAGCCCGGCAGGGTGCCGCCCTGAACGGCGGCGGAGGGGAACAAATTGAAGTGCTCGACGCGATAGGGGCCGGTGATGTTGCTGAAGGAAGCGACCGAGCCGAGCGGGACCATGTCGCCATTGGCATTGCGCGTCTTCAGCTCGGAAATGGAGTGCAAGTCCTGGCGAAATTGGCCGTCGGCCTGTGCCATGACGCGATAGGTGCGGCCAAGGAAGTTGAAATCGTTGACATATTGGGAGCCGAGATAGACCTCGAGCGTCTGGAATACGTCATCGGCCTTCACGCCGAGCATTTCGGCGCGAACGCGATCGATATCGGCCCAGATTTTGGGCGTGCGGGTATTGAAGGTGGTGAAGATCCTGGACAGACCGGGGGCTTGATTGGCGGCCCCGACGATCGATTGCGCCACCGCCTCGAGCTGGGTCAGGTCGCCGCCATGGGTGTCCTGCACTTCCATCTTGAAGCCGCCGGTGGTGCCGATGCCGCGCACGGGCGGTGGCGACACGCTAATGATCAGGGCATCCTGAACGCCTGCGAATTTCTTGTTGAGCTCGCCGATGATCACTTCCGCGCTGAGGCCCTTCTTGGCCCGCTCCTCGAAGGGGTCGAGCGGGCTGAAAATCACGGCCGAGTTTGGCGCGCTGGTGAAGGTAGCGCCGTCAAGTCCCACGATGGGCACGGTATGGGCGACCCCGGGGGTCCCCAGCATCATCTTGTTGACGCGCTGCGCTACCTCGTCGGTGCGCGCGAGCGACGCCCCGGGCGGCAACTGGATGATGTTGATCAGATAGCCCTGGTCCTGCTGCGGGATGAAGCCCGTAGGCGCCTGGATGAATTGATAGACCGTCAGGCCGATGAGGCCGGCATAGACCACGACCATCAGCAGCGATATCCGCACCAGACGCCGGGTGAGCCCGCCATAGCGCGACGACAGCCATTCGAAGCCACGGTTGAAGCCCCTAAAGAAGGCGGTGATCGGCCGCATGAAGATGTTACCGCGCGCGGGTGTTTCCTCGTGCGGCTTGAACAAGAGCGCGCACAGCGCTGGACTCAAGGTCAGCGAGACGATGAGGGAGATCACCGTCGAGGTGGCGATGGTGACGGCGAATTGGCGAAAGAACTGGCCGAGGATGCCGCTGAGGAAGACCGACGGAATGAACACGGCGGTCAGCACCAGCGCAATGGCGATCAGGGCGCCGCCCACCTCCTCCATGGTCTTGTAGGCGGCGTCGCGCGGACTCAACCCCTCGCGCATATTGCGCTCGACATTCTCGACCACGACGATGGCGTCATCGACCACGATGCCGATGGCTAGCAATAAGCCGAACAGCGAGAGATTGTTGAGCGAGTAGCCGAGCGCCGAGAGCATGGCAAAGGTGCCGATCAGCGACACTGGGATGGCGACGATAGGCACGATCGAGGCGCGCCAACTCTGCAAAAACAGAATGATCACCACGACGACGAGGATCACGGCCTCGAACATGGTCTCGATCACGGCCTTCACCGATTGCGAAATGAAGACCGTCGGGTTGTAGACGATGTCGTATTTGAGCCCCACCGGGAACGACTTCGACAACTCCTTCATGGTGTCTTGGACTTGCGTGGCCGTCGCCAGCGCGTTCGAACCCGGACGCTGGAAAATGCCCATGGGCACGGCCACCTTCTCGTCGAGGTAGCCGTTGCGGTTGTAGTCGGCGGCGCCGAGCTCCACCCTGGCGATGTCGTGGACGCGCACGACCCTGCCGTCCTCGCCGGCTTTGACGATGATATTGCCGAATGCCTCTGGATCGGAGAGACGTCCTTGCGTTTCGACATTGAGCTGGAAGGCTCCAGGCTGCGGCACCGGCGGCTGGTCGATGACGCCGGCGGCGACCTGCACGTTCTGGCCCCTGAGCGCGGCAACCACGTCCCCCGCGGTCAGCTTGCGGATGGCGAGCTTCTCCGGATCGAGCCAAATGCGCATCGAATAGTCGCGCGCGCCGAAGATGGTGACGTTGCCGACGCCGTCGATGCGGGAAAGAACGTCCTTCACGTGCAAGGTGGCGTAGTTGGAGAGGTAGAGCTGGCTGCGCGAATCGTCCGGGGAATAGAGATGGATCACCATCATCAGGTCCGGCGATTGCTTGGTCACCGTCACGCCGATCGAGCGCACCTGCTCCGGGAGACGCGGCTGGGCGATGGCCACGCGATTCTGCACCAGCACCTGCGCCGTATCGAGGTCGGTGCCGAGTTTGAAGGTTACCGCCAGCGACATGGCGCCGTCGCTCGTCGATTGCGACGTCATGTAGAGCATGTTGTCGACGCCGTTGACCTCCTGCTCGATCGGCGTCGCCACGGTCTTCGCCACGATCTCGGCGGAGGCGCCGGGATAGGAGGCCGTGACCGAGATGGAAGGCGGTGCGATATCCGGGTATTGCGCGATCGGAAGGGCGAAATAGGCGACGCCGCCGATCAGCGTGATGATGATGGAGATGACCGCGGCGAAGATCGGCCGGTCGATGAAGAAATGCGAGATATTCATCGGCCCGCGCGGCGTCCCTTTGTCATTGCTTCGGTACGGCCGCGCCTTCGACGGTGCCCTGCTCCGGCGTGACCTTCTGCCCGGGCCGGGCCCGCAGCAGGCCGGCGACGATGACCTCGTCGTCCTTGCCGATGCCGCTGCGGACGATGCGGAGATTGGCGTCGACCAGGGGGCCGAGCTCGACCGGCTTGGGCACGACGGTGCCATCCGCCGCCACGGTAAACAGCATCTTGGTCGATTGGTCAGTTACCACCGCGGCGTCCGGCACCAACAGCACCGGATGAAGCTGCGACATCGGCACGCGAATGCGACCGAACTGACCCGGGGTGATGAAATAGTCGGGATTGGGATAGGCCGCCCGGACCCGGATAGTACCGGTGGTCCGGTCATAGGTATTGTCCACGAAATCGATCGTCCCTCTCAGCGGCCAACCCTTCTCGTCCATGAGCTGCCCCTCGATTTCCACGCCCCTGTCGCGCGCGGACGGGATCTCTCCCTTGGCCACGAGGCGCTTATAGGTCATGCCATCGGCCTCGCTCACATTGAAGAAGAAGTGGATCGGGTCGAGCGAGACGATCGTGGTGAGCAAGGTCGGGGTGCCGGTGGTGCCACCGATCACTAGGTTGCCGACGCTGAGCTCATGCCGACTCGCGCGGCCGGCGATCGGCGCCGTCACCCGCGTGTAGTCGAGATTGAGCTGCGCCTGGTCGAGCGCCGCGGTGGCGGCGTCTTTCGACGCGGTGGCGGTGTTCACCTGCGCAACCCGCTCGTCATAGGTTTCCACGGTGGCATAGTCTTTTTTCCGCAGCTCCGACGTCCGCTGCAGTTGCGCCTTGGCGAGGTCAAGCTGCGCGCTGGCTTCGGCCAGTTGCGCCTCGGCCGTGTCGACGGCGAGATGGAACGGCTTCGGCTCGATGACGAAGAGCAAATCGCCCTTCTTCACGATCTGCCCGTCGGTGAAGCTGATCGATTCGAGATAGCCGCTCACACGTGCGCGCACATCGACGAAGTCCACGGCCTCGAATTGCCCGGTGAACTCCTTCCACTCGATGAGCTCCTTGACGATCGGCTTGGCCACCGTCACGGCGGGGGGAGGCGGCGCGGCGGCGGCCGTCTGAGTTTTCTGGAAGAATCCCCATTGCTCCCAGAATCCCCAATATTGATAGAGGAGCGCGGCGGCGCCGACAGCAAGCAGCAGGAACAGGATGCGGCCCCAGCCCTTGCGCGATTTGGCGGACGCGTCCTCCGGAGCATCGGACGCGGCGGGGTGAGCCTCCACCTCGGGAGCGGTCGTATCCTCGTCTGTCGACACTTTGCCTCCGCGACGCGAACCAGCGTTTCCATTTTTCTGCGCGTTCATGATCACAATCTTACATCAAGACGCAGGTCGGGGTGGCGTCCCGCTGGACATCAGGTCCCGGAGCTTAGCCGGGGAAGCGCGCAACGCAAAGACAACAACGCTTGAGCGCCCCATGGCGACAGACTGCTGATGAGGGTTAGCGGGCGGCGCGCCGAGGAGAACCGGGCGGGCCGAGGGTCAGAATTTGAAGCTCGCGGCAACGTCCACGACGTTGCCTTCGAACGTATTTTCGGCGTCGAACTCGTGATACCACTTGGCGAGCAGGGTGAGCGGCGTGGGCGTGCCGGCACCGAGCGTATAGGTCACGATGGGACCGGCGGCATAGACCCTCGACTCGAAGGAGCCGAGCCTTGCGCCAGCGCCGCTATCCGGCGTGGTTTGGATCATGGCATAGGCCACGGCGCCAAGGCCGAGAGCGCCGAAATTTTTCGTGATGGCGCCGTCGAGATTGAGAATATTGCCGGTCTCATAGTCGGTGGCGGGATTTTCAAAGTTCACCGAATAGATGGCGGCGCCGTTCACTTGCCATCCGGTCTTCGGATTGAAATAGGTGGCGGCGAGCCTCGGCATGACGGCCCAGTGATTGAGGCTGGTATTGGCGAGCTGGCGCGTGCTGTATTCGCCCGTCGGAGCGTAGCCGAACAGAGCGAAGTTCCAGTGGAAGTTGCCGGCGTTCCAACCGAGAACGAGCGGGGCAAAGGCGGTGTCGCCGAGAGCAAGCTCCGAGTCGATGGCCGACACCGAGAGGGGCCCGACCGTCAGGCCGAGCGGACCAGGAAGGGTGACGGGGGCAAGCGTCGCGCCAACCCCAACATTCATCTGGACGATGCTGGGGGCCACGGCGACGGCGTAGGTGCCGCCCAGAATCTTCCACGGCGTTACATAGGTCAGCGCCAGGATGTCCGCCATATATTGCTCATCGACGCTGACTTGCACCTTGCCGTTGAACACGGTCGCGCCGGCGTCGCCCTCATAATGATAGGCGTCGTTGCGGACGTAGAGACCGGGCTGCGGGGGCACGATGCCGCCGAAGATGTCGGTGTAGCCCTTGACCCAGGGGCCAGTGCCGAATTCGGCGGCTTGGGCAGGAGCGGCGCCCATCGCTCCCATGACGACCAGCACCGTCAGCACACCTCTGGTTGAGCAATTCGACGAAGAACGCGGCATCGCTGTCCCCAAAATTTGCCGACGGTGGTCGGCTAGATCTAAGTCGGGCGCAACCGCCGTGGCTATCGGGTAAGAAGCGCGCCGATGCGAAAGCAGGCGTGGAGATGCCATTCTGCAACAGTGACCTGGAGGGGACAGCGCCTGCGGGCTTCGCCTTCACATTTCGGTGATACCTCAAGCCTGGCGTGAAATGTCATGCCGCCCCGCAACGCCCGTGCCTTAAAACCGGCCGGCAGAGCGGGTCATGAATGACCGTTTAGACGCGGCAAATCACGAGGGAGTCAAAATGCGTGGAGTAACGGCTGGAATATTGAGTCTCGTTATCGGCTTTGGCGCGCTCGTGCCCACGGCACTGTCCAGCAGGGCCGAGGCAGCCGCGATCACCGAGGACGAGGCGCACGCCATCGGCGTCGAGGCCTATCTCTATTTCTATTCGCTCATCACCATGGACGTGACGCGCAAGCAGCTCACCAATATGGAGCCTGGCCCCGCCTCCCTCGGCGGTCCGATGAACCGCTTCAGCAACATTCCGGAATTTCCCGCCGCCGACATGCGCGTCGTGGTGCGCCCGAATTTCGACACGCTCTATTCGAGCGGCTGGCTCGATCTGACCAAGGAGCCGATGGTCGTCTCGGCGCCCGACACCGGCGGGCGCTATTACCTCCTGCCCATGCTCGACATGTGGACCGATGTGTTCGCTTCGCCGGGCTGGCGCACGACGGGAACAGGCGCGGGCAATTTCCTGGTCACGCCGCCGGGCTGGCGTCCGGATCTGCGCCAGCGCTTCGTCGAGGAATTCAAGCTGCCGGACAACACTCAGCGAATCGACGCACCGACGCCCTATGTGTGGATCATCGGCCGCACCAAGACCGACGGTCCCGCCGACTACGACGCCGTGCATAAAATTCAGGATGGCTACAAGATCACGCCGCTGTCGCAATGGGGAAAAACGCCAGAACCAGTCACGGTCAAGATCGATCCGAGTGTCGACATGAAGACGCCGCCGAAGCTCCAGGTCGATACCATGCCGGCCGGGACGTTCTTCGCCTATGCCGCCGAGCTGCTCAAGCTGCATCCGCCGCATATCACCGACCAGCCGATCGTGGCGCGGATGAAACGGATCGGCATCGAGCCGGGCAGGAGCTTCGACTTTGACAGCCTCGATCCTGCGGTCAAGACGGCACTGGAAACCGTGCCTGAGGCTGCCCAGAAACTGATGGAGTGGAAAGTTCCAACGCTCGCCCGGATCGCCAACAACTGGTCGATGAACACCGACACCATGGGCGTCTACGGCAATTATTATCTGAAGCGCGCCATCGTCACCCAGCTCGGCCTCGGCGCCAATCTGCCCGGCGATGCGATCTATCCGCTCAATCTCGCCGATAAGGACGGCAAGCCGCTCGACGGCGCCAGCAACTACACCATCCATTTCGACAAGGCCGAGATTCCGCCGGTCGACGCTTTCTGGTCGATCACGCTTTACGATCCGCAAGGCTTCCAGGTCGCGAATGCGCTCAACCGCTTCGCCGTGTCGAGCTGGATGCCGTTCAAATACAATCCCGACGGCTCGCTCGATCTCTATTCCCAGAATGAGAGCCCCGGCGCCGACAAGGAAGCGAACTGGCTGCCGGCGCCGAAGGGGCTGTTCAACCTCACCATGCGCCTCTACGCGCCGAAATCCGTGGCGCTCACGGGGAAATGGAATCCTCCGCCAGTGACCAAGTCTACGCCGGTACCCTTCGCCGCCCAATAGACCGGAGCGTCCGCGCCGGTCCTGTTTCGCCAAGTGCTCGATTGGAGATGTGTCATGAGGTTAGCTGTCGCTTTACTGGCAATTTTGACGGGTGCGGCTTTGTCCGCCCCTTCCCTTGCTCAGGAGACCACCGGCGTTCCTGGTTCGCCCAGCGCGACCACCACCATCGACAATCGGCAGCTTCCGCCTCCCGACCCGAAATTCGGCGGCGTGATCAAAGACGATGCCCTGCAATCGACGCCATGGTGGGCGCCCCGCATCGTGCCGCCGAAGGAGGCACCGAATGTCCTGCTCATCATCACCGACGATGCCGGCTTCGGCGTCCCGAGCACTTTCGGAGGGGTGATTCCGACGCCGACCATGGACCGCATTGCGCATGAGGGATTGCGCTACAACCGCATGTTCTCCACGGCGCTGTGCTCGCCGACCCGCGCCGCGCTGATCACCGGGCGCAATCATCACTCGGCAGGGTTCGGCGTGATCTCGGAGCAGTCGACCGGATTTCCCGGTTACAACAGCATCATCGCCGAGGGCAAAGCCACGATCGGGCGCATGCTGCTCGACAATGGCTACGCCACATCGTGGTTCGGCAAGGACCACAATACGCCGGCCTTCGCCGCGAGCCAGGTTGGGCCGTTCGATCAGTGGCCGACCGGCATGGGCTTCGAGTATTTCTACGGCTTCGTCGGCGGCGACGCCAACCAGTGGCAGCCGAACCTGTTCCGCAACACCACGCAGATTTATCCGTTCGACGGCAAGCCGGCCGGCACTTGGAATCTGATCACCGCAATGGCGGACGACGCCATCGACTACATGACGCGGATCCATCAGACCCAGCCGGACAAGCCGATCTTCATCAAATATGCGCCCGGCGCCACGCACGCGCCGCATCACCCGATGAAGGAATGGGTGGACAAGATCCACGCGATGCATCTTTTCGACGACGGGTACGAGAAGTTGCGTGAGCGCATCTTCGAGAACCAGAAGCGGCTCGGCGTGATCCCCAAGGATTCCGAGCTGACGCCGTGGCCGAAAGACGTTCTCAAGCCGTGGGATGAGCTCAGCGACGTCGAGAAGAAGCTCTTCATCCGCCAGGTCGAGATCTTCGCCGCCTATGGGGCCTACAACGACTACGAGATCGGCCGCGTCATCCAGCACTTTGAGGATCTAGGCAAGCTCGACAACACGCTCATCATCTACATCAACGGCGACAACGGGACGAGCGCCGAAGGCGGGCCTCTCGGCACGCCGAACGAGGTGGCGTTTTTCAACGGCATCACCGTGCCGGTTGACGTGCAGATGAAGTGGTACGACGTGTGGGGCACCGAGGAGACCTACAACCACATGTCGGCCGGCTGGTCGTGGGCATTCGACACGCCGTTCGACTGGTTCAAGCAGAACGCATCCAGGCTCGGCGGCATCAACCAGAACATGGTCGTGTCGTGGCCGGCGCGCATCAAGGACAAGGGCGGCTTGCGCGAGCAGTTCGTCCACGTCATCGACGTGGTGCCAACGATCCTCGAGGCGGCTGGCATCCGCGCACCCGAAACGGTTAACGGCATCAAACAGGCGCCGATCGAGGGCACCAGTTTCGCCTACACTTTCGACGCAAAGAACGCCAAGGCGCCCTCGCGGCACACGACGCAATATTTCGAGATGATGGGTCAATGGGCGCTGTATCACGAAGGCTGGTTGCTGAGCACGAAGGTCAATCGCGCGCCTTGGGAGGCCTTTGGAGCGGCGAATCCAGATCCGCTCAACAATCAAGTGTTCCAGCTCTACGATCTGACCAAGGACTTCACGCAGTCCAATGACATCGCCGCACAGCATCCGGACAAGGTCGCGGAGATGCGGAAGATGTTCCTCGCCGAAGCGGAGAAATATCAGGTGCTTCCGCTGGATGCTTCGGTGGCGGCTCGCATCGTCGCGCCGCGTCCGAACATCACCGCGGGACGCAAAGAGTTCGTCTACACAAGTCCAATGGTCGGGTTGCCGCAGGGCGATTCGCCGTTCCTTCTGAACTCCTCATTCACGGTCACCGCCGACATCGAGGTGCCGGAAGGCGGCGCTGAAGGCATCATGCTCACGTCCGGCGGACGCTTCGCGGGCTACGGCTTCTACCTGCTGAAGGGCAAACCGGTGTGGGTGTGGAATCTAGTCGATCTCGAGCGCATAAAATGGGAAGGCCCCGACGCACTGACGCCGGGCCGGCACACGGTCGCATTCGACTTCAAGTATGACGGTCTTGGGACCGGCACGCTCGCGTTCAACAACTTCAGTGGCGTCGGACGTTCTGCGACCGGTACGCTGAAAGTCGACGGCATGGTGGTCGCAACCAACAAGATGGAAAAGACCCTGCCGATGATCTTGCAGTGGGACGAAAGCTTCGACATCGGCTCCGACACCCTGACCGGCGTCGACGACGCGGACTACTCGCCACCTTTCCCGCTGACGGCCAAGCTCGACAGGCTGACGATCTCGGTCGATCGACCGCAGCTCACGCCGGAAGACGTGGCGCGGCTCAAAGACGCGGAGCAAGGCGCGGCGGACGGCAAATAGTCGCCGGAGACGCCTGAAATTTTGCCGCCTGTGGCTGGAAAGCATCAGGCGGCACAGTCTCTTGTGCTAACGTTCTGACCCGACTTGGATTTACGCGTTAGGGGGACTTTGGATGGCTTTTTGTCGGCCTGCATTCGCGCTTCTCTGCGGGTTGCTCGTTTCAATGAGCCCCGCCTGGAGCGCCGACCTCGGGCCCGGGCAGCCCCTGCTCGAGCCGCTACCCGTGAATGCGTGGACATTCGACTTCACGCCCTATGGCTGGTTCACCGGGATCAACGGCAACGCCACCACCCGCGGCCATACCGTTGACGTCAATGAGAGCTTTATCGATATCGCCGAGAACAGCGATTCCTTCGCCGCGTTGATGGGTTATTTCGAGGCGCGCAAGGGACGACTCGGCCTCTTTACCGACGTGGTGTGGGCCGATCTTGGTTTCCCCGGCCAGTTCAATGTGAAGCGGAGTCCCTTTGCCAGGCTTCCAAGCGCCACGATCTCGGTGAAAGGCAGGGCTCAGCTCGACTATGAATCGACCATCATCCAGTCCGGCGTCGCCTATGAGGTGGCAAAATGGGCGAATGGGACGGGACCGGGCTTCACCGCTTTGGACGTGACGGGAAGCGCCCGCTACTGGAATCAGCAAACTGATCTCACGCTTAACGTCAGAGGAACGCTTGAGGCGGACCTCAAGCGCCTCGGCCTAAAGGTCAAGCGTTCGCGCTCCTTCGCCCTCGCCGATGGCGGCACGCTCGAATGGATCGATCCGGTCGTCGGCATGCGTTTGCGGCACCGCACGGCCTCGGGATCCGACCTTGATTTCATCGGCGATGTGGGCGGCTTTGGCGCCGGCAGCGAGTTCTCCTGGCAGGCGGTGGCAACCTATGGCTTCGACGTCTCGATGTTCGGAAGCACGATGCGCAGCGTGGTCGGGTACCGCGCGCTTTCAGTCGACTATAGCGAGACCGGACGGCACGGAAGGAACGGCATCGACTGGATCCAGCATGGTCCCTTGCTCGGCGTGAATTTCAGCTGGTAGCCAGGGGCTTGGCCTTAAAACTTTCGTCAAGAAAGCGCTTAAGGGTTTTTTCCGATTGCGTACGCGCGTGTCGGACATGCGATAGTATGGTTCGAGAGCGTCGAAAAACACAGTGGGCTGGGAGGAAACAGCATGAGTAGGGATAGGACTGGGACCGGAGTCGAGGCGACATTGGCCGGTAATTTTTGCCGGCGCGGGCTCGTTCTCACGGCGGCAATGCTGCTGGCGCTCACCTCCAGCGGAGCCAAGCTGGCACTGGGCGCGCCCGCCGATGACGCAGCCGCAACAACAGGCGACAAGCCCAACATCATCGTCATCATGGGCGATGACATCGGCTGGTTCAATGTCGGCGCCTATAATCGCGGCATGATGGCGGGTAAGACGCCCAATCTCGACAAACTCGCCAGCGAAGGCATGCTGTTCACGGATTATTACGCCGAGGCGAGCTGCACCGCCGGCCGCGCCAATTTTATTACAGGCGAGCTCCCGATCCGCACCGGCCTCACCACCGTGGGCCAGGCGGGCGCAACGATTGGCATGCCGGCGCAGGCGCCGACCATCGCCACGGCGCTGAAATCGATGGGTTATGCCACCGGCCAATTCGGCAAGAACCATCTCGGCGACCGCAACGAATTTCTGCCGACCGTTCACGGTTTCGATGAGTTCTTCGGCTATCTCTATCATCTCGATGCGATGGAGGACCCCTTCCACCCCAATTACCCGCAGGCCCTCAAGGACAAGGTGGGGCCGCGCAACATGCTCCACACTTTCGCGACCGAGACTGACGACCCGACCGTCGATCCGCGCTGGGGCAAGGTCGGCAAACAGACAATCACCGACGAGGGGCCGCTGCCGCCTCACCCCATCGACGGCATCAAATACAACATGGAGACGGTCGATTCCGTCATCCGCGACAAGACCATCGACTTCATCGACAAAGCCAAGAGCGACGGCAAGCCGTTCTTCGTGTGGATGAACCCGACGCGCATGCACATCATCACCCACCTCTCGGACGAATATGAGTCTATGCGCAACTCCGAGAATGGCTGGTCGATCGAAGAAGCCGGTATGGCGCAGCTCGACGACGTGGTCGGTGCCGTCATGCAGCACCTCAAGGATATCGGCGTCGACGACAACACCATTGTCGTATTCACCACCGACAACGGCGCCGAGAACTTCACCTGGCCCGACGGAGGCCAGACGCCTTTCGCCGGGGCGAAGGGCACGGCGCTCGAAGGCGGCTTCCGCGTGCCCGCGATCATGCGTTGGCCCGGCAAGGTGCCGGCGGGCAGGGTCGAGAACGGGATCGTCTCGGGTCTCGACTGGTTTCCGACCTTCGTCGCCGCGGCGGGCAATCCGAACATCGTTGATGAGCTCAAGGCCGGGAAGGATCTCGGCGGTCAGGCCTACAAGGTGCATCTCGACGGCTACAATCAGCTCGACCTGATCACCGGCAAGGCGCCGTCCGCGCGAAACGAGATCTTCTACTTCACCGAGACCACGCTCGGCGCGGTGCGCATCAACGACTACAAATACCGCTTCACCGATCAGCCGGGCGGCTGGCTCGGCAACACCGTCCATCTCGATTGGCCGATCCTGAGCAATCTGCGCCTCGATCCGTTCGAGCGCACGAGCACGCCGCAACAGTCCATGTTCGAGGCGAACTGGTACGTGTATGAGTTCTGGCGGTTCGTGTTCGTACAGCAGGAGGTGGCGAAGTTCGGCGAAACCTTCGTCCAATATCCGCCGATGCAGAAGGGCGCGTCCTTCAATCTGGAAGGCGTGAAAGCGCAAATCCTGCAGGCCATCAAGGCGCGCCAGGGCAACTAGACGGCTAACGCCGGGACCTGCCGGGCCGCTCTGGCCGATCATCGCGTCATCCGTGTCGACCTCATCGGTCATGGCGGCACGGAAGCGCCCGCGTCGGGCTATGCAATCGAGCGGCAGGCGTCACTGGTCAAGACCGTGCTCGGCCCGCTTGGTGTCGGCCGCGTCACCGTCATCGGTCATGGGTGGCGAGGTCGCGACGACCTTCGCCGAGATCGAGCCGCACAGGGTGGAGCGCATGGTGCTGATCGATTCGCCGCCGAGCGCCGATACCAACGGCGGCGTGGCCTTCCGCCAGGCGAAATCGATTCCGGACCGGCTCGCGGCGCTCGGCCCGGTGCCGCCGCTCCTTGTGATCTTCGGCGCGCAGGACGCTCTGATCTCGGCGGCAAGCGCCAAGCTGTTCGAAGCCGTCCCCGGCGCGCGCATCGAGATCATCGATGGCGCCGGTCATTCGCCCATGGTCGAAACACCGGACAAGACTCTCGACTTGATCCACAGATTCCTCAAGAACGCACAAAATCCGTGACACCAACCAGAGAGGTCGCGATGCCGAACATGTTTTTTAGCCGCCGAGCATTCTTTGCCCTGGTGCTCGCGCTTGAGTTTCTCGGTGCCGTCGGCAATCCGGCGCGGGCGCTCGAGACAGACCCCCTGCCCTCCTGGAATGACGGGCCGACCAAGCAATCCATCGTCGATTTCGTCACCCAGGTGACCAAGGATGGAGGTGCGGATTTCGTGGCGGCGGAAGATCGCATCGCCACCATCGACAATGACGGCACGCTGTGGGTGGAGCAGCCGATCTACACGCAATTCGCCTACGCCATGGCCGAGGTCAAGGCGATGGCCGGCAAGCACCCCGACTGGACGACGAAGGAGCCGTTCAAATGGGTTCTGTCGGGAGACCTCGGCGCGCTCTCGGGCATGGGCGAGAAGGGAATGGTCGAGATCGTGGCGGCGACGCATTCGGGCATGACCACCGCCGCCTTCAACCAGACCGTCGAGGATTGGCTGGCGGTCGCCAAACATCCGCGTTTCAAGGTTCTCTACACCGACCTCGTCTATCAGCCCATGATCGAGCTGCTCGCCTATCTTCGCGCCAACGACTTCAAGACCTTCATCGTGTCCGGCGGCGGGGTCGAGTTCATGCGGACCTTCACCGACAAGACCTATCAAATTCCGCCGGAGCGGGTCATCGGGTCAGCCGGCGTCACCGACTATCAGATGTGGGACGCGAGCCCGGTCTTGATCAAGATGCCGAAAGTGCTGTTCGTGGACGACGGCCCCGGCAAGGCGGAGGGCATCAATCATTATATCGGCAAGCGCCCGATCTTCGCCTTCGGCAATTCCGACGGCGACAAGGAGATGCTGGAATGGACGGCGGCCGGCGACGGCCTGCGGTTCATGGGGCTCGTCTATCACACCGATGCGACGCGCGAATATGCCTACGGCCCGGCGGGCGGGCTGCCCGACTCCAAGGTCGGCACGTTCTCCCAGGCGCTGATGGACGAAGCAACGACCAAGGGTTGGACCATCGCCAACATGAAGACCGACTGGAAGACGATCTTCGCGCCGAACAAAGGCGCGCCATAGCTGCGAACGTCGCGAAACGGCGTGCCGGTCTCGTCCGCCTCGCGATCGTCGCGCCTGGCGGCCGCGCGGGATCGAGGAAGCCGCCGGCTGAAGGCCGGCAGCAAGGTGGATCAGATCGGGCGGGCTATTTCTGCGTGCAGTTGCCGAACAGAGCGAAGGAGGACGTCCCGCTGGCAATGCCGCCGGTCATCGCGCCGTTCTCCAGCGACACGGACATGTTCCAGGTTTCCTGGTCCTGTGTGCCGTAGAGGAAGATCGCTTTGTCGGTCGCGGTCAGTCCTTCGATATCTTCAGTTTGCCCGTCTTCGCCGATGGCGGCCTCCGACAATTGCTTCTTGTCGATGTCGATCACGATAAACTCGGAGAGGTTGATTGCGTCGGTCGAAACCCGCTTGCAGCCGGTCACAGCCTCGCATTCATAGACTTCGCCGACGGCGCAGATGTAAGAGCCCGAGGCCGCGGAGGCGGCACCCGCTCCGAGGCCGATGGACGCAACCAGCAGCGCCGTTGAGATCGAAATACGCATCACGTCCCCCTTACATTGACACTTGATAGCCGCGCGCGGTGAGGCAGGTCGCCCCGGCGGCGAGATAATTGGCATAAAGCACGTCGAGCGTCGCGGCTTGCCGGCGGTTGATGACGCCGCCGATCAGTCCTGCCGGCGGAGGCGCCGAGGTCACCACCAGGCCTTGGTTGGTCTCAACCACGATCGGGGGCTGGATCACAGGCCCGGAGATCGGGCCTGGCGCTCCGGGACGAACGACCATCGGCAGTCCGGAGGGGGCATAGCCGGTGGTGGCGGTAGCCCAATCGGCGCAAGCGGCGCGATCGTCTTCCTGCTGCTGCGCGGATTGACCTTGCAGGGGATAGATCATAAGCGCGCGGGCGACAGCCTCGAACGCCGGGCTCGCGATCATGACCAAAGCAGCTAGACCGCAAAGGATAAGACTCACTCGTTTCATTACTCGGTCCCCCCAATCATTGACGCAACGGCGCAGGCGCCATGACAGTGCTGCCGGCGTCCGGAGGGATCGCCGGCCAGCCCGCGCCGCAATCCATTCTATAGATGTCGCCCGCGAGACCGCAATCGCGTGTGTCCTTCACAGTCGAAAATGGTGAATTGGGACGAGGTGGTTAGAGCTTCGCGGGTCGTCAAGGGCGCACGCGAAAGGCCCAGACGATCAGCCCGATGCCTTGAATCAGAAGGAGAATGCCGAAAACGAAGGGGACTGCCAACGCCGCCGCGACCGGCGACCCCAAGAGCAGGAGCCCGATCAGCGCCGTGATCACGCCGAGAATGAACGAGCCGATGCCCCCGCCCGTAAACCCGCCAATGATCGCAAGCACACCCATGATCAGCCCCACGATACCGAGATAGACCACGAGCGTGGTGGGTAGAGCCAATGCGGCGAACAACGGATGATTCAAGACGAGAATACCGGCAACGATGCCGAGGATGCCGATCAGGAGCGACCAGATCCACGGAACCGAGCGATCCACGAAGATCCGAACCAATTCCAGAATTCCGGCAATGAGCCAGTAGAAGCCAAGGAAAATTGTGAGCGTTACGAGTGTTGCTGCGGGTGCGGTGAGCAGCAAGAAGCCAAAGATGAGGGCCGCAATCCCCTCAAGTAGGAAAACCCACCAGATTCCGACCGTTCGCTTCCCGCGACAGCTGTAGCCATGGCTCAGTTCCTTCCGTTGACGATTCGAATCGCGAAGGAACTATACTCCCGGTACCCCCTGGTCTCAGGATTTTTGCTGAAACTTGGAGCATTTCCACTGCTGATCGACCGAGGAGCCGGTTGACGATCAACCCGGTGGACATTGGGCGGCGAGGGTCATCGTCCTGTGGGCCTGGCGATCCTCGTCACGGCCTCGGTTCTGAGCCCTCTATCTATTGAAACGCCTAGGCATTCTCGGGCGGCGTGCCAGTCCCTGACTCACTTCTTCACCGGGGCGTAAAAGACGCTGTCGATCTCAACGATGTCGTCGTCGAACAGGCGCTGAACCTCGACCATCGTCCGAGGTGGAAAGGGCGGACCACCCCAGAGCTCCTCCTGCACCTTATCCACCATGGGCGCGAAACGGTGCAGATCGCTCACATAGACCGTGAGCCGCACGCAATCCCTCAGGCTCGCGCCCTCCGATTCCGCGATCAATTTCAGATTGAGGAAGGCCCGATGAATTCGGGCTTGAGGGTCCTGTACCAATTTGTTGGTCGCGGGGTCGATGCCCTGCATGCCTGCGACGAAAACGAAGTCCCCGGCCCTGGCGCCGAGACTCCAAGTCCCCTCCGCCTTGATCGCACCAGGAGGATCGAGCGTTTTGACGCCATTCGGCGAGGGCGATTGGGCCAAGCAGAGCGTCGACACCAGGGCCATTGCCGTCGCACAAGGAAGAGCGAACCGCTGCACCATCGGGATGCTCCTTAGCCTTTGGCTGAATCGGAGGCGGCGCCGGTCATGACCCGAGCCTGTCGAAGATACGCTCCGGCGACAGCGGCAGGCTGGTGAAGCGCACGCCGGTGGCGTCGGCGACGGCGTTGACGATCGCCGGGGCCACGGCATTGATGGCGCATTCGCCTTGAGCCTTGGCGCCCAACGGTCCAACCTTGTCATAAGTGTCGGCGAAATAGAGCTCGCTGCGGGGGACGTCGGCGAAGGCGGGAATGCGATAGTCGCGCAGCGCCGGGTTCACCATGGCGCCATTGTCGTCATAGACCATCTTTTCGTATAGCGCCCAGCCGAAGCCCATGGCGATGGCGCCGTCGAGCTGGCCGCGGCACTGCATCGGATTGATCTGCCGGCCGATATCGGCGGCATGCACGCTTTGCAGGGTCATGATCTCGCCGGTGACGCGGTGCACGGCTACGCGCACGCCATGCACGTTGAACCCGACCGTCCGCGGCGACAGATAGGCCTTGCGTCTGACCTGGAAGCGATCGCCCACTTGGGCTGCAGCCGCATGGAGCTCGGCGAGCCCAATTTTCCGGTTGCCGCAGATGATCGCGTCATGTTCCAGACGGCAATCGGCCGGCCCCCAGCCAAAATGGCGGCAGGCAAAGTCGATGAGGACGTCGCGGAGCGCAATTGCGGTTTTCTCCACGGCTTGCCCGGCCACGACCGTCCCGGTCGAGGCGAAGGTGCCGGTGTCGTAGGGCGTCTGGTCGGTGTCGGCATTGATGATGGCGATGTTACTGGCGCGCGTGCCGAGCACCGAGGCGGCGATCTGGCGGTGCGAGGTGGTCGAACCGTTGCCCATCTCGGTGGAGCCGACTGCGAGATGGTAAGTCCCGTCCGGCAAGAGCCTGATCTCGGCGCCTGAGCGGTGCTCGGTTGGAGGGCCCGATTCCAGCATGGCCAGCGCCACCCCGGTGCCTTCCAACCAGTCATCGCCTTCGGGCTTGGCCAGCCCCCTGCCGCTCTCCAGCGCCGTCTCCACGAGATCGAGACATTGGTCGACGCCATAGCTGCCGAACTCGACGTCGGAGGGGTCCTTCCAGATCGACTCGATGCGGTCCGTTTCCCGCACCTTGTTGAGGCGCCTGATGTCGAAGGGGTTCATGCCCAACAACTTCGCCAGATCGTCTATGGCGCATTCTAGGGCGAAGGTGGTTTGCGAGGCGCCGTAGCCACGAAAGCCGCCGGCCGGGACCATGTTGGTATAGACGGCGTAGCCGTCGGCCTTTTTGTTGACGCAGCGATAGGCGGCGATCGGGCTTCCAAGCGCGGCCGCCAAGGTCTCGCCGCCATGGCCGCCATAGGCGCCGGTGTTGGAGACGACGCGCACCTGCATCGCCGTCAGCGTGCCGTCCTTCTTGGCGCCCAGCTTCACATGGGTGACCATCGGATGGCGCGTGGTGGCGCCGATGAATTGCTCCTGGCGCGTGAACTCCCACATCACCGGACGGCCGGTCTTGAGCGCCGCCAGCGCGCACAGATCCTCGGTGACCATCTCCTGCTTGCCGCCGAAGCCGCCGCCAACGCGCTCGGTGAAGACGTGAACGTCGCGGTCGAACAGACCGAACAGATAGCAAAGCTTCTGCTTGGCGATGAAGGGCGCCTGCGAGCTCGTCCGCACATGCAGCCGGCCATCGTCACCCCTCCAGGCGATGGAGCCGTGCGTCTCCAGATGCACGTGCTGCGCCCGCGAAGTGGAATAGGTCATCTCGTGGATGGCATCGGCCTCGTAGAAGCCTTGCTCGACACTGCCGAGCTCGCCATGGATGTCGACATAGACGTTGTCGCGGAAGGCGACGCTCTTGTCGTGCAGGATCGGCGCGCCGGGCTCCATGGCGAGTTCCGAATCGAAGACCGGCGGCAGCAGCTCGTATTCAACCTCGAGCAAGCGACAGGCTTCTTCGGCGGCACCTTCGGTTTCGGCGACGACGGCTGCGACCCTCTGGCCAACAAAGCGGACCACATCGTCGAGCATGTAGGTGTCGTCGGGATCGACCAGATGGTCCTCATGCGTCGCCGTGGCGTACAGCTTGCGCGGCACGTCCTCCCACGTGAACACCGCGGCAACGCCGGGCACGGCCAGGGCCTGGTCGCGCTTGATGGACTTAATGCGCGCATGGGGATGGGGCGAGCGCAGCACTTTCAGATGCAGCGCGTCCGCCATGGGCACGTCGAGCGTATAGCGCGCCTTGCCGGTGACGATGGCTTCGGCGAAGGGGGTGCGCAAGCTTGCGCCACATGCCTTCCCCGCCACATCCTCCTCGACATTGACGACGCCATGCAGCGCGTCGTCGATGCTGTGATAGCCGGTGCAGCGGCAGAGATTGCCCTTGAGCATGTGCGGCAGGTCTTGGTGTGCCTCGGCGTCGAAAGTCGCGGCGGTCATGATCATGCCGGCGGTGCAGAAGCCGCATTGAAAGCCAGGCGCGTCGAGAAAGGCCTGCTGCATCGGGTGCAGCCCACCGTCAGGCGCGAGGCCTTCGATGGTGGTGATCGCGTGCCCGGCGCCCCTGAAGGCCGGGACCAGGCAGGAGTGGAACGGCACGCCGTCGAGCCACACCGTGCACGCGCCGCAATCGCCGGTGTCGCAGCCCTTCTTGACGCCGAAGAAGCCAAGCTCGCGCAGAAAGGTTCTGAGGCATTGACCGGGCGCCGGCGCCGCGGAGAAGACCCTGCCGTTCACGGCGAAGTTCATGCCGCGGCTCCGGGATTTGCCAGCTCGGTCCTGATCTGCTCGGCGTAATAGTAAGTGAGCCGGCGCCGATAGGCCGGCGACCCATGCACATCATCGAAATAGCCGTCGGCGGGTATCCGTGCGTCGATGGCATGGCGAAGCTTTGCGGCTGAGGGAGCGCGATCGAAGCGGATCTGCACCGGCCTCGGCGTGGCCGCGGTAATCGTCAGCAGGAGATCGTCGGTGCCCGCGCTTTGCGTGCCGATGAGAAACACGGCGGACCGGCCGAGATGGGTCAGCGAGGAGCGGTGCGAGGCAAAGCGCTTCGCGAGCGCGCTCGCAGGAAGACGGATATTGCGCAGTAACTCCCCGGGTTGCAGCACATTGGCGTGATTGCCGGTGACGAAGTCGATGGCCGCAACCTCGCGCGGGTTCCCGTCGCGGGGCAGAAGCGTGTATCGCCCCTCAAGTGCCGTCGTGAGCGTCACCATAGGGCTCGCCGGTAACGACATACAGATGTTGCCGCCCACGGTGGCAGCGTTCCAAATTTTGAACGAGGCGAGAAAGGCGCGGGCGCAGAGCTGAAACAGAGGCGCGGTGGTCCATGCGGCCGGCGGTCGGAAATGGTAGAGTTCGGCGATGGTGGAGGTCGCGGCGATGTCGAGCCCAGCCTCCGAGCCTGCAAGCGCCAGCCAGCCGAGCGAACGGAGGTCGATCAGGGTGTCGGTCGCGATCTGTGGGGTCGAGAACAGCCAGGTGCCGCCGGCGAGCCAAGCATAGCCGTCCCGCCAGCTGACGATCTCGTCGGCTTCCTGGGGATGCCTCACCCCTTTGATGGTGTTCAGATTCACGTTTCAAGCCGCCCGATCAATGACCAATCCAACCACCAATCTGCATCCGAGGCACCCTGACGAGCGGCTTGGCTCAGCGCCAGAGTTTAGACAAAGTGATGTATTTCAGGTCTAAATATTGTCAAAGCAATTTCGGACCTAGGCGATGAGTGCGGGCGACCTAAGCATCATACCTACCGCCCTCGCCTGGCAGGATGAAGGCCGCCGCGTGGCGCTTGCCACCGTCATTCAGACCTGGGGCTCGGCACCGCAACCGGTGGGCAGTCAGCTCGCAATCGATGCCGACGGCAATTTCCTGGGCTCGGTCTCGGGCGGCTGCGTCGAGGGGGCGGTCATCGCCGAAGCCGCCGAGGTGCTCACCTCGGTCAAGCCCAAGACGCTCCAATTCGGCGTCGAGGACGATACCGCCTGGAAGGTTGGGCTCGCCTGTGGCGGCACCATCCGCATCTTCCTCGAACCGCTGACGGCGGAACACGAGCGCGATGGCGTGCTGCGTCGCCTTGCCGGCGACATCGCGGCGCGCCGCAAAGTCGCCTTGGTAACCGCGCTTGCGACCGGCGAGCGACGCCTTGCGTATGCGCCGGACGATCTCGGGCCGGAGTTGGCGTCCGACCTCGCGGAAGCGTTTCGCCGCGATCGCGGTGTGGCCGTGGAGGGAAGCAAGGGCGAGATCTTCATCAATGTGTTCAACCCGACAATTCGCCTGATCATCGTCGGCGCCGTGCATGTGGCGCAACCGCTGGTTCCCATGGCACACGCGCTTGGCTGCGACGTCGTACTCGTGGATCCGCGCGCCGCTTTCGCCACGGTAGAGCGCTTTGGCGAGGTCACGCTCCTGCAGGATTGGCCGGATGAGGCGCTGACGACGATCGGCGTCGACGCTTCCACCGCCGTGGTGGTGCTGAGCCACGATGCGAAGATCGACGATCCGGCGCTCGCCTCCGCGCTTCGATCCGACGCCTTCTATGTCGGGGCGCTGGGGAGCAGGAAGACCCATGCCAAACGCGTGCAACGCCTGCTCCAGTCGGGCGTCACCGCCGCCGAGATCGAGCGCCTTCACGCCCCGGTCGGTCTCGACATCGGGGCGATAGGACCGGCGGAGATCGCGCTCTCCATCATTGCCCAGATTGTCGCGGTGCGGCGAGGTGGGAATGTGTCGTGCGGATGACAAAGATCGCGGGCATCGTTCTCGCGGCGGGGCGCTCCTTGCGCATGGCCCCGCGCAACAAGCTGCTGGAATCGATCGGCGGCGAACCGGTGGTTCGGCGCGTCGCTGCCACGGCACTTGCCAGCGGCGCGCGGCCCGTTTTGGTGGTGATGGGGCATGAGCTTGCGGGAGTCGCCGCCGCTTTAGGCGGACTGGAGGTGACCCTTGTCGCCAATCCAGCCTACGCCGATGGCTTAAGCACATCCTTGCGGGCAGGCTTGGGCGCGCTGCCAGCCGGCATCGACGGCGCACTCATCTGCCTTGGCGACATGCCCCAGGTCGACGCCTCGGTCCTCAAGGCCTTGATCGCGGGCTTTACCGGTCCCAGCGCAATCGCAGTGCCCGTGCATCTTGGGCGCATAGGCAACCCGGTGCTGTGGGGCAGCCGCTACTTCGCCGAGATGATGAGCCTGACCGGTGATGTTGGCGCCAAACCGCTGATGGCGCGGCACCAGGAGCATCTGATCGAGGTGGACGTGGCGACGGGCAGCATCTTCGCCGACATCGACGTGCCTGCGGATCTCGCGCGCCTGAAGCGGTCGAGCCTTCCCTAAAACAGCAGGTGCCAGAGCAGGGCGATCTCGGCGACGTAGCAGAGCACAAGGATAAGCGGCAGCGTCCGCACCAACCAGCGCGGCTGATTTTCGGGAAACAGCCAGGCGTGGAAGCCGTAGATGGCCAACGGCATCAGCGGCCAGGTGGTCAGGGCAACGCTCAGGGCGTTTCCGATGAAGGTGCGGAGAGCAGGGTTCAGCGCTTCCAGGTGCGGATTGAGAAACCTCAGCTCCAGCATGACCACGGGAAACAGCGTGAGCAGAACCAGGGAGGCGGTCTTCCACATATTGGGCGGTTTGCCGGTGGCGGGATCGTTCGGGACCCAGCCGGGAAACGAAGTGTCGACCCGCTGCGCGTGGAAGCCAGCGACCAAATCCTCGCTCTCCTTCACCATTGCCGCCCGCGCGTCCGACTTCAGCCAGGCGTCCAAATTCGCGGCCGAGTCGAAACGCAACACCGTGGTCCAGCCGGTTTCCTTGAATTGCGGCGGCTGCACGAACGAACCGACATAACCGGGAAACGTCGCCTGGAGCTTTTGAATGCGGTCCGCCCAGGCGCGATAGTCAGCTTCCTTTCCGTGCTTGATGTCGGTGACCATCACCATGGTCACACCGTGCCGGACGGAATAGTCGACCGCGGCCTGTCCCACGAGTTGCATCACCACGCCGCCTTCGGCGAGCGGCGCGACCTCGTCGATGAACTCGCGATTGCGGTCGCCGCGACGCCATTGGCGTAACGCGTCCATCGAGGCGAACCGCGTTACCCCCACAGCCTCAAGCTGGTCCGGCGGCGCCGGTGGCCAGAACTCAACGCTCAGCGCGCCCGCGGCGAGCACCGCGGTCTGCCAGCGTACCTGCCATTGGGCAAACGCAGCCTCGCTGCCCGGACGAACCCGCGCGCACAGCAGCAGCGTGGAGGTATCTTCAGCCACGTCTCACTCAATCGCCGCCGAGTGCATTCGGTAGCGAACCCGCGGCAGAGACGACCGTGCCGATTTGCTTCGGCCGCAGCATGTCCGCATCGGCGCTTGGCCTGACGAGCTGGTATTTGAGCACCTGCACAGTCTTGTCCGCCGGGGAGACGCCGCTCACTAGCAGATCGGCGCCGACAGTCGTGCTCGTCGTCGCCACGCTCACGCCGGACGCCTCGTCGAACGGGGCGAAGCTCGCCATCTCGGTAAAGCTGACGATGGGGGTGTGCTGCATCGCGCTTTCCAAATAGGTCCTTGGTCCGCCGTTCAGCGTCGAGCCGCTCGAATAAATCTTCACCGTGCCCGGGCCGGTCAGCTGACCAACGACGATACGCTCGGCGCCACCAAGCGCACCCGTGAGCCAACCGGTAGCCAAGGACACTCCGCCACGATAGCCAATGCCGAATGGCATGAAGGCGGTGGTTACGGCCGCCTGTTTCGGACCCGGACAATTGTCCGCCGACGCACCACGGCTCTTATCGATCGGCGTCATCAGCGAAAAATTGAAGACCTTCACCTGCGCGGGCACTCCCGGACCGGGAGCGGTGACGATGCTGTTTCGCCCGGTTCCGAAGTCGACGAAGCCGGAGGCGAGCGTCACCCCCGAGCGATCGTCTAGATAGGGGCTGAAACTCGAGAACAGCGTGGGAGCCTGGCCCGGCGAGGACGGCAGCTCGGAGCCGAACACCTTGACTTCGCTCGGGATCCCAGGCCCGGAGCCAACGACGATGTTATCGGCGCTCGATCCGTCGATCTGGGTCGCCGTCACGCTGACGCCGCCCTGCGCGTCGCCGGCGAAAGCCATAAAGCGCGCAAGCTCGGTCGCAAACCCAGCCTTACCCGCATAAGCGACAACTTCCGGGGCATGGTCCTTGCCGGCGCCGACGACGAGATCGTAGATGCCGTCGTCGTCGACATCGCCCATGGCCACGCTGGGCGTGCCCTCAAAACCCGGGAACGGCGTGACCTTGGCGACCAGCCGGTCGCCATTTCCGTCATATATTTTGACCTCGGCCGCACGGCCCGGAGACCCAGGGACGGCAACGGCATAGGTCGAGGCCGCCGGGATGACGTTGACCAACGCCATGAGACCGTTGTCCTCGTGGTTGAGGCGATGGCAATGCATCACAAAGGCGCCGCCGAAATCGTCGAACTTCATGCGCAAGCTCATAGCGCCAGCCTGAATCACCGCCTCCTCCGCTCCCATGGCGGGCGCCGGAACGTTGGCATTGTCGACGCCCCACATCTCAGGTCCGGTCTCGAGGCCGGTGGTCGGATCGAAATAATGCGTCACCTGGAAGTCGTTGACGTGGATGTGGATCGGATGCTCGTCGTTATTGTGGTTGGTGAAATTCCACTCTTCGACCGAGCCGAGCCGCGGCTGGATGAGCGTCACGTTGGGAAAGGCCGCGCTGGCGAAGGCATAAATGAAGGCCTTGGAGTCTGACTTGCTCGCAAGGTCATTGAGGAATCCGCCATCGATGAGGATATTCCGCTCGAAGTCGGGCTTCACCTGGGAAATGTCCTGAAAGGCGGTGTAAGCGTTCAGCTTCTGGCCGTCGACGAAAGGCGTGGAGACGCCGCGACCTCCGGCGGTCGTGGCCGTGGCCAAGATCTGGGTCGGGGAGACGAAGAACCCGTCATAGTAGCTGATCGCCGAGGGCAACACACTCAAGCTGCCGAGTATGGCCGGGGGATTCTCGGTGCCGTCATTGGAGTAAAGCACCCCGGGCGCGCTGATCGTCGTGGCGCCACCGCCTCGCGGCGCCATCTCCAGGATCAAATCGCCGGTCTCCGGCATCGTCACCGCGATGGCGTAGCGCGTGGCCGGGGGAATGAGCAGTTTCGTGCCGTTGTCGAACACGGGATGATGGACCTCCGGGTAAGGGAGGCCGTCTTGGCCGACGATGGCGATTTTCGGATGAGTGCCGGTCGCCGTCTCGGTCAGCTGAACCGGCATGTAGGTGACGTCACTGATATTGGCGAGGACCCAGATTTCGGTTTGTCCGGCCTTGCTGTCGATGACCGGCTGGAACTGACCGTTGACGGTGAATTGCAGGTCGCGCTGATAGTCGGGGAGCGATGGGTCGGCCGGCACGTCCTTGCCGGGGTTGCCGGCGGCGGCCGTGAACCGCTGAAGATTGCTCGGAATAAATTGGAAGCGTCCGCGCTGATTGTTAATCGACAGCGGTCCGGCGTACCAGACGCTAAAGCTTCGCGTGCCCTTCTTCGATTGAGCGAAATTGACCGGCGCCAGTAGCGGCCGGTAAGTGCCCTTTGCCAGTTCATCGCCTTTGGGTGGGTCGATCGTGCTGAGCCATTGAGACCAGCTGTAATTGTTGATCTGAGCAAGGCCACCCAGCCGATCGAACACGTAATTATATTGCAGCACCATGTTGCGGATGGGGATCTGGTTCGCCGTGACCAGAGGAAGGTTGCCGTCGGTGCGCCCGATCGCGAGCAGGCCGGCCAAGCCGAGATAGGTCTCGGCCGCGGTCAAGGTGTGGAGATGAGAGTGATACCAATACGCCCCCTGCGGCATGGTTTTGGGGATGTGATAGGTATAGGTGTTCGACATGCCCGCAGGGATGTGCAGCAACACATTGTCGGCATTGCCCTTGGGACTGACATGCACGCCGTGAACGTGAAGATTGAGCGGCGCCGAGGTCATCTGCTGGGGATAGAGCGGCACCTCCTCCCCCTTCGCGATGTAGCGGGGATCGAAGAAATCCCTGATGGTGAGGCCGGTGAGCGCGTTGTCCAGATGGACAATCAGAGTCTCGCCTGGAAACACCTGCAACGTCGGGGCCGGATATAGGCTTTCGCCCGACATCTCGCCGTTGGACGGCGTGCCGCGGACCAGTTCATAGGCAAAAAGCAGAAAGTTCTGGACCGGCTTCGCCACCGTATCGAGGCGAGCCTCGCCTTGACGCGCGATGAGCCTAACCTCAAGAACGCCGTCCTTGCTCGCCAGCGTCACCGGATCGCGGAACGCAGGCCGGACGGAGGGATCGAACTTGGCGCCCGCCTCTTGTGCTTCGGCTGGCAGACACAGCGATCCCGCGCCGAGCAAAAATGCAATGACAACGCCGCTCATGACGCGCAGGCACAAAAATCGACCCATGTTTTATCCCTCCCGAAGGCGAGCACGGTTGATGGTCCTGCTTGGGGACAAGCGTCGGCGAAATTTAGCGATACGCGGCGGCAAAAATTTCTACAATCGAAATCTTGAGGGGTTGCACGCGGAGACTATTGGCGGAACCGCTCGGGTGGAGCTTCTAAGCTTCGACTGGATTGATTTGCTGCGAAGAGGCGCGCAGTCGGCCGTCACCGTTCAATTGCCCGAATAAGAACTGGTGCCCAGGGGCGGATTCGAACCACCGACACGCGGATTTTCAGTCCGCTGCTCTACCAACTGAGCTACCTGGGCGTTTGGGTCACCCCAGCGCCGCCTGCTTAGGATCGGCAGGCGCGGCAAGGCCTTGGCTTATAGAAAATCCGCCCTCGCCTGTCGAGAGCGGCGGACCGCTCCGACCATCACTCCTCCGCCTCGTCCCGGCCGCCAATGGGCTCTCCAGGCAGGACATATTTGCCCCCGAGCCAGCGCCCGAGATCCACGTCGGCGCAGGCCTTGCTGCAGAAGGGCCGGTAGGCACGGGAGGCGGGTTTGCCGCAGATCGGGCATTTTGGGCCTTGACCGCCTTTTGCCCTCTTGCTCGAGCTTCGAGGCTCGGGTCGTGGAACGCGATTCACTCGGTCTCGATCTCGGCGAGATTGTGCCAGAAGAAGGATACGGGGTAGCCTTCGCCCTTGAGCAGAGTAAGGACCTCGGTCAGGGGCAGGCCGACCACATTGGTATAGGAGCCGACGAGCTTGACCACGAAGCTCCCGGCGATGCCCTGGATGGCGTAAGCCCCGGCTTTGCCCTTCCACTCGCCGCTGGCGATGTAGTCGCGGATCTCGGCGTCGGAAAGATTGCGGAAGCGCACGCGGGTCTCGACCACGCGCTCGCGCTTGCGGTCGTCCGGCGTAATCAAGCAGACCGCGGTGTAGACGCGATGGTTGCGGCCGCGCAGGCGCTCCAGCGTGTCGATGGCCCGGTCGCCCTCCTCGGGCTTGCCGAGAATGCGCCGCCCGACGGCAACCACGGTGTCGGCGGCCAGAATGAAGGATTTGGCGTAGTCAGGCTCGGCGCGCACCAGCAGTTTCGCCGCGTCCGCCTTGGCGCGGGCGAGGCGTTGCACGAGGTGGCGGGGGACTTCCCCCTTGGTCGGTGTCTCGTCGACGGTGGTTGGCCGGAGCGCATCGGGAATGATGCCCATCTGCTCCAGCAAAGCGAGCCGGCGCGGCGAGGCGGACGCGAGGACAAGCTTCGGCCGGTGGCTGGATTTGGTCGCGCGCGGACTCTCCGTGACCCTGCTCTTCGCAGGCGCGGCGCTCTCGGCAGGCTCGGCGCTTGCGCCCCGAAGCCTACTTAAAGCGGTAAGTGATCCGTCCCTTAGTGAGATCATAGGGCGTCATCTCGACCAGAACCTTGTCGCCAGCAAGGACTCTGATCCGGTTTTTGCGCATCCGTCCCGCCGTGTGGGCAATAATTTCGTGCTCATTCTCGAGTTTCACCCTGAAGGTGGCGTTGGGGAGCAGTTCGGTCACGACCCCCGGAAACTCCAGCATTTCTTCCTTCGCCATAAGGCTCCTTTCGCCTCTCGCAGATTGGGCCGGAGAATGGTCGCGTGGGCCGGATAAATCAAGGAGGATCGCTGCGGCGCCATTGAGCAGGACGGGTGCCGGCGCGGCCGAGGGCGCTGCGTGCTGGCCTGCACCGCTCCCCCCGACCGTTCATTGGCGGTTCAGCTCGCGCTGCGTAAGGTCTAATCTTGGCAGCAGACGGGACCGGAAGCGCGCGGCAGGAGGTAAACCCATGCGGGTCTCAGGGTCGACTTGCACATTATTGGCGAGCGCCTTGGTGGTTGCCGGTCTCGGCCTGCCACCGGTGACTCGCGCGCAAGAGGTCCGAAGCGCGAACGATATCGTCAATGGTTTGCGGCCGGCGAAGACCCGAGGGTTCGATCCCTCCGGGCCGCAGCGCGAAGCGAAGCGGAAGGAGCTCAACGCCACGCTTCGCGGTCTCCAAACACGGCAGATCACGGTCGAGGAGCGCGACCAAGTTGCCAAGCTGATCGACGAGAGCGAGGCGCCGAATGTCGATGTGCAGATCTTCTTCGCGTTCGATTCGGCCGAGATCCTGCCCGAGGCGCGTCCGAGTTTGGATGAGCTCGGCAAAGCCCTGAGCGATCCCAAGCTTGGAGATGCCGCCTTCCTCATTGCCGGGCACACCGACGCCAAGGGCAGCGACGACTATAATCTCACCCTGTCCCAGCGCCGGGCGAAATCGGTCAGGGCGTTCCTGGTCGAGATCTATGGCGTCGATGGCGGCCGGCTTGCGGTGGTCGGCTTTGGCGAGGGGCAGCTAAAGAACGCGGACGATCCCCTCGCCGACGAGAACCGCCGGGTGCAAATCGTCAATACCGGAAGCGCCAGCGTGGCCGAAGGCAAATCAGATTAAGGTCACACCGTCGGGGCGCCGGCGATCGAAAACCGCTTCTTGACGTGGCGAAACAACTCGTCCCGCACCGCGCGATAGGCCGACATGATCTGTTCGCGATTGCCGCAGGTGCCGGTCGGGTCTGGCGTCGGCCAATGTTCGACCTCGACGGCGAAGCGGCCCGCGATCTCGAGCGCCTTGCGGTGGGCGTCGGGCGACAGCGCCACGATGAGATCGAACGAGGTGGCGTGCAGATCGTCGAGCGCCGCCGGCCGGTGCGCCGAGATGTCGATGCCCAATTCCTCCATGGCCGCAATCGCGAACGGGTCCGTCTCCCCCGGCCGCACGCCGGCCGACTCCACATAGATGCGTCTGCCGGCGAGGTAACGCAGGATCGCGGCCGCCATGGGCGAGCGGACGGCGTTGCGGCTGCAGGCGAAGAGGACTGCGCCTGGCAGCTCGGCATCTCCAACCGCCAAGGGGCTACCCCTTCCAGTGCAGGGCGCAGATCAGCGTGAACAGGCGTCTGGCGGTGGGGGTGTCGATCTGAATCTTGCCCTTGAGCCGCTCGATCAGGATCTGGCTGCCCTCGTCGTGCAGGCCACGCCGCCCCATGTCGATGGCTTCGATGCGCGAGGGCGATGCGGTCTTGATCGCCTGGTAATAGCTCTCGCACATCAGGAAATAGTCCTTCACCAACCGGCGGAAGGGCGAGAGCGACAGCATCACATGGACGATAGGATTGCGCTCCATGTCGCCGACCGTAAAGACGAGGCGATTGTCGGCGAGAGACAAATGCAGGGTGTAGGGGCCGCCCTCTTGGCCCTCAACCGCGAAAACGTTCCGCTCAAGTAGATCGAAGATCGCAACTTCGCGCTCATGCTCGACATCGGTCGAGTTGCGGCCGATCGAACCTTCATCAAGGGTGACTTCGACGAGGCGCGACTGATCGGACACGAGTTCCTGATCCTGGGCCACGGCTATTCTCGCTCGTTCAGTCTGATCGCGACGGACCGCCGATGGGCGTCGAGCCCCTCTGCCTTCGCCAGCGTCATGGCGGCGGGACCGAGTGCCCGGAGGCTATTCGCGTCGAGCTTCAGGGTCGAGGTCCGCTTCATGAAGTCGAGAACTCCGAGCCCCGAGGCAAAGCGGGCGCTGCGCGCCGTGGGCAGGACGTGGTTCGAACCGGCAACATAGTCGCCGATGACCTCCGGCGTGTAACGGCCGAGGAAGATGGCGCCGGCGTTGCGGATACGATCTCCCAGCGCGTCGGGATCGACGGTCGCGATCTCAAGATGCTCGGGCGCCAATCGATCGACGAGCGCCGGCGCCCGATCGAGGCTCTCGACCAGGATGACCGCGCCAAAGCTCTCCCAACTCTCTCGCGCCACGCCCGCGCGGGGCAGCGTGGCGAGTTGCGCCTCGACCGCGGCGACAACGGCGCGGCCGAAATCGGCCTCGTCGGTGATCAGGATGGACTGCGCGGCTTCGTCATGCTCGGCTTGCGCCAGCAGATCGGCGGCGATCCAGGCGGGGTCGTTATCCTTGTCGGCGATGACGACCACCTCGGAGGGACCGGCGACCATGTCGATGCCGACTTGGCCGAAGACCTGGCGCTTGGCCGCCGCCACATAGGCATTACCCGGTCCGACGATCTTGACCACGGCCGCCACGGTCTCGGTGCCATAGGCAAGCGCCGCGATCGCCTGCGCGCCGCCGATCCGGTAAATCTCATCCACGCCGGCGAGATTGGCGGCGACAAGGACCAGCGGGTTCAGCTTCCCTTCCGGCGCCGGAACCACCATGACGATGCGCTCGACCTTGGCCACCTTGGCCGGGACCGCATTCATCAACACGGAGCTCGGATAGCTCGCGGTGCCTCCCGGAACATAGAGCCCGACCGACTCGACCGCAGACCAGCGGGACCCGAGCTCCACCCCCTCGCCATCGACATAGAGATCGTTCGCCGGCAATTGGCGCCGGTGATGGTCGATGATGCGGGCGTGGGCGAGCGTCAGGGCCGCAAGCGTTTCAGGCTCGGCGGCGGCGCAGGCCGCAGCTACCGCTTCGGGCGGCACACGCATTCCCAGCTCGCGCAAATCGACGCGGTCGTAGCGCAAGGTCAGGTCGATCAGGCCAGCGTCCTTGTCGCGGCGCACGCGGTCGATGATGTCGGCCACGGCCTGATTGACGTCGGCGGAGACTTCCCGTTTCGCCGCAAGCAACTCGCCAAAACGGGTCTCGAAATCCGCCGCCTTCTGCTCCAGCCACAAAGCCATTTGCGTGGGGAGCCGGTCAGGCGGCCGCGCCGCCGGGCTCTTCGCCCGGGTGCTGGGGCCTTGACCGGGTGGTCCATGCCGGTCCGAGATCGGTGAGTTCGGCCTCGATACATTCGACTTGCAGGCGGATCGAGGCGCCCCCGGAGAAGGTCAGGGTCACGTAGCCGCCGGGGTGCTCGCTCGGCTCGAAGCGCAACGCCAGAAGCGACAGCACCCGGTCGCTGGCTGAGGGTTTCAGGGATTTGAGTTGCGCGCCGAGGACGCGCTCGAAGCGAAGCGTCGTCCGTCGCCGCTCATTGGCTTCAGCCTTATCGCCGGCCAAGGCCTTCTCCCAGTTGAAGCGATTGAGGACCGCGGCGAAGCGCTTGCGCGATGGCTGGTAGGCCATCTCGCCGACGAGCACCACGGCGTCCTGAAGATGCGACGACACGACCTCGAGATCCTCCTCGTCGAGCGCAATCAGTTTCAGCCGGTTTGTGGCCATCGATTCGTTCCTAGCTCGGGCCGCCACCGCTTCGGCAGCGGAGACTGGTGTCAATCGGTACCGGTGCTAGGGCTAGCATGCTCGCGGGAAACAAGAAACGGCCAAGTACGGGTCCTGGGGCTCAGCCCGAAAGACGCTCTATACGGGCGCCGCAATGGCGGAGCTTTTCCTCGATGCGCTCGAAGCCGCGGTCGAGATGATAGACGCGTCCGATCACCGTTTCGCCCTGAGCCGCAAGCCCGGCAATGATCAGCGAAACCGATGCGCGCAAATCCGTGGCCATGACTTGCGCACCGGTGAGCCCGTTGACGCCAGTGACCGTGGCGGTGTCGCCTTTGAGCTCGATGCGCGCGCCGAGCCGGGCCAATTCCTGCACATGCATGAAGCGATTCTCAAAGATCGTCTCCCGCACGGTGGAGGTGCCTTGTGCCGTGCACATCAGGGCGATGAGCTGGGCCTGCAGGTCGGTGGGAAAGCCCGGGAAGGGTGCGGTGTCGACGGCGACGGGACCGAGGCCGCCGCCGTTCCGCGCCACCCTCAGGCCCGATGGCGTATCCTCGATCTCGACCCCGCTCGAGCGCAACAAATCGAGCGCCCGTTCCAGGAGGTCGGCGCGGGCGCCTTTGAGAAACACCTCGCCGCCAGTGATGGCCGCGGCCATAGCATAGGTCCCGGTCTCGATGCGGTCGGGGAGCACCGTGTGCTCGGCGCCATGTAACCGATCCACCCCTTGGACCCGCAAGGTCGAGGTTCCGACGCCCTCGATCTTGGCGCCCATCTTCTTGAGACAGTTGGCCACATCGGCGACCTCGGGCTCGCGCGCCGCGTTCTCGATCAGGGTGTCGCCACGGGCGAGCACCGCCGCCATCAGGGCATTGTGCGTGGCGCCCACCGAGACTTTGGACAGCGCGACCTTGCCGCCGGTCAATCCCTTCGGCGCCTTGGCGATGACATAGCCGCCCTCAAGCTCGATCGAGGCGCCGAGAGCCTCCAGCGTGCTCAAATGCAAATCCACCGGCCGCGTGCCGATGGCGCAGCCGCCGGGAAGGGATATCTTGGCCTCGCCGCAACGGGCGAGAATCGGCGCGAGCACCCAGAAGCTCGCCCGCATGCGCGAGACCATCTCATAGGGCGCGGTCGTGTCGACGATCTCCGCCGCCTTGAGCTTGAAGGTCTGGCCATCGCTTGTGCTCTGCCCCGCCTTTTTGCCGACCACGGTAATATCGGCGCCGTGATTGCCGAGGATGCGGCCGAGAAGCGTGACGTCGGCGAGCCGCGGGACGTTCTTCAGGGTCAGCGTCTCACGCGTGAGCAGGCTCGCGATCATCAAGGGCAAGGCGGCATTCTTCGCCCCGCTGATGGGAATCGTGCCCGTCAAGCGCTCGCCGCCGATAATACGGATACGATCCATGGCGTCCCCTCTCTCGCCGGAGCCCCTCAAAACGCAATCCTTACCTGAAAAACCCCAATATTCAGTTCCCGAGTCCCCAACGCGGGATAGGGCCCATACTGCCCGGCGGCGTCCGGCCCTGCAAGCTCGGCCAGCACCTTAGCCGGCTAGGCCTTTTCCCCCTTGGCCTTTTCTCCATCCCTAGCCAGGGTTGCCGCGACGCGACGGGCCCGCGCTTGAGACTTCCGCCGCACGAGATTGGCGCGGAGCTCCTCGGCCAGACGCTTACGGCGGGCATCGGCGCCCTCGGGCCTGGTGTCATGCGGCGGCCGTCCGGTCATGATCCAACCTTACCCCGGCGCGGCGGCTTGCCGAAATACCGGCCTGTGCTTGCATGGGCTTGGCCGCTATGGCAGTTTCGCGCGGTCGAGCGGAGGGCCGCACGAGACGCGACCCCGGGCCCCCGGTCCCGCGTTGGCCCATTATTCTCGCCGCCGTAGCTCAGTGGTAGAGCGCGTCATTGGTAATGACGAGGTCCTCAGTTCAATCCTGAGCGGCGGCACCATCAAATCACCGCGCAGCCCGGCGATAGCCCACCTAACCGCGACCCCGGCTTCGGGCGCGACCGGCACATCTCATCACGGGGCAATCGACCTCGGATTTGCTTCAAGACCCATCCTTGGTCTTCTTTTCCCATGGCCATTTGAAGTCGCCCTTGTCCTTGGCACCTTGGCCATCTTGCTTGGCGCCGTCCCCATGCTTCTTTTTGCCCTGCTTCTTCTCGTGCTTCATTTTCTTTTTGGCCTTCTTCTTTTTGTCGTGGTTGTCCTTGACGCCGCACGCATTGGCCCGGTCACTCCACTTCATGCCGGCCTCGGCGCAGGCGGCCCTGGTGAGGGGCTGGGGTGGGCGTTCGGCTAGAGGCTGGTCCTCGTTGCCGTGGTGCTCTTTCTTTTTGGCCTTCTTCTCCTTGTCGTGGACCTTCTTGTCGCCGCACACATTGGCGTGATCCTTCCACTTCATGCCGGCCTGATCGCAGGCGGCCCTGGTGAGAGGCTGGGGTGCGTCTTCAGCTGCAAACGCGGGGACGCTGAACGCCGCGAAAAGCATGGCGATCACGAAAATGGGATTTTTCACTGCTGATTCTCCGTGGAGTGTTGCTGAATAGTCGCAGAAGGTCGAAAGCCGTTTTAGCCCGCGCTGATCCCTTCTCTAGCTCAGATACCCTGCCTTCGCACAGCTGAAAATGTAGCAATTGCTACCTAAACCGGGTCTTGTGGCCTAGGTTTGCAATTCGCCACCTAATGTTGCCTAAAGTCGACGGCGTCAACTTTCAGCGATCCACTGGACCGTAAATTTCATTTTTATATCAAATATTTAGGCAACACAAAACTGGACAAGTTGGCTCGTCCGGGCGGCGTCATGCCGACGGTCTTCAGGGCTTGATTTTGGTTGAATGATATCTTTTGACATATAAATGCGTCATATTTAGGATATCCAATTCGTGGGCGACCACGAAAGGAAGGCGCTGCAAACAAGCACGACAGGGGGAATGAAGAAGATGTTTGGGGGATTGAAACAGACGTCTGGCCGCGTCGCCGTTGCGGCTGGGCTGGGAATGATGCTTGGCGGGTTTGCCATGGGCGCAAGCCCTGCCAAGGCAGCGGATCTCGGGGGGGATTGCTGCGCGGACCTCGAAGAGCGGGTAGCCGAGCTCGAGGCCACAACCGTCCGCAAGGGCAACAAAAAGGTCTCGGTGCCTTGTCCGGCTGGGTGACCAAGCGCGGGTCGTGGTGGGACGACGGCCAAGAACAGAACTTCTACATCGGCGACAGAGACAACACGCTCTCGAGCCACCTCAACATCTCCGGTAGCGCGCAGATCGCACCTGGTTGGTCCGGCGGTTACACGATGCAGGTCGAAGTCCCCGGCACCAGCGCCACGGTCGGCTTCTGCGAGAACCAATTCAACGACAACTGCGTCCTTTTCGGCAGCATCAACACGCTGCTCTCGTATATGTGGGTCAAGAGCGACAAGTACGGCACGCTGAACTGGGGCCAGAGCCGCCAGGCGACGGATAATCTGCTCGTCCTGCGCGATCTGTCCGGTACGGCAATCGAATCGAACGCCGTACTGTATGACGGCGTCGGCATGCTTATTCGGCCCAAGGGCGCCAAGAACGCGCAGGATCTCTTCAGCGACTTCACCTGGTTCAGCGTCATGACCTGCTTGGCTGGTGGCGGCGGTATCGGCGCCGACTGCAACGGCTATCCCAACAACAACATCCGCTATGACAGCCCGACCTTTGCCGGCTTCAGCGTGTCCTCGTCTTATGGCGAGGACGACATGTGGGACGTCGCCCTGAAATACGATCTCGCCGGAGATATCTGGAAGGCACAGGCGGCTATCGCCTGGACCTCGGAGACCGATGAAGGCTGTTCCGCTCCTGGTAAGGGTGGCTGCACCAATGTCGGGTTCTTGGGTGGCGGCGGCACGCCGTTCCAGGGCTATCGCAAGGATTCCGGCATCTTCCAAGTCGGTGGCTCGATCATGCATGCGCCGACGGGCCTGTTCTTCTACGGTCTGTATCAGAACGAGCAGAACGACGGGACGCAGTGGAAGAGCATCAACCTCAAGACCGGCAAGATCGTCGACAACAACGTCAACGACAACGACGTCTTTTACACCAAGTTCGGCATCCGGAAGGCGTTCACCCCGGTAGGCGCCACCGTGATCTTCGGCGAGTGGGCACGGTATGAGGACATGTACCAGGGCATCTGCGGACTGCCCGGCGGCAATAATTTCGGCTCCAGCGGCGGCAACACCTTTTGCGAGGCCTACGTGCCGACGGGAGTCGTCGCTAACGGATCCTCCAAAGGCGTCGCTCTCGTGACCGACTCGCTCCTGACCGGCTCGGAAGTCACCCGCTATGGCGTCGGCCTGGTGCAAGAGATCGATTCCGCCGCCATGCATGTGTTCGCGCGCTGGCAGCATCTCGACCTCGACCTGAACGGGGTCAATCTCGGCACGACTTGCGTCGGCAATTCGGGCGGCTCCTGCTACAACAACGGCAAGTTCGGCAAGTCCCTAAACACCAGTTGGGAAGGCCTCGACATATTCCAGCTTGGCGGTGTGATCTTCTTCTAAACCTCTCCCAAAGGTCCATCTCGAAGCGGATCATTTCCGCCAACGGTTAAGGGGAGCCTGCCTCGTGGTGGCTCCCCTTTTCATTTCGTGGCGCCGCCCAATCCCGTGCAACCGGTGAAGCGGCATGAACGACTAAGGGGAGCGGCCTCGTGGTGGCTCCCTTTATTCTTTTGGTGACGCGCGGTTCATTCCCGTTCGACCGCACGTTAACCGAACCCGCGCCGACGCTGCGGCCAAGGTGCGGACGCGAACGGCTCCGGGGCTATTTATTGTACAGAATATAGGCGGCGTAGCAGAGCATGACCGCCAAGATCGGGCGCAACACCCATTCTGGCGCCATGCCGGCGAGCCGCGCCCCAAGCAGGATGCCAGGGATGGAGCCGACGAGAAGCGCGATCAGCAGCACGCCGTCGACATGGCCAAGGCCGAGATGCCCGAGGCCCCCCACGAGCGTCAGCGGCACCGCGTGGGCGATGTCCGTACCAACCAGGCGCCTGGCCGGCAGTAGCGGAAAGAGAGCCGCAAGCACGACGACGCCGATGGCGCCCGCGCCGACCGAAGTGAGGGTCACGAGCAGGCCCAAGGCGACGCCGAACAACACTGTAGCCAGCGTCCGGGAGGGAGGCTTGCCATCCACGTCCCGTTCCGGCGTTCGCGCCAGGAGGGGATAGAGCACCATGGCGATGCCGCTGAGCGGGAGCGCGATAACAAGCCCCGAGCGGATCCAATGGGCAAGCGCCACCGTGTTGAGCGGGATGAAAGCCATGGCCGCAAGCAGGATGATCGCGGCGGGGATGCTGCCTGCCGCAAGCCGGAGCACGATTGGCCATTCGACGTGATCCGACAAATGATGCCGCCAGCCGCCCGCAGTCTTGGTGATGGAGGCATAGAGTAGGTCGGTGCCGACCGCGATCTGCGGAGGAACACCGAAGCTCGAAATAAGCAGCGGCGTCATAAGTGCGCCGCCACCGACCCCGGTTAGTCCCACGAGGAAACCCACACCGAAGCCAGCTCCGGTCAGCGGCAAAAATTTTGCCGCCCAGCTGAGATCGATCATTTGCCCGAAGTCTCCCCCTTGGCGTGGCCGGGATTATTCCCCGCATTGGCCGATAAGGCTAGCTCCCGTCTCAAATTTCGATGAGAACGGGAATCCCCACTGAGCGTATCAGAATTGCGGCCTCTTGCGCGCGGCGATGAAATTCGGCGAGGTCGGCCGGAGAATCACCGAGATCGGAACATAGGCCTCGGGACAACAACTCCCGGTCGAGCACGAGGACATTGTCGCCCACGGCGGAGGCGCCGGCTTGCGCCCAGGTGATGACGCCGCCGGCAACGGTGGCCCCATCGACGGCATTGACCAGGACGAAATTTCCGGTTGCCGGCAGATCTGCGAAGAGGTCGAGCGCGGTCGGCCGCCCGAGCAGAATACGGCAATCGGCAATGTCGTTGACGGCGCAAACATGGGCGGGCGCCGCTGCCAGGGTCTCGAAATCGACGAGCGCCGAAATGCTCATGCTCGTGACTGGAGTGAGATCGGTGGCGGTGCGGAGAAGATAACCCATCTCCGGATCGAAAGGCGTCTCGGCAAGCCACACGAGCCGTGCCTCGATAACATCGGCATTGATCGGACGCCGCGCGGCTTCCGAAAGCACCGCACCGCGAGAGATGTCTAGGTCGGTATCGAGCTCAAGCACCACCGCATCGCCTTTCCCGGCGAAGGCGGGGTCGCCATCCATGGTGGCAATACGCCGCACCGAGGCACCGAGGCCACTCCGCGCATCGACGATGCGATCACCGGGCCTGATGCGGCCGGATGCGACGGTGCCGGCATAGCCACGAAAGTCGGAATCGCGGAGCACGAGCTGCACCGGCATGCGGAACGGGGCGTCGCTTCTCTCGACGCTCACGTCGATGGCTTCAAGATAGTCGAGAAGAGTCGGACCGCCATACCAGGGCATGGTCGAGGATCGGCGCATCACATTGTCGCCAGGAAGCGCGGCGACGGGAATGGCGGCGATTCGGGTAAAGCCGAAGCTTGCCGCCATGGACTCGAACTCAGCCTCGATGGCGCGGAACCTCTGCTCGGACCAATCGATCAGGTCCATCTTGTTGACGGCAAGGATCACATTCTTGATGCCGACGAGATTGCAAATGGCCGCATGGCGTCGTGTCTGGCGCTTGGCGCCATGGCGGGCATCCACGAGAAGGATGGCCACATCGGCATGGGAGGCGCCCGTCGCCATGTTGCGCGTATATTGCTCGTGGCCGGGGGCATCGATGATGACGAACCGCCGCTGCTGCGTCTCGAAATAGCGCCAGGCGATGTCGATGGTGATGCCTTGCTCCCGCTCGGCCTGCAATCCATCGAGGAGCAGACTGAAGTCGATTTTCTCGCCGTTGTGGACGCGATTTTGCGAGGCGTGCATCACGGCCGCGCGCTGGTCCTCGGCCACGGCCGCCGCGTCCCACAACAGCCTGCCGATCAGGGTCGACTTACCGTCGTCGACGGAGCCGCAGGTCAGCAGACGCACCATGGCCCCGGTCTCGGGCGCCTGCCGCACGGCGGCTTCTTCTCTCAACGCAGCCACAAGCATCAGAAGTAACCCTCGCGCTTCTTCATTTCCATGGCGCCGGCCTGATCGTGGTCGATCAACCGCCCTGCTCGCTCGGAGATCTTGGAGCGCAGCGTCTCCGTCACCACGGCGTCGATGTCGCTCGCATCGGATTCCACGGCCGCCGTCAGCGGCCAGCAGCCGAGCGTGCGGAACCTGATCTTGCGCATCTCGGGCTTCTCACCCGGCTCGAGCTTGATGCGCTCATCGTCGACCATGATGAACTGATCGCCCCGCGCCACCACGGGACGATTCGCGGCGTAATAGAGAGGAACGACGTCGAGCTTCTCAAGCGCGATATAGCGCCAGACGTCGCCCTCGGTCCAATTGGACAGGGGGAAGACGCGCACGGTCTCGCCCTTGCCTAGGCGCCCGTTCAGAAGCGTCCACATTTCGGGACGTTGCAGGCGTGGCTCCCAGCGGTGCCCGGCGGCGCGGAACGAAAACACCCGCTCCTTGGCGCGTGAGGCCTCCTCGTCGCGGCGTGCGCCGCCAAAGGCCGCGTCGAAGCCGCCGGCATCGAGCGCGGCCCGCAAGGCTTGCGTCTTCATGATGTCGGTGTAGACGGAAGGAGGATGGTCGAACGGGTTGATGCCGCGTGCGAGACCATCGTGGTTTGTGTGCACGATCAGATCGAGGCCGAACTCTTTCGCCGTCCTGTCGCGGAACGCGATCATCTCGCGGAACTTCCAGGTGGTATCGATGTGCAGCAGCGGGAACGGCGGCTTCGCCGGCCAAAAGGCCTTGCGCGCCAGATGCAACAGCACGGTGGAGTCCTTGCCGATGGAGTAAAGCAGCACGGGCGCGCGAAACTGCGCCGCGGCCTCGCGGAAGATATGAATGCTCTCGGCCTCGAGCAGCTTCAGATGTGAAATGAGCGCGGTCATGCGGCCTTCCCCTCGCGGCGCGGGTCGATGTGCAGCCCGCACTCCTTCTTCTCCTCGTTCTCCCACCACCAGCGGCCGGCGCGCGGATGCTCGCCAGGCTGCACCGCGCGCGTGCAAGGCTGGCAGCCGATGGAGATGAAGCCGCGGGCGTGGAGCGGATTGACAGGGACGTTGTTGTTAGAAATGTAGGCCGTCAGTTGCGCCGTCGACCAATCGGCGATCGGGTTGACCTTCAACAGCGCACGCATCTCGTCCCAGGCGGCGAGCGGCATCTCGGCGCGATTCTCCGAATGCTCCCGACGCAGGCCGGTGATCCAGCCTCGCGCGCCTTGAAGCTCGCGGTTTAGGGGGCGGACTTTCCGCACCTCGCAGCAGGCCTTGCGATTTTCGACCGCATGGCGAAAGCCGAACACGCCGTCGCGGGCGACGAGGTCTTCGACCTCCACTGCCGCGGGCGCCACGAGACGAATACGCAAGCCATAGCGGATCTCAGAGAGCTCGACCGTCTCCAGCACCTCCGGGAACAGCCGGCCCGTATCGAGGGTGAAGATGTCGATATCGGCGCCCGATTCGGCGATGGCGTTGAGAATGGCCTGGTCGTCGAGACCGAGACTGGTGGAAAAGGCGATGCGACCTTCAACCGAGCGCCTGATTTCGGCGACCCGATCGGAGAGGCTCGAAATCTCATAGAGGCGGTCGTTGAGGTCGTCGGCTTCGCGCTTGGCCGCGTCGCGGCGAAGCGGCATCGGATTGCGGAAGCCAGGCTGGTACAGATGGCGGAGGCGCGTCAGCGCCCCGCTCCAGGTGTCGATCTCGTTCGCGTCCATGATCTCGGCGGTGTCGAAGCCGGAGCGCAACAGGAAAGGCGCCAGATCCGGAATCAGATAGCCGACGGCCCTGACCTCATCCTTGAAGCCATGACGCTCGCGCAGAAGCACCGCGAGCGAATGGCCCCGACCGTCGCCGAAGCTGGGAAAGCTGATGGCGACTACGCCGCCTTTGTTTGCAGCGGCGGCGAGTGCGGCAGCATCGGCGGTGGGCTCCAGCACCGTCGCGGGCTCGATCGCGTCCTCGCGGAGCGTCCCGGTCATAAGATCAAGCAGCGCCATAAAGAGCCTCCTTGAACGGCGCCGCGCCGATCCGCCGCCACGTCGCGAGGAAATCCTCGCCCTCGCTGCGCTTGGCGAGATAGGTCGAGATGATGGTGTCGATCGCCTCCGGCACCGCCTCGGCCCTGAAGCCGGGGCCGATGATGGTGGCGACGGCGGCATCGTCCTTGGGGCTGCCGCCGAGCGAAATCTGGTAGAGCTCGGTGCCTTTCTTGTCGACACCAAGAATGCCGATATTGCCAGCATGGTGATGGCCGCAGGCGTTGATGCAGCCCGACATATTGAGCCGCAGCGGACCGATCAGCTCCTGGCGCACCGGATCGGCGAAACGCTTGGCGATCTCCTTGGCGATCGGGATCGAGCGCGCATTTGCAAGATTGCAATAATCGAGACCGGGGCAGCAGATCATGTCGCCCAACAGATCGTTATTGCCGGTGGCGAGGCCCGCGGCCGCGAGCTCGTCATAGAGCGCAACGAGGTCGGCGCGGGCCACATGCGGCAATACGAGGTTCTGGGTGTAATTTACCCGCAGCTCGTCGAGGCTGTAGCGTTCGGCCAGATCGGCGACGAGTTCCATCTCCTCGGAGGTGGCGTCGCCCGGCGTGCGCCCTGGCTCCTTCAGCGCGATCACAGCGATGCAATGACCGGGCACGCGATGCGGACGGACATTGTTCCGAAGCCAGTTGGCGAAAACGGGGTCGGTGATCCGGCGCTGCTCGACCTTCTCGTCCCGAATCGGGCCGGCAACAAGATCGGGCGGGGTGAAATAGGACTTGATACGGGCGAACTCGGCAGCCGGCAGATCGACCGCATCCTTGCGGCTCTGTTCCCAATCGGCCTCGACCGCCTCGCGAAACTTGTCGATGCCCATCTGATTCACCAGAATCTTGATTCGGGCCTTGTTGATGTTGTCGCGACGGCCGTGGAGATTGTACACGCGCAGGATCGACTCGATGTAGGAGAGCAAATGCCGCTTCTCGAGGAACGGACGAATCTCAAGACCGACATAGGGCGTGCGGCCCATGCCCCCGCCGACAAAAACCTGAAAGCCGTTCTCGCCGTCCGGTCCCCGCACGATCTTCAATCCGATATCGTGGAACAGGACCGCGGCCCGGTCCTCGGCGGCACCGGTGATCGCAAATTTGAATTTGCGCGGCAGCCAGCTGAACTCCGGATGCACCGTCGACCATTGGCGGATGACCTCGCACCAGGGACGCGGATCCTCAAGCTCGTCATTGGCCGCACCGGCAAACGGGTCGGAGGTGACATTGCGCACGGAATTGCCGCTGGTTTGGATGCAATGCATCTCGACCTCGGCGAGCGCGCTCAAGATCTCGGGGACATCGACGAGCTTGATCCAGTGGTATTGAAGATTGGTGCGCGTGGTAAAATGACCGTAGCCGCGGTCGAAGCGCCGGCCGACCATGGCGAGCCGGCGCAACTGGCGCGAATTGAGCACGCCATAGGGAATGGCGATGCGAAGCATATAGGCGTGGAGCTGTAGATAGAGGCCGTTGCGGAGCCGAAGGGGACGGAACTCGTCCTCGGTCAGCTTGCCCGCAAGCCGGCGTTCCACCTGCTCGCGAAATTGGGACACGCGCTCGCCTACGAAGGCGTGGTCGAACTCGTCATAGCGGTACATCGTACCAATCCTCGGTGAGAGTGGTGCGGTGAGAAGCACGAATGCGCTCACGTACGGAGAGCGCGACCGGAATAGTGTCCTCGAAGCCGACGGCCATGGGATATTCGGAGACGACCCTGCGCTCGGCTACGGCCTTGGCCGCCTCGCTCTCCAGCGCCTTGCTCTCTTCTTCGGTATTGGCGACGGCGGCACGAGCGAGCTCTTCCACCCAGCTGCCATCGGCAGCGAGATAGACGACGACGCCGTCGATGAGGCGATTGGCGGTGATGACGTTAGGCATAAGCGCGCCTCACTTCTGGCAAGGAGAGCACGTCCTCGACGATGCCGGCGGCGGGTAGACCGGCGACCGCGCCGAAAATAAGGACGGCCGGACTGGTGAGCCCCAGGCGCGATGGGTCCGCCGCAAGCTCGGCAATGGTTGTGGCGACGCGGCGCTCGGTATCGCGGCTCGCATTCTCGACGGCGACGACGGGGATCTCAGGCTTCCAGCCGGCATCGAGCAGCCGCCCGGCGATCAGGCCAGCCGTCGAGACGCCCATATAAACCAGCAGCGTGTTCTCCCCGCGAGCAAGCGCTGCAAGGTCGAGATGGGCAAAGCTCGGCTCTTCGCCGCCGGCCTCGTGGCCCGAGACGAAGGTGACGCTATGGGAGATATCGCGATGGGTGAGCGGGAGCTGCAAGCTCGCGGCGGCGGCAAGGCCGGCGGTGATGCCCGGAACGATCTCGACCTCGATACCAGCCTCGCGCAAGGCCGCGATCTCTTCGCCGGCGCGGCCAAACACGAGCGGATCGCCGCCCTTCAGCCGCAGCACGGTCTGGCCAGCCCGAGCCCGTTCGATCATCAGCTCTTGGATCTTGTTTTGAGGAACGCTGTGGTCGCCCTTTGCCTTGCCGACCGGGATCAGCTCGACCTCGCGCCGGGCGTGATCCAGCACGCCCGCTCCAACCAAGCGGTCGTAAAGAATAACGTCGGCCGCTTTCAGCGCGCGGACCGCCTTCAAGGTGAGGAGCTCCGGATCACCGGGGCCGGCGCCGACCAGCAGCACACGTCCCGATGCGTTCCTGCCCTCTGCCGCAGCTTCGATCGCCTCGCCGATCAGCCGGCGGGCTTGGTCTTCTTCGCCGGCAAGTGCTGCGTCGGCGACGCCACCGTCGAACACGCCTTCCCAGAATTTCCGGCGCACACGACCCGCCGGCAATTTCTCGGCCACCGCATCGCGGAAATCTCCGGCGAGACGCGCGAGCGAATCGAGACGCGGATGCAGCTCGCGCTCGAGCCAGGCACGGAGGCGCTGGGCCAGCACTGGCGCGGCACCCGAGGTTCCAATGGCGATGGTCACCTCACCCCGGTCGACAATGGCTGGCATGGAGAAACTGCACAGCGCGGGCCGGTCGGGAACGTTGACCGGCACGCCAAGGGCTCTAGCAATGGCCGAGACGCGCGCATCCTCGTCATCGTCCTCGGTGGCGGAGATCACCAAGGGGCGCCCGCGCACCTGATCCACGCCAGGAAGCGCCGGGACAACGATGATGCGTCCCTCAGCCACAAGGGCGGAGATCTCGGGCACGATGGCATCGGCGGCGATATCGACGGACGGCGCCCACTTCAGAAGTAGCCGCGCCTTGATCGCAGCGAGCTCGCCGCCACCGACCACCAGAGGCGGCTTGCGGTCGACATCGACGAAGATCGGGAAGGTACGCATGCGTTCAGCTCCCCACCGCAACACGCGCCAGCGGCGCATCGGCAAGGCTCTCGGGCGCGAGCTCGACCTCCAGCCCGTCAAGCTCCTCCGTCATGAGGATCTGGCAGCAAAGCCGCGAGCGCTCGTCCACATGAAAGGCGCCGTCGAGCATTTCCAACTCTTCGTCGCCGGCTTCGGGCAGCTTTGCCAGCCATTTGGCGTCCACCCACACATGGCAGGTGGCGCAGGCGCAGGCACCGCCGCATTCGGCCTTGATCGGCAGACCCCAGTCGCGGATCACCTCCATCAGGCGCCAACCATCCAGCGCCTCGAGGCGATGGCTGGTTCCGTCGGGCATGCGCACATTCAGAAACATCTTCAGGCCACCTTCAACAGACGCTGCAGCTCGGAAGACGACGTCGTGTACTGGAAACGGAGCACTTTGTCAGGATGTACGTGGCTATGCGCCGCCTGCGCCATCAGCGCGGCCTCATGAAAGCCGGACAGGATCAGCTTGAGCTTGCCGGGATAGGTGTTGATGTCGCCAATAGCGAAAATGCCCGTCTCGCTCGTCTCGAATTTCTCGGTGTCAACCGGGATCAGGTTTTCATTGAGGTTGAGACCGAAATTCGCGATCGGGCCGAGTTTCATGGTCAGCCCGAAAAAGGGCAGCAGCGTATCGGCGGCGATGTCGTCAGTGGAGCCATCGGCGCGCTTGACGGTGACGGCCTCGAGCTGCCCGTCGCCGCCCTTGAGTCCCGCAGGCTGGCCCAGCTCGAAGCGAACGAGGCCTTGAGCTTCCAGCTCGCGCATCTTGCGCACGGTGTCAGGCGCGGCACGGAATTCAGCCCGGCGGTGCAGCAAGGTGAGCGAGCCGGCGATCGGCGCGAGATTGACCGTCCAGTCGAGAGCGGAGTCCCCGCCGCCGGCGATGACGATGTGGCGTCCACGGAATTCCTCGATGCGACGCACGGCGTAAAACACGCTGCGGCCTTCATAGGCTTCGATGCCGTGAAGCGGCGGGCGCTTCGGCACGAAGCTGCCGCCGCCGGCGGCGATGACCAGCACGGGGGCGCTGATCGTGCCGCCCGTATCGGTGGTCAGTTGCCAATGACCGTCAGCGGTCCGGCTGAGGGCAGCGGCCATCTCGCCCAGATGGAATACGGGGTCGAACGGTTTGATCTGCTCGAGCAGCCGATCAGTCAGTTCTTGGCCGGTGCAGACGGGCAGCCCCGGGATGTCGTAGATCGGTTTCTCGGGATAGAGCTCGGCGCATTGCCCACCGGGCTTGTCGAGGATGTCGACCAAATGAGCCTGCAGTCGAGCGAGCCCGAGCTGGAACACGGCGAAGAGCCCAACGGGCCCAGCGCCAATAATAATGACATCGGTGGAAGCGCTATTCGTCATGTGCCGATCCGTCACGAAACTTGCCTGCCGCCTATAGATGGTGATGCAGTTTAGTGAAAAAAGATTCCACGTGGAAGCCGTCATAGCGGAAAAGCAGCAATATGATTTTATGGCAGGATAATATATGGAATTATCTTCTAATTACCTGCAAACGGGGGATGGGCGCATCGCCGCCATCCGCCTGGGCGCAAATTTATTCCAGCCGTCTCCGCCAAGGAGCCAGGCAATCGAGCAAGGTCACGGGCAGAAAGACCTAGCCGCGCTTAACCAGCGCGTCCCGAATGTCCTCCAGGAGCTGAACTTCGCGGGAGGGCGGCGGCTGGGTCTGGGGCGCCTCCTCCTGCTTGCGGCGGAGGTGGTTCATGGCCCTAATCGCCATGAACAGGACGAAGGCGACGATCAGGAAGCTGATCACATTGTTGATGAACAGCCCGATATTCAGGGTCGGCGCTCCGGCCTCCCGCGCCAGCGCGAGCGACGCGTAACTCTCACCGTTCAGCGCGACAAAAATATTGCTGAAGTCGACGCCACCCGTGACCACACCGACCGGCGGCATGATGATGTCGTCGACCAGGGATTTGACGATGGTCGAAAATGCGGCACCGATGACGATACCGACCGCCATGTCGACCATATTGCCCCGGAGCGCAAATTCCTTGAATTCCTGCAACATCCTCGCGTCTCCTCCCCAACTCCTGTGTCAGCCACCAGCTTGCCATGTTTGAGCGCCAATCGGAACCGAGGTGCCGTGAAGCCGCATTTCTGGGCCTTCCAGGTTTGCAAGCGCGCTCCCAACTGGTAACTGCTTGGCGTGACCACGCCATGCGGGGCGAACAGCTTTAAGGAGGATGCGTCGGTGTCGGAACATTCCGGGCGCGATCGCCACCGCTGGAAGACGGCCCTTCTCGCCGCGGCCGCCATCGTCATCGTGCTTGGTTCCGTCACGGCCGTGGTCGCCGCGACGGGGCGTCTCGAGGCGATCAGCTTCCTGCGTTTCCCGCTTGGCTTCTACCTTCTGGCGCAAGGGCTCCTGATCGGCATCGTCGCGGTCTGCTTCTGGTCGGTGGCCGCGCAGGAGCGAATCGACAGGAGCTTGAGCGAGAGCGAGGAGTTTTAGCCAGCCATGAAGGCTCCCTCGCGCCTGCGCCAATCAAACCCGCATCTTGGCGCCTATTACGGCATCACCACCAGCGCGGTGGTCTCGCTTGTGGTCTGCCTGGCCATGTTCGAGCAGCTCGGCTGGACGCAATTGTGGCTGGCCGAGGCGCTGATCCTCGTGCCTCTCCTGCTTTACCTCGTGATCGCCACCGGCGCCCGGACGCTCGACGTCCGCGATTTCTTCGCCTCGGGGCGGCGCGTTCCGCCCGTCTATAACGGGGCCGTGCTCGCGGCGATCCTGATCGGCGGCGCGGGCTTCTTCGGCTATACCGGAACGCTGTTCTTCCTCGGCTTCGACGGCCTGGCGATCGGGCTCGCCTGGACTACCGGCCTCCTCGTCGCTGGGCTCCTCTTCGTGCCTTATCTGCGCAAGGCCGGCGCCTACACGCTTCCCGCTTTTCTCGGCCAACGATTCCGATCCCGTTCCATACGGGTCTGCGCGAGCCTGCTCCAGCTTCCACCCACGGCGCTACTGCTCGCCGCCGAGATCAAGGTCGCGGCTCTGATGGCCGTGATCTTTCTGCCAATCTCATATCAACTCGCCGTAGCCGCAATAGCGCTCATCATCACCTTCATCGCGCTCATTGGCGGCATGCGGTCGCTCACCTGGAGCGCAACCGCCCAATTCATCGTTGGGGCCATCGGCTTGGCCGTGCCACTGATCATCGTCTCCGTGCTTCTCACCAATTTGCCGGCGCCGCAGCTCACCTATGGGGAGATGTTCGCGCCGCTCGCGCGCTCCGAGACCATCGCCGGGGTTGCGCCATCGGTACCGCAGCAGCTCGCGACGGCGCTGCCCTCGGAGCAGCTCAAGCCGAGCACCAAGCCGTTCTTGCAGCCCTTTGGCGCCGTCAGCCAGATCGACTTCCTGACGCTGTTTCTCTGCCTCACACTTGGAACCGCGGCCCTGCCGAGCCTGCTCGTGCGGAGCGGCGTCACGAGCTCGATCGCCGATCAACGCCGATCGGTCGCCTGGGCAGCGCTGTTCGTGGCGCTGTTCGCAGCAAGCGCGCCAGCCTTGGCCACCTTCGTCAGGCTATTGATGTTTCAGGACATCGCCCAGGCGCCAGCGAACGCACTGCCTGCTTGGCTCAACGACCTCAACCTCCACCGGCTCCTTCTGGCGAAGGACGCCAATGGCGACGGAACGATCGAGGCCTCGGAACTCTTTATCGCGCGCGACGGCATCGCGCTCGCGCTGCCGATGGCAGCCAAGCTCCCCTTCGTCTGCACCGTGCTCGTGGCTGCAGGCGGAATCGCGGTGGCACTGGCGGCGGCGGCATCGCATCTCTTCACCCTTGCCGGCAGCCTCGCTGACGACGTCGTCCTCCGCCTCATCGGCCCGCGCAGCGAAATGCTGCCGCGATTGATGGCCGCATGGGTCGCGATCGCCGCGACGGCGCTCAGCGCCGCGGTGTTTCTCGCCTTAGCCAATATCGACCTGATGCAGGCGGGACTCACAGCCTTCGCCCTTGCCGGCGCGACCTTCTTTCCCGTGCTTTTGCTCGCAATTTGGTGGCGGCGCTGCACCTCGCTTGGGGCGATGCTGGCCCTTGGGCTGGGCTTCGGCGCCATGGCGCTGGAAATCGGCTTTGGCGGCAGTTTCGGGTCGGGCATGGTGCATCTCACCACGGTCGTCGCCGCCCTGATCGGCGCTACCCTTGGCCTTATCGGCGGAATCGTCGGCAGCCTCATCGGACCGCCGTCTTCGGCGGCGGAGGAAGTCTATTTCGAGGAATTGCGGGACCCGGGGGGCGAAGCACTTTATGACCGCGCGCAGCGGCGTTCCACCGGGCCAGGCTAGTCTCGCCACCCACGTACCGGCTGCCCACACGATGCAGATGCAGTGTCACCTATGAATGATCGTCAATCGCCGACCGAGCCCCGCTTGGGTCTTTATCCCGAGATTGTTCCTTACCGGACGGGACGGCTCAAGGTCTCGCCCCTGCATGAACTTTATTACGAGGAATGCGGCAATCCCGACGGCAAGCCCGCGGTGCTGCTGCATGGCGGACCCGGTGGCGGCTCCAACCCGCTCATGCGCCGCTATCACGACCCATCCCTCTACCGCATGGTGCTGTTCGACCAGCGGGCGTGCGGCCGATCCATGCCGCATGCAAGCCTCGAGGAGAACACCACCTGGCATCTCGTCGACGATATCGAGCAGTTGCGCGAGCATCTCGGCATCGAGCGCTGGCAGGTGTTCGGCGGATCGTGGGGATCGACGCTTGGCCTCGCCTACGCCGAGACACATCCCGAGCGCGTCACCGAGCTTGTGCTCCGGGGCATCTTCACCCTGAGGCGGTCTGAGCTTGAATGGTTTTATCAAGAAGGCTGCAGCTGGATCTTTCCCGAAGCGTTCGGGGACTATGTGCGCCCCATTCCCGCCAATGAACGCCACGATCTGATCTCCGCCTATTACCGGCGGCTCACGAGCCCGAACCAGGACGTGCAGCTCCAGGCCGCCCGCGCCTGGAGCGCCTGGGAGGGCAAGACCTTGTCGCTGCTGCCGGACGTCGAGCGCGTGCGCCGGTTCTCGGAGGACGCTTATGCGCTCGCCTTTGCCCGCATCGAATGCCACTACTTCATGCATGGCGGATTCTTTGATGCCGACGATCAGCTCATCCGGGCGGCGGATCGGCTCAAATCCATTCCCGGTGTGATCGTGCATGGCCGCTACGACGTGGTGACGCCAGCCAAGATCGCGGTCGACCTTGCCCGCGCCTGGCCGGAGGCCGATCTCCGCATCGTCGCCGATGCGGGCCACGCCATGACCGAGGCCGGCATCGTGCATGAGCTCGTCACGGCGACGAACCGCTTCGCCCGGTAAAGTGGACAGCCTGCTTAGGCGCCAACGCCGCGGCCGAGGAAGCTCAGGGCGACGTTCCGCTCATGCGGCGCCGCGCGATGCTCGATCAGATAAACGCCCTGCCAGGTGCCGAGCGCCACGCGCCCACGTATGACCGGGATCGACAGGCTGACGTCGGTCAGCATCGACTTGATGTGGCTCGGCATATCGTCGGGCCCCTCTTCGTGGTGGGAATAATGGTCGCCCTCCGGTCCGAAGTCTTCGAGCGCCCGCATCAGGTCGCGGCGCACATTGGGGTCGGCGTTTTCTTGAATGGTCAGCGAGGCCGAGGTGTGGCAGACAAAAACGGTGATGACGCCGTCCCCGGCGGAGATGCCGCCGAGCCAACGCCTCAAATCATCGGTGATGTCGGTGAAGCCCTTGCCGCGCGTGGCGATGCGGAGCATGTGGCTCGCCTGAACAAGCTCCGCCATGGCGTCAGGCTCGCGCTTCGCCGAAGCTGTCCTGTCTCGCCCGCGTCAAAGCGCCCGCTCCGACTCGCGCTGCTTCAAGTCCCGCACCATGTCCTGGAGGCGGCGCACCAATCTGTCGACGAATTCATTCATCTCATCGAGCGCGGCACCAGGGAGCTGTATGGACGGCCGCGACGCGAACGGCTCCTTATCCGCGTGCTTCGACTCAAGCTCGGCTTCGGCCTTGGCCAGCCTTTGCTTGAGCTCGTCCGTCTCTCCGGTCAGGCGGTCGATCTCCTGCTTCAGGGCCAAAACGTCGTCGGCAATGCCCTCGCAGGTCCAGCCGCCAAGCCTCTGCCGGCAGAGCGACAGGGCGCCCGTGGCGCTGTCGAGGCGTAGGAAGCCACTCCCGGCCGGGGTAAGAGTGTAGCGGCCTGACTCCTCGCCGGCAAAGCAGGCTGGCGCAGCGGCCGGCAGCATCAGCGCGAGCACGATGAGCCCCATTAGCCTAGTGGTCACGGGCCTACCTCCTCGAAATTCTCTCTATCGTCGTCCTCTCGGCGGGCCTTGGCAAGACCCCGCTTGGGCCTCTCGGGCCGCGGCGAGCTGGCCGCAAATACCGTTAAATCTCAAGCAAAATGTCCCACAACAGAGCGCGGTTTAACCCAAAATTTACTTCAACTTGCCACGGTGATGGAGACCGTTCGGTGGCGCGTCTGCTCGAGACCAACCCCACGACCAATCGGCCCATCGAACAGGGCGTCATTATCGTCAGGGGACCGGGATGGCCTCGGAAGCAAGTTGGCAAGCGAGCAGCGCCGGGACCCGCGCCGGCGACAACGCCCCCTATTCGGATCAAGACTCGGTCGAAATCCTTCTGCGCCGACTGATTCAGCGGGTCGAGGAGAGCGAGCGCCGTTACGACGAAGCGCTCGATGAACTGCATGTGCGGCTGGATCGCCTCTCGCGCACGCCCGATGGCCCCGGCACGCCCGCCTCTCCGGAAGAGACCGAGACGCTGGAGCGCTTGCGCCATCAGCTGAGCGGTCTCGCGGCGCGGTTGGAGCAGCCGCCGGAAGCCGCAGCTGCAACCGAGGCGTTGAGCCCGCTGGAGCGGGCGTTGTCCGAAGTTCGCGCCGTCTCCGCCGGGCTGGCCGCAACCGAGCCTGGCCTGTTTGCCGCGCCGCGCGCGCCCGTCAGCGATTCCTTTGCCGGCCGCGAGCACGCCTTCAGTTTTTCCGCGCCCGCAAACGAGCCGCATCATTCGCTCCCACCGCTTGAGCTGCCCGGCATTGGCGGCGAGGACGACGACGATTTCGACCGACGCTTGATCGACATGGCGCAACGGCTCGAGCATTCGCTGGGCGAAGCGATGCCCTCGACCACGATCGAGACGCTGAATGCCCGCATGGAGCAGATCGCGGCGACATTCGAGGCGGCGCTTCAGCAAAGCCCGAAGCTTGAGCACCTGCAGCGGCTCGAACGGCAGCTGACCGAGATGGGGCAGCAGCTGGGGCGGGCGGAGCAGCACATCGCTCGGATCGGCGTGATCGAGAGCCAACTACAGCGGTTGATCGGTCGCCTGGATGATGCCCCGGCGGAGTTGGAGAGCGTGGCCAACAAAGCCGCGACGGAGGCCGCGCGTCTTGTCGCCGAGACCGGCAAACCGGGCGCAGCGGAGCGTCTCGACGACCTTCATCGCGACATCATCGCGCTGAATGAGCGGAGCCGCGTCACCGACGACCGCATGGTCGATACGCTTGAAGCGATGCATTCCTCGCTGAAGGGATTGGTGCAGCAGGCCGAGCCGCCCATGCCGCCGCAGCGAACCAGGCTTTCGCCCGGCGAGGCGGAGAAGGCCAGCGCCGCATCACCGAAGCCGGTGGAAACGGCGCCCCATCGCGGCGAAGTCAGCAGCGGCGAGCCGGCGAGGCACTATCGCGGCGAAGAGAAGCGGGACGCCAAGGGATCGCTGCGTGAGCGGCTCTTCGATATTCCAGAGTTCGAAGACCATGCACCGAGGGCTCCATTCGGCCGTGCCAAACGTGGCGCCTCAGCCCCAGAGCCCATCGGTCTCGATGCGATCGCGCCGTCGGCCCGGGGGGCCACCTTCACTACGGACGTTTCTTTCGACTCGATGGAGGATTTGGTCGCCGCCGCCCGCCGCGCGGCCCAGGCCGCGGCTGCGCGCGCCGAGCAGCGGGACGCCGCGCGCCACACGAAAACGGTTGCGGCCGGCGAGTCGCTTTCCCATCTCGGGGGCGAACTGCCGGAGCGGCGCAAGCGCCCCATTCTCATGATCATCGCCGCACTGCTGCTGATGGTCAGTGCGGCACTGCTCTATAGTCGCCTCCAGTTGAAGCCCAATTTCGAGGCGGCGCCTAGCGCCACCGAGCAGACCGGCCCCGCGTCGACGACGGGGTCCGCTCCCGCGCGAGAGCCACCCACCGCGGCGACACCGGCTCCCGAAGCGGGACCCACGGAGGCCCCCCAATTGGAATTCAGCCCAGAGGCCTCACCCGCACCCGCGATCGTGCCCGAAGAACCCCACGCCACGACCCCCTCGGTGAAGTCGGGCGAATTCGAGGTTCCGGCAGCGGTGCGCGTCAGCGAGAACGCCGCTTCCGCGATGGAGCTGGCAAACTTGGTGCCAGGCACCCGCCCCACCAACATGCTGGTCGAGCCTTAGCCCGTCCCAGAGCGGGACTAGCCGCGCTTGGCCGCGGACGTTCCAGACGAGCTCCACTTCGCTCTCGACAGCGATTCGAGCCGGTCGCGGGCAGCCTCGCGGACAGCCCGATCACGGAATGTGAAGCACCAGAGCAACTCAAGCATGACAAATTCGTAAGGCGGGCGGTAACGCATTGACAGGGGTGCGGCGCCCGAACACCTTGCAAATAGCGCGGAAATCAACGCCCCCGGCCCCATGTTCCAGATCTATCTGCCTGTTGCCGAGATCTCAGTGAACGTCTTGGTCATGCTGGGACTTGGCGCGGCCGTGGGCATCCTTTCGGGCATGTTCGGCGTCGGCGGCGGCTTCCTGCTCACGCCGTTGTTGATGTTCTCCGGAATCCCGCCGGCCATCGCCGTGGCGACGGGCGCCAATCAGATCGTCGCCTCATCGGTCTCCGGCGCTCTCGTCCAGTGGCGGCGTGGCAATATCGACTTCCGCATGGGGCTGGTGCTGATCGCCGGTGGCGTGGTCGGGGCCTTTGCCGGGGTGTTCCTGGTCAAGCTCTTGAGTCGGCTCGGACACGCCGGCATCTTCATCTCGCTCGTCTATGTGACCTTTCTCGGCGTGATCGGCTCGCTGATGTTCGTGGAAAGCCTCCGCGCCATTCTCAGAACACGCTCCGGTAAGCCCAGCCAAAAGCGGAAGCCGGGGGAGCACACTTGGATTCATGGTCTCCCCCTCAAGATGCGGTTCCACCGGTCGCGTCTCTATATCAGCGCCATCCCCCCCTTGGTGATCGGGGCGATCGTAGGCTTGCTCGCCTCGGTGCTCGGCGTGGGCGGCGGGTTCATCGTCGTGCCGGCGATGATCTATCTCCTGCGCATGCCAACGAATGTCGTGATCGGAACATCGCTATTTCAGATTATTTTCATCACCGCCGTCATCACCATCCTCTATGCCACCCTGAACCAGACGCTCGACGTTGTGCTCGCCTTTATTCTCGTGATCGGCGGCGTGATCGGCGGACAGATCGGGGCCAACACAGGCCAAAGAATGAAGGGCGAGCATCTCAGGATCTTGCTCGCCATGATGGTGCTCGCCGTTGCGATCAGGCTGCTGATCGGACTCGTGGTGACGCCTGATGATCTTTACAGCGTGACGCCCCTCGGTATGGGTGTGTGATGCGGTACGGGCTTGCCCTCCTCTTGGCAGCCTCGCTGCTGCCGCTACCCGGCGTTGAAGTCCTGGCGGCCGCGCCGCCGCCCTCGGAACAGATACAGTCGGACATCTCCACGCGCGAGATCTCGATCCAGTCGAACTTTACCGGCATCAATATCGTGCTGTTCGGATCGGTCGATTTCAGCCGCGCACCAACGCTGGATGAGAGTCCTCACGACGTGATCATGGTCATCCGCGGACCGAACGAGCCTATTGTCGTGAGGCAGAAGGAGCGGATCGCCGGGCTCTGGGTGAACGGGCCATCCAAGACCTTCTCCTCCGTACCCGGATTTTATGCCGTCCTCGCCTCGCGGCCATTCAGGGCGGTGGCGTCGGAAAAGACACTGAAGGATTTGGGGATCGGCTTCGCCTATGTCGACCTCGGTAAGAGCGAACCGCCGGAGGCGACCGCGAACGACGCGTTTCGCGCGAGCTTAATCCGGCTGAGAACGTCGCAGGGTCTGTTCAAGGAATCGGACGACGGCGTGACCTTCCTCGGCCGCAGCCTGTTCAGAGGCAGCGTCACGCTTCCAGTCAATGTGCCGATCGGCCGTTACGCCACGCAGGTCTTTCTCTTTCGCGACGGCAAGTTGTTGAGCCAGAGCCAAAGCAGCCTACAGGTGCAGAAGGCCGGCTTCGAGCGCGTGGTCTACATGCTCGCCTTCAACCATCCCCTTATCTACGGATTGCTGGCGGTGCTCATGGCGGTAACCACGGGCCTCCTGGCCTGGACGATCTTCCGGCGCGACTGACCGTCAATCTGGCAGAAGCATGCTCGCCTGAAGCGGATAGACGGCGGATTTTCCCGTCATCCAGGCCTTGAGCCGGTGCCAGAGAAAGAGCGGGCTGAAGGCGTCGTCGAGCACGTTGAGGCCGCCGGTATAGGCCCCGAACGCCGGCATCACCAGGCGTTGGCCGTCGGTGGCAAAGCATTTCCGCCGGATGACCTCGCCGCGCCGGGCGATGCGCGCCACGGGGTGCAGATGGCCGGCGATCTCAGCCGAGGGACCGAGCGAGGGTTGGTGGCAGAAACCGATGCCGCCGATCATGAGCGACCGGCAGATAAAGCCGCCGATGCTTTCGGGTAAGTCTGGATCGTGATTGCCAAGGATCCAGTACCAATCGCGTCCCCGTTGCAGGTCTGTCAGTTCCGCGCGGTCGCCAGGATCGAGCCATTCGGCCAACTCGCTTCGATGGAAGCTGTCGCCGAGCGCGACCACACGGCGCGGTGCGAAGGTCTCAAGGCAGGAGGCGAGGCGGCGGAGCGTGTCGCGCGTATCGTAAGGCGGGAGCATCATGCCCCGCGCGGCGAAGGCAGCTCCCTTCTCCAGATGCAGGTCGGCGACGATGAGCGTGTCTTCCGCCTCCCAATAGAGCGCGCCGGCCGCAACGGGCAGGAAGGAATGGCCCCTCAGCTCAATCGGGGCTCTCCTACCGCCCAGGCTTTCATCCATCACGCGCAGCATGGACCCCCGTCGCCTCCGCTATCAGTTCCTCGACCGCCTCGCGCAAAAGTGCCTCACTCGCATCGCCGGGCACACGTTCGCGGCCGATCTCAAGCATGGCAGGCACCGCAAGCGGCGAGACTCGTTGCAAGGCAATATGCCTGATTCTACCGCGGATCCGCCGCAAAAAGCCGCTTAAGCGGCCCACATCGATGAGGCCGGTAGCCGCATCGGCGAAGGCCGCCTGCAACAAGATATGGTCAGGCTCGTGCTGGCGCAGCACGTCGTAGATGAGGTCGGAGGAGACCGTCATCTGCCGCCCGGTTTTTTCCTGTCCCGGATGCCGGCGTTCGATCAGCCCGGAGATGATGGCGCAGACCCGGAACGACCGTTTCATCAGGCTCGATTCGGCTAGCCAGGCATCGAGGTCGTCGCCGAGCATGTCCTCGTCGAAGAGCTTGGCCAGATCGAGCCGTCCGTCCTTCACCATCTCGCCCATGTCGGACAGGCCCCAGATCGCCAGCGCATATTCGTTGGCGACGAAGCCGAGCGGCCGCGCATGAGCGCGCTCGAGCCTGCGCGTGAGCAGCATGCCGAGGCTCTGATGCGCTAGCCGACCCTCGAAGGGATAGCAGACGAGATAATGCTTCTGCCCGCGCGGGAAGGTCTCGACCAGGATCTCGTCCGGTCCCGGCACGATCGAGACTTCGCTCTGGAGGCGCAGCCAATCGGATACCTGCTCCGGCAGGCGCGTCCAATTGCTTTCGTCGGCGAGAAGCCGCCGCACCCGGTCGGCGAGATAGGTCGATAGCGGGAACTTGCCGCCTTCATAGGAAGGCACCTTGGGCTCGGCCGCCTGCGAGCGGGTGACGATGGCGTCGCTCTCGCGCAAGCCCTCGAAGCGAAGCACCTGACCGGCGAAGGCGAAGCTGTCGCCCGGCGAGAGCTGCTCGATGAACCACTCCTCGACCTCGCCGAGCACGCGTCCGGCGGCGAGCAGCTGCGACGGCTTGAGGGCACCGCCCTGGCGGCGGGCGAGCCGGACACGGACCATCGGCGCTTCGACGATAGTGCCGACATTCAAGCGATATTGCTGCGCGATGCGGGGATTGGCGACGCGGTAGCGCCCCTCTGGGGTCCGTTTCAGCTTGGCGTAGCGATCGTAATTGGCGAGCGCGTAGCCTCCGGTCGCGACGAAGCGGAGGATCTTGTCGAAGCCCTCGCGCGTGAGGCCCTGATAGGGTGACGCGCTCGTGACCTCGCGATAGAGGCTATCGGCATCGAAGGGCTGAGAGCAGGCCATGCCGAGCACGTGCTGGGCGAGCGCATCCAGCGCGCCTGGCCGCGATGGCGGCGTATCCTGGGCCCCCTCCTCCGCCGCCTCGAGCGCCGCTTGGCACTCGACCACCTCGAAGCGGTTGGCCGGTACCAGCAGCGCCTTTGACGGCTCGTCGAGGCGGTGATTGGCGCGACCGATACGCTGGGCGAGCCTGCTCGCGCCTTTAGGCGCGCCGACATTGATGACGAGATCGACGTCGCCCCAGTCGATACCGAGATCGAGGGTCGAGGTGCAGACCACGGCGCGCAGCTTGCCCGCGACCATCGCCGCCTCGACCTTCCGCCGCTGTCCCACATCGAGGGATCCGTGGTGAAGCGCGATGGCCAGGTTCTCGTCGTTGTAGCGCCAGAGCGCGTGGAACAGCATCTCGGCTTGTGAGCGCGTATTGACAAAGATGAGCGACATGCGGTGGGCCTTGATCGCCTCGTAGATCTCCGGCAGCGCATAGCGGGCCGAGTGCCCGGCCCATGGAAGCTCGGCCTCCGACTCGAGGATGGCCATGTTGGCTTTGAGCCCGGCGCCGGCGTCGACGATCTCGGCCAGAAGCGTGCTCGCCTGGCCCTCATGGCCGACGAGGTAGGCCGCGAGCTCGGACGGGCGCGCCACCGTCGCCGACAGGCCGATGGCGATGAGCTCGGGTGAGAGGGTGCGCAGGCGTGCAAGGTCGAGGGCCAGAAGGTCCCCGCGCTTGGTCGAGGCGAGAGCGTGCAGCTCGTCGACGATGACGGTACGGAGCGACCCGAACAAATTCGCCGCGTCGGGATGCGCCAGCATCAGCGCGATCTGCTCCGGCGTGGTGAGGAGAATATCGGGCGGGGTGACGCGCTGGCGCTGCCGGCGCGAGGGTGGAGTGTCGCCGGTGCGCGTCTCGATCTTGATCGGCAATCCCATCTCCGCCACCGGCTCGGACAGGTTGCGGGCGATGTCGACGGCAAGGGCCTTGAGCGGGGAGACGTAAAGGGTGTGGATGGCGGGCTCGCGGCCGGGTTCGCGCCCGGTGAGATCGATCAGGCTCGGCAGGAACCCGGCCAGTGTCTTGCCGCCGCCGGTGGGCGCGATGAGAAGCGTGTCGCACCCCTGCCGCGCCAGCTCGAGCAGTTGCAGCTGATGCGGCCGGGGCTGCCAGCCGCGGCCCGCGAACCAGCCGGCGAACGGCTCGGGCAAAAGCCCCTTCGCCGCCGGTCCCCGCCGCTCCTCGACCGCCTGCTTCGGTCCCGACCTGCTTGACCTTGCCGCCTTCATTCACCAATTGTGCTCATAGATGGGGTGCATTGGCGATTCGCGGGTGCGCCAGAGCGGCGAGCGGAGCGAAGACATGGACAGGTTCTTTGGCGGCAACCCGGGCCTGGTGTTGGTCAGGCTGGTGATCCTCTCTTTGGTCGTGGGCGTGTTGCTTGCGGCGCTCGGCTTCAGCCCCTTCGACATCCTCGAGAGCATGCGCGAGCTTGTGGCCCGGATCTACGATATGGGCTTTGCCGCGGTTGAGAAAGCCGGGCGTTATTTCCTGCTCGGCGCCGTTATCGTGTTCCCGGTCTGGTTCATCGCGCGCCTGGTCAAGATGCTCGGGCGCGGCAGAAGCAACGACCTCGTCGACGTCAATACCCGCAATCGCAGCGCTTAATTCAGATAATCGCCAACACGCTCTCGGGAGGCCGGCCGAGCGCGGCCTTGTTCCCGCTGACCACGATCGGGCGCTCGATCAAGATGGGATTGGCCACCATCAGCGCGATCAGCGCATCGTCGTCCAAGTGGCGATGCTTGAGCCCGAGTTCGGCATAGCGCGGCTCGCCTTGGCGCAGCAGATCGCGCGGTTTGAGCCCCAGCGTTCTCAGGATGGTCTTTAGCTCGGCCGCGGAGGGCGGCGTCTTCTGATAGTCGACGATGCGCGGCGCGACACCCTTCGCTTCGAGCAGCGCAAGCGTCTGGCGCGATTTGGCGCAGCGCCGATTGTGATAGATCGTCACCGTCATGATGCGGACCTCGCTAGCGGCCGATCGGCCCATTGGTCGGCGTCGCGGCCGATCAGCGGCGCGAGGCTTTCGACCTCAGCCTCATCAATCGCCTCGGTCAGCGCCTGTTTGATGCTGGAAATGAGCTGCGGGCCTTCGAACACAAGCCCCGTATAGAGCTGCACCAGCGACGCGCCGGCCCTGATCTTGGCGAGCGCGGCTTCGCCCGAATCGACGCCGCCCACGCCGATCAGCGGCAGCTTGCCGCCAGTGAGGCAAAAGATGCGGGCGAGCATGCGGGTCGAGCGGGCGAAGAGCGGCCGGCCCGACAGCCCTCCAGCCTCGGCGGCGAAGCTCCCATCGCTCAAGCCATCGCGGGCGAGCGTCGAGTTCGACACGACGATGCCGTCGATCCCATAGTCCTGGACGATGCCGACGATCTCCGGCAGTTCTTCGTCGGCGATGTCCGGGGCGAGCTTGACCAGAAGCGGGGGCCGCTTGGTCTCGGCCGCCCGCGCCGCTTGCACCCGGGAGAGCAACGCATCGAGTGCCGCCGGCGCTTGCAGATCACGCAAGCCAGGCGTGTTGGGCGAGGAGATGTTAATCGTGAGGTAATCCGCCACCGCGTTCATGCGCGCGATCCCGGCAACATAGTCGCCGGCGCGATCGTCGCTGTCCTTGCCGGCGCCGATATTGACCCCGACGATCCCGCTATGGCCGCCCTCCAACCGGCGCAGCGCCGCGTCCTGTCCGTCATTGTTGAAGCCGAGGCGGTTGATGATGGCGCGGTCGGCGGCGGAGCGGAAGATGCGGGGGGCGGGATTGCCGCTCTGCGGCATCGGCGTCAGCGTTCCCACTTCGACCAAGCCTAAGCCCATGGCCAGCAGCGGCCGGAACACGCGCGCGTCCTTGTCGAAGCCCGCGGCCATGCCCACCGGATTGCTGAATCTCAGCCCCCACAGCTCCTGCGCCAGGCGCGGATCGTCTGGGCCGGAGGGACGGGGATAAAGTCCGAGCTCCAGGCTCCTGATGGCAAGCTCGTGCGCGCGCTCGGGGTCGAGTGCGCGCAGGAGGGCCTGGCCGAGGCCGAACAGTGCCTTCACGAGACAACTCCGTCGGGCAGGCGATGGCGGCCATCGTCTTGCAGCATCAGGGGCTTGACCCAGACCACATGGCCAAGATCGAGGGCGCCGTAGAGATGCGGGAAGAGATCGCCGACGCGCGACGGCTCCCAGCGCAAGCCTTGGCCCAGTCTCCCGCCATCGACGGCCATGAGGACGAGGTCGTCGCGCCCGGCGAAATGGGCGGCGAGCGTCGCCGTCACTTGCGGGCCGGCGGAGAGATGGATGAAGCCATCGCGCAGATCGTCGGCCGAGCCCTCAAAACGCCCGGCGCCCCTCGCCTGTTCGAGGGCAGCAGCCGAGCAGATCTTGTAGAGAGGCTGGTCCATGGAATCGGGGTGAGAGTAGCTCGGGGGTCGCCACGGCAACAAGCCGCCTCGACTCGGTGCGTGAATGCGGTGGACCGGATGGCACGGGTAGTATCTCAGTTTGAATAGGGCAGCCATTCGCTTCCGCGGTCTCACTCCTATATGCTTAGGGAAAGCAATTGGAGGCTGAGATTATGGGAAGAGTGCCCGTCAAAAACGCCTACACCATTGTCTATGAAAGGGCTGGCTTGGAATTGGCGCGCTACTCCCTTACCGCGCTCAATCCGGGTGATGCGAAAGTCGATGCCGACCGTCGCTTTGCCAAAGCTCACCCCGAGTTGGACATCTACGATGCTTCCGTTTCCGCGAGTATTGAGACCTAATACCCAGCGGTCCTAAAGGCGGGAAGAGACCG
>JBBQKN010000010.1:0-82886 GCA_038326945.1 Hyphomicrobiales bacterium
TGCTTTGTCAACCATATAATTGTGAATCAATACCTAGTACACTCTAGAGGTCAACATCCGGTCCGGGGATAAGTCTCTTCCGAGAACGCATCGACCGGTGTCGAAGCCGGGCGCCAGGACACCGACCGGGGCCGAAGCGTGGGCCGGAACTGTCCCGGAACTGTCCCCGCTCAGTCCTCGCCACCTTTGCCTGGGCGCATGCTGCGGGCTCTCAAGCAAAGGAGTCCGAAATGTCGGAGAAGACTCATCTCGCTGTGAAAGAGGGAAGAGGATCGAGGCCTGGCTCGGCCGCGATCCGTGCGTTCGGCGCGATGACCGACGCCGAAGCGGGCCTCTATCTGCGGTCCCGCGATCTGCCGTGCCTCATTGCCCTCTGGCCACGCGAGCTTGCGAACCTAAGTCCCGAGGGCGGCTTGCACATCCTGTCGAAGTTGAAGCGGGCACTTCGGGCCGAGCGCCGGCGCGCGCTCGCGGGCCATTGGAGCTATGACCTCAATCGTCATCTTGCTTTGATGAGTGCGTATAAGGCCGAGCTTGGGTCGCTGCGCGGCATGGACGCACACCTCAGCCAAAAGATGCCCGACGCTGCACCGCCCAGATCTGGGCGTGCGACGCGTAAGGTCGCACCGGCCGTTCGGCCCTCGGCCGCACGGCCTCGATAGGAGCCGACGTGTCGTAGCAGAGGATCCGGTCGACATGATCCCCGTCCTGCGAGAGCGGTAGCCGCAACCAGAACAGCACGATGTGGTCCCGGCCTTCGACTGGCCCCCGCACCACACCGTGGAGCGGGGCCTGGCGGTTCACCACCCAGTCATGCACCTCCTGCCAATAGCGCGAGCATGCGCCGGCGAAGACGCGGTCGATGCGCTTCCCCGTGATCTCCTCGCCATAGATATCGTGGAGGTGAGTTCCCGCCAGCCTGAACCGGGCCTCATTCAGCCCATCGGCCACGTCGATCAGGCCGACGCTGGGCAGGAGCTTGGGCACCTTGAACGGATCGATATCGGAACGGGCGGGCATGCATCGGGAGCCGGCTGCCTGGAGCCAATAATCGTAGAGCTCACGCTGCCCTTGCGTTACCAATTGTGCCCGAAAATCGCGCCCGGACAGCATTGGTTTCCCCCTCCAGCAAGCCTCGCAACAGGCTTTCGAATCGCCCCGCCAGAGACGACTATGTGGAGTTCGGCCTTTCCGCGCAAGCGTCTGGCGGAAATTCGTGAAGAGTCACAATAGGTTGTGGTGACTTTCCGAGAGCGCTACCCGATCTGGAGAAACGCCGGCGCGGGAGGAAAGGGGGAAGCGCAGCGAATGGAGCGCCGCGCTGCAAAGTCGATTCGTTTTGCCTAGCGGCGGCGCTGCCCGAGCCCCATGCGTTTTGCCAGGTCCGAACGCGCGGCGGCGTAGTTCGGCGCGACCATGGGATAATCGTGCGGCAAGCCCCACTTCTCGCGATACTCCTCGGGGGAGAGATCGTAATGAGTGCGCAGATGGCGCTTCAGCGACTTGAACTTCTTTCCGTCTTCCAAGCACACAATATGGTCGGGCGTCACCGACCTCTTCACCGGGACAGCGGGCTTCAATTCTTCCCGGGGGGGCTGTCCGGAGTTAGCAGACGCCCGGCTCAGGGCATCGAACACATTGTGGATGACGCTGGGAAGGTCTGAGGCCACGACCGTGTTGTTGCTCACATAAGCAGAGACGATTTCCGCCGTGAGTTCCACAAGTTCATTCTTCTCCAAGTTATCTTCCATCAAGTCGCTCCTTTGATCCTGCACAGTTCCCGCGTGCCAAAAGCACGACAACCGTGTGAAATCCTCTGTCACCCGGGGCCACACGACCCTTCAGCTCACTAGAATATGCCGATTTTGTGGCGGGAGTTTGCATTGTTTTCGCAACTGGAAAATGTGTCCCGGATGAAGCCTCACAACGCGACGGGTATATAGCACTTTTTCACCAACCTGCAATGCATCATTTCTCAACAAGACTGTTAGCTGAAGAATTGTGATCAACGAATACGCGATTTTTGACTGACGATCTTGCTTAGCGTTCGCCGCCTAAGTCTAACAGGGGCTGTCTACAGTCAGCGGCAACCGTCTCAACCTCATGCGCGGCGCCTTAACGCAGTTACTCAGACGTCCACCTATATCAAGCCTACGTGACCTGACCCGCATACTCTCTCCGAAGATCGATCGGATCACTATATTGGGGTGGAGCCCAACAAGAAAAAGGAAGAGCGCCATGCGCAGATCTAATGCAGAGACGGAGACATCAGGCAAAAACGTGAAGTCCGACGCCGAGTGGCGGGAGACGCTCACCCCCGAAGAGTTCCGGGTGACACGCGAGCACGGAACCGAGCGCGCCTTTAGTCATCCTTATGCGAAAGAGAAGGCCGAGGGCATGTATCGCTGCGTCTGCTGCGGCGCCCCGCTGTTCAGCTCCGAGACCAAATATGATTCTGGCACCGGCTGGCCGAGCTTCTACGCTCCAGCCGAATCCGACGCGGTGAGCGAGCATGACGATAGCTCGTTCTTCACTCGGCGGACGGAGGTGCGCTGCGCCAAATGCGAAGCCCATCTCGGTCATGTCTTCCCCGATGGCCCAAATCCCACCGGTATGCGCTATTGTATCAACGGCGTAGCGCTCAAGCGCGACACCGACGATCAATCTGGCAATAGCTCCGGGTAAATTTCCCAGCATGGATGCCAAACTCGCCCGCGCGGGGATAACTCCTCCCCGCGCCACTCCGAGACCGTCTGCCTCCACCCATCACGGGATCGCTCGTGTGGACGACTACGCTTGGCTTCGCGCCTCGAATTGGCAGGCGGTGATGCGGGACCCGGCCCTGCTCGATCCGGAGATTCGAGCCCATCTCGAAGCCGAGAACGCCTTCACCGAAGATGTCATGGCCGACACCGCGGCACTGCAAGAGCGTCTCTTTGCCGAGATGAAGGGCCGCATCAAGGAGGACGACTCCTCGGTGCCGGCCCCCGATGGTCCCTACTCCTATTACGCCCGCTTCGTCACCGGCGGGCAGCACCCGCTGTTCTGCCGCGTGGCGCGGGGTGGGGGCGCGGAGGAGGTGTTGATCGACGCCAACGCGCTTGCCCGTGACCATGCCTATCTCCGCATCGCCAATGTGGCGCACAGCCCCGATCACAAGCTGATCGCCTATGCTGTGGACACGAAGGGCTCCGAATTCTTTACCGTCAAGATTATCGACGCGAAGTCTGGTGAGATCGTCGACGCCCGCATCGCGGACAACAATGGGTCGTTCGAGTGGGCGTCGGACAGCCGGACCCTGCTCTATATCTGGCTCGACGACGAGCATCGGCCCCGCCGTGTTCTCCGGCGCGAGATCGGCAGTGAAGGCCCCGACGCCATCCTGCACGAGCAACCCGACCCTGGCTTTTTCCTGGGTCTTGGCGCCACCCAAAGCCGCCGCTTTCTCTTGCTCAGCGTGCATGACCACGAGACCGCCGAAATAAGCCTGATCGATGCCGAGGATCCGTCGCGCCCGCCACGCCTGGTGAGTCCGCGCGAGCCTGAGCATGATTATTCCATCGATCATCACGATGACCGGCTCATCATTCTGACCAATACGGATGGCGCCGAGGACTACCGTATCGTCGAAGCTCCGGTCGACAATCCGGGCCGCGAGAACTGGCGCGATATCGAGCCGCATCGGCCCGGCCGTCTCATCCTCGACGTGGTGGCGTTCAAGCACCATCTCGTGCGGTTGGAGCGCGAAGACGGGCTGCCGCGCATCATTATTCGACGCTTTGCCGACGGGGTTGAGCACGAGATCGCCTTCGCCGAGGAGGCTTATGCGCTCGGCATGTCGCCCGGCTATGAATACGACACGACCACGCTCCGCTTCACCTATTCGTCCATGACCACGCCGGCCCAAGTTTTCGATTACGACATGGAGAGGCGGGAGCGCACCTTGCGTAAGACGCAAGAGATTCCGAGTGGCCACGATCCCGCGAATTACGTCACGCGCCGGGTGATGGCGCCGGCCAAGGACGGCGAGACCGTTCCCGTGTCGCTGCTCTACCGCGAGGACACTGCGCTCGGACCGTCGACGCCGCTCCTGCTCTATGGCTATGGCGCCTATGGCCTGAGCATCCCCGCCGGCTTCTCCACCAACGCCCTCAGTCTCGTCGATCGCGGTTTTGTCTATGCCATCGCCCATGTGCGCGGCGGCAAGGACAAGGGCTATAGCTGGTATAAGGAAGGCAAGCGCGAGAAGAAGGTGAACAGCTTCACCGACTTTACCGCCGCGGGCAAATATCTCGCGCGCGAGGGGTTCACCTCTGAGGGGCGCATCATCGCGCATGGCGGCAGCGCCGGGGGCATGCTGATGGGCGCGGTCGCCAACATGGCGCCTGACCTGTTTCTCGGGATCATAGCCGAGGTGCCCTTCGTCGACGTGCTCACCACCATGCTCGATGCGAGCCTGCCGCTCACCCCGCCGGAATGGCCCGAATGGGGCAACCCGATCGAAAGCGAAACCGCCTATCGGACCATCGCCGCCTATTCGCCCTATGACAATGTGGGAGGTCGGAGCTACCCTCATATCCTCGCTCTTGCCGGACTCACCGACCCGCGCGTGACCTATTGGGAGCCGGCGAAATGGGTGGCGCGCTTGCGGGCGCTGAAGACCGACGATCGCCTCCTGCTGCTGCGCACCAATATGGAGGCTGGCCATGCAGGCGCCTCCGGCCGCTTCGAGCGGCTGAAGGAGGTGGCGCTGTCTTATGCCTTCGCCCTCAAGATCGCGGGCCTGGACTAGGCGCTTTCCATCGACTGTGCAAAAGTAGCCGCCATGCTTCTCGATCGCGACAAGTCCCAACTGCTCATCGTCGACGTTCAGGAAAAACTGCTTCCGGCGGTGGCGGACCCTGAACGCGTGGTCGAACGCTGCGTCCGTCTTGTGCGCGCGGCGAGGAGGCTGGAAATTCCGATCACCTTCTCCGAGCAATATCCGGGCGGGATTGGCCCTACGGTCGCGCCGTTGCGCGAGGCTCTCGACTATGCGGGGGCCGTGCTGGAGAAGGTCGAGTTCTCCTGCGTAAAGAACGGTTCCTTGCGCGAGCGCTTGCATGAACTCCGCCGCAAGGGGCGGCCGCAAGTGGTGATTGGCGGCATCGAGGCGCATGTCTGCGTCGCGCAGACCGCCATCGACCTCGAGGAGCAGGGCTTCGAATCCTTCGTGGTCGCCGACGCGGTATCGTCGCGCGCCAAGGCGAGCCGCAAGCTTGCTCTCGCCCGGCTGCTCAAGGCCGGCGCAGACATCGTCGATAGCGAGATGGTTCTGTTCGAGTGGATGGGCAAAGCCGGCACGCCAGAGTTCAAGGAGCTGCATGCCCTGGTGAAGTAGTCCCCTCCCTCCATTTTCTGAACCGATCTTGTAGGCACGGTTCAGGCGCCGTTCATGGTCACTGGCGCAAGCTCCAAAGCGTCAGATCCCTGTAGCTGATGAAAGCGAACCTTCCTCGGCACCGGGCGCGGAGTTCAGGGGCTCCGCGCCCACCCGATCCCCCAACCCATTCATTTTACTTTTCATTTTCGCTTCATGTGCCCTTCATGCGGCCTGGGCGCGGCCTCCGCGCTTTTGCGTGTGCGGATACGCTCGGTTGCCTCGTTGAATCGGAACCATTAGTTTTCGGCAGACTTTTATTTCGAAACCCCCCGGAGGAACGCCATGACCTTTGACCTGATGAAGATCCCCTATGATTATGAGGCGCTCGCGCCCCACATGTCGGCCGAGACGCTGCACTGCCATCACGACAAGCATCACCAAGCCTATGTCGACACGCTGAACAAGCTGCTGCCGGGCTCGGGCTTCGAGGGCATGAGTCTCGAGGAGATCGTCAAGGCGAGCTATGGCAAAAATCAGGGCGTGTTCAACAATGCCGGCCAGGACTTCAACCACAATCATTTCTGGCAGTGGATGAAGAAAGGCGGCGGCGGCAAGAAGCTCCCTGCCAAGCTGCAAGAAATGGTCGATAGAGATCTCGGCGGCTACGACAAGTTCCGCGCCGATTTCATCGAGGCTGGCAAGACCCAGTTCGGCTCGGGGTGGGCTTGGCTCACGCTCAAAGACGGCAAACTCGAGGTTACCAAGACGCCGAACGGCGAGAACCCACTGGTTCACGGCGGCTGGCCGCTGCTCGGTTGCGATGTCTGGGAGCACTCCTACTATCTCGACTATCGCAATTTGCGGCCCAAATATCTCGAGACCTGGTTCGACAATCTCGTCAATTGGGAGCATGTCGAAGAGATGCTAGAAAACGCGCCGAAATAGCGCAAAAATTGCCGAGAATTGCAAAATTTAGCGGGCGCCTCGGAAGGGTCGCCCGCTTTTGCATTTCAGTCCGGACCGCGGTTAAGATTCAGCGCGGGCGCTCTCGCGCCCCCGTTCCACCGCCTCGCTCGCTTCGAGCCAGCGACGCTCGGCCGCCGCCACCTCTCGCTCGACCGCGGCGCGGGTCTTCATTAGCTCAGCCACCGACGAGCCCTGCTGCGGCTGCGCCAGCGTCGCATCGATCTCCGCCCGCCGCTGCAACAGCCGCTTCACTTCGGTCTCGGCCAGGGCGACGATTTTGCGCAAGGCCTTGGTCTGCTCGCGCGCTTCCGCCGCCAAGCGCTTCTCGGCCTTGCGGTCGGCCTTGCTGACCGACGTCTGGCCATTGCCACCGCCGCCGCGGGCTGAGCCGAGCACCATGTCGCGATAATCGTCGAGACTGCCCTCGAACTCTTTTGCCGTCCCGCCATCGACCAGGACGAGCCGATCGGCGACCAGCCCCAGCAGATGACGGTCATGGCTGACCACCACCACCGCCCCGCCGAAATCGGTCAAGGCCTGGACCAGCGCCTCGCGCGCATCGACGTCGAGATGGTTGGTCGGCTCGTCGAGGATGAGAATGTGTGGCGCGTCACGCGTGATCAGCGCCAACGACAACCGCGCCCGCTCGCCACCCGAGAGCGCGCGCACCTTCAGATTGGCCTTGTCGCCGGAGAAGCCGAAGCGCCCGAGCTGACCGCGGACCTCGCCCGGCTTTGCCCCCGTCAACAGGCGCTCCATGTGCTGAAGCGGCGTATCCTCCGCGATCAGCTCCTCGATCTGATGCTGGGCGAAATAGCCCACCCGCAATTTGCCGCTGGCGACGATGGACCCGTTCATCGGCTGCAACTGGCCGGCGAGGAGGCGAGCCAAGGTCGTCTTGCCATTGCCGTTGCGGCCGACCAGGGCAATGCGGTCATCGGGGTCCATGCGCAAATTCAAGTGCGACAGCACGGGCGTGCCGGCGACATAGCCGACGGCGATATCGTCAAGCACGATCAGCGGCGGGCGCAGCTCCTTGGGACTGGGAAAATCGAACACCAGCGAAGGGTCCTCCGCCGCCGCGGCGATCGGCTGCATCGCCGCCAACGCTTTCAGCCGGCTTTGCGCCTGCCGCGCGGTGTGCGCCTTGTAGCGCCAGCGATCGACATAGGCCTTCAGCTTCTTGGCTTTCGCTTCCTGCTGGCTGCGCATGGCCTCGACTTGAGCCTGGCGCTCGCGCCGCTGCCGCTCGAAGGAATCGTAGTTGCCGGAATAGAGCGCCATCTTGCCCCGTTCCAGATGGAGAATATGATCGACGACATTGTTCAAGAGATCGCGTTCGTGGCTGACCACGATGACGCTCGCCCGATAGCTCTTCAGAAACGATTCGAGCCACAACGCCGCCTCGAGATCGAGATGGTTGGACGGCTCATCGAGCAGCAACAGGTCTGGCTCAGAAAACAACAGCGCCGCAAGCGCCACGCGCATGCGCCAACCGCCTGAGAAACTATTGAGCGGTTGATGCTGAGCTTCCTCGTCGAAGCCGAGGCCGGCGAGAATGCGCGCGGCCCGCGCCGGCGCACCATGCGCATCGATCGCGTTCAACCGCTCGTGAATTTCCCCGATGCGATGGTGGTCCTTGGTGTGCTCGGCCTCCGCCAGCAGCAACGCCCGCTCGGTCGCCGCGGCCAGCACGGTGTCGAAGGGCGTCGCCTCGCCGCCCGGTGCTTCCTGGGCGACATAGCCGATGCGCATGCCGGACGGAGCCTCGATCGATCCGTCATCGGCTTCATAGAGCCCGGCGATCACCTTCAGCAGGGTCGATTTTCCAGCGCCGTTGCGGCCGACCAGCCCGACACGGCTCCTCGGCGGCAGCGAGGCCGAAGCATGATCGAGAATAAGGTGGCCGCCCAAGCGGACGGTAATGCCTGAAAGAATAATCATGGGAGCAGATGCGTGCCGCCTTGGAGAGTTGAAACCGCCGGCTCTAGCCTGGCCGATCTTGCGCTGGGCGATTTTGTTGAACGAACTTCTCCGGCGTGCCGTCTTGCGGATTGACGAAGATGACGTCCTTGGGATCGCGTCGGGGTGCGTCGACCGACAGGAATATCAGGGGCTCCTCTAGAATATCCGGCAGCGCGTGCACGGTCCTTCGCTCGAAGAACAGCAATTGTCCAGGACCAAACTCGGCCTTGGCCGACTCATCTCCGATCCAGAAGGTCCCTCGCCCGGAGAAGACATAGAGATATTCGTCGCAGGTTTCGTGATAGTGCGGCGGCGCGGGACTATAGACCCTGAAGATGCGGCAACTCGCGGATTCCCTGTCGGTCAGATATTCATCCACGAGGAGCGTCGAGGCGTAGGCGGGGAACGTCGCCGCGATCTCGCCAATGTCGAAACGGCCGCTTTTGATAGGTTTAGCGTTCGGCTCGGCGACGGACCCGCTGTTGGTCGCACGGTCGATTTTGGTCATGACCGGCACACCTCAATCGCGCACAACGCCGCCAAAGATGCCGCGGCCGATGGAACGACCCAGCGATTCTCCCGAGGCCCCGCCGAGACTCTTGCCGATCATGGCGCCGACCTCCGCTCCGGTCCGCCGGGTCACATCGCGGGCGGTTCGCTGGCCCGCCGTCAGGCGCTTTCCGCGCTTGCGGCCGATGCCGAATAATACGCCGGAGATCCAACCGAAGACACCGCCACTATCCTCGGCCTCTTCCGGTTCGGCTTTCTTCGCGCGCGTCTCGCCCTCCGAAGCCGCGACCTCGGGCCGACTTGCAGACCGCTTTTGCAGAATCTCATAAGCCGACTCGCCGTCGTCGAGCTCTTCATATTTTCCCGCCACCGGATCCGCCTCTATAACGGCCTTACGCTCTGCCTCGGTGATCGGGCCGATGCGCGAATTCGGCGGCCTTATCAGCGTCCGCTCGACCATGGTCGGCTGGCCCTTGGCATCGAGGGTCGAGACCAAAGCCTCGCCGACCCCCAACTCCATGATCGCCTTCTCGGTGCTGAAGGAGGGATTGGCGCGAAAAGTCGTTGCCGCCGCCTTTACCGCCTTCTGCTCCAGGGGCGTGAAGGCGCGAAGCGCGTGCTGGACGCGGTTGCCGAGTTGGCTCGACACTGTGTCCGGAACGTCGAGCGGGTTCTGGGTGACGAAATAAACACCGACGCCCTTCGACCGAATGAGCCGCACCACCTGTTCCACCTTCTGCAGCAGTACCTTCGGCGCGTCGTTGAACAAAAGATGGGCCTCGTCGAAGAAGAACACGAGCTTCGGCCTGTCGAGATCGCCAACCTCCGGCATCACCTCGAACAGCTCAGACAGCAGGAACAGCAGGAAGGTCCCATAGAGGCGGGGCGAGTTCATCAGCGTTTGCGCCGCGAGGATGTTGATATAGCCGCGGCCGTCGGGAGCCGTGCGCATCAGGTCCTTGATGTCGAGCGCGGGCTGGCCAAAGAAATGGGCCCCGCCCTGCTGCTCCAGCACCAGCAGCGACCGCTGAATGGACCCGACCGAAGCCTTGGCGATGTTGCCGTATTTCGTCGTGAGCTCGTCCGCCCGCGCCGCCAGATCTTCCAGAAACGCCTGCAAATCCTTGAGATCGACGAGCTGAAAATTCTTGTTCTTAGCCTTCTCCTCATCGGCAAGCCTGAAGGCGATGTTCAACACGCCTTCCTGCGTGTCGTTCAGATCCATGAGGCGGGAGAGGAGCAGCGGCCCCATCTCGAACACCGTGGTCCTGATCGGATGACCTTGCTCGCCGAACAAATCCCAGAAGATCACGGGATAGCCCCGGAATTCGAGGTCGAAACCGATCTCCTTGGCCCGTGCTTCGAGAAAGGATTTCGGCACGCCAGGCTCGGCCAGGCCCGAGAGGTCGCTTTTGACGTCGGCACAGAACACCGGAACGCCTTGATCGGAAAAGCCCTCCGCCAGTCCTTGCAGAGTCACGGTCTTGCCGGTGCCGGTGGCGCCGGTGATCAGGCCATGACGGTTGGCCAGCCGGAGCAAAATGAACTCGGGCTTGTCGCTCTGCCCAAGATAGACGGTTCCGTCCGGCGCCGTTTCGACCGCACCAGCGGGTCCCGTCTTTGGTTTCGGCGCAGCCTTGCGCTTGGTGGCCATGCTCTCCTCCTCGTCGCTTCGTCCGCACTCTAATGCGAGCGGGCCCCGTGGCAAGATGTCGGACGCTCGGAGGGCCGTGCGCGCCCTCGGCCCGGCGCCACGCCTTTCTCGCCGCTTCGCCTTCTGCTAGGAGGTGACAAAAGGGGGCTTAGAGATTGATGGTTATGGCTGAATTATCCCTCGCGCGGGACTTCCCGACGCCGAAAGAATCGGATTGGCAGGCGCTCGTGAGCGAGGCGCTGAAGGGTGCGCCTTTCGCCTCGCTGCGCTCGGCCACCAATGATGGCATCGCCATCGAGCCGCTTTATGCACGCGCCCTCGAGGCCAGGGTGCTCCCGGGGCGCATTGCGGGCGCGCCTTGGGGGGTAGTGCAGCGGGTCGATCTTCCAGATGCCAAAACCGCCAATTCCCAGATCATCGAAGATCTGAACCACGGGGCGAACGGCCTCGTGCTCGTGTTCCAAGGTGCGGTCGGCGATTACGGCTTCGCCCTGCCCGCGACCGGGGCCGCGATCGCAGGGGCGCTGAAGGGCGTGCATCTCGACGCCGGAATTACGCTCGAGCTCGATTTCGGACCGCCGTCGCGGCAAGCCGCCGGGATGGTTGCAAGCCATGTGAAGGCGGAAGGGCTCGCGCCCTCCTCGGTGCACATTCGCTTCGGCTTCGACCCGGTCGGCGCCATGGCCGCGCGCGGGGTCATCCCCATGCCATGGGCCGAGCTCGCACCCTCGGTCACCGGCCTCATCGCCGGCTTTGCCGATCTCGGCTTCACCGGTCCCTTCGCCGCTGCCGACGGCAGGGCTGTCCATGCCGCGGGCGGCTCCGAGGCGCAGGAACTCGCTTTCGTGCTCGCCAATGGTGTGGCTTATCTTCGGGCCATGGAGGCTGGCGGCATCGCGCTCGAGGATGCGCGCCGCTACGTCTTCTTCCGCCTCGCCGCGGACCAGGACCAGTTTCTGACCATCGCCAAGTTCAGGAGCTTGCGGAAGCTCTGGTCCCGCATCGAGACGGCCTGCGGGCTCGCCCCGCGCCCAGCCTTCATCGCCGCCGAGACCGCTTGGCGGATGATGACCAGGCGCGATCCGCATGGGAACATTGTCCGCGGCACCATTGCCGCCATGGCCGCTGCGGTCGGTGGCGCCGATGCCGTCACGGTGCTGCCTTACAGCGCCGCACTTGGCCTGCCCGAGGCCCATGCCCGGCGCATCGCCCGCAACACTCAAACCATCCTGATCGAGGAATCCAATCTTTACCGCGTCGCCGATCCTGCCGCCGGCTCCGGCGCCATCGAGGCACTCACCGACGCGCTCTGCGTCAAGGCCTGGACCCTGTTCCAGGCGATCGAGCGGGCCGGAGGCACGGTAGAGGCGTTGGCAGCCGGGTCGATCCAAGCGGCGGTGGCCAAGGTGCGGGCCGAACGCGAAGCCAATATCGCCCGCCGCAAGGACACGCTGGTCGGGACCAGCGACTTCCCCGATCTCAGTGAGGAGAAAATCTCCGTGCTCGACGCCGAAGCCGCTCCGCCTGACGAGTGCAAGGGCCGCTTCATCGAGAAGCTGCCGCGAATGCGGCTGGCCGAGCCATTCGAAGCCTTGCGCGACAGGAGCGACGCCTTTCTCTCCAGCCACGGCCAACGGCCCAGGATCTTTTTCGCCTGCCTCGGGCGCCCCTCTGATTTCAACGAGCGGGCGAGTTTCGCCAAGAGCCTGTTCGAGGCCGGTGGCATCGAGGCGGTCGCGAGCAGCGGTCAGGCCGAGGCTCTGGCGGCGGCGTTCACAACATCGGGTGCCAAGCTCGCCTGCCTCTGCTCCTCCGACAGACTTTATGCGAGCGAGGGGGCCGATGTGGTCAAGGCGCTTGCCGCCGCCGGCGCTGGCCACATCTATCTTGCAGGCGAGCCCCGCGGCGGCACCCAAGCCTTGGAAGCAGCCGGGATTGGGACGTTCCTTGATCAAGGCTGTGATACGCTCGAGCTGCTGCAGAAGGCTTATGAGAGACTAGGCGCATGACCCGCATCCCTGCCTTCGCCGAGATCGATCTCGACTTGAAGACCGGCGCCGGCGCCGCGTCCTCGGACGCCAACGCCTGGGACACGCCGGAAGGGATCGCGGTCAAGCCGATCTATGGGCCGAAAGACCTCGACGGCCTCGATTTCCTCGATGGCCTGCCCGGCGTGCCGCCTTATCTGCGCGGTCCCTACCCCACCATGTATGTGCAGCGGCCCTGGACCCTGCGCCAATATTCCGGCTTCTCCACGGCGGAGGATTCCAACGCCTTCTACCGCCGCAATCTCGCCGCGGGCCAGCAAGGCGTCTCCGTCGCCTTCGATCTCGCCACCCATCGCGGCTACGATTCCGACCATGCGCGCGTGACCGGCGATGTCGGCATGGCGGGAGTCGCCATCGATTCGATCTACGATATGCGCACCCTGTTCGACGGCATCCCGCTCGACAAGGTCTCCGTCTCGATGACTATGAACGGCGCGGTGCTGCCGGTGCTCGCGCTGTTCATCGTCGCTGGCGAAGAGCAGGGCGTGCCGACGGAAGAGCTTTCGGGCACGATCCAGAACGACATTCTGAAAGAGTTCATGGTGCGGAACACCTACATCTATCCGCCCGCACCCTCGATGCGCATCGTCTCGGACATCTTCGCTTATGCCAGCAAGAAGATGCCGAAATTCAACTCGATTTCCATCTCGGGCTATCACATGCAGGAGGCAGGCGCGACCGCCGACCTCGAGCTCGCCTATACGCTTGCCGATGGCATCGAATATGTGCGCGCGGGCGTGAAAGCCGGCCTCACCGTCGATGCCTTCGCGCCGCGGCTTTCCTTCTTCTGGGCCATCGGCATGAACTTCTTCATGGAGATCGCCAAGATGCGCGCCGCGCGCCTCCTCTGGGCCAAGCTGATGGCCGAGGAGTTCAAGCCGAACGATCCGCGCTCACTCACGCTCCGCACCCATTGCCAGACCAGCGGCTGGAGCCTCGCCGCACAGGATGTGTTCAACAATGTGGTGCGCACCTGCATCGAGGCCATGGCGGCGACCCAGGGCCATACCCAATCGCTGCACACCAATGCGCTCGACGAGGCCCTGGCGCTGCCCACGGATTTCTCCGCCCGCATCGCCCGCAACACCCAGCTCATGCTGCAGCAGGAATCGGGCACTACCAGCATCATCGATCCCTGGGGCGGCAGCTTTTATGTCGAGCGCCTGACCTACGATCTTGCCGCGCGCGCGCTCAAGCACATCGAGGAGGTGGAGAAGTTCGGCGGCATGGCCAAGGCGATCGAGGCCGGCATCCCGAAGCGCATGATCGAACAGGCCGCAACTGCAACCCAAGGCCGCATCGATTCTGGCCGCCAGACCATTGTCGGTCTCAACAAATACCGCACCGACAGCGAGGAGGACATCGCCATCCTCAAAGTCGATAACCGTTCGGTCAGGCGGCAGCAGCTCGACAAATTGGAGCGGCTCAAGGCCGAGCGCGACGAGACGGCGGTTCAGTCCGCTCTTGACGCGCTGACCGAATGCGCCAAGACAGGCAAGGGCAATCTTCTCGATCGCGCGGTCAAGGCCGCCCGCGTCAAGGCGACGGTCGGCGAGATTTCTTACGCCCTGGAGAAGATTTACGGCCGGCATCGCGCCGACGTCACGGCGATCACCGGCGTCTACAAGGCGGAGATGGGTCACATGGATGGCAGCATGACCCGGGTCAAGGAGCTGATCGAGAGTTTCGAGGATCAACAGGGCCGGCGCCCCCGCATCCTTGTCGCCAAGATGGGTCAGGACGGCCACGATCGCGGCCAGAAGGTTATCGCCAGCGCCTTCGCCGATCTCGGCTTCGACGTGGACATCGGTCCGCTGTTCCAGACGCCGGATGAGGCCGCGCGTCAGGCGGTCGAGAACGACGTGCATATCGTCGGGGTGTCCTCGCTCGCCGCAGGCCACCTCACCCTCGTGCCCGCGCTGCGCGAGGCGCTCGAAAGCCTCGGCCGCGGCGACATCATGGTCGTGGTTGGCGGTGTGATCCCGCCGCAGGATTATCCGGCCCTGTACGAGGCGGGCGCCAAGGCGATCTTCGGCCCCGGCACGCCGATCGCCGACGCCGCCATCGACGTTCTGGGCAAGCTGGGCGCCAAAGCCGGCAAGAAGGCCCAGGCCGCGGAATAGTGACACGACGATGAGAGGCTTCAATATCGTCATGCCGCGCGAGGATGCGGAGCTGACATTTCTCGGCTAAGTCCGGCAAGTGAGCTGCTCTAGTCGCCACGCCTAGCGGAAGCGGACTAGCGTTCACTTGAGCCTTGCACCCGGCAGGGTTTGCCCCTACGCCGCTTGCCATGAGCGCCAAGCCAGCATCGAGCCAGGGCCTCGAAGAAACAAGCAAGGCTATCGCCGCGGGAGACCGGGTTGCGCTTGGCCGCGCCATTACCCTGGTCGAAAGCGGCAGGCGCGAGGATCAGGCCCGCAGCCAGGAGCTGCTCGACCGTCTCTTACCCCTGACGGGAAGAAGTGTCCGGGTCGGCATCAGCGGCGTTCCGGGCGCCGGCAAGTCCACGCTCATCGATCAGCTCGGGCTGAACCTCATCGCCGGCGGCCACAAGGTCGCCGTGCTCGCGGTCGATCCCACCTCGACCCGAAGCGGCGGCTCCATCCTCGGCGACAAGACGCGCATGGGCCGCCTCGCCTCCGACCCCTCCGCCTTCATCCGCCCCTCCCCCGCCCGCGACACCCACGGCGGCGTCACCAAGACGACGAGAGAGACCATCGCTCTCGCCGAGGCCGCAGGCTACGACGTGGTCCTGGTCGAGACCGTCGGCGTCGGTCAGTCGGAGACCGCGGTGTCCAACATGGTCGATGTGTTCGTCGTCATCGGCATTCCCGGCGCGGGCGACGAGCTCCAGGGCATCAAGCGTGGATTGCTCGAACTTGCCGACATCATCGCCGTCAACAAATCCGACGGCGACCAGATCGAGCGCGCCAATCGCGCCGCCATGGAATACCGCACCGGGCTGCATATTCTGGCGTCCGGGAACCAGAACTGGTCGCCGGTTGTCCTCACCGTGTCGGCCCGCGACAACGTTGGACTCGACGATCTCTGGAGTAAGATCGAGGAGCGCCACGCCGCGCTCAATGCGTCCGGCGCGCTCGACGCGCGCAGGTCGGGTCAGGCCGTGGCGTGGATGCGCGAGATCTTCGAGCAGAGACTGCTTTCCGCGTTCAAGGGCAGCAAGCAGGTGAGCCGCCGCTGGGTCGAGATGGAGGAGAATGTCCGCGCCGGCCGCATGACGCCTGCCGCAGCGGCAGAGGAGCTTGGTCGCCTGGCTGGGATCGGCGACGTGGAAGGCGCGGGACGCTGAGCGAAAACTGCTTCCCTCTGCGTGTAGGGACGGCTAAGTCCGAAGGCACCATGGCTCGTCCGCGCGTTCTGCTCACTGGGTTTGGTCCCTTTCCCGGCGCCCCGGAGAATGTATCGAAATGGCTCGTCGAGACGCTCGCCGACTCGAGCCCCAGCTCCTCCGGTTGTGAGCTTCAGGTTGCGGTGCTGCCCACCGAATGGGACGAGGTCTCGACGCTCGGCCCCCGCCTGCTCGACCAGCACCGGCCTCGCCTGATTCTGCATTTCGGCTTGAATCGGCGCGCGCGCAGCTTCCGCATCGAGCGATCCGCCCGCAACTGTATCGAGGCAAAGCACGATGCGCGGGATGAGCTGCCGTCCGCCGCCACCATCCTCGACCAGGGACACGACCGCCTCGACACGGCCCTCCCCGCGGCGGCCCTCACGCGGCATCTGAAGCAACGGGGCCTTCCGGCCACGACCTCCCGCTCGGCCGGGACCTATCTCTGCAATTTCCTGTATTATCTCTCGCTCGACTGGGCCGCGCGGCAAGACACCCCGTGCGACGCATGCTTCGTGCATGTGCCCCCAGCCGCCCGCCCCGGTGGCCGGCTAAGCGAGGCCGAGCTCTTGCGCGGCGCCGAAGCTGTAATGTGCTATCTTATTGATTACACTAATTTTCGTGACGGCACCGCCGCGCCAGCAGCCGAACCTGCCCTGGCGCCGTGGCAGAGTGAGCGAGGATGACCATGGCCATCGGTCGCCGCGATGTGATGCTTGGAGCCGTGGGGCTCGGGGTCACACTCGCGGCTGGACCGCGTTTGCTGAGCGCCGGCGACAGCGTGGCGCCGCGGGACTTCAACACCTACCGATCGATGCCCGGCGACGGTACCGACCAGACGGCGGCCCTGCAGGCGGCCTTCGACGTCGCGGCGGGATCGGGAACGCAGCTGTTTCTGGCGCCTGGAATCTATTCAACCAGCAGGCTTGAGCTCAAATCCGGCACGCATCTTCTGGGCATCACGGGCAAATCGATCCTGCGCTATCGCGAAGGCGGCGCGGTGCTCAGCGCTCATCGGGCGCAAGATATCCGCATCGAGGGGCTGGTCCTAGACGGCGGCGGTCGCGCTCTCGGTCAGGAGGGCGCGCTGCTCGGCGCCCTGGAGGTCGAACGGCTCGAGCTGTCGAACTGCCGCTTCGTCGGCGCGAGCGCGAACGGCGTGGCGCTGAAGCGCGGATCCGCACGCATCGCCAATTGCCATTTCGTCGATATGCGCCGGACCGCTCTCATCAGCGAGGATTCGAGCACGGTCGAGATCGCTCACAACCACATCCACGCTTGCGGCGACCACGGCATCCTCGTCCGGGTCACTGACCCAGGCGAGGCCATGATCGCCAACAACATCGTCGACGAGGCGGCGACCGGTATCGCCGTGAGGAGCTTCAGCGAGGGCGGACTTGCCGTCGTGCGAGGCAATTTCGTCCGCAACCTGTCCTTCCGCAAATGCGCACCATCGAGCGGCACCGGTATCTCGATCGAGGCCGGCGCATGGGTCAGCGGCAATGTGGTCGACAACGCCTCCGGCTTCGGCATTCTCGTCGGCCGGGGCGAGGCGACCGTCACCGACAATCGCCTTCGCAATGTTTATGTCGGCATCGGTATTCCGGCGAATCGATCGGCCGGCACCGCGCTCATGACCGGCAACGCGATCGTGGGCGCCAAGGACGGCGCCATTCGCGCCGTGGGCGGGACCGGCGCCGACCGACCCCGATCTCGCCGCCTACACCAACCTCGTCCGCTGACGGCCGACAATTATCGGCCGAAGGGGACGTATTCGCGGATCGCCGGCACGGCTCCGCCCACATAAGTGAGGCTGATATTGCCGATTCCCGCGGCGAGGTTGACGCCGACACTACCGCTGACGCTGAGCGGTTGCAGCACGACCTTGTTGCCGCCGACCAGAGCATTGGCGCCGGCGCCGACTCCGGCGGCCACGTCAGCCGTGACGCCGACATAGTTGCCGGTGAGCGCGCCTGGGCCTCGGGTCAGCCCTGGCGACAACACGGCCCAGACGATCACGCCTCTCCGTTGAAAGCCGATGTCGATGCCGATCTTGTTGATGCGGCCTTGGTAGAATTCGGGGGGAAAATTGGTGGGCGTATAGACGCAATCGAGCGCCCGGCTCGACCCCAGGATGTAGCTCAGACCACCCGAGACGTCGCATTTGAGCTGGCCTCCCGGCGGGGTGACCGGCTGCGCCTGTGCTGCTGGCCCTCCGAACGCGGTGAACAGCAAGGCCGCGGCGGCAATGACGGCTGACCTAGGAGCCCAATGCTTCATCAAATTCATCATCCTGTTCCTTCCATTGCGCAGCAAACGCAATGCTATCATCGACTTGCCTCATCTTTTGTCACGACGACCCCAATCGAATCCTGGCTGCCCTAAGGCACCTCATCAGCCGCCATAACGGATCAACGTGGCGCCGAGGCGGCGGCGGCAACATTTAGGCTGGGCAACGCTCGAAGCGCAATTTCCAGGTCGGCGCTTGGACGCAGGCTGCCGACCTTCAGGCCTCGCCAATTTCGGATCTCGCCATTGAGGGTGCCGGCCAGAGTCCGATCTGCGCCGGCGACCAATTGCGCCAGCACATGCGCGAGGACCATCTCGGTGCCGCGTTTGGTGCCATCGTCGACCTTCACCGCAATGCCGACGCCGAGCCCCGGCAGGCTCGCGCAATGAACGCCCTCGGCCCCGCCCTTGACGAAGGCTGCGGGTCCAAGCGCGCGCATGACGATGGTGTCGAACCGGCCTTCGCCGGCAACCAACTCGGGCGCCGAGAAGCAGGCGCGCATCAGCCTTCGCGCCGCCTCTCCCTGCTCACGTGTGAACCCCGTGCCGCGTCCGAGCCGCGCGAAGCCCGCGGCGAGCGCTGTGAGCGGCAGCGCGAAGGTCGGCACCGAGCAGCCATCGACGCCCATGTCCTGCCGCTCCAACGCGACCCCGCAAATCTCTGAAAGGATTCGCCTGATCGCCTCCTGCACCCCATGCTCGGGCTGCTCGTAGCCGCGCGGATCGAGCCCGCGATGGACGGCGGTCGCCAGCATGCCGGCATGCTTGCCCGAGCAATTGTTATGGATGGCTTGGGGGCTCTTGGCCGCGCGCAAAAGCTCTTGCGTCGCCCGCTCGCTCATCGGCCAATGGGCGCCGCAGGCAAGTTGCGACTCCTTAAGCCCCGCCTTGGCGAGCAGACTCCGCACGGCCGCGACGTGGACCGCATCGCCGCTGTGAGAGGCGCAAGCGACGGCGAGTTCGGCCTCGTCGAGGCCGAAGGCATCCGCGGCGCCGCTTTCCACCAGCGGGATCGCCTGCAGCGCCTTGACGGCGGAGCGGGGATAGATCGGGCGCGCGACATCGCCGAGCGCCAGCAGCACGCGGCCTTCGGCATCGACAATAGCCACGGCGCCGCGATGGCTGCTCTCCACCAGCCGCCCGCGCCTCACTTCGATGAGGGTGGGATTGTCCGGCACGGACTCAGCTTCGCGCGCGCTCGGTCGCCCGCGGTGGGGCGGCACGGGCAGCCGGACTCGCCTCGATCGGCACGCCGGGATCGTGCTTGGAGGCGCGAATGACCAGGGACGTCTTGACGCTGGCGACATTTGGCGCCGCGGTCAGCTCATGGATGATGAAATCCTGAAACGCGGTCAGGTCGGGAGCTACGCATTTCAGCATGAAATCGATCTCGCCCGAGAGCATGTAGCAGTCGCGCACGATGGGCGCGCCGCGCACCCGCTCCTCAAAGGCGATCAGATCGGCCTCCGCCTGGCTGTGCAGCCCGACCATGGCAAAGGCGGTAACGCCGAAACCGAGCGCCCGGTCGTCGAGCAGCGCGGTATAACCCCGGATGAGGCCCGCCTCCTCCAGCGCACGCACCCGCCGCAGGCAGGGCGGAGCGGAGATGCCGGCCTTGCGGGCAAGATCGACATTGGTGATGCGGCCATCGGCCTGCAGCTCGCGCAGAATCCGCCAATCGGTGGCATCGAGACGGGCTGAGCGCATGGGTTGCTCCCTGGACGATGGCGGCGCGGGCGCGTTAGAAGCGGCAGCACCTTAAGGATTTCGGGAGCGGAATGTGGTCCGCTCCGCGTAATTTTAATTCGGTTTCGAAAAAGAATCGAAAAGAAATTGACCAAATCGCGTTCCGGAAATTCCCGAAATGCCAGCCCGGGGCCCCATGGCGCTACCTGGATCGTCACCGACGGCTCGGTCGGCATGGAGGCGCAGGGCATTGCCGTGGCCGAAGCCGTGGGGCTTGCTCACAGTTTGAAGCGCGTGCGCGTGACCGGCATGTTGAGCTTCCTGCCCGCGCGCCTGCAAATCTACCTGCCCCCCGCGCGCCTGCTGGGTTCCGTTGCTGCCAACGAGCCGTTGGCGCCGCCCTGGCCGCGCCTTGTCATCTCCATCGGGCGGCGAAGCGTGCCCATCGCCCTTGCCGTTAAACGCCTGTCTGGCGCCTTCGGCCTGCACATCCAAAACCCCAAGATCCCAGCCCATCATTTCGACCTCATCGCCGCTCCGGTCCATGACGGCTTCACCGGCGATAATGTGATCAGCACCTTCGGCGCCGTGCATAGCGTCACGCGAGCGCGGCTTGAGGAAGAGGCGAAGGGCTTTGCACCGTTGATCGAGCCCTTGCCGCGCCCGCGCATTGCGGTGCTGCTCGGGGGCGAAAGCCAGGCGTTCAGCTTCCCCCCGGACCATGCCGCCGCCTTCGGGTCGGCGCTGGCGCGGGTCGCTGGTGACAGCGGCGGGTCGCTGCTCGTCACTCCCTCACGCCGGACGGCGCCGGAATCGCTTCGCGCCCTCTCCGCCGCAATCGCCGAAACGTCCCATTTCGTGTGGGACGGGACCGGCGACAACCCCTATCACGCCTTCCTCGCCCTCGCCGATGCGATCGTGGTCACGGAGGATTCGGTCAACATGGTCACGGAAGCCGCCGGCACCGGCAAGCCGGTCTATGTGCAACGTCTGAAAGGCAATTCGCGGCGGCTCGGCCATTTCCACGCTTTGATGCGCGAGCGCGGCGCGACCAGGCCCTTTACCGGGAAGCTCGAATCGTGGTCCTACCCGCCGATCAACGATACCGAATTGGTGGCGAGCGCGGTCCGCCGGGCGCTCGCACTTCAATCCACAAGTTAAATTGATTGCACCGGCGCCCGGGTTGCGCCAAAGCCTCGTTGCGCTTACCTGTGGGCTCCTTCCAGCCAAGGCATCGTCATGCAACCACGCCACGCCAAGGTGATCATTATCGGCTCAGGGCCGGCCGGCTACACGGCGGGGATCTACGCCGCGCGCGCCATGATGCAGCCGCTCCTGATCGAGGGCATCCAGCCGGGCGGCCAGATGACCATCACCACCGATGTCGAGAACTATCCGGGCTTCGCCGATGTGATCCAAGGCCCCTGGCTCATGGACCAGATGCGGGCGCAAGCCGAGCATGTCGGCACCGAGATCATCTCCGACTATATCGACGCCGTCGACTTCAACCGGCGGCCGTTCCGGCTCAAGGGCGACAGCGGCACCGAATACACCGCCGACAGCGTCATCATCGCCACCGGCGCCCAGGCGCGCTGGCTCGGGCTCCTGTCGGAGGAGCGCTTCAAGGGTTACGGCGTCTCGGCCTGCGCCACCTGCGACGGCTTCTTCTTCCGCGGCAAGAAGGTGATCGTGGTCGGGGGCGGCAATACCGCGGTTGAGGAGGCGATCTACCTTGCCAATATCGCCGAGGAGGTGTTGCTCGTGCATCGCCGGGATTCGCTCCGCGCCGAGAAGATCATGCAAGAGCGCCTGTTCCAGAATCCGAAGATCAAAGTGATTTGGGATTCGGAGCTCGCCCAGATCCTCGGCACCGACAATCCCCCCACCGTCACTGGCGCGGAACTGAGAAACGTGGTGACCGGCGAGATCACCAAAGTTCCGATCGACGGCGTCTTCATCGCCATCGGCCATGCGCCACAGACCGAGCTGTTCAAGGGCCAGATCGACATGAAGCCCTCCGGCTACATCATTACCGCACCGCGCTCCACCGCGACGAATGTGCCGGGCGTGTACGCCGCCGGCGACGTCACCGACGACGTCTATCGCCAGGCGGTGACGGCTGCCGGCCTCGGTTGCATGGCTGCGCTCGACGCGGAGAAACATTTGGCCGGGCTCGAGGCCGTGCCCAAAGCGGCGGAGTAGGCCCTTTCGGGGCTCCTATTCTTCTTGGTAGACGCCGAGCAGGCCTTTAATTCACACTGGGGCGAGCGAGGAAGTTAGGACGGGTGCGCGTCAATTGGCGACCTTCATTGAGCAGCACCAAGCCGCAATTGCGATCGTCATCCTAGCCCTTACCTTCGGCGCGTTCCTGCTCGAGCGCTTTCCCCCTGCAGTTGTCGCCATCGCCGGGGTAGCTTGCTTTTTGGTCCTTGGGCTCATCGATACCAAGGACGTCACCGCGGTGTTCTCCAACAGCGCTCCCATCACGATCGCAGCCATGTTTGTGCTGTCGGGGGCGCTAGTCAGAACCGGGACGCTGGACGCCGCAGCCTCGTGGATGACAGCCAAGGCCGAGGAGCGCCCAAAGACCGTTGTCCTAAGCTTTTTCCTCGGCACCATCGTTGCATCCGCCTTCATGAACAACACGCCCGTGGTGGCCGTGCTCATCCCCATCGCCGTTCGTCTTGCGCGGTCGGTTGGGATGGCCCCGACTCAACTCCTCATCCCGCTGTCCTACGCAGCGATTCTTGGGGGAACATGCACGCTGATCGGCACGTCGACCAATCTCTTGGTCGACGGTGTGGCACGAAGCCACGGACTGCCGGCTTTCCAAATTTTCGAGATTACTCCGGTGGGCATCGTTGCTGCAGTGGTTGGCTCGGCGACCATGCTCCTCCTGGCACGTATTCTTCTGCCCGCCCGCATGGGTGCGGCAGAGCTCACGGATGAGGGTGGAAAGGCCCTCTTCCTGACCGAATTGACCGTCGCGGAGGGGTCTCGCTTCGCAGGCAGAAGGTTGGGTGAGATCAAGGTGCTGAACCAACCCGGCATCCGGCTCATCGCCTTGCAACGGACAGGCGGGTCGAAGCGCGAGGACCTGGCCAATCAGATTCTCGAGGCCGACGATCGGGTCGTCATTGTCGCGACCATGGCCGAGGTTCTGACCCTCTATGGCGAACCGGGTTTCGAGGTCCTGGGCGTTGGTGCCGTCGAGGGCGACAAAGGACACGTCATTGTCGAGGCGGTGCTGGCGGCAAGCCGGGACGCGCCGCCGCGGACCGTGAATGAAATGCGTCTCGGAAGGTTCGGTGTTCGATTGCTCGGCATTAGCCGTCATCGTTATTTGCCGGGCTTGGACCTCGCATCGGTGCGTTTGCGGGCGGCAGACGGCCTCCTCCTCGAGGGTACGCCGGAGGGACTTGCGGCGGCGGCCGAGGAAACCGACCTCATCAACATCACCCAGCCTCGCTCGCGGAGCTTCCGGCGTCGCAAGGCCCCGATCGCCATCGCGGCCCTGGCCGCCGTCGTCGTGCTCGCCGCCATGAACGTCATGCCGATCGAAGGACTCGCCGTGCTTGCGGTGGCGGGCATCCTGCTCCTGAAATGCATCGACGCCGAGGAAGCTTGGCAATCGATCAATGGCGGCATCCTCGTTCTGATCTTTGCCATGCTCGCCATTGGGACCGGGTTGGAGAAAACCGGCGCTATCCACTCCATCGCGCACGCGATCGAGCCACTGCTGGCTGCGAGCTCAACGTTCGTGATGCTTTTGATCCTGTACTTCCTGGCGGTGCTGTTGACGGAACTGATCACCAACAATGCCGTGGCGGTGGTACTCACTCCCATTGCCATCGGCCTAGCCGAAGGTCTCGGGCTCGACTCGCGACCGCTTCTAGTCGCGGTCATGATGGGTGCAAGTGCGAGCTTCGCCACGCCCATCGGCTATCAGACCAACACTATGGTCTACGCTTCCGGCAATTACAGATTTACCGACTTCTTGAAAATTGGCGTGCCGATGAATCTCATTGTCGGACTGGCAACCTGTACTGCGATTGCCGTGCTGATGCCGTTTTCGAAGTAGCCCGCAGGCTGAAGCACACTCCCCTCTTAAATCCACACGGCAACCACGCCATAGAGGCTCTCGCCAGCGACGAGGCCGGCGGCGAGGCTGAGCAGAAAGCGTGCCGACCAGCGTGGCACCACTCGATTAAGCGCAGCCGCCGCGAGCGCACCGAGAAACAGCGTCATCGACGTTCCCGCCGGAATGACGAAGGCGAGACCGAGGCTGGCGCCACTCGGGAGCCATAAGAGACCGCGCCCGGTGACGCGGCGTTCGGCGAGAGCCAGCACCACGCCACAGACCGCGGCAATGGCCATCGCGGCAAGCGCCGAGACGGGAATGCCCCCGAGCCCTTGGCTCAACGTTTCCGCTACGGCCTTCCAGGTCGCGACCGCGGGCGCCGGCCATTCGGGCGTGAGCAATTGCCGGGCCGGGTCCCGGATCAGTGCCAGATAGACCAGGCTGCCGGCCACGCTGCCCGCGAGCACGCCGGCGCATTGAGCGACGACCTGCCGCGCCGGACTCGCCCCGATCTCATTGCCGGCGCGAAAATCGTTCAGCAGGTCGGCGCATTGACCCGCGGCGCCGCCGGCAACATTGGCGGTCATCAGATTGGTGATCGGCTGTCCCGGCGCCAGAGCCCCGAAGGTCAGCTGCGAGACCTTGCCGATGGCGCCGATGGGCGCGACGCTGGTTTCGCCGACGACGCGCGCGGCCACCGTGGCCAGCACGAAGGCGAGTGGGATCGCAAGCAGGGCCATGGTCCAATGAACGTCGAACAGCGTGATCTGGAGCAGCACGGTGAGGGCTGCCGCTACGGCGAAGCCGCCGAGGCGCACCCAAGACCCGGCCTCACGATCGGGCACGCCGGACGTACGCGGCGCGCGCGCAGTGCCGATGACCGCTGCGGCGAAGCTCGTAAGGCTCGCCGTGACCATCATCGTGACGCCAGGCCAAAGCAGCCAGCCGACCAGAGGCTGAAACCAATTGTCGGTGCCGGACACGTCGACAACGCCTCGCGCAATCAGCTCGGGCGCGATCACGCCCCAGGCGAGCATGGCGCCGGCAAGGAGGCCGAGGCCCGCGCGCAAGCCGATGATGCCGCCAAAGCCGAGCAGCAGCAGTGACGGATCGAAGGCGAGGGTGAGCTTCTGTGCCGTGAGCGATGGCGCGAGCCGCGGGATCTGCCACAGAAAATCGTCGATCGCGTTGATGGCGGCCGCGACACTCAGGCTGCCGAGCAGCATGGAAACGCGCCGCATCGCTTCGCGGCCGTGGCTGAACATGTCCCGCATCGTCTCCGCCGTCGCCATGCCGGCCGGAAAGACCAGGCCCGAATTGACGATCAGGCGCGGCCGCAAATACCAGCCGACCCAAACGCCGAGGAAACTGACGGCGAACACCCAGGCGACCAGCGTCGGCCAAGGCAGATTGCCGCCGGTCATCATCGCCAAGGCCGGTATAGGGGCGACCAATCCGCTGGAGACGATGGACGCCGCCGAGGACGCGGCGGTCTGGTTGATATTGCTCTCCAGCATGCCCCAGGGCGCAAGCCCGAACAGGCGCGCCACCGGTCCCCAGAAGGCAAAGGACAACAGCAGCGCCGTGATCGACATATTGAACGACCAGCCGATCTTGAGCCCGGAATAGACGTTGCAAGGCGCGAGCAGCGCTCCGAGCACCATGCCGGTCATCAGCGCCCGCGTGGTAAGCTCCCGGTGGCGGCTATGCGGCGCAGCGCTGAAATCCGATGCTGTCATGCTCCGGTTGGTGCCACGAACAGCAAGCTCGACCAAGCATTTCCACGAGGGATTTCAAGCCACAGCCAAGGTAAGGTCGTATCGGCGGCATGGGCCTGACGCCTGTTGCTAACCAAGCCGCAGCTCCCCCCTTGCCGGGACGCTCGGGGAACGAGGACAAGCCGGCAGCATGATCGAAGCCATTTACCTCGCCGGGATCGTCGCAGCCGTCTTGATCAACATCACGGCCCTGACCCTGCTCGTCCGCAACTGCCTGCCCTACCCGGCCACCGCTCGCGCCACCGGCATCCTTGTTTTCTGCCTGGCACTATTCTGCCTCGAGCATTTCGTCGGACTGGGCGACCTCACTCCAATCTCGCTCCCGGTGACGGGGTTGTCGCTGTTGCTGATCTGGTGGCGGCGCGCGCGCTTTCTTGATCGGGGCTTCAAAGCGAGCGAAATCGTCTTTCTCTGTGCCCTCGCCTACGGAGCGATCTGGAGACTGTCCTTTCCTGAGGTCTTGGAAGATAACGACCGCCTCACCGATTTTCATTTCGTCGCAAACTATTTCTCCGGTGAGCGACTGCCGCCGGTCGACGCTTGGCTCCCCTACCAGCGGCTCGACTATTACTACGCCTTCCAGCATTACGCCGCGGCGCTGCTCGGCCGCATCTTCGGCCTAGGTCCGGGAGTCAGCTTCAATGTCGCTGCTGTCATTCTCTCCGGCCTGGTCATCACGCTCGCCTGGGAGTTCCTGGCCGTTCTCGGTGTGCGCTTCAGGCTGAAACTGTTGGCCATCGCCGCCCTCGCGATTGGCGGCACCGGGATCTCGCCGCTGCTCCATGTCATCACCACAGGCAGTTCCGCGCCGTTCCTTAGCTACGTCTCGGCCGTCGACGCCTTGGTCTACAACTCGAAGCTACTCGGCTTGTTCAACGCATCGAGCGCCTCCGACATCTGGCGAGCCGTGTTTGGCGAGACCAGCCTCTCAGTGCGGCTGCCGATCGAGACCTTCGGCTATCAATATGCGATCGGCGGATATCACGCGGTGTTGTCGGGCTTCTTGCTGCTGTTCCTGGCGCTCGCCAGCATTGCAGCCGTGCCGCAAGCGGAAAAGCCGGTGCGCACCCGGCTCGAATTTGTGCTCGGGCTCACGGTCCCCCTCACGCTCTGCGCCAACGCCTGGCTGCTGCCGCTTCAGGCCGCATTGGTTGGCGCCTGGAAGCTCTGGGATTGGCGCCGCACTCGCCGCTTCAATCTCTTCGGTCTTGCCGCCGGCGCGGGGGTCGGCCTGTTCCTGCTGCTGCCGTTCCTTGCCGGCCTCGGCGCCGGGACCAATTTCATGCAGCTGCAATTCGTCGCCTGGCAGGATCACGCGCCGGTCGCGCAGTTCCTGATCGTGTGGTGGCCGCTGCTCGTGCTCGCCATCGCCGCGCCTCTGCTGGGACTGACGCGATCACCCGTAGGGTTCTTCGCTGCGCTGTTTCTTTCCCTGCTCGCCTTCACCGAGATCGTCAACGCCTTCGATGGCGCCTATCGCGACGACTTCATTCGCTTCAACCCGGCGCTGAAATGGTGGGGTTGGATCTTCACCGGCGGTGTGTTCTCGATTTCGGCCTATCTCCTCGCCAGCAACCGTCGCGCCGCGCGCGTCACCGCGGGAATCGTGCTCACCCTCATCTCGGTGTTCGCCGTAGACGCGGGCCGCTATCTGATCTTTCGCTCCCATGACTATGCCGGGAAGCTCGATGGCACCGGCTATTATGTGCAAGACCCCGCCAACGCGCGCATGTTGAGCAGCCTCACCCAGGCGCCCCGCGACATCGTCCTCGAACCAATCTACGATGTCTTCCCGCTCGACACCGGCATCTATGGCAGCTTCGCGCTGAAGCCGAGCGTGGTCGGCATTCCCTGGGCGCTCGAAAGCTGGAAAAAGGGCATGACCGAGCTTCCCGGCCTCATCGCCGAGATCAAGAGCTTCTATGCCGGCACCCATAAACAAGCGGCCCGTTTCCTCATCGACCACGATGTGCGCTACGTGGTGTGGTCCGTCCGGGAAAGTACCGACCTCGCGACATGGCAAGCAATCGCGCCGGCAATCGAGGCCGAATACCGCTGGATGGAATTCTCGGCCACGCCAAACCGCCATATCGGCCTGTGGATCCGCCGCTGAGGCGCGCCGTGTCGCGCTTTACCCGCGCGGGAACAGCGTTGTGCGCTAAGGTGTCGGCATTTGAAAGTGAAGGACCACTGCCTATGGATCTGTCCCACATTCCGGTCGGCGAGAACCCGCCGCACGAGGTCAATGTCATCATCGAAATTCCTCAAGGCGGCGCGCCGGTGAAATATGAAGTCGACAAGCTCTCCGGCGCCATGTTCGTCGACCGCTTCCTGCACACGGCCATGTTCTATCCGGCCAACTACGGCTTCATCCCGCATACGCTGTCCGAAGATGGCGATCCTCTCGATTGCATGGTGATTGCCCCGACCCCCGTGGCCACGGCGGCGGTCGTCCGGGCCCGTCCCATCGGGGCGTTGTTGATGGAGGATGAGAAGGGCGTCGACGAGAAGATCATCGCCGTGCCCACCGACCAGCTCCACCCCTTCTACAAGCGCGTCGCGAGCTATCGGGACCTGCCGGAAATCCTGGTCGAACAAATTGGCCATTTCTTCCAGCACTACAAAGATCTCGAAAAGGGCAAATGGGTGAAGGTGCTGCGCTGGGTCGAACCCGCCGAGGCCATCGACCTTATTCGCGCCGGCATCGAACGGGCGAAGCCGACGGAATAGCCAAGCTCTGGCGCGATGCGTTAGCGTGCCGGTAACTCAAGCTGAACAAGGCGGACCCATGCTCCCATCCGATATTCTCAAACGCTATCGCATCGGCAAAGGCGACGGCTTCAGGCTCGCCGACATCGATCCCGGCGACACCGCCCAGCTCGACATCGAGAAGGTCGAGGCCAAGGCGCTACTGGCCGAGGGCGTCAAGCGGCTGGCCAAATTACAGGAGCGGCTTTACGCCGAGCACCAATGGTCGATCCTCGTTATCCTTCAGGGGCTGGATACCGCGGGCAAGGACGGCGTCATCAGGCATGTGATGTCCGGCGTGAACCCGCAAGGCTGCGACGTGCACTCGTTCAAGGCGCCGAGCCAGCTCGAGCTTGATCACGATTTCCTGTGGCGCGCCGCCGTGGCTCTGCCGCGGCGCGGCCATATCGGCATCTTCAACCGCTCCTATTACGAGGAGGTGCTAGTGGTGCGCGTGCATCCGGAGCTGCTCGAGCACCAGAGCCTGCCGCCGAGCCTGATCACCAAGACTATCTGGAACGAGCGCTTCGAGGACATCAACGCCTTCGAGCGCCATCTCGCCCGGAACGGCATCGTGCCGCTCAAATTCTATTTACACATCTCCAAGGCCGAGCAGCGAAAGCGCCTCGTCGCGCGCATCGACGATCCGGACAAGCGCTGGAAGTTCAACCTCGGCGATCTGGAGGAGCGCAAGGTGTGGGAGCCCTATGTCGAGGCCTATGACGAGATGATCCGCGGCACCGCGACGGCGGACGCCCCTTGGTACGTCGTTCCCGCCGACCATAAATGGTTCACCCGCCTTGTTGTCTCCACCGCGATCGTCGAGCGGCTGGAGCAGATCGACCCCAAATTCCCGACTCTCGACGAGGCGCAGTTGCGCGAGCTCGATGCCGCCCGCGCCGGGCTGATGGGGTAGCACGGGGTCGCCGTACGTACCGTTCCGGCCAACGCTGGAAAACCGCTATCGCACGCGAAGCAAAGCACCACTACCCAAGCCCTCGCCGCGTGACGCCTTGAGGCTGACCTGAGCCTGCCGCACCAACGCCTTGAAACGGCGTCGAAATGAGGCACGGCCTGCCCACGTATCGCCTCATCGGGCTCCTTGTTTCGCCCGATTGTTTTTGATGATGGCGGTTCTCCCAACATCGAGAGGAATGATGATGAAGGCGATTATTTTCGCCGTCGCCAGTATTTGTATTGTGACGGCCTCAGCGACGCCAAGCGTCGCGCGACCCAATTACCAAGACTTGTCCGGTTCGACCCTCTCGCCCGGCTATGGATTTCCTGCTGCGCAATCAGCCCATCGCGGACGCGGCGCGTACAAAGGACGCTACCGCGCCGGCTCCAGCCGGGGCGCAAGCCATCACCGGCAGACTGCCAGCCGCACCCATGCGAGGCCCAGCTCGCATCGCAATGCAGGCGCAAGGCCCGCGCGCTGGTGCGGCTGGTGGATGCGAACGCAAAAAGGCGGCGGACCTGAACTCAACCTCGCCGCCAATTGGCGGCATTGGGGCCGTCCGAGCGGCCCGCAGGTCGGCGCCGTCGTGGTCTGGTCCCACCATGTCGGTATGATCACCGGCCGCACCGCCGGCGGAGAATGGATCGTCAAGTCGGGCAATGATGGCGGCGCGGTCCGCGAGCGGCCAAGGTCGGTCGCCGGCGCCGTCTTCCGCGTCTGAGCTTGCGAAAATTGTAGAAAGTCCTCTCCCCCTATGGGAGAGGACTTTCCGCGATTCATGCGCTGCATCTCGACATGTCGAAGGCAGCGATGAAGGATGGCGACATGGCTGGATGCATGAAGCAAATGGAAGAGACGCATAAGGCGATGGGATTGAGCTAGGCGCGAGGCCGGCGCCGCTCGCCGGGACGTCCGAAGACTGGCTCAGCCCGGCGTGTCGCGGCCATGTACTTCCGCCGGCGGCGACGTAGCCTCGACGGCGGTGAAGGCATCGACGATCGTGTAGCGGTGCTCGGCGCCAGCTGGCACGAGCCAGGAATCGCCGGGCTTGAGGCTGAGCTTCTGCCCTTCCAACTCCAGCAGCGCGCTCCCTGCGATCACATAGCCGACGGTCTCGTAGTCCCGTTTCGTGGGAGCCTTAGACTCCCCGCCGGGCTCTTCGAGCCAGAGGCGCATCGACAAATGCGTGCCGGCCACCAAATATTTCTGGCCCATCTCCCCGATCGGTGACCGTTCCGATTCCACCTTCTTGATCGTCGAGTCCGGCATGATTCAGCTCCAACTTGAGGTAATTTAACATCGAGCGGCAACGCTGAACGAGCGGGCGCTCCTCCACGAAAGCAACGCCCACCGCAGGATTTGGTTCAAGGGCGCCCGGCATGGGGTTAGTTCCCGGGCGACAAAATGCTGCACTGTTTTGGCGGAGCGGCCGCACCACATCGAAAGAGCGAGGGGCATTTCAGCCAAGGAGTACGCCCCATGAAACGCTTTCTGATAGCAGGTCTTATGCTCGCGGCATTCACCTCTCCGGCTTTCGCCGCCGGGCATTACGCCGTCGTGGATACCGTCGGCAATTGCGCGGTGATCGATACCAAGCCAAGCCCCTACAACATCAGCGGGCTCAAGATCATTGGAGACAAGAGTGGGTACCCCAGCCCAGCTGCCGCCACGAAGGCCCTCAAATCCGGCGATTCTCAGTGTAAGGGCATGGTCGAGAGGGTGTAATCGTCGCGTGAGGCTCGGGTGACTGGGTTGGAGTATCCCAGTCACCCCTCTCCTCGCTTTGAGGCGCTCGCGGACTCCGTGAAGATAAGCGCCGCCCACTCTCAGGCCAGGCACTCCTCGGAGCCCGTAAGCTGACCTTTCAGCCTTCGTCGACAATGGCTTTGGAACGACTCTCCCCCAAGTGATCCGCTACCGCGAGCCGCTCACTCACTGGCCGGCTTTCTCGCGTGCCTCGACCTCAGTCTCGGTGACCTCGCCGGCGTCAACCAGCGCTTGGATGCACTGCTTAGAGAGGTCCTTGCCATGTTGGCTCATGCAAAGCGCCAGCAATTGACTTCCGAGTCCGTCCTGCCCGCAATATTGCCGATAGTCATACGCGCAGTACTTGCTTTCCTCATCCGTTACGGGACCCGCGAAGGCCGCGGTCGAAAGAGACATTGCCAGAACTGCGATCGCCAAAACTGATTTTGTCATGCGTTTCCCCCTTGGGTTTGGAACACAGGCATTAGCACGTTTCTCGACCGCCGCCATCCTCCAGTTTCGCGTTCTAAGTTGCTATTATTACTCGTAAAAATTGATTCATCCCGACAGCCTAGCCTCGGAGCGTTGTGGGCGCTCGACCCGATCCGCCACTAGGCGGCCATGCGCGTCGTCCGCAAAGCGTCCCGAACGTGGAATTGCAAGACCGGCCATGCCTTCTGGCTCCGTCGCCGGCCATAAACTAACCTTGCGTCTGAACCATCATTGAATGGCCGCATGAGCCGTTCAGCTCGGAACACCGCCGCGCAGAAACAGAAAGGCATGATTATGCCGAACAGGACCGCCTTCGTCACCGGGGGCACGGGCTTTGTCGGTCTCAACCTCGTCGAACAGCTCACGCAATCGGGCTGGGACGTGGTCGCGTTGCATCGGCCCAACTCCAGGCTGACACATCTGAAGCAATACCCCGTTCGCCTCGTTGAGGGTGCGATCGAAGACAGGGCCTCGCTCGAACGTGCCGTGCCCGAAGATGTCGACGCCATTTTCCACGTCGCCGGCGACGTCAGCCTCTGGTCCGGCCACAAAGAGCGACAGTGGCGAACCAATGTCGAAGGCACGCGCAACATGGTGGCAGTGGCGCTGGCCAAGCGAAGCCGGAAATTCGTGCATACCTCGTCGACGGCCGTCTACGGCATCCCAATCGAGGCCTTCGACGAGGACTCGCCGAAGCTCGGCAAACACAGCTTCAACTATCAGCACTCGAAGGCCATGGCCGAGGAGGAAGTCGCAAAAGGCATCGATCAGGGATTGGATGCGGTCTTTCTCAATCCCGCCAATGTCATTGGCCGCTACGACTGGGGCACCTGGTCGCAATTCATCCGCCTGGCCGCGAACCGGAAATTACTTCGGATCCCGCCGGGACGCGCCTGCTATGCCGATGTCGGGGCGGTGGTGCGGGCCCATCTCGCGGCGGTCGAAAAGGGCCGCACCGGACATAACTACCTGCTGGGCGGGACCGAAGCGTCCTATGCCGAGATTGTGCAACTGGTGGGTAAGGTGCTCGGCCAGCCGACCAATAAAGGTGTCGGCCGCCCGGTGGTGCTGCGCTTCGCCGGCCGCGTCTCGGAGCGGATCTCGATGATCACCGGCAGGGAACCGACGATATCGGCGGAATCGGCCGCAATGGTGTGTGGAAGCATCATCTGCAGCAGCGACAAGGCCACGCGCGAGCTCGACTATCGGCCCGCATCCCTCGAAGCCATGTTCAGGGATTGCATCGATTGGATGGTCGCGGAGGATCTCATCTGCCCTAAATCCGCGCGTCGTTAGGGTCGCTCGGCCACCACCGCCACCCGCCGCGAAATTGAGAACCGGCTGAACATGCGGGTCATCACCCGGTCGTACATGCGCGGCGGCATGAGCCGGCTGAGACGGACGCTCAATCCGAGCGGCCGAGGAAAATAAACATAGGACCTCCGCCGTTCGAGAGCCTGCATGATCCTGGCCGCCGCGGCGCTCGCCGTGAACGCTTTGCCGCTCGACATGTCCGCCCCCATCATGCCGTTGATCTCATCCAGCAAAGGGGTCTGCACATAGCCGGGGAACACCGTGGTGACAGCGATGCCCCGCTGCCGGAGTTCCGAGCGGAGACTTTCTAGATAGGCCCCGACCGCAGCCTTGCTGGCGGAATAGGCCGGCTCGAAGGGGATGCCGCGCACCCCCGCCATGCTGGAAATTCCGGCGATCTGGCCGCTGTTACGCTCCAGCATCGAGGGGAGGACGGCCTCGATCGTGTAGACCATGCCGAGGAAATTGATCTGGAGGATCTCCTCGAGTTGGGAAATATCCAGATTGTCGACGGTCGAAGCGCGGCAGATGCCGGCACAGGGGATCAGGATATCGGCCGGCCCCAGCGTACCGGCGATCCGGCGGACCGCCTCATGCACCTGGTCACGCTGGCGCACATCGGCCGTGGCCGTCGCGCAGTGCACACCGGCCTGGCGAAGCTCATGCGCGAAGGCCTTCAATCCGCCCTCGTCGCGGTCGATCAGGCCGATTTTGGCGCCATTCCGAGCAAACAACCGGGAAAGCTCCTGCCCGATGCCGCTTGCGGCTCCGGTGACGAGGATGACCTGCTCGCTGGATCGCATGTTGGATTTCCTCTCTCCGGTCGGGCACCGCACCGGTTCCGAACTTCGGAGAGATGGCGTGGCTGGAATTTTAGGGCAGGACGAGCCTAGATCGCCGAGCGCCGCTCGACTGAGTACCCCCATCAGGTTCTTGCGGCCTTCATAAGACCGATCCGAGCTTTTGACCATGAATAGATGGGGGCCCAGTCGAAGAAGTTTGGGTTTTTCACCGCACTGGCGTGCCATCTTCCCGCCCGCCCCAAATCCGCCGTTCAAGCCTTGTTCCATGCTTGCGAGGGGCTTGGAGCGTTCCGCTGGGAGCATGCCTATGGCGCGCATTCTGTTCGCTTTGCTTCTGTCCCTGATTTGGCTGGCGCCGGCTTCGGCCGAGGTTCGTATTCGGGCGAGCGCCGGCGGCTATGTCGAGGACTATCTCAGCCTGTTTTCCCGTGTCCGCCAATCGGGTGAGCGGGTCGTCATCGACGGACCTTGCCTCTCCGCCTGCACGCTGGTGCTGAGCACTATTCCGCGCAATCGTATCTGCGTCACGCGCCGGGCCGTGCTCGGCTTCCATGCGCCGCGAATTGTGGACCGCGAGACCGGCCGCAGCTACGCCGCGCGGGAGGCGACGCTTGCCGTCACCGCCGCCTATCCTTCGGAAATCCGCGCCTGGATCAAGCGGCGCGGCGGCCTCCGTCAGAAGCTGATCCTGCTTCAAGGACGGGAGCTCACGGCCCTGTACCGGCGCTGCTAGGGGTGCAAACGCCGCGCCACCCCCCGGCCATCTTATCCTGACATCATCCCTGAAATCGATTCGGGAGGATTCAGTCATGCGCATCATTCAACACACGATCCAAACGGCCGTGCTGGCACTTATTCTCGCTCTCGCCTTTGCGCCGAGAAGCGCCGAGGCCTCAGCCGCTAAGATCGACGCCAATGTCCGCGCCACGCTCGATCAGTTTTTCCTGACGACGCCGGGCGCGCGTGCGCTCGCCAATCGCGCCGCTGGCGTTCTGGTGTTTCCAACCGTGGTCAAGGCCGGGATTGGCTTCGGCGGCGAATATGGCGAAGGCGCCCTCCTCGTTGGCGGCAGGCCTGCGGCCTATTACAATCTGATCTCGGCCTCGTTCGGCTTTCAGCTCGGCGCGCAATCCCGCACCGTCATCATCATGTTCATGACGCCAAGGGCGCTCGCGGCCTTCGACGCCAAAGCCGGCTGGAAGGTCGGCGTCGACGGCTCCGTGACTTTGATCACGCTTGGCGCCGGGGCCTCGATCGACACCAACCAGATCACGAGCCCCGTCATCGGCTTCGTGCTCGACGCCAAGGGGCTCATGTACAATTTGACCCTGGAAGGCTCGAAGATCAGCCGCATCAACCCCTAGGTTCGACTGCGGCCCCTGCGTGCCTCGCCTGACGCCCGTGAGCCTACCCCACGGCGCGTGCTGCCTCGCGCAGAATGTTGGACACCGCCACCAGGAAAGACTGCCGCATGTCCGCGACGCCCTCGGCCGGGCCGGTCCAATTGATCGCGGTGTAGAACGTGACCGGAATGGCGCCGGCGATCATCTGGCCGGCAAGGCAGAGGCAGTGGAAATCGTTCCAGTCGATGCTGCCACCCTTGGCGTAGGCGACAATGTCCTGCGGTACCACTAAGACGATAGCGTCGGCCATGGCCTGGATGCGCTTGAACTCCACCAGCGTCTCTGGCTTTTGAAAGAAGCCGCCGGCCAAGGCCTGCTGATACCAATGCACCATGTCCGCGGCGGTGCTCGCGATCGTCACCTTGTCGTTGAGCGCCAAGCGAGACGGTCCGTCGCCTTTCAGCAATTTCTGGATCCCGTCCCAGCCGACATCGCCGCCCTCCGGCGCCCCGGCGAGATACGCGGTCAACATCCTGGTGGAGTCGGGAATTTGGGTGTGGCTTAGGCCGGCCTCGGCGATCAAGGCGCGGATTTCGTTCGGACCGGCCGCCCCCATGGCCATATCGGTCGCGGTGTTGTCGCTGTGGGTGATCATAGCTTCGAGCACGCTCCGCGCCGTGGTCGTGCCCGTCAGATTCTGGAACACGGGGCTAACGGGCGAGCGCACCGCATCGTCGATCGCCATCTGCCTGTCTTCAGACAGCCGCCCCACCTCGACCTGGCGCAGAAACTGCCAGAACGAAGGTCTGAAGGCACTGCCGATGAAGAGACGCAGGGCCGGATCGTGGGCCGCCTGCCACAGCGGATTGGCTGGAGTCCCGGCAACGACGAGGCAGCTCGCGGCCGCGGGCAACCTGGCGAAGCGGTCGACCGCGGTTAGCACGGGGGCGCCTGCATCCGTGGCGCGGGCGCGACCGATGAATGCCGGTGCGGCCATGGCCGATGCGGCCAAAGCCAGTAATCCGCGTCGATCGACCTTCATCAGCCTCTTTCCGCGCCCGGCAAGAGAGCTCTAAGCGGCCTTGGCCCCGTGATGGGCCAGCACCTGATCGGCGATCTTACCGGTCAGCTCGGCGAGATGGTCGAATTTGGCGGTGAAGGTGCCGACGCCGGCTGTCGCCGAACGCAACTCCACGATCAAGTTCTGAATCTCTGACTCCGGCAAATTCACTTCCACCAGATCCCAGCCGGACCAGCCCGGGCGCGCATCGAAGCCGAGGATTTGCCCGCGCCTCGACGACACGATGCCGTTGATCTTGGCTGTCGCATCCGACGGCACCGCGATCTCCACCGCCATCACCGGCTCGAGCAGCACGGGCTGGCATTGCGGCATGCCCTCGCTCATGGCCAGGCGCCCCGCCTGGCGGAAAGCCATATCGGAGGAATCGACGGAGTGGTACGAGCCGTCGATGAGGCAGACGGCGACGTCGACGACCTCGAAGCCCAGCGGGCCCGAATGCAGATAGTCGCGCACGCCGATCTCCACGCTAGGAATGTAGTTCTTGGGCACCACGCCGCCGGTGATCTCGTCCGAGAATTCGAAGCCGGCGCCGCGTTGGCGCGGCCCGATGGTCACCACCACATCGCCGAACTGGCCGTGGCCGCCGGATTGCTTCTTGTGGCGACCACGCACCTCGGTCGATTTGCGGATGGTCTCCTTATAGGGGATCGATCTCGGCCGAGTCGCGGCGGCGATGCCGTATTTGCGCGTGAGCTTTTCCAGCGCCACGCGGAGATGCATCTCGCCCTGTCCCCACAGCACCATCTCGCCCAATTGCTGATTGTGGGTGATCGAGATCGAGGGATCTTCCTCGATGATCTTGGCGATGGCCGCGGTTAGCTTGACCTCGTCCTTCTTCTCCTTGGCGCCGATGGCGAGGCCGAACACCGGCTCGGCAGTGGGGGGCGCCTCGACCGCGACCGCCTTCCCCTTCTCCTCCGTCAGCGTGTCGCCGGTCTTGACCTTTTCCAGGCGGCCGAAGGCGACCGTATCGCCGGCGACCGCGCCGCCACGTTTGGTCGGCTCCTGCCCGAGCAAAGTGAAGATGCCCGAGATCCGTTCATCCTCGCCGCCACCATAAAGGGTGGTGCCGTCGGCGGCGGAGCCGGTCAGCACGCGCGCCAGCGACAGCTTCCCGCCATGGGCGGTATGAAAGGTCTTGACGATATAGGCGCAAGACGCGGCATCAGCGACGCCGAGACGCTCCGCCGTCGACCCGACAAAAGGGCCTTCATGCCGGATCGCCTTGAGCAGGCGCACAATGCCGTTGCCATTCTCGGCCGAGCCGATCAGCACCGGGCAGATCAGTCCGTCGCGCAGCTCGGTGGAGAGGTCGTCGAACACCTTGTCCCGGGGCGGCGGCACATCCTCCAGGAGCTGCTCCATCAGCTCGTCGTCATAATCGGCGAGCTTCTCCAGCATGGAGAACCGCGCCTCCTTCTCCCGCTCCGAGAGCAGTTCGGGGATGGCGATCACCTCGCTCGGTGCATGCTCGCGATAGACGAAGGCGCGTTCGAGCGCCAGATCGATGAAGCCGGTGACGATGTCGTTTTCCCAGATCGGTACCTGGCGCAACACCAGCGGCTTGCTGCTGGCGGGCTGCAGCATCGGCACGATGTCGCGGATGCGCGCCTCGGCCTTGTCGATCTTGTTGATGAAGAGAAAGTGCGGAATGCCGCGATCCTCAAGCTGTTTCAGGATCAGCTGCAACGCCGGCACCTTCTTCTCGTCAGGCTCGCACACGACCACGGCGGCATCGCAGGCGGTGAGGGCGTTGGCCGCGTCGGCCTGAAATTCGATGGAGCCGGGGCAATCGAGAAAGGTGAAACTGTCGCCGAGGAAGTCGACCGTAGCCACGTTGAGCTCGACGCTCATGCCGTGATGCCTGGCCTCGTCCGAGGCGTCGCCGACCGTGTTTTTGGCGGCCATGGCGCCCTGCCGGCTAATGGCGCCAGTGCGGGCGAGGATGGCTTCGAGAAGTGTGGTTTTACCACTGAGATAGGGGCCGACCAGTGCGATGCAGCGGGGGCTGCGGGCTGGTTGGCCCTGCGCTTGACCCATACTCTCCTCCCACGGTTTTATCCCGCGGGACGACCTCGACGCCTTCCACGCGGCCTTGATGAAGCTATCGTGTCAAGGGAAAGGCGCGCTGGCAAGCCCCCGCCTGGGCGCCCGGGGGAGGCCCTAGCCGCGCCGCCCAAGGGGCTGGCCGTAGGAGAACTCGATGACATGGCCGCTCGGGTCGGTGAGGGCGCAGAGATAGCCGGTCGGCGGCGGAAACTCCTGTGGCTCCCAATGCAGACAGCCGTCGCGGCGCCCGCGCTCGGCGACCGCCTCGACCTCGGCGCGGGAAGCAACGGCGAAGCCGTAATGCGTCATGTCATCTTCGCTCTGCTGGTGCGCCGGTCCGCCGCCAAGCAGAACGAGGACGAACTGGACCTCCTCCCCCTCATTGGCCAGCCAGGCCACGCGGCCCTCCCCTTCGCCATGCGTCTTGACGACCGTGAGGCCGCAATAGCTCTCATAGAAGGCGACCGATTGATCGAGATCGCAGACATGCAGTGCGCAATGGGTGAATTGGGGCTTCATTCCGGCTCGTTGGCGGCTTGATTGGAGGCTTCCTCCGCCCGCAGCACGGCCGCAACCGCATCGAGGATCAGGTCGAACTGGGCGAACACCCAATAATGCCCGGCGGCCTGGATCACATCCAAGCGGCAATTGGGGAGCGCCTGCGCCAGCGCATAGGCCGCGGCTGGGGGCACGATCGTATCGTCGCTGCCTTGCCAGACGATGGCCGGCACATCGATCTCGGCCAAGCGCAATCCCCAAGGCGCGCAATAGAGCCTGAGATCCTGCACCGCTCCCTCAACGCCCGGCTGCAACCCTTCGCGAATAGCGGCCTGCAAGCTCGCCCGAACGTCCGCGCGCGCCAAGATCACCCGGTCGGAACGCTTTACGCGGCGCATCAGCCAGCGATAGGCGGTGTCCGGCGCCTTGAACACCATGTATCGCAGCGCCTTGAAGAAGGCACGCGGACCGAGGCTGGAGCCGGCCAGAACGCGGAACAGCACATAGTGCACCCTGGAGACGCGGATAGTCCGCCCGAGATCGGCGATCGGACCGACCGGACCGGCCAAGGCCAGCAGTGGGATGCGGTCTGGATTGGTCGCCGCGGCGGCGATGGCGAAAGGCCCGCCACCCGAGACGCCGATGATAGCGAAGCGGTCAAGTCCATAAGCATCGGCGACCGCATTCACATCCGCCGCCGATTGCGCCAGGGTTTCAAAGTGCCGGAAGTCGGATTGGCCATAGCCGGGCCGCTCCGGCGCGATGATGCGGATGCCCCGGTCGCGCGCCGCCCCGTGCGTCAAGGCGAACATCAGCCGCGAGCCGGGCGTGCCGTGAAGGGCGAGCACCGGTAGGCCGTCAGGATCGCCATATTCGGCGCAGCCGATGCGACTCCCATCCGGCAGCTTCAGGATACGGATCGGCGGCGGCTCGGTCGTGACGGCGGTTTCCATCCTCGTTCCACCTAGGCCGCGCGGCAGTCCGATGGCAGAACCCCTGGGCAGGCCGCGAAGCGACTAGTCGCAGCCGATGATGATATCGGTGGGATTGAGCATCAATGTCACCACCTTGCCCTCATACAGCCCGAGAGACTCCAAGGCGGCGATGGTGACGCTGGCCTCCAGCATGGTGTCCCCGGCGGTTGCGACATAGACGATCGCCGTCACCGCGCCTTTGCGAATCTCCATGATCTTGCCACTGAGCTGATTGCCTGTGCTGAGCTTCATGTCCTGCCCCTGACCCTATGCCGCGAGTATAGCGCTGGTCCTAAGTCAGGTTCGCGCAAAAACGCTGGATCCGGCGGCAGGCTTCTTCCAGCGTCTCCACCCCGGTCGCATAGGAGATGCGGAAGAAGGGCGAGAGCCCGAAGGCCGCCCCCTGCACCACCGCGACGCCTTCCTCCTCGAGCAGCGCCGTGGTGAAGTCCTCGTCATTGGCGATGGCCGTGCCCTTCGGCGTGGCCTTGCCGATCAGCCCCTTGCAGGACGGATAGACATAGAAGGCGCCTTCTGGCGTCGGGCAGTCGATGCCCTTGGCCTGATTGAGCATGGAGACGACAAGATCGCGGCGGCTTTGGAACGATTCGACCCAGTGCCGCAGGAATTCCTGCGGTCCTTCCAGCGCCTCCACCGCCGCCCATTGGCTGATCGAGCAGGGGTTCGACGTTGACTGCGACTGCAAGGTTGCGATGCCCTTGATCAAGGCCTCCGGCCCGGCGCCGTAACCGATCCGCCAGCCGGTCATCGAATAGGCCTTGGAGACACCGTTCATCGTCAGCGTCCGCGCCTTCAGCTTCGGCTCGACTTGTGCCGGCGTGGTGAAGTTGAAGCCGTCATAGACGAGATGCTCGTAGATGTCGTCCGACAGCACCCAGATCTGCTCATGCTTAAGCAGAATATCGGTGAGCGCCTTGATCTCGTCACGTGTATAGGCCGCGCCGGTCGGGTTCGACGGCGAATTGAAGATCAACCACTTCGTCCGCGGCGTGATGGCGGCAGACAAAGCCTTTGGGCTCAGCTTGAACCCATCCTCGAGTTTGGACTCGACGACGACGGGCGTGGCCCCGGCGAGCAGCACGATATCGGGGTAGCTCACCCAATAGGGGGACGGCACGATCACCTCATCGCCCGGATTGAGCGTGGCCAACAGCGCATTATAGAGGACTTGCTTGCCGCCGCTGCCGACGGTGACCTCGGAGGGTTTGTAGGTCAGGCCGTTCTCGCGCTCGAACTTGTTGACGATGGCGCGCTTCAGTTCGGGGATGCCGTCGACCGCGGTGTATTTGGTCTCACCGCGCTTGATCGCCTCGATGGCGGCCTGCTTGATGTTGTCCGGCGTGTCGAAATCCGGCTCGCCGGCCCCAAGACCGATGACGTCGAAGCCAGCCGCCTTGAGTTCGCGGGCCTTGCTGGTAATGGCCATGGTCGGCGAGGGTTTTACCCTCTCAAGCGCGTGGGCGATCAGACCCATGGAGTTCTCCTGGAAGCGAAGTGAAGCTAAGCGGGCAGCGCAACAATTGTGCGGTGCAACGCGCGCACCCTAGTCGGGGAAATTCGCTGCCGCAAGCCCAGGACGCAAACGGCGCGGGGAAACCCCGCGCCGTTCATACCGGCAACGCCGATCGACGCAAATGCGCTAGCTTCAGGCGGCTTCCCGATTCAGACCGGCCTCGGCCAGCTTCGTCAGCGTCTTGTCGGCGTTGTACTCCTGCTCCAGCGTCTGCGTGAGCAACTTGGCCGCATCGTTCATCCCGAGCTGCTGGGCCCAGGCGATCAACGTGCCATAACGAGAGATCTCGTAATGCTCGACCGCTTGCGCGTCGGCGATCATGCCTGCATCGAGCACATCCGGATCTTGGGCATCCTGCATGAGCTCCTTGCCCTCCTCGAGGATGCCCTTGATGGCGGGGCAGACCTCGCCCACGGGCTTGCGGTCGCAAAGCGCGAACACCTTCTCCAGCCGCTCGACTTGACCCTCGGTCTCTTTAAGATGGTGCTCGAACGCCTTGCGCAGCTCGGCGGAATCGGCCTTCTGCGCCATTTTTGGCAGAGCTTTCAGGATCTGCTTCTCGGCATAATAGATATCCTTGAGCAGATGGATGAAAAGGTCCTCCAAAGACTTCATCTTGGGCATGGGTACTGGCTCCTTGGCTTGATGACGGGCGCGCGCGGAGACGATCGCTCCCGCCGGCGGCCTTGCTTCTCTGATTGCGATACCAGCCTAACTGTCTCGGACCGGTCGGGTTCCCGCCGCGCGCCACAACGGTGCGTTTCTCAATTCCGCCCTGGTTGCCGCCGTTTCGCCGTGTTATTCGCTATGGATCATCACATTCCGGCTAAAGACGCGCCCCAATGGGGTGCTTCCATCGCTTCCGTGCCGGAGGACCTTCGAAGGCCAAGTCCATGAAACTGCCATATCAGGCTCTGCGCTTGCATCTCGCGCCCACATTGATCTCGCTCCTCCTCGCATCACTAGTTTTTGTGACGTCATCCACGGCCCAGGCAGGCTTGCCGACCGGTATGCTCGGTTACCGGGCGTCGCCGGACGTCGTCGCGGTGCTTCTCGCGCTTTGGGGCGCGGCCTCACTTGTATGGTTGCGGTGCCACGGCCGGGACCTTGTCTCGCCGAGGCGAATTGAGGGGAGGATCTGATGCCGGAACGGGGGTCGGTGCAGGTCCTCCTCTTCTTCTTCCGCTCTTGCGTGAGAGCCGGTTGCAGAATTGGAGTGGCGGTCGCCTTTATCGCGCTTCTCGGCCTCTTGCCCGGGGAGCAAGGCGCATACCACAAGGCCAAGACGGAGTTCGACCAATCGCTGCGCGAGGCGGCCTGGAAATCTGCCCTTGCCGGCGAGTCCAAGCAGACCGCCTGGCCCTGGGACGAGGCGGCTGCCCCTACCTCCAATCCCGCCGTGCCGCGGCTCGGTCTGAGCGCTGCCATATATTCTGATTCAGGCGCTGCCCGCCCCGATCAGGATTCGCTTTCCGGAGCGCGGCGCCGTTTCGCCGCCGAGGACGCGCGCGATCCGCACTTGGCCCGTGGCGATGTCGCGATCGGTGACCGCATCACAGTGACCACCTCCAACGGGGACACTCAGGTCTATACGGTCACCGGGGCCGCGCCTGTCGATGCAGTGCCCACCGGCGCGGCCGCTGCACCGGACAGCTGCGCGCCGCTCGACACGTCGCTCGCCGGTGCGCTTCGCCTCATCATCGAGGCCATCCGCGTGGACGCACCTTCGTCCCCAGCCACGCGCGAAGAGCAGAAGCTCTAACCGCGGTTACCTCGTCACTGCCGCTTTTTCTTCTGGGGCGGCGGCGCAGGTGCCGGCTTCGCGGCCGCCTGCGGTGCCGCTTGCTCTGGCGCGGCCGGCACTTCGGCCGCTGGTGGTACATCGGCGGCAGGTGCGGCATCTTGCGGCGCTGCGTCCGCGCCAGCGTCGGGGGCTACCGCAGGCTGCTCCGGCACCGGCGGAACCGGGCTCGGCGCGGTAGGCCTCCGCTCGGACTCGATGAGTTCCTTCAGCTTGGTGAGCCCGTCGCTATATTCGGCGCCGACATAACGGTCGAGCATCAAGCCCTTCCAGCGCTTGATCGGACTCGCGCCCGAATCGTATGCAAATCCCCAGATGACCTTGCTGCCTGAGCCCGACGGCGAGACCTGATAATAGCTCGTTCCGTCCAACCCATTGAAATCGACGGTGAGGTCCACACGGCGATTGGGGTTGCTCTCGGTGATCTCCATGCTGCCCCGGCCGACGGATCGCTGGTTGCTCGTCCATTCGATCCTGGCGCCCTTGCCTTGTTCGGGACCGGCGAGCGTCGCCTGCAACTGGGGATCGCGCGACGCCCAGGGCGACCAATTGTTGAAGCGGTTGAGATTATTGAGGTAGAAGAACACTACGGATTCAGGAGCGTTGATCACCACCGACCGCGCTATCGTGACCTGGCTTGGCAGCGCGAGCGCAACTCCCGCCAGGATGGCGACCAGGGCACAAAGCCCAAGGATCAACCGCATCATGGGACGCATCGCTCCACTCCTCCTCGTTGAACCCCGAACCGACCCCTGCCGCCTGGACTTGACCTGTGCGCAAGCCGAGCCAAGCGTTTCGCTTTGTCACAGAAAACGATTACATTTCGCCCGTCAACAAGAGGGAGGGCTGAGATGAACCTGTCACCGCCGACACAGGCAGTTTTCGCCATATCGCTGATTCTGGCCGTGCTCGCCGTCATCGGCACCTTCGCTGCGATTCCATTCGTCAGCGCCAACGCCTTTTGGGTGGCCATCGTCGCTTATGTCATCCTGGCGGTCGGGAATGTTTTCCGGGGCGTCTAGCTCCGAAAGCCGATTCTCCGGGCGGCGCGGCGCCGTCCGGAGACGGCCGCATGGCGCGGCTCTCTCTCGGAAGGGTTGTCGAAGATCGCAAGAAGGGAGGGCCCGCGCCACCGCGCAGACCCTCCAATTCAGCTACATGTCGTCGTCGTCCCTGGCCCAGGAAGGCCTGTAGGGCTGAGAGCTCGGGCTGGAACTCGGCAAGCCGCTCGGAGTCGAGAGGCCTGACGAGCCGCCGGTGCCGCCGGAATGTTGTCCCACTCCACTGCCACCCATCGGGCTCGAAGGCCGCGATACGCCGGGCATGCCACCCGGTGCCGGCGTCATTGGGCGCGCTGGCATTGAGGGAGCGGGCCGAGGCACTTGAACCGCAGGTCGCGGCGCAGCAGGCGCTGCGGCGGCTGGCTTCTTCGCCGCCGACGCCTTTATCGTTGCGCGCTTCGCCGCGGGTTTTGCCGCCGAGCTTCGAGAGCCACTTGAGGCCGACTTTCGTGCCGGGGCTTTCCGCGCCGTGCTCTTGCGTGCGGCAGGCCGGCGTGCGGCCGGCTTGCGTGCCGGTTTCCGTGCCGTGCTTCTGCGGGCCGTGGTCTTCCGCGCCGTCGTCTTGCGCGCGGATGTCTTCCGCGCCGTCGACCGACCGGCTGCACTCCGCCGGGTCGCGCTCTTTCGCGCCGGAGCTTTTCTCGCCGCCGTCTTTCTGGCAGCGGGCTTCCTCGCCGCGGTCTTCCTTGCGGCTGGCTTTCTCGCTCCGGTCTTCCTTGCGGCTGGCTTTCTCGCCGCGGTCTTCCTTGCAGCGGGCTTTCTCGCCGCGGTCTTCCTTGCGGCCGGTTTTCTTGCCGTAGTCTTTCTCGCCGCCGGCTTGCGCGCGCTCGTCTTGCGCGCCGTGGTCTTCCGCGCCGGTGCTGCGCGACGACCGCTGGCGGTCTTGCGTGCAGTCGTCTTCCTCGTCGTTGTGCGTTTCTTCCCAGTCGTTCTCGTAGCCATGGTTCTGCTCCGATTCTGAATCTGTTGCTGCAGGCGACTGCTAGAGAACAGACGCGTGCGTGCACGAATCACGTTCACAGGTCCAAGCTGCCGTCCCACCTTTTGAGTCAATTGTTTTTTTTATTATACGCTGATCGCAGTAGAAAGTGGCAATTTAGCAGCAAATGTTCGCGCGCTTCGACAACGAAACGTTTCCGCGCGCGTCACTGCGCGCCGCCGAATAGCGCTGGTGCATCGCAACGCAGACAATGTTCCTGCATCTCTCATTCTGAATGTTGGTTAAATCAGCGCGTCTACGCGGGTTCAGCACACCACGGTTAGACGGGGGACGAATGTCCATCCCCTTATCTCGACCGGCGTGTGCGATCAGAATTTTCTGCGACGGCTTCGAATTTATCGTGTGCAAGACGTGAGTTCGGATAGCAAGCGGGGACCCGGTCGCACCGGCCCTCTTCGCATCGCTCATCCCGTCATGCTCACTCTGCCGGCGCAGTATCGGAGTGGCCGGCCCTGGCTCGGCGGCCGGCACATCGGCGGGGTTGAGTTCTCGACGGGGGCTTCGGGAGCGCTCTCGGCCTGTCCATTCTTCTTGCGCTTCGGTGGGGCCCCGGCTCAGGTGTGCGATCGGAGCCGGTGGGGGTTCTACACTCTCCGGCGCCGGCGTCTGCATCGGTGGAGCCGATGGAACGTTCGCTGCGGCGCCTCGTCTTGCGGCCCAACCGCCGCGTTCCCTTCCTTATTGCCGCGTTCTTCCTGAGCCGCACCCTCCGCGGGAGTCGGGGGCAGCGCCTCGGGCTGAATTCTGGCGCGGGCGGTGGGGGCGAGGCATCGCAGCGCGCGATTGCCTCGAAGCCCCGCCCTAGCCAAGACCCCTCGCCGCCGCCATATTCGGATGATGCCCTATCGTGGTCCCAAGACCTTCGGCTCGCGCGCGGAGCCGCGCGCCGTTACCGGCGAATCGAGCGGCTCGCCCCAGAGCGATTTGACGCCGAGCGGCCTTCCGCTTGGCGCCGACCGCCGTCCGCCGGGTTTCGGCGAAGCGTCCCAGCCGCTGATGCAAAACCATCCTTTGGTCATCGGCGAGGAACCGCCCACATTCGTGCCGCACCGCCCGCCGCGCCCCGACAAGACCGAGGGCGGCGTACCTCTCGATATCCAATCCGAGCTCACGCCGAAGGGCGACCAGCCATCGGCAATCGCCGAGCTTGTCCATGGCGTGAAAGCGCTGGAGCGCGATCAGGTGCTGCTTGGCGTCACCGGCTCCGGCAAGACCTTCACCATGGCCAAGGTGATCGAGGCGACGCAGCGGCCGGCGCTGGTGCTCGCGCCGAACAAGACGCTGGCGGCCCAACTCTATGGCGAGTTCAAGAGCTTCTTCCCCGACAACGCGGTGGAGTATTTCGTCTCTTACTACGATTACTACCAGCCCGAGGCCTATATCCCGCGCACCGACACCTATATCGAGAAGGATTCATCGATCAACGAGCAGATCGACCGCATGCGCCATGCCGCGACGCGCGCGCTGATCGAGCGCGACGACGTGATCATCGTGGCGAGCGTGTCCTGCATCTACGGTATAGGCTCGGTCGAGACCTATACGGCGATGACCTTCAGCCTCAAGCGCGGGGACAAGATCGAGCAGCGCCAGCTGATGGCCGATCTCGTCGCCCTGCAGTACCGGCGCAACGATGTGAATTTCGCCCGCGGCTCGTTCCGCGTGCGCGGCGACACCATCGAGCTCTGGCCTGCGCATTTGGACGACCGCGCCTGGCGCATCTCGCTGTTCGGCGACGAGGTCGAGACCCTGACCGAGTTCGATCCACTGACCGGCGCCAAGACCGACGAGTTCAGCCTGGTGAAGGTCTACGCCAATTCCCACTACGTCACACCGAAGCCGACCTTGAAACAGGCGGTGCGGGGCATCAAGGAAGAGCTGAAACAGCGGCTGAACGAGCTTCACAGCGCCGGGCGACTGCTCGAGGCGCAGCGGCTCGAGCAACGCACGCTGTTCGATCTGGAGATGATGGAGGCGACCGGCTCCTGCGCCGGCATCGAGAATTATTCGCGCTATCTCACCGGGCGGAAACCCGGCGAGCCGCCGCCGACCTTGTTCGAATATCTGCCCGACAACGCGCTCGTCTTCGTCGACGAGAGCCACGTCACCGTGCCCCAGATCGGCGGCATGTTTCGCGGCGACTATCGGCGCAAATCGACGCTCGCCGAATATGGCTTCCGCCTCCCCTCCTGCATGGACAACCGGCCGCTCCGCTTCGAGGAATGGGACGCGATGCGGCCGCAGACGACCTACGTCTCGGCGACGCCTGGGGGATGGGAACTGGAGCAGACGCAAGGCGCCTTCGCCGAGCAAGTGATCAGGCCCACGGGCCTCATCGATCCACCGGTCGAGGTGCGTCCGGCCACGAGCCAGGTCGACGATCTGATCGACGAGGCGCGCAAGGTGGTGGCGCAAGGCTACCGCGTCCTCGTCACCACGCTGACCAAGCGGATGGCCGAGGACTTGACCGAATATATGCACGAGCAGGGCATCCGCGTGCGCTACATGCATTCCGACGTCGAGACGCTGGAGCGTATCGAGATCATCCGCGACCTGAGGCTCGGCGCTTTCGACGTTCTGATCGGCATCAATCTGCTGCGCGAGGGCCTCGACATCCCGGAATGCGCGCTCGTCGCCATCCTCGATGCCGACAAGGAAGGCTTCCTGCGTTCCGAGACATCGCTGATTCAGACCATCGGCCGCGCCGCGCGCAACATCGACGGCCGCGTTATCCTCTATGCCGACGGCATCACCGGCTCGATGGAGCGCGCCATGGCCGAGACGACGCGGCGGCGCGAGAAGCAGACGGCCTGGAACGAAGCCAACGGCATCACGCCGGAGAGCGTGAAAAAGCACATCGGCGATATCATGGCCTCGGCCTATGAGCGCGACCATGTGCTGGTCGATGCGGAAACGGGGTTCGGCGAGGGCGATCAGGCGCTCATCGGCCACAATCTCGAAGGTGTCATCGCCGATATGGAGAAACGCATGCGCACGGCGGCGGCCGACCTCGAATTCGAGGAGGCGGCGCGGCTCCGCGACGAGGTCAAGCGCCTGCGCCAGATGGAGCTTGCCATCGCCAACGATCCGTTGGCCCGTCAGAGCGAGCTCGAGCAGGAGCGCTCAAGCAGCATGGACCCACGCGTGTGGGAGCGTCGTCGCGCAAATGCGCTCAACCGCCCGCACAAGCCGACGCTGGAGGAGATGGGCCCGCATAATCGCGAGATCCCGCTGGCCGCGCTGAAGAAGAGCCGCGGCCGCTCCAAATCAGGCAAGCCCGGCACCCGCGCGTTCAAGGGCAAGAGCCGCTAACCGGGCCGCTGCTTCAGGCCGTGCCGGCGCGGAGTAAGCAAATAGCATCAAGCTTCCCGCCTATGACGAGACCTGAGCCCCGGGGCCCGAAAAAGCCAAGTCCAGGCACTCTGTTAGGGATCGTCAGCTCTTCATCGTGGCGTTGCGGACGGCGCCGACGATGGCCATGAGTGCCGCACCGCCCACGCCGCCGCCGACGAGGTCCCTGAGGATGGCGGCGATATCCATGCCGCTCGCCGCGGCCGCCGCGTCGGGGGCCGCCGCACCGCCGAGGACAGCCATCAGAATTTGGCCGACGATCCCGCCGCCGACAGCGCCGCTGATGGCATCGCCGGCCTTACCCATGCTGAGATCTTTCAGCAGATTCCCGGCCGCGGTACCGCCTATCGCTCCGGCGATGAGCTGAATGATGATGTTTACGATCGCGCCTTCCATGACATTCTCTCCTCCTGGCATGGGGAACGCCGCGCACCACCCCTCCCCCTTCAACGGCTCGTCGCAGCCGCATTTCGTACCCTACCACGAGCGTTCTGGAACTATGGGTTGAATCGGTGTGTCCGAGATCGCCGATGCGGTTTTCCCGAAGGAATTATCCGTAGGCGGACTTTATCTGATGCCGACGGCGCAAGCGCGTGGTAACTTTGGCCCTTAGACCGGCAGGAGGCGGGGGCCATGGCAAAGACGGTGGGGGCGATCCTTGGCGATATCTACGACGCGTGGCGGGCGCAGGATCTCGACTGGCTCGCAAGCTATTTGCCTGACGACTTTTGCCACGTCATGCATATCCCGATTTCCGTCCATCCCTTGGGCGGCGCCCGCAAGGGCAAGAGACTAGCGATCCAACGCTGGTCTCAGATCGTCGAGCGCTACGAGATCCTGCGCTTCGACACGACCGACCTGATCATCGAGTGGAACCGCGCCGCGGTCGAAATCCCGATGCATTACCGGCACCGGGAGACCGGCACAGTGCTCGAGACGACGACGGCCAATTTCTGGACGATGGAGGATGGTTGGCCGGTGAAGCTCACCGAATATTACGATGTCGCCAAGCTCCAGACTTTCTTCGGCCCCGTGGTTCCGCGCGCGCAGGCTTGATGTCCCGGATTCCCTTCGCCACAGCAGTAAGAGTGCCGGCTAACGGCCGCCGCGTTGAGCCGCAAGCAGCGCGGGGCTCGGATAGCCGTCTGCGGGCAGGCCGTATTTCTGCTGCATCTCCCTAACGGCGGCGCGGGTCGCGGCGCCGACCACCCCGTCGATCTTGCCGACGTCATAGCCGCGTTTGGCAAGCAGCTGCTGCACCTGCTTGGTCTCCGCTACGCCTAAGCCGTCGATCGGCCCGTTGCCGCGGCTCATCGGCGGTGCGCCGGCAAGGCGCGTGGCGTAGTAGGCTGCGCTCGTGGAATAGACGAGCGACTGGTTCCATTCGAGATAGACGTCGAAATTCGGGTAAGCGAGAAACGCCGGCCCGTTTCGGCCCATGGGCAGCACCAGGCCGGTCGGAACGTTATCGGCGGGGAGAGACTTACCGCCGCGATAGGTGACGCCGCTTTGCGCCCAATACGCTCGGGGCTTCTTGATGGTGACGTCGGCTTGGCTCCAATCCATGTTGTCCGGCACCACCACTTCCTCGAGCCAAGGTTGATCCGCCTTCCAGCCGAGCCCGTCGAGGTAGTTGGCGGCGGAGGCGAGCGCGTCGTCCGTGCTCCTGACCATGTCGCGCCTGCCATCCCCATCGAGATCGACGGCATACTCGAAATACACCTTGGGCACGAATTGGAACTGGCCGACTTCGCCCGCCCAGGGCCCGCGCATGTCTTGAGGCCGCAAGTCGCCGCGCTGGATCACGCGCAGCGCGTTGAGAAGCTGCTCGCTGAATTCCTCGGGGCGGCGGCAGTCATAGGCGAGCGTGGCAAGCGAGCGCAGCGTCTCCATATCGCCCATCACCTTGCCGAAATCGGTCTCCAGTCCCCAGAAGCCGACCAGGACTGGACCGGGCACGCCATAGCTGCGCTCGATCTTGCCGAAGGTGCCGGCATATTTCTTGAGGAGGCTCGCGCCGACTTGGAGGCGGTTCTTGCTGACCATGCGGTCGGAAAATTGCAAAAAGCTCTGCGCGAACACGCCTTGGGCGCGGTCCTTGGCGACGGTGGCGGGGTCGTACGTCACCCCATCGAGCGCCGCGGAAATCACTGCCGGCGAGATTCCTTGCGCCGCGGCTTCCTGCTTGAAGCTCTGGAGCCATTTGTTGAATCCCGCGGGCCCATTGCCGCAGGGCGCCGCCAACGCCGGCGCTCCCGCCACTCCGAGCAGCATCGCGGTGCCGATCGCGCCGCAAGCCGCATCTCGCATCATGCGTGTGATGTGCCTCGTCATGGGAGGCACTTGAACCGACGTGGGCTGCCACAGTCAAGGGATGACGGACGTTAAAGGTGTCAGCTGGCGCCTTTTTGGTAGGTGCCGATGAGTTCGGCCTCAGCCAGCACATGACCTTTCATCGCCGCTTCAAGCTCTGCCTTGGTTGCGTTGGCAAGATCGAGCGTAGTGTCGAGCGCATAGAGCTTGTGGAAATAGCGATGCCGGCCGATCGGCGGACACGGTCCGCCATAGGCTGTCTTCTTGAAATCCGTGAGCCCCTGCACAGTCCCTGCGGGCAGGCCGGCCTTATCCGCGTTGTGGGCAAGACCCTTCGCCTCGGGCGGCAGGTTGTAGAGCACCCAATGCACCCAGACGCGCTTCGGCGCCTTCGGGTCCGGCACATCCGGATCGTCGATAATCAGTACGAGACTCTTCGTCCCCGCCGGCACATTGTCCCAAGCCAGCGGCGGCGAGACGTTCTCGGCCTCGCAAGTATAGATCGAAGGGATTGAGGCCCCGGGCTCGAAGGCGGGAGAGGTCAGCGTCAGAGCCATGGCTCCATCCACTCCTTGCAGGGCCCCGGCAGCGGACAGCAGCATCAGGGCGACAAATACTTGAAGGGGACGAGACCGAATCATCGCAGCGCCGCTCAGGAATATCTGGTTGCGAAGGCTAATCGGTGTGGGGCGGCAGATCCCCGAGGCGCAGTCTCTCCTGCAGCCTGTAGATGCGGCGCCGTGCTTCGCTCTTGCTCAAGCCTTCGTCAAACGCTTGTGGCTCCTTGATTTCCTCGGCCAATCGCCTGAGCGAGGCGGCCTGAGCCCCAGTCATGGGCTCGCCGGCCTGGATCCACGATCCTCCATTAACGATCATCGACGCGCCGGAACTCACCTCTTGTTGAACTTGCGTGTCTGCTCTTTTTCTTTTCTGCATCACCTTGATTTTCCAGCGGTCCTTGGAGCTTTATTTGGTCCGATAAATATATGTAGTGACCGAAAAGGGCAATGATTAGGCGGGCTTTGACCAAGAGTTATGCAGAGTTGAGCACAGCCTATGGCAAGTGCGGAGGCGGGTCACGACATGCTCGTGGAGGGTCTTGGAATCGCGCATGGCTTTGTTTATCGATAGTATGAGACGTTGTCGGCTAGACCAGGATGCCGAAAGCCCGATCCCCCGGACGAGGGAGACGATATGAAGCGAATTCTGCACATCTGCTCGACCGGGTGCCTGGCGACCGTGTTGTTGCTCATTGGGGCGACCGGCCCCGCCTCAGCACGCGTCGAATGCCGCGGCAATTTTCAGGTCACGAAATATGGGCTGATTGCGACCCCGTGGTGCGAGGAAGAGCAGATCGCCTTAGTCGCGCGAAGCTACGGGCAGAGGGTTACGGGCTCTCAGGTCCGGAACGACCCGCTGTTAAAGGTCTATCTCTGTCAGACCATCGGCGGCGACGTCAGGCTAAAAGGGTCATGCGCCGGCTACGGACCGGATGCCTACGCTCCAGGCCGTTAACCGAATCGGGGCGCGGCGAGCGTGAATCTGGGTCACGCCAAGATCTCGGCAAAGGCACTGGATTCGACGATCCGGCCCGTTTTTGCGCCCACTCCATCACTGCCCCGCGGCGGCAGGGCGGCCCGAGATGACCGGACCGGCGCAATAAGATTAATCAGTTTGCCGCCAAATTGCCCCTCAATCACCCCCGGGTAGCCGATTTATCGCCTTCTTAGCCAGTAGGTTACCGCCACGCACTCATGCGCGAGGCCGGCTTGATTCGTCGTCGGCCCTTTTAGTCCAAAGACAGTTGAATAGGAGACAAGAACGCATGTTCGAAATGCGAGCCAAAATCGTTGCTATGGGTCTCATCGCGGGAGCTTCGATGCTTCCGCTCAACCTCGCTCATGCCGAGCAAATGGGGCACGCATCCTGGTATGCTCTGCATTCACGCACCGCGAGTGGGGAGATGATGAACCCGAGCGCCCTCACCGCCGCACATCGTTCGCTGCCGTTCGGCACCAAGGTCCTGGTGGAGAATTTGGGCAACGGCCGCTCGGTGGTCGTGCGGATCAACGACCGTGGGCCCTTCGTCAAGGGGCGGATCATCGACGTGTCCAAGGCCGCGGCATCAAGCCTCGGCATGATCGGCTCTGGTACGGCACGAGTGAGGGTCAGCGCGCGCTAAGCATTCGCCGGCGAAGCTTCCAACGGGCGGAATCTTCGGTACCAACACCTAACTTCTGAAAAAGCGATGCGGGGCATCCTCGAGCCCTCATGAGCTGCGTGAACGCCGGGCCCCAGGGTCCGGCGTTTGACGTTTTGCCGGGAGGAAGCCGACCCTGACCAGTCCGTAAGGGAAAATTGAGGCAAATCAAACAGATAAGGCTCGTCAGCATCCAAAATACGCAAACCCTTGGATGCACGGGCCCACCCCCCGATTTCACTGGGCAAAGTTGGGCAAAGGCGGCATAGTCCCTGAAAAGGTGGGGCTTCGCCATTAGGGCCAAAAGGCTGGGACAAACATGGTCTGCAAGAAGATTGTCGTCGCCGGCGCTACGCTGTGCGCCGTTGTTGCCTTCGTCGCCGTCTCGCAGCCGGTCTATGCCGGGAGCTGCGCGATGGCCACCGCCAAGTCGCGGGGTCTGATCAAGGCCTCAGTTGACCAGCGGGCGACCAAGAAGCTGAACCGGCACGTCAACCGGTGGGCGCATAAGAACAAACTCAAGGCCGTGCGCGTTGGACATGAAGCGACCTCGTGCAACAAGGGCGTCGCACTGTCCGCATGCACGACTTCGGTGAAGGTCTGCTCTTAAAAATCAAACCGCTTCGGGTGGCGGTCACGCAATGGTAACCTGAGAACGATTAGTCTTTTTCAACCGATTCGGACCAACGCCTCCAGGGATTAGTTATTCATCATGGTATCGCGCACCGCCATTTTCCGGCTTCTTGCCCTGGCAACTTTGTCCATGGCGAGTTTCTTTTTCGGTTTGCCCGTGCTCGATAGCCACGCCCAGACCGCCGGCGCCAGAAAAAGCCCTCCAGCCCGAGTGGCTCCCCGCGACGCGGTTCTCGGCGGCTATTCCATGACCCTGAGCGAGATTTGGGGCCTCCCGGAAATGCCGCCGGCGCCGAAGGATTTTGGGCCCCATTTCGACTACCCGGCCGAGGGATCGTGGAACGGACTGCCGACCCACTCGCCCTATCCGAACTGAACCCCCGAACCCTCCGTCTCGACACCCATGACGGGCATGATGAGCCTTGCGCTGAGCGGGCTCACGCCACTAGAGTGGGTCGCCTTTCGCACTGACTCCGGGCAAAGACTATCCGCGTCCTCTAAACTTAGATCGTGGGCTCTTTTCCCCATTAGAGGTTGTCGAGTTTGTTAGCCGGCCGTAATTGCGGCGGACTATTTGGAAGGGGGAAGCTCCCATGCGCCAGACTGGAACCGTCAAGTTTTTCAATCATTCGCGCGGCTTCGGCTTCATCACGCCAGACGACGGCGGCAAGGACGTCTTCCTGCACATTTCCGCTCTGCAGAGTTCCGGCCTCCCCGCCGTTGACGAAGGCCAGAAGGTGACCTTTGAGACCGAGCCAGACCGCCGTGGTAAAGGTCCTCAAGCCATCAACGTGCAGCTCGGCGAATAAGGTCTCCGAGTGCCGATGCTCGACCAGCGCTTGTCCCGTGCGTGACTTGCCGCTCGCGTCCCCCTAGTTTCGGGCAATGCCCCTAAACTCATCACCGGAAGTCTCGCGCCTCGATCTCTCGAAGGTGCTCGACCGGCTCGGCGTCGAGCGCGGCGCTGCCCTCGACCGGCTGTTTGAGCTTCTCGCGATCCCGAGCATCTCCACCGACCCCGCCTATCATACGGCCTGCATCGACGCGGCGGACTGGTGCGCGGGCACGTTGCGTGAGATCGGCTTCGAGGCTCGAGTCGAACCGACCGCCGGCAAGCCGATGGTCGTCGGCCATTGGCGCGCTGCCGCCGCCTCGCCCGTGCATGTCCTGTTCTACGGCCATTACGACGTGCAGCCGCCAGACCCCCTGGACGAGTGGACCGCCCCGCCCTTCGTCCCGCGTCTCGCCGAGGATCCGCGTCGAGGCGAGATTATCGTTGCCCGCGGCGCGTCCGACGACAAAGGGCAGGTGATGACTTTTCTCGAGGCCTGCCGCGCCTGGTTCGCCGTGCATGGCCGGCTGCCCGTCGATGTGACGGTGCTGCTCGAAGGCGAGGAGGAATCGGGGAGTCCGAGTCTTCCCGCTTTTCTCGCGCGCCATGGCGAGGAGCTCAAATCCGATATCTGCCTCGTCTGCGACACCGGGCAACTGGATGAGGACACCCCGGCCATCACCGCCTTCCTGCGCGGATTGGCCCTCTCCGAAATCACCATCACCGGGCCGTCCCGTGACCTGCATTCGGGCCTGTATGGTGGCCCGGCGCGGAACCCCATTCGCGCTCTCACCGAGCTTCTCGCCGGCCTGCATGATGACGGCGGCAAGGTCACCATCCCCGGCTTCTATGAGACCGTCGTCATCCCCTCCCCGGTGCAGCTGGCGCAATGGCAAACGCTCGGCTTCGACGCCGCCGCCTTTCTCGGCGAGGTTGGTTTGACGGTGCCGGCGGGAGAACAGGACGCGAGCGTGCTCGAGCAGCTCTGGTCGCGACCGACGGCGGAGATCAATGGCATCTTCGGCGGCTATACCGGACCCGGCACCAAGGGCGTGATCCCGGCCCGCGCCACGGCCAAGCTCTCCTTCCGCCTCGTCCCTAATCAGGAGCCGCAAGCCATTCTCGATGGTCTGCACCGCTTCGTCGCCGCGCGGCTGCCTCCCGATTGCAGGGCCAGTTTCGTCGGCGAGGGCGGCTCGCCCGCGGTCGGCTTCGACACCTCCACCCCGCTCTTTCAAGTGGCGGCGAGAGCGCTCGGAGAGGAATGGGAGAAGCCCCCGGCGATCCTCGGCTGCGGCGCTTCGATCCCGATCGTCGAAGCCTTCCGCTCCCAGCTCGGCATGGACTCGCTGTTGGTTGGCTTCGCGCTGGAGGACGACCGCATTCACGCGCCGGACGAGAAATACAATGTGAAGAGCTTCACCAAGGGGGCCAGGAGCTGGGCGCGAATTCTAGACGCATTTGGTGCGATCAAAACCGATGCGGCGGCGACCTAGGGTCGCGGCCCTGATGGCCGCCGCCCTCATGGTGCTGTTGGCAATCGGCCTCGCCATCCGCGCGCACAAGGACGAGGGGCAGCCCAAATCATTCGACTATTACGCCCTCGTGCTCGGCTGGTCGCCATCCTATTGCGCCGCCAAGGGCAAACAACGGCGCGACCGTCAATGCGAGACGCTGCACGGCTTCGTGCTGCACGGACTGTGGCCGCAATATGCGAAGGGCTGGCCGCAAGACTGCAAGACGCAAAAGCGTCCGTGGGTTTCGCAGACGGTGATCGACAAGATGCTGGACATCATGCCGAGCAAGAATCTGATCATTCACGAATACCGCGCCCACGGCACCTGCTCTGGCCTTGAGCCGGACGAATATTTCCGGCTCGCGCGCGACGCCTATGCGCGCATTGCCCTGCCACCGCGCTTCGAGGGGACGGCAAGCCCGCTACAGCTCTCTCCGGCGGAGATCGAAGAGGAATTCCTCAAAGCCAATTCCTGGCTCAAGCCGGGCATGATTTCGGTGAGCTGTCGGGCCGAGCAATTGCTCGACATACGCATCTGCTTCGAACGGGATCTATCTCCGAGAAGCTGCGGGCCGAACGAGCAGCGGCGTCTGTGCCGCAAGAGCTCGGTGACCATACCGGCCGCAGAGGTGCGTTAGGACCCATACCTGGATTAGAAGCGGTAGATGAGCGAGCCCCGATAGGTATTCACGTCGGGATCGTATTTCACATCGCCACCCGGGTAGGAAACGGTATCGGAGTCGAAATCGGTGAATTGGTAGTCGAAGCGCGCGCTCCAGTTCGGATTGAATGCGACCTCGGCGCCGCCGCCAAGGCTCCAGCCGAAGAACGATCCGCTGCCCGATCCGCCGCCGGGTCCGCTGACCGGAAGGTTGACATCGGCCCAGGCGCCGCCCGCGGTGACGAACAGGAGCACTTGCGGCACCACGGTCACGCCGGCGCGTAAGCGCAGATTGGCCATGGCGTCGATGTCTGGGCTAGCGGTGTTCGGGCTGCCGTTGAGGCGGCCGCTGCCGCTGATGCCTGCGGCCAGGGCGTCGCCCTCGAGGCCGAGGACGATCGGCCCGTTCTGCCAGTTGTAGCCTCCGGTGATGCCGCCCAACATGCCGCTGGCGTCGATTGACGCGTTTGACTGGGAGAAATCGAAATTGCCGGTAGCCCCGCCAAGGGTGCCACCGATCCACCAGCCGGCAAAAAGGGCTGGCGCGACGGGCGGCGGCGCCTCGTAGGCGAGTGGAGGAGGACCGCCATTGATTATATCCGCGGCGAAGGCCGGGCCAGAGGCCGCGGCGCCGGCCGTCAGTACGGCAGAAAGAGTCAAAGCCCAGTCAAATCGTTCACGCAACACAGACTCCCTCACGATTGGAAGGCTCGATCCGTTGCCGCACCAGCGCGGGATTCCCGCTAGACCAAGCGCCCACGGTCTAAGGGTAGAGAACTACCCTTACGATCGGTTAACCAGCCAGTGGGGCGAAATTTGGCAGGGTTAGCGGCTGGTTAAAGACCATCCAAAGGCGAGCGCTTGAGCCGGTAAGCGCGGCGCGCGAACAATCAGCTGGCGCGAAATAGCGCCACGCAGCCTAGCGTCTCGACGTCGACGCGATTGAAACGCGCCTTGAGGCCGGCGGTGAGCGCGGCGAGATCGTCTTCGAGATTGTTGAACACGCCCTTGGAATTATACAGGCCGAGCAAGGCCCGCGCCGCCGCATTGGGCTCAATCCCGCGGCCGAGAATGGTGGCGCCGAACAGGACCGCCCGCTCACGCATCAAAGGTCTTAGATTCTCGATCACGCGCAGCTTCTCCGCCATGCACCCCGGCAGGCAGTGCAGCACATAGGTCAAGCCGATGCTGTCCGCGGGTTCGCCCTCCAGGGTCAAAGGCGACAACAGATTGGCTTCGCGCAGCACCGGCGCGTAGCGCGCGAGCCTGCGGGCCGACCGCGCCAGGCAATGGCGGTTGATGTCGAGCAAAACCAGTCGATCGAACGAAGCCGGATTGGCGCGGTCGATGAAGAAGCCGGTCCCCACGCCAGCCTCGAGATGACGAGGGGTAAGATGGTGGCGGTAGAGATCGAGCAGCCGTTCGCTGGGGCAGGCCCAAGCGAAGCGGTTGGAGAGGCCATGCACGAGATGGTCGTAGAAGCCGAGCATGAACGGCGCGTAGATTGCATGCGCCGCCGCAATCGCATCGGCGTCAGCGGGATCTACCCCACGAGGCGCGGCAGGTTTCTCTGACATGAGTTAGTATGACGTAGGAGTCCGGGAATAGAAAAACCATTGATTTCCCGGCAACATTTCGCACTCTGTGGCTGTTCGGCAAGGGTGGGAGCTTAGACACGATGGGCTTTGTCTCAATTTTGCGCCGCACAAAAACTCAGGACAACCGCACGCGGAATAGGCGGTGAAGTGAGGGGGACCCAGCCGGTGGACGCGCGCCCGTCGGCCTCTGCCCTAGCGGCGCGGGGCTAGGTTGGCGCGGCGGGACGCACAGGCTACGCTATGGCGATCCCCGGCGGCGAGACCCCGAGCTTAATCGACATGACAAAACAAGACCCTGCGATTGCCCTGGTGACTGGGGCTGCCCTGAGGCTCGGCCGCGCCATCGCCCTCGATCTGGCGAAGCGTGGCTGGCGCATTGGCGTGCACTACCATGCCTCGTCCGCCGCGGCCCAAGCGCTCGTCGAGGAGATTGAAACCCTTGGTTCCACAGCGGTCGCGTTTCGAGCGGACCTCACCCGCGAGGATCAACTCCACCGGCTGATGCAGTCTTGCGCCGAGGAGCTGGGATACCCCACCTGTCTCATCAACAATGCCGCGCGGTTCGAATGGGATTCGCCGCAGACCCTCGACTGGGCCGGCTGGCAGGCGGAACTCGACGTCAATCTGCGCGCTCCGGTGTTCTTGACCCAAGCCTTCGCCCGCATGCTACCCGAGACGGCGTCGGGCTCGGTCATCAACATGATCGACCAGAGGGTTTGGCGGCTGACCCCGGATTATTTCTCCTACACCATCGCCAAATCGGCATTGTGGACCGCGACGCGAACGCTGGCGCAGGCGCTGGCGCCACGCATTCGCGTCAACGCGTTGGGCCCGGGGCCAGTGCTTCCGAACCAGCGGCAAAGCCAGACTGAATTCGAGCGCGAATTCGGCTCGACCCTTCTTGGCCATGGCGCCACGGTCGAAGAACTGTGCGGGGCCGTCCGCTTCCTGCTCGACACGCCTTCGGTGACCGGACAGATGATCGCGCTCGATGGGGGTCAGCACCTGCTTTGGGCGACAGATCCGGAGTGCCAAGCTGCGAACGAGGCAGGCTAGGCCGACGGTCAAGGCCTTGAAGCTGACGGCCCCGAGGCCATACCTTCACCCTATGCTCCGCGCCTCTCATTCCGGCGCCCCGAAAACCAGGATCCCATGCCCTTAGAGAAGCCCGACAGCGCCAGTGCTTCGCTTCTGTCCCGCGCGCGCCAAGCGTTTCGCGGCACCGAGCAAGGTGCCCTCGCCATCGCCGGCCATGCCAAGACCGCGCCTACGGGCCCCGGGGTCTACCGCATGATCGATGCGGCGGGCGAGGTGCTTTATGTCGGCAAGGCGCGCCATCTGAAGAAGCGCGTGCAGAGCTACGCCCGTCCGGGAAATCACAACAACCGCATCTCACGCATGATCGCCGATACCGCGAGCATGGAGTTCGTCACTACCGCCACCGAGATCGAGGCTTTGCTGCTCGAAGCCAATCTGATCAAGCGGCTCAAACCCCGCTACAATGTGGTGCTGCGCGACGACAAATCGTTTCCCTTCATCCTCATCGCGCGCGATCACGACTTCGCGCAGATTCTGAAGCATCGCGGCGGGCGAAGCCGCAAGGGTGATTATTTCGGTCCCTTCGCCTCCGCCGGTGCGGTCGGCCGCACCATCAACACGCTTCAGCGCGCGTTCCTGCTCAGATCCTGCACCGACGCTTATTTCGAAACGCGGATCAGGCCTTGCCTGCTCTACCAGATCAAGCGCTGTAGTGCCCCGTGCACGGGCGAGGTGTCGGAACAGGATTATACGGCACTTGTCGATGAGGCCTTGCGCTTCCTGACCGGCCAAAGCGATGAGGTGAAGCGGCGCCTGCACAAGCTCATGGACGATGCGAGCCTCAAGCAGGATTATGAGCGCGCGGCAAGTTTCCGCGACCGCCTGACGGCGTTAAGCCACGTCCAGTCGCATCAGGGCATCAACCCCGAGACTGTGAGGGAAGCCGACGTCTTCGCCGCGCATCAGGATGCGGGCCAGACCGCAATCCAAGTGTTCTTCTTCCGCAGCGGCAATAATTGGGGCAACCGCGCCTATTTTCCCCGCGCCGACAAAAGTCTCGCGGTCGAGGAGGTGCTCGAATCCTTCGTCGCGCAGTTCTACGACGACAAGCCGCCGCCGAAACTCGTGCTTCTCTCGCACGAGATCTCAGGGCGACGTTTGCTCGGCGAGGCCCTGTCGCTGCGCGCGGGTCACAAGATCAACGTGATTGCACCGCAACGTGGAGAAAAGCGTGAGCTCGTGGCGCATGCGCTCGTCAATGCGCGGGAGGTCTTGGCGCGCCGCCTGGCGGAGTCCTCGTCCCAAACCGCCATCTTTGCGCGCCTCGCCGAGCTGTTCGATTTGGAGGAAATGCCGGAGCGCGTCGAAGTCTTCGACAACAGCCACATCTCCGGCACCAATCCGGTCGGCGCCATGATCGTCGCCGGGCTCGAAGGCTTTATCAGGAATCAATATCGGAAGTTCAACATTCGGTCTGAGGACCTTGCCCCCGGGGACGATTACGCCATGATGCGGGAGATGCTCACACGGCGCTTCAGCAAGCTCGCGCGGAACAAAGACTCCGCGACCGGCTGGGCCGCGCCCGATCTCGTGCTGATCGACGGCGGCCCCGGGCAACTCTCCGTGGCGGTGGCGGTGCTGGAAGATCTCGGCCTTGCCGAGATCAAGGTGGCCGCCGTCGCCAAAGGGCCAGACCGCAATGCCGGACGCGAGCGGATCTACCTCAAGGGACGCGAGCCGTTGCTGTTGGAGCCGCGGGACCCCGTGCTCTATTGCATCCAGAAGCTCAGAGATGAGGCGCACCGCTTCGCCATCGGCGCCCATCGCGCACGGCGCAAGAAGGCGCTCCACGCATCGCCGCTGGACGAGGTGCCGCGTATCGGGCCGTCGCGCAAACGCGCGCTCCTCCAGCATTTCGGCTCGGCCAAGGCCGTGAGTCGCGCCGGCATCGCCGACCTCGCCGCCGTGGTGGGCATCAGCGCGCAGATGGCGAAGGCGATCTACGAGTATTTTCACGAGGGAGCGAACTGACCGTGGATGGAGGTTCCGATACGGTGAGGCGGGGAGCGCCGCGTGCGTCGGGCGGACGCGCGCCGAATCGCTTCTGGAATCTTCCCAACCTGCTGACCTATGGTCGCATCGTCTTCATCCCGGCCCTCGTTGCCTGCTTCTTCATCGACGGCGATCTTGGCAATTGGCTCGCCATGAGCATTTTCATCGCCGCCGGCATCAGCGACTTCCTTGACGGCTATCTCGCCCGCGCCTGGGGGCAGCAGAGCGCCATGGGCCGCATGCTCGATCCCATCGCCGACAAGCTGATCGTGTCGGCGGCGCTGCTGATGCTCGCCGCTAGCCAGACCATCGCCGGCTGGTCGCTCTGGGCCGGCGTCATCATCCTTTGCCGCGAGATCCTGGTGTCGGGCTTGCGCGAATTCCTGGGCACGCTGGCCGTCAGTGTGCCCGTGACGCGGCTCGCCAAGTGGAAGACAGTAGTGCAGATGGTCGCTATCGGCTTCCTGCTCGCGGGCAGCGCCGGCGACAAAGTCTGGCCTTACACGACCTTGTTCGGCCTGACCCTGCTCTGGATCGCCGCCCTACTCACGCTCTACACCGGCTACGACTATCTGCGTGCGTCGCTCCGCCATGTCATGACCGAAGGAGATTGAGCGTTGCGCCTGCTCTATTTCGCCTGGGTCAAGGAAAAGACCGGGATCAGCGCCGAGGAGATCGAGATCCCGGCGAGCGTCACCACGGTGGCGGAGCTAATGTCGTGGCTCAAAACCCGTGGACCCGAATTCGCCCATGCCTTCGACCGCTCCGAAGTGATCAGAGCCGCGATCGACCAGACCCATGTGCGCCATAACGCGAGCGTCGGTGGCGCGCGCGAGATCGCCTTTTTCCCTCCGGTGACCGGCGGCTGACATGATCAGGGTCCAGCGAGAGGATTTCGACATCGGGGCCGAGATCGAGCGGCTTAAATCCGGCAGGAGCGACATCGGCGCGGTCGTGGCGTTCTTGGGCACGGTGCGGGACCGGGCCGGCGACCATGCCGTCACCGAGATGACGCTCGAGCATTATCCCGGCATGACCGAGCGCGAGCTTGAGCGCATCGAGATCGAAGCCCAAACGCGCTGGCCGCTGAAAGCCTGCCTGATCGTGCACCGCATCGGCAGCTTACGCCCAAGCGACAACATCGTGCTGGTACTGACGGCGTCGGAACACCGCGAGGCGGCTTTTGCCGCGGCGGAGTTTCTCATGGACTACCTCAAGACGCGCGCACCGTTCTGGAAGCGCGAAAGCGGGCCGGAGGGGAGCCGCTGGGTCGAGGCCAATACCGGCGACGACGCGGCCAGCGCCCGCTGGGACACGGGGAGGGATGCCGCCGAATAGTCCGGCGGAGGGTCTAGCTCAACGGATCGGCACGCCCCGGGGCGCAATGGGTAGATACGGCCCCCAAACGCAGACATCCGACCACTCGCACGGCCCGCGCCGGCGCGGGCACTGGCGCTGATAGGTGCAGGAGCGGCAGCGATAGACCGGCGTGCAGCCGTTGCAGCGGGCGATCCTCTGGCAATCGCGCCAAGTCACCACGGGTTGCGCCAGCGGCTGATGGTGCACGGCGCTCGCCACGCTGCCAGCCATGGCGGCCGCGGCCTTGGCCTCTGACGCCGGCAACGCGCCAAGAGCCATCGCCACGAGCAGGGCGAGTGCCAGTCCAATCGAAGATTTGTGCATGCCCCCTCCCCCGGACGGCCTACCAAGCAGACACAGTGCCGGTTGCGCAGCCGCGGTTCAAGCCTCGTCAGCACCCTACCCACGAGCCTCAGCGCTGAATCACGGTGCCGGCCAACGGGTGACGCCGCTCCCAACCCTGGCGTTGCAAGGCGGGAATGTCGGTTTCCTCTTCCGGATAGCCGATGCAAAGATGCCCCATAAAGGTCCAATCCGGCGGCACGTCCAGGATCTCGGCCACCCGGACCGGGTCCAGAATCGAGACCCAGCCGACGCCGATGCCCTCCGCCCTGGCCACAAGCCAGAGCGTATGGATGGCGATCGCGACCGAATAATCGATGGTCGCCGGCATGGTCAGACGCCCAAGCCCATGACCTTGCGCCGTGGTCCGGTCTGAGAAGACGCTGATCTGGCAGGGGGCCTCGTCGAGGCCGGCCAACTTCAACCTTGCATATAGCGCCGAGCGATCCGGGGTCTGCGCTTGCAGCGCGTCCTGATTGCACAGCTCGAAGCAGCCGCGGATCGCCGCGCGCCGTTCGGAATCGCCCACGATGACGAAGCGCCAGGGCTCGCTCAAGCCAACGGACGGCGAAAGGCACGCGGCCTCAATCAGCCGCTCGATCGTGCCCGATGGCAGCGCCTCGCGCTTGAACCGCCTGACATCGCGACGCCAGGCAAGCAGCTCATGCAGATGCTGCCGGAATTCCGAGTCGAAATCCGGTCGATGATGAAGGTGATTGGGTCCGGCGACCATGCGCCGACCCTAGCACGGATCGCCCCTCGCGCGGACGCGCCGCCTAAGGCGTTAGCCTGCGGCCGCGGCCGCGACCCTGGCGGGAGCCGCCTTGGCCGGATGCACCAGCGCCGAATACTCGTCCATCAGCGTCCGGGTGATCTCGCCGACGCTGAAGCGATAGGGCCCGATCTCCGCCACCGGCATGACCTCGGCGGCGGTGCCGGTTAGGAAGCATTCGGAGAAATCTGCCATCTCCTCGGGCATGATCGCGCGCTCGATCACCCTCAGACCATGCTTCTTGGCGAGGTCGATCACCGTGCGGCGGGTGATGCCGTCGAGGAAACAATCGGGGGTCGGCGTGTGCAGCACACCATGCTGGACGAAGAAGATATTGGCGCCCGTGGCCTCGGCCACATGGCCGCGCCAATCCAGCATCAACGCATCGGCGTAGCCTGCCCGCTCCGCCCTGTGCTTCTCGATGGTGCAGATCATATAGAGGCCGGCGGCCTTGCTCTTCACCGGCGCGGTTGCCGGGTCTGGGCGGCGATATTGAGCGATGGCAAGACGCAAGCCCTTGGCCTTCGCCGCGGGATCGAAATAGGAGCCCCAATCCCACGCCGCGACGGCGAGGTTGATCTTCGTCGCCTGCGCCGAGACGCCCATCTGCTCGCTGCCGCGCCAGGCGATCGGCCGCACATAGCCGTCGACCAGCCTGTTGGCCTCGACAACGTCGCGGCACGCCGCGTCGATCTCGGCCACGGTAAAGGGAATTTCGAAATCGAGCCCCTTGGCGGACTCATGTAGACGCTGACTGTGCTCGGTGAGTTTGAAGATCTCGCCGTCATAGACGCGCTCGCCTTCGAACACGGCGCTGCCATAATGCAGAGCGTGGGTAAGGAGATGCACCCTGGCATCGCTCCACGGGATCAGCTTGCCGTTCATCCAGATAAAGCCCTGGCGCTGATCGTAAGGCTCGCTCACCATTTGGTCGTCCCTCCTAGACAATTGGGCTTCCGGCCGAGCCCAGCCCGGGATAGGGCTTTATTATGCCTTCTGGCAAAGCTGCACGAGAATTTGCGCAAGCCGGCTCCCGGGAGTATCAATGGCCGGATTTAAGTCAACATAACTGACATAAACGAACCTCTAATGCAGGCAAAAAAATAAGTCAACATGGCTGACATAAATGACCCATTGACCCGGCCGTTGACCGCAAAGGGCGGCACCCCTGGCGTTCCGGCGCGCAAGGCAGGGCGACGGTCGAACGCCGAGTTGCTTGCCTTCGCCGAGTTGCTCTTCTTCGCCTATCGCGACTTCACCCGCGACCCTGACGCGATCCTACAGGACTTTGACTTTGGCCGGGCTCATCATCGGGTGCTTCATTTCGTCAATCGCCATTCGGGCCTGAGGGTGGCCGATCTGCTCGACGTGCTCAAAATTACCAAGCAGAGTCTGGGACGCGTGCTCAAGCAGCTCATCGACAAGGGCTATATTGTCCAGCGAGCCGGAAGCGTCGACCGTCGCGAGCGGCAGCTCTATCCGACCGAGGCCGGCCGCGCGCTGGCCAAACGGCTCGCCGCGCCTCAGCTCCTCCGCCTCGCCGAGGCGCTGAGAGCCGCTGGCCCGGGCGCAGACGAGGCGGTCCGGCGATTTCTGGAAGCCATGATCAATGCCGAAGAACGGCCCAAAGTTTCCTCCATCATGGCAACCTCGCCGGCGGCCACCGAGAATAACGGGGAAACCGAGGTCTCATGACGATGCCAGCGACGATCAAACTCCATCGCGGGCGGGCACCGGACGACAGTTCTCCCCACATCCTCGTCATCGACGACGACAGCCGCATCCGCGATCTACTCGCCCGCTATCTGCAGGAGCACGGCTTTCGCGTGACCACCGCGATCGACGCGGCGTCGGCGCGCGCGACCATGCGCAGCCTCTCCTTCGACTTGCTGATCCTCGACGTGATGATGCCGCATGAATCGGGCCTCGACTTCGCGCGCTCGCTCCGGCGCGAATCCCAGGTGCCGATCCTGATGTTGACGGCGCGCGCGGAGCCAGAGCAGCGGATCGAAGGTCTGGAGACCGGCGTCGACGATTATTTGGGCAAGCCGTTCGAGCCGCGCGAGCTTCTGCTTCGGGTCACCAATGTGCTGCGCCGGCGTGCCAATGCCTCGCCCTCTGGCGAGGTGCGCATGGGAAGCTTCGTCTTTCACATCGGCCGCGGCGAGCTGAAGCAAGGCAGCGAGACCATTAGGCTGACCGAGCGGGAGCGCGAGCTCCTTCGCTATTTCGCCCAGCGTCCCGGCGCGCCGGTCTCGCGCCACGAACTCGCCAAGGACGGCGAGAATGGCGGCGAGCGCGCGATTGACGTGCAGATCAACCGTCTCCGGCGCAAGATCGAGAAGGATCCCGCCAATCCTGTCTATCTGCAAACCGTCCGCGGCAAAGGCTACATTCTTTATCCGGAATGACCCTCGTGATCCCCGACATCAAGCCCGTCTTCGCCGGGGCCCGCACGCTCTACGGGCGGCTCGCCACTTCGATCCGAGAATGGATGCCGAAGGGGCTCTACGCCCGCGCCCTCATCATCATCATCGCGCCGATGGTGCTGCTGCAGTCGGTCGTCACCTTCGTCTTCCTCGAGCGTCACTGGGAAACGGTGACGCGGCGGCTGTCCACGGCCACCGTGCAGAACATCGCCATGCTCATCGATGTGTATAAGTCCTACCCCCAGGAAAACGGCTCCAAGACGCTGATCAAACTCGCTAATGACGATCTCGGGCTTCGCGTCAAGATCGCGCCGGGGGATGAGCTGCCACAGGCCCGCTCGCGGCCCTTCTTCGACCTGCTCGACCGCACCCTGTCGGACGAGATCAAACGTCAGATCGGCCGTCCGTTCTGGATCGACACCGTCGGCGCCTCCAATCTCGTCGACATTCGCATCAAACTCGACGACGCCGTGATGCACGTGTTGGCGCGGCGCAGTCAAACCTATGCGTCCAACTCGCAAATCTTTCTCCTGTGGATGCTCGGCACCTCGCTTGTGCTTCTGACCGTGGCGATTCTGTTTCTGCGCAATCAGATCAAGCCGATCCTGCGCTTGGCCGAAGCCGCCGAAAGTTTGGGCAAGGGCCGGCCCGCGCCTCCAGACTTCCGCCCCCGGGGCGCGCGCGAGGTGCGCAAGGCGGCGCAGGCCTTCATCGAGATGCGCGACCGCATCGAGCGGCATGTCGAGCAGCGCACGACCATGCTGGCGGGCGTGAGCCACGATCTCCGGACCGTGCTCACCCGCTTCAGACTTCAACTCGCGATGTTCGAGGAGTCACCGGAACTCGACGCCATGCATTCCGACGTGGACGAGATGCAAGCCATGCTGGAGGACTATGTGGCCTTCGCTAAGGGCGACGCGGGTGAGGACATCGTGCGCACCGACATCGGCGAGATCCTCGCCGAAATCCGCAGCCAAACCCACGGCCGGAACGACATCAGCATCGACATCGGCGACGCGGCGCTCGTCGTGCCGCTCAGGCGTCATGCGTTCAAGCGCGCCATCGCCAATCTCGTCAACAATGCGGTTCGCTTCTCCGACCACGTCGCCGTCAGCGCCGGGAAGCAGGATGGATCCCTCGTGATCGAGGTCGAGGATGACGGTCCCGGCATTCCCGAATCCGAGCGCGAACAGGTATTCCGGCCTTTCTACCGGCTGGACCACGCGCGTAACCAGGACTCGGGCTCAACCGGGCTCGGCCTCGCCATTGCGCGCGACATCGCCCGCATCCACGGCGGCGACATCACCTTGAGCCAGTCCCGGCTTGGCGGGCTGAAGGCCATTCTGACGGTTCCAGTCTGACCGGTGCTTGTGTAATTTATTGCGATTCGATGGGGGAACGACATGCCAAGATCATTCATCTTAGGCTTGGCGCTAGGCGCCAGCATTGTGGCCAGCGCAGCCTCGGCCCAGGCTTTGGGGGACAATTTCAATAACGGCTTTGGCGGCGGAGCCGGCTCCACGCCGACGCTCATTCTTCCTGGCGAATTGACGAGCCCCATGACCAGCGGGTTCGGGCCCGCAGACGCCGGCGTCTCCCCCGGCGGATGGAACGACCAGTCGCCCGCAGAAGAATGGGAACAGCCCTACTCGGTTGAAGGCGAAGAACGGCTGGAGCCGGAAACCAATTAGGCGTTTGGCCGTGACAAAGGGTCCGGTTTGAGCTTTGGTTTTCCGGCATCGGCTTGGGAGGAGAGACATGCGTATCGCGATCGTAGGGTTGGCAGCGTTGTTGGCCATGGCGCCGGGCGGAGGCGCCTTCGCCGAGACCATCGATGACGAGATTCAGGACGAGGAGCAGCCTGGATCGGAGATCGACATGGAGATCGGAGGCGGCCAGGTCGAAATCGGACGCGAACGGAACATGGCCCCCTCCCCGGTGGAGATCGAAGGCCAAGTGCTCGACGTCCCGGTCGATCCGGCAAATCCGGCGGAGATTGATCCCATCGACGATGAATTGCCGGGCGAAGGCCCGGAAGATCTGTCCGGCCCGAATGACGGAGACCCGCTTCCGGACTGAGCGCTCTCAATTCAGCTGCGATCTAGGCCGACGCCGAGTTGGCGGACGTCTCGCCAGCGGGTTGGTCGACGCTGGCCTCGCCGCGACCGAGTGGTTTCCAGCCTCGCGGCAGGAAACCGCATGCGACGCGGCAAATATCTCCGCACAGGGTCTCCATGCTGGTGAGCCAATGCTCCCCGCTATGCAGCCTGCGGTCGAGCGCGGCCATGGTGCGGTCGAGGCCCGGCGAGGCATCCTCAAGCCATACACGGAATACCTTGGCGTAGATCGCGGCAAGACCGGTGACGCGAAGACCGGCCCCCGCACCGTTAAGCTTGGCGCCGGCGCCAGCCAGCATCCAATATTGCGAAGCGAGCGTCGAGCAGAGGAGTTGCGCCGCTTCGCCCGGATGGCAGCTTAGAGCCGCATTGATGCGGGTCAGCGCGGGCTTGTAGGGCGTCATCACCTCGAAGCGGGTCATGATCAGATCGAACAGACGATCGCGCGGCGTTTGCTCCGGCGTCGCGGGCTTGATCTTGGCCAGAACCTCGGCATCGATCTCCGACTGGAAGCCCTTGAGCAAATCGGTCTTGCAGGTGAAGTCCCGGCGAAGATCGGCCAGGCCCAGCCCCGTATGCTGCGCGATCCCGGCGAAGCTGACATTGGCCCAGCCGTGTTCCGCCGCGAGATCGAGCGCCGCCCTTATCGCCCGGTTGCGATTGCTGAAATCGTCCAACATGGCAAAGCTCCTTTGCCGTCCAATATAGGAGCTTTCTGTGGCCATCGAAAGACGCGTGGACAGCCACCCGGTCTAGGAAGACAAGTCGCGCGAGCGCTTGGCCGCAGCGGCGACGGCCCGGTTCAAGAGATCCGCGAGGCCGTCCTCCCCCATCAGCACTTCCAGCGCCGCGGCGGTTGTCCCTTTAGGGGAGGTCACATTCTCTCTGAGTTCGCCCGGCGTGAGATCGGCCCGGCGGAGAAGCTCGGCCGCGCCTGCCACCGTCGCCTGCGCCAACCGCGCGGCAAGCTCGGGCTCGAGCCCCGCCGCCTGACCCGCCTCCGCCAGACATTCGGCCAGCAGAAACACATAGGCCGGACCGCTGCCCGAGACCGCGGTGACCGCATCCATCAATTGCTCGTCCCCGAGCCAGATCACTTCGCCCACGGCTTCGAGCAGCTCGTCGCAGCTCCGCGCCTGCTCGGGCGTCACTTCGCTATTGGCGCAAGCCGCGGTGATGCCCTGCCCGATCGCTGCCGGCGTGTTCGGCATCGCCCGCACGATGGCCGTGCCCGGCGGCAAAAGCGACTCGAGGCTAGCGAGAGTCCGGCCGGCCGCGATCGACAGCACCACCGTCTCCGCACCCAAAAGCGGCGCCAGCGTTGGCAGCACGTCGTCGAAGAGTTGCGGCTTGACCGCAAGCACGATGACGGCGGGCGCTGTCGGCAATTCGACCTGGGGGCGAACGCGGACACCGTGGCTCGCCATCATCGCCGCCGCCTCGGGTGGGGGCGCGGGGTCCTGCACCATGACGGAGCGCGGATCGAGACCGTGACGGAGCCAGCCGGCAAGAAGTGCCCCGCCCATCTTCCCGGCCCCGACGAGGAGGAGCGGGCCGGCCAGACGAAGTGTCATGCCTGTCCTTGCGTCTCGAGCATGATGGCGGCGAGGGCGTCTTCCGGCGACTTGCCGGCCCACACCACAAATTGGAAGGATTGATAATAGCGCTCGCACGCCTCGAGCGCGGCATGCAGCAGCGCCTCGCATTGGCCCGCATGGGTCGTGGCGCCGGCGAGCAGCAATCCATGGCGGTAAAGCAACATGCCGTCCTCCTTCCACAGATCGAAATGCCCGAGCCAGAGCTGCTCGTTGATCATGGCGATGAGGCGATAGACCTCGTTCAACCTGACCTTCGACACCTTGCAGTCGAAAGCACAAGCAAGGTGGAGCGCCTCCAGATCGTCGCGCCAGGTGAGCGAGAGGTGATAATCGCACCAGGAGCCGGCGACCGAAAGCGTGAGCTCATCGGGAGCACTGCGCTCGAACGTCCAGTCATGGATGCTAGCAATATGCTCGACCATGTCCACCGGGTTGGCGAAATGGTCATAGTTAGCTTGTATCGTTGCCATGCGTGTTCTCTGTGGCCTCTCAGAGTTACCGCGCACGCGTCACGCCGCCGCGAATCAGATTGTGAATCAGTTATATAACGGAGTTTGTGCCGCCACCAACTCCGCTCGCCGGGGTCGAGTCAAAATGCTGTGGACGGTGCGGAATTAGTTGTGGATGGACGTGTCAGCCCGGCGCGTTGCCGCGTCTCGATTCGCACGACCCGTCCTCTCACCGCCGCGTGCCGGTCAATTGCCTCGCTTCAACTTGCGGCGTCGTCTGGGACGGTTCGGGAGAGGCTCGTCTCGTTCGACTTCGACCTCGTCGAGAATGGCTTCGAGCAGCGCGAGCCGCTGCCTCAGCTGCTCATTCTCCACGCGCGCCTTCTGCGCCATGGTCTTCACCGCCTCGAACTCCTCACGCTGCACCACATCGAGCTCGCGCAGGATGTTCTCGGCCTGAACCCTGACGACGCTCTCGACCTCCTTACGCACGCCCTGTGCCGCGCCCGCCGCATCAGTGATGAGCCTGCCGAGCTCGTCGAAGAACCGGCCAGTTGTCTGCGTCATCGGAAAAGCCTTCGCCATTGCTGCATCTGGCGGGAACTATGGGATGGGAGCAGGCCTCGATCAAGCTGCGGCCGGGAGCCGCTGCCCACAGCCTTGACAGTCAACCACCGGCGGTGAAGGGTCGGGGCCCGTCCTCCCGGCACTTGCGCTCATGCCCTACTTCGTCATCCCCTATCCAATCATCGATCCCATCGCGATCGAAATCGGACCGCTTGCGGTCCGCTGGTACGGCCTCGCTTACATGGCCGGCATTCTGCTGGGCTGGCTCTATGGGCGCTGGCTCGTATCGTGGCCGGCCCTTTGGAACGGCAAGCCGCCGATAACGGTTCCCCAAGCCGACGACTTCCTGCTGTGGATCACGCTCGGCATCGTCGTTGGCGGCAGGCTCGGCTTCGTGTTGTTCTACGAGCCAAGCTATTACTGGCACCACCCCGCCGAGATTCCGGCGGTGTGGAATGGCGGCATGTCCTTCCATGGCGGGCTGCTCGGCGTTGTTGCCGCCGTTTATTTCTTTTCGCGCGCCAAGGGCATCAATCCGCTTTCCCTCGGCGACATCGCCTCCGCCGCAACCCCTTTCGGCCTGTTCTTCGGCCGCATCGCCAACTTCATCAATTCCGAAGTGGTGGGCCGCGAAAGCGACGTGCCCTGGGCCATGGTGTTCCCAGGCGCCGGCGACGCTCCCCGTCATCCGAGCCAGCTCTACGAGGCCGCGCTCGAGGGCATCGTGCTCTTCACCATCCTCGCCATCGCCACCTATTACTATCGGGCGCTGAGGCGTCCGGGGACGGTGTTCGGACTGTTCCTCGTCTTCTATGGACTGTTCCGCAGCTTTCTCGAGTTCTTCCGCGAGCCCCATGCCGGGCATCCACTCGACATCGGCATCCTCACGCCTGGCATCGTTTATTCCATTCCCATGATCCTGCTCGGCCTGTGGTTGATTTGGCGCGCAAGGACCAAGCCCGCGATCGGGCCGTGACCGGCGCGACGCGCCAGGTCGAAGCTCAGACATCCTCGCTTCCGGCGAGACTGCACATGCGCATCGACACGCAGGGCCCATTGAGCGTGGAAGCGTTCATGCAGGCCTGCCTGCTCGATGCGAGCGCCGGCGCCTACACCTCGCGTCAGCCCATCGGGGGCATGGGAGACTTCATCACCGCGCCGGAGATCAGCCAGATCTTTGGGGAGCTCATCGGCCTCTGGGCCGTGGCGGTCTGGCAGGCGATGGGAGAACCCGACGCGCTGACCGTCGCCGAGCTTGGGCCCGGGCGCGGCAGTTTGATGGCCGATGCGCTTCGTGCCTGGCGCGTCTCGCCAAGATTCAATCGGTGCGTTTCCGTGGCCCTCGTCGACCGTAGTCCGGTGATGGCCGAAGCGCAGCGCGCAGCGCTCGAGGACAGCGCGGTGCCGCTTCGCTTCTATGCGACTCTCGAAGACCTCCCCGACGGGCCGCTCGTCGTGATCGCCAATGAATTCATCGACGCCCTCCCCATCCGCCAATTCGTGCATCGCCGAGGTTCCTGGCGCGAGCGCCTCGTCGCCGGCGATGGTAAGAATGGCTTTGCCTTTGCCGAAGGGGAACCGGCGGCGCCTGACGGCAGCGTGACCGCCGAGAATGCATGCATGCCGCCGGAAGGCGCCATTCTCGAGACGAGGCCGGCGGCCGCGAGGCTCCTGGACGCGTTGGCCCGCCGCGCCGCTCACGCGCCCCTCGCCGCTCTCATCGTCGATTACGGCCATGAGGAGTCGGGGTTCGGCGACACGCTGCAAGCCGTGCGCGGGCATCGCTTCGCCGACCCGCTGGCCGCACCTGGCGACGCCGACCTCTCGGCCCATGTCGACTTCGCCGCGTTGAAGCGGCAGGCCGCAACCTTAGGGCTCGAGGTTTACGGCCCGATCCCTCAAGGCGAATTCCTGCTCAAGCTTGGTCTCGGCCAACGCTGCGAAAAGCTGCTTGCGGTGGCGACGCCGGCACAAAAAGAAGACATCGCGTCAGGCGCGGCGCGCCTCGTCGATCCCGCGCAGATGGGCGTATTGTTCAAAGCGCTCGCGCTCACCAGCGCCCAACTTCCGCCGCCACCGCCTTTCGGTCGAGACCATTTGACCGTATCCTAGTGACCAAGATGGCGACGCCAGAAAGGACGATGTTCCGCGACTCGACGTTGGCAAGCTGCGACGGCGTTCGCCACGGCTTTTTCACGCGCCGTGGCGGCGTCTCGGGCGGCATCTACACATCCCTCAATTGCGGACCCGGCTCGAAGGATGAGGCCGGCGACGTCGTTCAGAACCGGGCTCTGGTCGCCGAGACCTTGAGCGTCGAGCCCAGGCGCCTGCTCACGCTTCACCAGATCCACAGCGCGACGGCGGTGACCGTCGAGCAGCCTTGGGACCCAGAGACCCCGAAGGCCGACGCCATCGTCACCGGCACACCGGGTCTCGCTATCGCCGTGCTGACCGCGGATTGCGCCCCGGTGCTGTTTTGCGATCCGCGCGCGCGCATTATCGGCGCCGCTCATGCCGGTTGGCGCGGCGCACTGTCCGGCATCGTCGAGGCCACGGTCGCGGCCATGGAAGGCCTCGGCGCCAAGCGCGAGCGCATCGTCGCCGCGATCGGCCCCGCCATCTCGCAAAAGGCCTATGAGGTCGGCTCCGACTATGTCGAGAGCTTCCTGGCCGACGAACCGGAAAGCTCCACCTTCTTCATCACCGATCAGGCCACTGGCGAACCCCATTTCGATCTGCCGGGCTATGTCTGGGAGCGCCTCGTCCGTTCGGGCGTGAGCTCGATCGCCGATCTTGGGCTTTGCACCTATTGTGATGAGACGCGTCTGTTCAGCTACCGCCGGTCACAGCACCACGGCGAAAACGACTATGGGCGCCAAATTTCTGCCATCGTACTCGCCTGATCCTCGCTCAATGACTGGCGCGATCCTGTTCCCGTTCATCCTTAAGCTGGACGCAAGCGGTCGGAGGCAGGTAATCTATTGTTTCGAAGAGGTTTGGAAGCCCCATTGCGGGTGCTGAGCACTGTCGCAAAGGGGGCTTTGCGGCCAACAGAGGGAGTTTTTGTTGGACGCGAATCCACGACGCGTGGGCTGCCCGTTCCGGCGTATCGCAATCATGGCACTAACTGCCGTGGTTGCCTTAGGCCTTTGCTGCAGCTTGCCCATCGGAAGCGCGAAAGCCGGGTTTTTCAGCGATTTCGGGAGCAGGATCTTCGGCGGCCGGGTCACCCGGATGGACCTCGCCCCCATCGTTGGCGCGCCACCGAATGTGGCGACGCAGCTCGCCCAAGAACTCGTAACCGCGGGCGAGCAGAACAAGCTCACGCTGACGCCGGAGGGCACCGGCTCTCCCTACACGCTTCGAGGCTATCTCGTGGCCACCAAAGAGAAAAAGGGCTCGAAGATCTCTTATATTCTGGATGTCTCCGACACCAAGGGACAGCGAGTCACCAGGGTGTCGGGCGAGCAGCTGGTCCCCGGCCGATCGGGTAGCGATCCTTGGAGTGGCGTCGATAGCGCGGCGCTGCGGAGCCTCGCCGGAACGATCACCTCCCAACTGGCTGCGAACCTCTCCGGCGGGAGCGCGCCTCCTCCCGTCGCTTCGAGCCCGGGATCTGACCCCAGCCCGAGCCCAAGCGCCAGAGCGCCCGAGGCCGCGGCGCCAGCGCCTGTCGCCCGCGCGCCGAAGGGGCCGGTAACGACGATGGTTTCTCCCGTTTCGGGGGCCCCGGGCGATGGGACGAAATCCCTGACCGCTGCGATCAAGAAGCGGCTTTATGCCAAGGGCATCAAGCTTACCAGCGTCCAGTCGGACAATACTTACACGGTGAAAGCCGTCGTCAGTGTGAAGGACGCCTCGGGCGGCAAAGAGAATGTCCGCATCGATTGGCAGGTGCTCGATCCGAGCGGGAAACGGGTCGGCACCGTGTCGCAGCAGAACACCATCCCCAAGGGCTCACTCAATGGCCCCTGGGGGGCGATCGCCGACGCCGCCGCCGGCGCCGCCGCGGACGGGATCATCAAACTTCTCCCCAAATCGAGCACTTAGAACGGTACATCCACAGGCGGGTTGAGGGCGTGAGTTTACATTTAGCCCCCGGCCTTGCTAAAAGCGCGCCTTCTACTGGTATCGCTACCGGCGGTCAGATGCTCTGGCGCTCAAGGAGCGGCTTCCATGAAATTGGTTGCAGGCAACAGCAACCGGCCGCTCGCCGAGGCGATTGCGGCCTATCTTAAGACCCCGCTCGCCCGATGCGTGGTCCGCCGCTTCGCGGACATGGAAATCTTTGTCGAGGTGCAGGAGAACGTCCGCGGCGAGGACGTGTTCGTCATTCAATCGACCTCCGCTCCCGCCAACGACCATTTGATGGAACTGCTTATTCTCATCGATGCGCTCAAGCGCGCCTCGGCGCGGCGCATCACCGCCGTCATCCCCTATTTCGGTTACGCCCGCCAGGATCGGAAACCGGGACCGCGAACGCCGATTTCGGCCAAGCTCGTCGCCAATATGGTCGACCGCGCCGGCGCCGACCGGGTCCTCACCCTCGATCTTCACGCCGGCCAAATTCAGGGCTTCTTCGACATTCCGACCGACAATCTGTTCGCCGCGCCGGCGATGGTGCAGGACATTCGCGACAATTTCGACGCGAACAATCTCATGGTGGTCTCGCCCGATGTCGGCGGCGTGGTGCGGGCGCGCGGCCTGGCCAAGCGCATCGATGCACCGCTCGCCATCGTCGACAAGCGCCGCGAGCGGCCTGGCGATTCCGAGGTGATGAACGTCATCGGCAATGTGGCCGGGCGCACCTGCCTGCTCGTCGACGACATCATCGATTCCGGCGGCACGCTCGTGAACGCGGCCGAGGCCTTGCTCAATCAAGGCGCAACCGAGGTCACGAGCTATATCACCCACGGCGTGCTGTCCGGCGGCGCCGTCGCTCGCATCATGGGCTCGCGGCTGAAGGAGCTCGTCATCACCGATTCCATCCTTCCGAGCGATGCGGTGTCGAAGGCTCATAACATCCGCGTGCTGCCCATCGCCCCGCTCCTCGGCGAGGCCATCGCCCGCACGGCCGAAGAGAAGTCGGTGTCGAGCCTGTTCTACTGAGCGCGAAGCGCGTGTCATCAGGCCAGCGCGAACACCGGCGCGAACCCGCCGCCCGGGGTTCGGAAATTTGTGACCTGCCCCTCATAGAGACGCGCGGCGGTCAGCAAGATTTGACCGTCATAGGTAAAGAGGCGGACATCCGTCTTGCGCCGCGCCGACGTTCCGTCGAGCTTGATCATGCGCTCGCCTGGGGTCGCGAAGTCCTGGGCGACATAGCCGCCTTGAACGATCTCGGCCCAAACCCGCTTGGTCACCTTGTCCCCGCGATACACGGCCTTGCCGCCATGGCCTCCGAACGGCTTGAAGAACAGCGTCTTCCTCTCCCCCCATAGCGCCACGGCATTGCCCGAGGACACGATGACCGTGCGCGGTATCCCGGCCAGATTGCCGAGCATCTCTTCGGGAAGTCCCCATGAGTGCAAGAGCGCCGGATCGGAAAGAAGGGCCAAATCGCGTTTATCGGCGCCGAGCGCATGCACGCGTGGATTCGGCGTAACGACCACGGCGCCGTCGATATAGGCCGCGCGTAGGGCCCGATGCTCGGGACGATCGAGGGCAAAGTCGACCAGCCGATTATAAACGAGGTCGACCGGCGCGTCCTCGGCCAGCAGCCGGCCATGCTCATAGCGAAGCTGCCTCCCATCGGCGATGGTCGCCGCGATGCCGTTCTTCTCGAACAAGCGCTGGGCCAGCAGAAACTCCGGATAGAGATATTGCTCGGCGGGGTCATCGTCGACGATCGCGATCCGATTCGGTGCACCCGCGCCGCGTTGCAACAGCCATTCATGCTGGAACATGCGGAGGACTGACCCGTCAAAGTCATCGGCCTTGATCTTTTCGACCGCGCCTTCGACCTCGGTGCAACAAACCCGCTGCGCCTTGGTGAGGAGCGCATTGAGGAAGGCGCCGCCGGCGTTCGAATTCACCTCGATCAGCTTCGGACCCGTCGGCGAGAGGTGGAAGTCGTAGCCCATGAACACGCCAAGCGGTCCAAAGTCATGCCGTGCGATCTCGGGCGCCCAAGACAACACCACATCCCGATAGCCGGGCAATTTGGTCGCAGCCTCGATGGCGCGCACGATCTTCAGCATCTCCCTCGTTTCCGTGTCCGAGATGAACACGGAGACGTTGGAAAAGAGATGCGGGCGCGCACGAATGAATGTGGCGCAGAAGCCGGGGTCGCCAACCTCCCGATCGAGCGCCCGGCACAGCGTCTCCCAGTCGAGCGTAACGCAGAGGCACTGCTGGTTGAGGCGCTCAGAAAGAGATCGAGACACGGTCGAAGGAGAGTCCATCCGCCCACCTCCTAGACTTGTGGAACGTAACCCTTCCCGCCATATAGCCGGTCCGACAGGATGAGGCCACGCGGCGGTCGAGCCGCGCGAACCGGAAGGAGCGACCATGCACATCAATTTGGACCATGCCGAGAAGGCGATCGAGGCCGCGCGCAAGAAGGCCAAGGAGCTGAAGACGCAGATGTGCATCGCCGTGGTCGATTCCGGCGCCAACCTGAAGGCGTTCATGCGCATGGACGATGCCTGGGTCGGCTCGATCGATATCGCGATCAAGAAGGCCAAGACCGCCTGCTTCTTCGGCATGGCCACCGGACAGCTCGGCCAATTGTCGCAGCCGGGCAAGCCGCTTTACGGCATCGAGCATTCCAATGACGGCCTGATCACCTTCCCCGGCGGCGTCCCCATCGTCGACGAGGACGGCGTGCTGGTCGGCGCCATCGGCGTCAGCGGCAGCGTGGTGGAGAACGATCACGCCGTGGCCGAGGCCGGGGTGAAGGTGCTTGGCGTGACCGAGCTGCCCGAGCATCCCTGGCGAACCTGAGTCCGGGGGCACGGCAAAACAGGCCGAATAGCGGGATTGTCTTGGCTTCGCCGGGCGTCTATAAGCCCCCACAATCTTGCATTGGCTCCGCTTTAAGGCGGCTAGGTTCAATACGAGGGGTCTGACAGTTGAGGCTCCTAATGATTTCGTTGGAGGAGAGGCATGGCTGAGGCGATCGAACTCAAGGCTTGGGCGCGCGAACGCACCGGCAAAGGTGGCGCGCGCGCAGTACGCCGCGACGGTCGCGTTCCCGGCATCGTCTATGGCGATAACACCGCACCCCTGAATATTGCCTTGGATTACAAGGCGATCTTCCAGCAGCTTCACACCGGCCACTTCCAGAGCACTATCTTCATGCTCGATCTGGACGGGGCCAAGAGCCGGGTGATCCCCCGCGATGTCCAGCTCGACCCCGTGCGCGACTTTCCCATCCATGTGGACTTCATGCGCGTGAGCAAGGACTCGCTCGTCACCGTCGACGTGCCGGTGCGCTTCCTCAACGACCAGGCATCGCCCGGCATCAAGCGCGGCGGCATCTTGAACGTGGTCCGTCACGAGATCGAGGTCCGTTGCCCGGCCGATGTGATTCCGGAGCATTTCGACGTCGATTTGACTGGCCTCGAAATCGGCGACTCCGTGCATATCTCGGCCATCAAGCTTCCCGAAGGCGTGCGGCCGACCATCTCCGACCGCGACTTCACCGTGGCGACCATCGTCGGTCGCGCGGCTGAAGAGGCTCCCACCGCGGCCGTTGAGGCGGAGGAAGGTGCCGAGGAGGAGGCCGCTCCGACCGAGGCTGGTGCCGAGAAGGAGAAGGAAGAGAAGAAGAAGAAGGATTAGTGTCCTTCGCCTTCGTCCCAATTTCCTTCATTTCGGTCAGGATGAAGAGATGAAGCTCTTTGTCGGCCTCGGTAATCCGGGGGCGCAATATGCGTTCCAGCGGCACAATGTGGGTTTCATGGCGGCCGATGCCATCGCCGCCGCCCACGACTACCCGTCCTGGCGCAAGCGCTTCGCTGGGCTCGCGGCCGAAGGCAAGCTCGGCGGCGAGACCGTCCTCCTGCTCAAACCTCAAACCTATATGAACGAGTCCGGCCGTTCGGTCGGCGAGGCCGTGCGCTTCTACAAGCTCGATGCTGGCGACGTCATCGCCTTTCACGACGAGCTCGATCTCGCCCCCGGCAAGATCCGGGTCAAAACCGGCGGCGGCACCGCCGGCCATAACGGCTTGAAATCTTTGGCCGCCCATATCGGCAACGATTATGTGCGCGTGCGCATTGGCATCGGCCATCCCGGCAACAGGGCGTTGGTGCGCGACTACGTTCTGCACGATTTCGCCAAGGCGGATCATGCCTGGCTCGAGCCGCTGCTTGGCGCCATGGCCGAAGCAGCGCCCAACCTCGCCCAAGGCGCGACCGACAAGTTCCAATCCTTTGTCGCCCACGCGGTTCAGTCCGAGGCCGAAGCGGAAGCCGGGCCGGAGCCTGCCCCGCGCCAGCGCCGGGCCAAGCCGAGCGCCGAGACCAAGGAGCCCGTGGCCGAGGGCACGCTCTCCAGCATGCTCCGCCGCTGGCTCGGCTCGTGATGGTCTCGTAGCATGGGCTTCAAATGCGGTATCGTTGGGCTGCCCAATGTCGGCAAGTCCACCCTTTTCAACGCCCTGACCGAGACCGCCGCAGCGGCCGCCGCCAACTATCCCTTCTGCACCATCGAGCCGAATGTCGGCGAAGTGCCGGTGCCCGATCCGCGTCTCGATGCGCTCGCCAAAATTGCCAGATCGAACGAGGTGATCGCGACGCGGCTGACCTTCGTCGATATCGCCGGGCTGGTGCGCGGCGCGTCCAAGGGCGAAGGCCTCGGCAATCAATTCCTCGGCGTGATCCGCGAGGTCGACGCCATCGCCTATGTGCTGCGCTGCTTCGAGGACGACGACATCATCCACGTCGAGGGCAAGGTCGATCCGATCGCCGACGCCGAAACCATCGAGACCGAGCTGATGCTGGCCGATCTCGACAGCCTTGAGAAGCGGATCCCGACGCTTGAGCGGAAGATGCGCGGCCAGGACAAGGAGGCAAAAAAGACTCTCGACCTGGTCGAGCGCGCGCTGGTGCTGCTGCGTGAAGGCAAACCCGCCCGCCTCGCTGCGCTTGCCGACGAGGAGCAGGACGCCTTCGCGGCCCTCAACCTGCTCACCGCCAAGCCCGTGCTCTATGTCTGCAATGTGGACGAGGCCTCGGCCGCGACCGGCAACGCCCATGCGCGGCGCGTTGAGGAGCTTGCCAAGTCCCAAGGCGCCGGCTGCGTCATCATCTCGGCCAAGATCGAGGCCGAGCTGGCCGAGCTCTCGGCGGAAGAGCGCAAATCCTATCTAGCCGAGCTTGGCTTGGCCGAGCCCGGGCTGAACCGGCTCATCCGCGAGGGCTACGAGCTCCTGGGGCTCGTCACCTATTTCACCGCCGGGCCCAAAGAGGCGCGCGCCTGGACCATCACCAAAGGCACCCGCGCGCCGCAAGCCGCCGGCGTGATCCACAGCGATTTCGAGAAGGGCTTCATCCGCGCCGAGACCATCGCCTATGACGATTATGTGGCGCTCGGCGGCGAGACCGGCGCCCGCGACGCCGGCAAGATGCGGCTCGAAGGCAAGGACTATGTGGTCAAGGACGGCGACGTCCTCCACTTCCGCTTCGCCAATTGAGCCGAGCTTAACGCCGCGCCCTACCCGCGGGGATAAGTCTTAGCGCGCGCAAGCTAGCGCAGAGCCGCGGCGATGTTGCCGCCATCGACGGTCTCGATATGACCGGTGGTCTTGCGCGCTTTGGCCAGCGCGACGAAGGCCTGGGCCACGTCCTCGGCCAGCACCTCGCGCCCCAGCAGATTGCCGCTCATATAGTCGGCCTCCGACAGCCCCCTCGCCTTCGCCCGATCCTTGATCATGGCGTCGGTGAGCAGGCCGCTGCGCACGCGGTCGGCATTGACGCCGTTGGAGCGGATGCCGTCGCCGCCGTAATCGAGCGCATATTGGCGCATCAGCAGCATGGAAGCGGCCTTGGGCAGGCCGTAGGGTCCGAAATTGGCGCCGGGATTCACCGCCTGTTTGGACAGGTTGAACAGCAGCGCCCCGCCAGTGCCCTGGCGGAGCATGATGCGCACTGCTTCCTTGGCCACGGTCTGATGGGCGAAGAAATTGAGCTCGAAGCTCTGGCGCAAGAGCTCGTCCGAGACATCGCCGATGCGTCCCTGCCACGCGGCGCCGGCATTGGAGACGACGATATCGATGCCGCCAAAATGCTCGCACACTGAGGCGAAGGCGCACGCGACCTGCTCCGGCTTGGTCACGTCGCATTCAAGCCCAAGCCCCTTCACTGCCTTGGCCGCAGCCTCGGCCGCCTCGCCGCGAATGTCGAGAATGGCCACGGCGGCGCCATCGGCCGCCAGCGCCTTGGCCGTGGCGGCGCCGATGGCCCCGGCCCCGGTCACGAGCGCGATTTGTCCGGTCAGAGGCTTGACCACCGCGCCCTTCAGCTTGGCCTGCTCCAGGCTCCAATATTCGAGCGCGAACAGATCGCTCTCCGGCAGCGGCTCGTAGCGGCCGATGCCTTCGGCGTCGGTGACGACGCGCACGGTGTTCTCGGCTAGATCGCCGGCCATGCCAGCGTCCTTCGCCGTGCGGCCGATGCCGAACAGGCCGAGCCCCGGCACCAGCACCACGCGCGGCGATGAATCGAGCTTGGTCTTGGTATTGCCGGCGCGGTCGTTCTCGCGCGCGAAATACTCGTCGTAGCGCGAAGCGAATTCACTGACCGCTTCTTGAACCTGCCTGGCGAAGCCAGCGAGCTTGCCGGGCTCGGGCGGCGGCACCACCAGAGGCGTGTTCTTGGTGCGGATGATGTGGTCGGGCGTGACCACCCCGCGCTGGCTGTAATCGCCAAGCTCGGCGCCATTCACGTAAGCGAGAATCTCCGGCCCGGTGCGGAACGTCATGACGAAGCGGGTTGGCTCGCCGCCAGCCTTGGCCGGCGGCAGCGCCACGGCGCCCCTGACGATCGGCGCGATCACGGCCACGGCCGCCAGCGCGCTCTCGGGCTTCCGCGGCCGGAACACCACCGGCCGCCCCTGGCGCAGGCGGCTTTCGGCCAGCGACACCATCTCGATCATGCGCTCATAGGCCTCTGCCGCCGTCTCGCCGAAGGTGAAGATGCCGTGCTTGTGCAGGATCAGGCCTTCGACCTTGGGGTCCTGCTCGAATATTTCCGCCGCCGCCTTGGCCAGGCCGAAGCCCGGCGCGATGTAAGGCACTAACCCCATGCGCCCGTCATAGACCTCACGCGCCAGCGCCTCGCCGTCGGGCTGATCGACGAGCGACAGCACGGCCGCGGCATGGGTGTGGTCGATGAATTTATGCGGCAGGAAGGCGTGCAGCAGCGTCTCGACCGAGGGGTTCGGCGCGCCCGCATCGAGCAGGTTCAGCCGCTGCACATTGACCATGGACTCGTCCGACAGCGCCTCGAGCGCGCGCAAGGCCCGAAGCGGCGCGAGCTTCACCGCGGGCAGGCCGGCCGGCTCGATATCGGCCATGTCCCAGCCTGAGCCCTTGACGCAGATGACCTCGTGCTCCCGCCCGAGATCGTCGCGGGCGCGAATCTTCACCGAAGTGTTGCCGCCGCCATGCAGCACGAGCAGCGGATCGCGGCCCAGAAGCTGCGTGGTGTAGACCCGGAGCGCCAGGTCCTCGGAGGCGCCCTTGGCGCCATAGTGCTTCACCGCGTCCTGCGCGGCGCTCTCGTTCCATTTGCTTTGCATGGCGCGTGTTCTTGCAACTTTGCCTCGCCGCCGCAAGTGCCGCTGGCGTAACAATCACCCCCTCTTTGTCATCGCCCGGCTCGACCGGGCGATCCAGTAACCTTCGGCCTCGCTTGATGTTCACCTCCGGCGGCTACTGGATGCCCGCCTGCGCGGGCCTGACAACTGAGAACCAGGCGCGATGAGACATCGCCGCGACGCGTCCGCGCCCGGATCATGGGAAA
>JBBQKN010000011.1:0-79330 GCA_038326945.1 Hyphomicrobiales bacterium
GATTGTCGAGATCGACAAGACCTTCATCGGCGGGAAGGATAAGGCCGGTCAGGATGACAAGCATATCGTCCTTGGCATGGTCGAGCGGAAGGGCGACTTGATCGCCCGAGTTCTGCCCGGACGTACGGGCGCTGTTGTCATCCCCCACATTGCCAAGTGGGTCCGTGAGGGCTCGCGCGTCATGACGGACACGGCCCCGGTGTTCCAAGAACTTGGCTGGAGAAAGACCTACGAGCACAAGACGGTCAACCACAGCGCCAAAGAGCATGTTCGCGGCGACGCTCATACAAACACCATTGAGGGCTTCTGGGCGAACCTGAAGCGCGGCATCAACGGGACTTACGTTTGGGTTTCCGCGAAGCACTTGCAGAAGTACCTTTGGGAGTTCGAGTATCGCCACAACCTTCGTCGGGAGCCTTGGCTGATGTTCCAGCTTTTGCTTTTGGCTTTCCCGAAGGGGGCTTCCCGGTAGCCATTGAGCGCACAAGGCGATCAAAAAGAGCTGCATCAGCAGCACTCTCAGGTTTCGTCTTTTTCAACAACAATCTCCCCTTTGGAGTTTGGAGGGGCCGTAAGCCAATTCATGCCCGGCAAGCCCGCCCTTATCCTTTCGTAGGCTTTATCCCCCACCAAAAGGGTAAATCTATAGATTCGCCCTCGAATAAAATGACAGTTCTCAAAAATAATGACGTTCTGGGCTGGGATGCCAGATTTAGTCATCACTGCGTCACATGCGATAATACCGACCGTATCAAAGGTACACCCCGCAAGTCCAAGGTTCGCTGGACCTAAGAGTTCACAGTCGATGAAGGTTTTACCACGGATTACGTTCTCGATTGGGGATATGAGATCATCAATACTTATCCTCTGATTTCTGAACGTCGCCTCTAACGGGTTTATGCGGTCATGAGCCTTAGGCCGTGGACTCATAAACGCGCAGCCATAGGCGGATGCAGGCGAGCTTGACGAAGGCGAGATAGTTAGCGGCAAGCTTGTCGTATCGGGTCGCGACGCGCCGGCACTGCTTGATCTTGTTGAAGAACCTCTCGACCAGGTTGCGGTCGCGGTAGAGGTAGGGGCTGAAGCAGATCGGGTCCTTGCGATTGCGTTTGGGCGGGATGTTCGCCCACGCGCCCCGTTCGGTGACAAATGCCCTGATCCAGTCCGCATCGTAGCCGCGATCTGCCAGCAACCGCGCATGCCGGGGAAGTTGTCGTAGCAAGACCGAGCAGAGCCGGTTGTCGTGCACCTGACCCCCGGTGAGGCCGAGCTGCACCGGCAAACCATTGCCGTCCACAACGACATGGATCTTGCTGGTCAGCCCACCACGAGAGCGACCAACATGCTGGCCGGCGTTGTTGGCGATACAGGCACCATGTTGGTGCACGCGGACAATAGACGTATCGATCATTTGCACGGCCGCATCATGAGCGGTAGCCAACGCATCCATCAGTCGGTCCCAGACGCCAGCCCGCCGCCAGCGAACGAAGCGGTTGTAGCAGGTCGTAGGAGGACCATAGCGATCTGGCAGATCGCGCCACGGTGCGCCTGAGCGCAACACCCAGAAGATCCGTTGAGAATGCGCCGGTCGTCCACCCGGGGAATGCCGCGCGGCTTGTTCGGCAGCATCGGCTTAATGACACTCCATTCGCAGTCGCTCAATTCATATCGCATGATTCGAAGCTCCCTTTTTGGGGCTTGAATCAGGCTGAGATGCGACCAGCAACATCTATCTGGATGTCCGCTTTTGCGGGTAAAGCAGACATAGAATAGTGCTGCGAGGAGAGTCCGCTAATGACCCATAGCGGACATCACACCTTGCGACAAAGAAGCACCCAGGCACCGATTGCAAGCAACGGGTCGAAAATTGCGAACGTCATCAGCAAATGAGGGAACGCGCCGGCTATCGCGAGGGGCACAAGCACCGCAGGCACAAACGCTATTCGGTCGACCACGGACGCAGCAACGACTTGTTGTGCGCCTGAACGACCGCCAAACAAATAGAGCCAGCCGATGACCCCAATCGTCATCCCGATTACGCGAATGAGCGCTTTCTCGTGGCCAACAAACGCTGGGTCCATGAAAAGCGTCTGAGTCGCACCCGGCCAAGCGACTAGCAGCACTCCGACCCCGATGTAGACAATGCCGTTCACCGCTGTGTACTTGGAGGCTGCGGACAACGTTGGCGGGGTCTCGAGGAGGTCCTTGACTAATGGCAAATTGTTCTCCGTTCACGGCGTCACAAAGAGGAATGAAACCTATTCGTCGCTGGTCCCTGCTCGCCGGGGGACCACGCACGCTACCGCCCACGGCCTCTGAGGCTCGCGCAACAGCATGCTCGCCTCCGTTAAGGGCGACGCGCAGCTAATTGGCGTTCTGCTCTTTCAGCTTTTCCATGACCTGTTCAACCGAGAAGCTGCCCGGTTTTTGCCGCGGCGGGAACTCCTGGAAGCTGGCCAGGTACTTGCCCACAATGGTCTGCGCCGGAAGGAGGACGAACAAGTGCTCGACGAACCATGTGTCATATGCGCCGGCTTCATGCTCCGCACGCTCAAATGGGTCTGAGCGCAGGTTAAAAATCTTCGGCGCTCGCAGCGGGACCAGAGGCTTCATCCAGACCTCCAACCCATGGGCTTCCTGCTCCAGGAACACCACTTTGTATTGGTCGAAGCGGAGGCCTGCGAGGTCGCCGTCGTCAGTCCAATAGAAGAACTCGCGGCGCTTGTCGGACCCTTTGCCGGCCAGTAGTCCGCTCTGGTCGTAGCCGTCGAGGTGCACCTTGAAACTCTTGTCGCCCGCCTCATAGCCCTTGAGGAGTTGCTCCTTGACGTCGGGATTGCCGGCGGCCGCCACGAGTGTCGGAACCCAGTCCTCCGCCGAGAAGATGTCGTTGATCTCAGAGCGCGGCGTCACTGTCCCCGGCCAGCGCATGAGCGCGGGCACGCGGTAACCGCCTTCCCAATTGGTGTTTTTCTCACCACGAAATGGCGTGGTGCCGCCATCTGGCCAGCTGAATGTCTCGGCGCCATTGTCGGTCGTGTAGATCACGATCGTGTTGTCGGCAATGCCGAGATCGTCAAGCTTTTGCAGGAGCTCGCCCACGTGGCCGTCATGCTCCACCATGCCATCGGGATAGATGCCTAGACCCGTCTTCCCCTGAGCCTCGGGCTTGAGGCGCGTCCAGATATGCATGCGGCTGGAATTGAACCAGGCAAGGAATGGCTTCTTTGCCTCGGCAGCACGGTCTATGAAGTCGAGCGTGGCTGTCAGGAACTCCTGGTCCACCGTCTCCATGCGCTTCTTGTCTAGCGGACCGGTGTCCTCGCAGTTCTGCTTGCCCACTTTACCGAAGCGGGGGTCTTCTTCCGGATTGTCGATGGTCGTGGCCTTGCATCTGAGCACGCCACGCGGGCCGTATTTCAGTTTGAACTCTGTGTTCTTTGGATAGTCCGGGTGCTCCGGCTCGTCCTCGGCATTGAGGTGGTAGAGGTTGCCGAAGAACTCGTCGAAGCCGTGGACGGTCGGTAAGAACTCATTGCGGTCGCCCAAGTGGTTCTTGCCGAATTGTCCGGTCGTGTAGCCGAGCGGCTTGAGCAGATCCGCGAGAGTTGGGTCCTTGTCCGATAGTCCTTCCTTCGCGCCGGGCAGCCCGACTTTTAGAAGGCCGGTCCGCATCGGGCTCTGGCCCGTGATAAACGCCGACCGCCCGGCCGTACAGGACTGCTGGCCGTAATAGTCGGTGAAGATCGCACCTTCTTCTGCGATGCGGTCGATGTTGGGCGTGCGATAGCCCATCATGCCGCGATTATATCCGCTGATGTTCCAGTAGCCGATGTCATCGGCCATGATGACTAGAATATTTGGCTTTTGCTGCTGAGCGGACGCTGGCGCGACCGCCACCATTCCAACCGTGAGCGATGCCAGTAGACCAAGCCAGACGTTCCTGTTCATGCCCAGAGTTCCCCGAGGTTGCATTCGACGATTGGAGCCCTTGTCGCAAGCCGTGTGCACGCTTTCGCACTTGGCTTGATCCGCGGGCGGCCCTGACGAGCCGCCCGCTCAATTCCAGTCCTACTGAGCCTCTACTGGCCCGCGTGACTGACCGTGTTCATATTTTTCACCTGCTTAATGACATCCTCGAGGTTGTAGCTGGAGGGGTCCTGCATCGGCGGGAAGTCGCGATAGGACTCAAGCTCCCTAAGCCACAGTGCCTGTCCGATGGGCAGTAGGTTCCAGTCATAGGCATAGGCGGTGATCGGTCCGGCGAGCGCGCCACCGACACCCTGGAGCGTCTTGATCTGCTGTCCGGTGGACGTCTCGAACGGATCGCGCCTGATGTTGACGATCTGGGTCCAGTGGTACGGCACGACGCCCGTGATGAAGCCCGCTGGATCGTCCGACACCATCGCGAAGTACATCTTCCAGTTCTTGAAGCGCACCGCCGACGGGTCCTTGCCGGAGTAGTACATGAACGTGTCGCGGGCGGCCGTGGGGGACTCGCCCAGCAGATATTCGCGCTGGTTGACCCCGTCGAGCGTGGTCTTGACGATGCCGGGGTACTTGCCGGCCTCGATTTCTTTCTTCAGTCCGTCACCCTTTGGGCCGCCCGCGATCTCGACAAATGTCGGCATCCAGTCCAGCGACGCGAAGATGTCGTTTAACACGGTGCCGGGCTTGATGTGGCCGGGCCAGCGAATGACCGCGGGCGCGCGCATGCCGCCCTCCCAGGTGCTCAGCTTGCCGCCCTTGAACGGGGTGGTTCCGCCATCGGGGAAGGTGATGGTCTCGGCGCCGTTGTCGGTGGTGAAGACGACGATGGTGTTGTCGAGCTCACCCATGTCCTCGAGCTTCTTCAGCACGTAGCCGATGTTATCGTCCATCTGCTTCATGCCAGCCTCGTTGGCGCCCCAGTCCTTGCCGCCTTTGGTTCCGAGCATGTCGGCGTATTTGTCCGACAGCACTGTGGTGATGTGCATGCGCGCCGGATTGTACCAGACGAAGAACGGCTTGTTGGTCTTCTCGGGGTCGTTGCGGTCGAGAAAGTCGATGACCTGGGCCGAGATCTCTTCGTCCACGGTCTTCGAGCGCTCCAGCGTCAGCGGCCCTTCGTCGGTGCATGTCTGGTTGGCGGACGTGCCGTCGGACGAGGTGCAATGGATCACTGGACGCGGCGGCGTCAGGCAGATCGTGGTCTTCGGGTCCACTGCTCCAGCGACTTCCGTAAGGCCGGGGATCGGCGTATTCTTGCATGGCGGCGCCACGGCCTGGTCTGTCGGAGTCTTGTTGATGTCGGGGAAACTCACCCCTTGCATCGCGTCGAGGTGATAGAGGTAGCCCCAGAACTCCTCGAAGCCGTGCGCTGTCGGCAGGGCATCGGTATGGTCGCCGAGATGGTTCTTGCCGAACTCGCCCGTTGAGTATCCCAGATCCCGCAGGAAAACCGCAAGCGACGGAGTTCCAGGCTGGAGGTAGCTCGGGCTACCCGGCAGTTGGGGCATGATCATGCCGGTCCGTAGCGGCTGCATGCCGGTGAAGAAGGCGTTGCGCCCGGCCGTGCAGCTCTGCTCTGCGTAGTAGTCGGTGAACATCGCGCCTTCCTGCCCGATGCGATCGATATTGGGCGTTTCCCCGACCATCAGGCCGCGATGGTAGATGCTCGGCTGCATCCAGCCGATGTCATCGCCCATGATAAACAGGATATTGGGCTTTTTATCCTGTGCGGCTGCCGGCGCAACCGCAGCGATGGCGGTACCCAACAGCGCAAGTGTCCCGAGACATAATTGTCGAGTGATCTTCATTGAGTTTCCTCTGTCTAGAAATTTGGGGTGGCGATCATGAGCACTGGACTTGATTGTGAACATAGTTTGCATGAGTGGACGTTCCTTCACTTCCCATGAAATTTAGGCCGGGGCCCACTAGGGGTTAATTGCCGCTACCACCTGAAGCTCAAGCCTGCGACAGGACCATGCAGCACCAAGTCGATGCTGTTAGCCTTCGTGCCGCTTCCTTCGCTGTAGTCAACGGCCAGGGCGCGATAGCCAACAAGACCATGAAGTGTCGATTGCCAGAAAGAAAAGTCGAAGCTGTATCCGGCAAACAGCTGCCAAGAGAAGTCGCTGCCCACGCCGAATCCGCCGACGTCGCCGAGAAACTGAAGCTCTTGGCCGGGGGCCAATTCGTGCCGCACCCGCAACCCGACGAAAGGATCAACCCAATCTATCGTGCCGGATCTCGCAACTGCGCGCGAACCCGACCTCTCGAGACCAAGCCGACCGAAATCGACTGCCCCGGTCACTGCCAGCGAGAGGTCAAGCTCCTGGTTCCAATAGCGGGCGCCGCCAAGCAAATCCAACGCCGTGGAGGACTGTGCCCCAGACCAGTTGGCTACCTGATAGGCAACTCCGCTCTCGATCATGGTGGTCTCGTAGTCCAACCCGGCATTCGCACCGGCAGACAAGGATAGATTGGCGGTTGGATTGCGCTGCGCCACGGCGTCTCCCGAAAGTCCGAACTTGCCCCAGACGACGTCGCCATAAATGGACCAACGTCCCTTGCTGACTTCAAGGTAGCCCATCAAGGCCGCGAGGGACTCTAGATCAACGCCCGAACTCCCGGAGTCGAACAGATCAAAAACGTTGACGTCGATGTCGACCGGGTGTCCGCGCACCGCGACGTCCCCGCTGACGCCAGGGATCCAGACATAAGGGGTGACGCGGAATTGCCAGTCCGAGGGGGCTGCCGCCATTGGCGCCACGAAAACCTCGCCGTCGGCGATCGGCATATCGGCAGCCAGCGAACTTGTGGGGGAAGCACTTATTGTAGCAGCAAGAAGAAAGCCCAACGCGCACGCCATGGGCGTCGCCAAATCGCCGGCGATGGATCTCATTTGGCACCCCTTGCCCCTAAGGCTGACCCATTGTGCACTTGCCCAGACGCGAAGGGTGGGCTGAAGTCATTAGCATGGATTAGCGTACTTCGACGTTTCCAATTTCGCAGTTTTGGGTATTTGTGGGGTGTCGCCAGAATAGCGGGCAACCAGGAGACACGGCATTGAATCAGGATGAAGGCCTTGCCTTGATCGGCCATGAGGGTTGGCTGAGCAAGACGCCCGCCGAATTCCGCAACGCCATTCTGTCGCGGTGCAGTTGGCAGCACGTTGAGGCCGGCAAATTGATCCAGACCGGCGACGAAGAAGAAGGCGAACTGGTCGGGCTTGCGCAGGGTGTCGTGGAATTCAGGACGGTCCTCGGGCGCGCCGACACACCGCTCATGCATTTCGTTCATCCCGTCTTCTGGTTCGGCTACATTCCCATCCTCAGCGGCCAGCCGAGGCCGGTCGCAGCGACCACGAGAACGGACGTCCAGTTGGCGCGGGTACCCCATGCCGAAGTGAGGGCATTGCTCAACCGACGACCGGACTGTTGGCGCCATTTCATGCCGCTGGCAATCACCTATGGCGACGTGGCCTCGAGGGTTGCCGCCGATCTGCTGATCCGAAATAGCGAGCGCCGCTGCGCAGCGGTTCTCTTGAGACTGAGCGGGCACCACTTCACCAATCGCCAGGACCGGCATGGAGCCGAAATCGGAATCACCCAGGAGGAACTCGCCGGCGCAGCCAATCTCTCGCACAGCTCGGTCCACGGCATCTTGAAGCGACTGGCCGATCGAGGGCTGGTCGAGCTCCGTTACCGAGGCTTGCAGATCCTCGATCCGGATGCGCTCCGAACCTTCGCCGACCGAGAGTGATGCCCAGTGAGGCGCACGACTCTTAAGTTGTTTCAATCTGAATGTCCGCTTGTGGCACGAAGCGGACTCTTTAGGTGGGTTCGACTTACGCCCGCTATCGGGGGCAAAGCAGACGGTCCCGTAATGGTCCCCTTTTTATGAGTACATGGCCTAGTCCAAACCTCTTGACTGAGGCGCTTTGAAGCCCACAGCCGCCCCCTCATTACGAGGGCGTAAACTGCGGAGCCGACTAGCAAACCTACAAACCCAGCTATGAGCCAGGAAAGCGGAGCATAAGCCGAGAATACGTCGTAGGCCCGCACCATCCACGCTGGCACAGCGAAGGCAGTCACGAGCCACCCCCATGGCAATAACTGCCAAAGAGTGACGTGAGCACTGAGCCTGTTGACGAAATTCTGGATTCTGCTGGCCATAGGCTAATAGTTACAGCATACCCGAGCATACGCCAAGGGGATATATGCCCAATTTGGCTTCAAGAACAATCAGCGAACATTATTCGCTAGCCTTCAGGGATCAGGGTGTTGGAGGGCAGGTTGGGATCGAGCAGGCGCGCCGCCTGCTCGGTCCCGGTCACCGGCAGCGTCCCCTTGTCGAGGAGCCCGAGCTGCACCAGCAGCGACGCCTGATCCCAGTAGATCCGCTCAAAGGCGATCTTGTCGCCCTCGAAGCCGACGACCACGACGAAGGGGATCACCACCTTGCGCCCGGTCGGCGTGATGCCGGGGAGCAGGGCCGGCATCTCGCGATCATGGGTGAAAGAGAGGATCACCTCGTCGACCACCTGGGTCTCGCCCACGGTGCGCGACACCGGCTTGACCTCGAGGTCATCCGGCCAACGGCCAATGAACCAGGTCTCGTAGAAGCGGCGCACATTGTCGTGGCCGTGACCGCCGGTCATGGTCGGAATGTGAGTCACATGCGGCTTGGCGGCCATGGTCGCCATGGTCGCCTCGATGTCGCGCGTCTGGAACTCGGCCGCGGTATGGGCGTCGAACACCGCGCCGAGCTGCTTGCCGTCGGTCATCGGCTACGCTCCTTCGCCACCTTCATCTCCACCGCGTCCCAGATCATGGCGGAGATGTCTGCCCCGCCGAACTGCGCCACCTGCCTGATACCGGTGGGCGAGGTGACGTTGATCTCGGTGAGATAGTCGCCGATCACGTCGATGCCGACGAAGATCAGCCCGCGCTTTTTCAGCTCCGGCCGCAGCCGCGCACAGATCTCGCGGTCGCGCGCCGTCAGTTCGATGGGCTCGGCCTTGCCGCCAACATGCAGATTGGAGCGGGTCTCGTCGGCGGCTGGCACGCGATTGATGGCGCCGGCGATCTCGCCATCGACGAGGATAATGCGCTTATCGCCTTCGCGCACCGAAGGCAGGTAGCGCTGCACCATGATCGGTTCGCGGAAGGTGATGCCGAGCAGCTCGATCAGCGAGTTGAGATTGGTGTCGCCGGAAGGAATGCGAAACACGGCGGCCCCGCCATTCCCATAAAGCGGCTTAACCACAATGTCCTTATGCTCCTCGCGGAACGCCTTGATCTCCTCGGCTGAGCGGGTGACGAGCGTCGGCGGCATCAGATCGAGATAGTCGAGCACGAACACCTTCTCCGGCGCGTTGCGCACGGCGGCCGGGTCATTGACCACCAGTGTCTTCGGATGAATGCGCTCCAGCAGATGCGTGGTGGTGATGTAGGCCATGTCGAAGGGCGGGTCTTGCCTCAGATGGACCACGTCGAAAGTCGATAGGTCCTCTTCGCGCGGATGGGCGAGGCGATAATGGGCGCCGGGCTTGTCCTCGACGGTGAGGCTGTGGCCAAGCGCGATCAGTCTGCCGTCGCGCAGCGAGAGATTGTCGGGCGTGTAATAGAACACGTCATGGCCGCGCCATTGCGCCTCGAGCAGGAGCGCGAAGGTGGAATCGCCCCTGATATCGATGCGCTCGATGGGGTCCATCTGGAATGCGACTTTGAGGGCCATGATCTTTCGCTTGGGTTTTGACGTGGGGAAGCTCGCGCCAAACACCTGCCGAGGTCAAACAGGAAATGCGTTCTCAATATAATGCGGCCAGGCCCAAGGCGCGGCCAGCACCACGTCGAAGGCGATGTCGTGGCCGGCAAATCGGGATGGCCTGACAGCCAATACTGCGCGGCCCGGACGATACGGCGGCGCGCGCGGCTCGGCAGGGCCCAGCCCGCATCCTCGAAGCTGCGGCGATGTTTGACTTCGACAAAAGCGAGGCGTCTACCTTTCAGCGCCACGAGATCGATCTCGCCGACTGGGGTCTTATATCGGCGCGCGAGAATGCGGTGGCCTCTGAGCCGAAGCAGCAGCGCCGCGATCGTCTCAGCGAACAGACCATGCCGATAGGCTCTAATCCGCTTTGCTCTCACGGCTCGTCGCGCTCGAGCGCAAGCCCAAGCTCATAGACGCGGCTGCGCTTGAGCTTGAAGGTCTCCGCGACGCTGTGCACGGCGTCGCGGAAGCTCATCTGTTCCAACGCCTGCCGCAAGCGCGCCACGATGACCTCATCGCCGATCAGGCCTTCCTCGGGAGCGGGAGGGGCGATCACCACCACGAACTCGCCCTTGAGCTCCGGCAAGAGCGCGCCGCTTCGCGCAAGCTCGTGGAGCGTCCCCCTTGCCACCTCTTCATGCAGCTTGGTCAGCTCCTTGGCCACGGCCGCCTCGCGCGGGCCAAGCGTCTGGGCCATGTCGGCAAGGCTCTTGGTCAGACGCGACGCCGTCTCGAACAGAACGAGCGTGGCCGGCACCGGCTTCAGCTCTTCGAGCCGCTTTCGCCGTGGGCCGGACTTCACCGGCAGGAAGCCGCCGAACAGGAAGCTGTCGGTGGGAAGGCCGACGCAGGTCAGCGCCGTCATCACCGCCGACGGGCCGGGGATGCTGGTCACCTTCAGTCCGGCATCCAAGGTTTCGCGCACGAGCTTGTAGCCGGGATCGGAAATCAGCGGCGTCCCAGCATCTGAGATCAGCGCCACGGAGTGTCCGGTAGCCATGCGGGCAAGCAGCCGCGGCCGTTCCCTCGCCGCATTGTGCTCGTGATAGACTGAGAGTTCGCGCGTGATGCCGAAATGGGAGAGAAGCTTGCGGCTATGGCGAGTGTCTTCCGCCGCGATCAGATCGGCGCGGGCGAGTACCGCAAGCGCCCGGAGCGAAATGTCGCCGAGATTGCCGATCGGGGTGGCGACGAGATAGAGGCCGGGCTCGAGCGGACGCGCCACGATCTCGGCGAGCACGTCTTGCGCGCGCTCGATCAAGCGGGGCGATGCGTTCTGGTTGTCTCGTTCGCGGTCCTGCACGCTCGCGCTTATATCCCAGCCTGCCGCCGATGAACTGGTTAAAAAGCGGCGGCGGGCGCGTTGGCTAGGCTTCCAGGGGCGACATGCTATAGTGCCCTTGCGCCATCACGATTGAGCCACGTTTGCGGTCGAGTTTCTTGTCCCGAGGGCGCGCGGCGGCGGTTCCGGGGCCCCGATGGGCGAGTGTGCGCTTTGCGTCTTCCGCTGGGGATTTAAGCTCGCATGAGCGCCTTTCGGCTTGCGGGCCTTGGAGCGAAGGGGGTCATGCGACGTCCAGGCAGCATAGGTCTGACCGTGCGAGCGGCAACGCTCGCGGCGGCGAGCCTCGTCCTCGTGGCTCTTCTCGCCGCGTGCGGCGGCGGCAGTGGACCGGGACCGAGCGGCCCCGCTTTCACGGGCTCGACCGCCACGGTAAAGGTTGCGCTGCTCCTGCCGATGACCGCTTCCGGCAATACGCCGGCCGTCGCCAAGGCGCTCAAGCAGGCGGCCGAGCTTGCTCTGTTCGACTTCGACAATCCGTCCGTCTCGCTGATGCCCAAGGACACACGCGGCACGCCGGAGGGCGCCAGAGCCGCGGCGCAAAGCGCGATCCAAGACGGCGCCGAGCTGATTATCGGCCCGCTCTTCGCCCAGGAAGTAACCGGCGCGGCGCCGTTGGCGCGCCAAGCGAATGTGCCCATGATCGCGTTTTCAAGCGATGAGAAGGTGGCCGGGAACGGCGTCTATCTCTTGAGCTTCCTTGCCGGTCGCGACGTGCCGCGGATCGTTTCCTATGCGGTGGCGCGCGGCAAACGCAATTTCGCGCTGCTCATTCCGCAGTCGCCTTACGGCCGCCTCGCCGAAGCCGCCTTCGCCCGCAGCGTGACGCGTGCCGGGGGCCAGGCCGTGGTCCGCGCGAGCTTCCCGCCCAGCGACGCCAACGCCATGCTTGGACCGGTGCGCCAGGTTTCGAACGCGATCAAATCCGGCCAGCAGGTCGATGCGCTGTTCTTGCCCGCCGGCCCCGAGGATCTGCAATTGCTGGCGCCCTTGCTCGCCTCCGCCGGGGTCGTTGGCGGCAGCATCCAATTCGTCGGCACCGGGCAGTGGGACTACCCCAATATCGGCAGAGACAGGGCCCTGATTGGCGGCTGGTACGCCGCGCCTGATCCGAAAGGCTGGACCGACTTCACCGGACGCTACGCCAAGACCTACGGCTCGACGCCGCCCCGCATCGCGAGCTTGGCCTACGACGCGGTGAGCCTCGCCGTGTCCTTGTCGCAAAATCCGCCGGGCCAGCGCTACACCGCGACGACGCTCACCCGCGGCAGCGGCTTCGCCGGCGTCGATGGCTTATTCCGCTTGCTCCCGGATGGCACCAGCGAGCGGGGCTTGGCCATCCTCGAAGTGCGGGAATATGGGCCACGGGTGCTTGAGCCCGCGCCGAACAGCTTCAGCTCTGCGCAATATTAGGCGGCAACAAGCTCGAGGATCAGCCGGTCGAGCACGAGCAGGCCTCGATCGGTGGCTTTGAGCCGATCGCCCCTTCGCCTGACGAAGCCCTGCGCCTCGAGCTCGCGTAAGCGCGGCGCGTCCAGCACGCGGCCATCGATGGCCTGGAGCCGCTTGAGATCGATGCCTTCTTCGAGCCGCAGGCCCATCAGCAGATATTCATCCGCCAGCTCCTGCGGGGTCAGCAGCTCGTCCTGCTCGATCCCATGACCGCCGGTCTCGACCGCCTCTAGCCAGGCTTCCGGCGATTTGCGCGTCGAAATCGCGCGTTTGGCGCCGCCATGGCCGATCCGGCCATGCGCGCCCGGGCCGACGCCCGCATACTCGTGGCCGCGCCAATAAAGGAGATTGTGGCGCGACTCCGATCCCGGCCGCGCGTGGTTCGAGACCTCATAGGCGGGAAGCCCAGCTTGGTCGCAAAGCTCCTGCGTCAAAGCATAGAATTGGCGCGCCAGATCGCCATCCGGGATCGTCAGGCTGCCCGCTTCGTGCCGGGCGGCGAAGGGGGTGCCGGCCTCGATCGTGAGCTGATAGAGCGAGAGGTGATCCTGCGCATGGGCAAGCGCGCGCGCGAGCTCGCGTCGCCAGTCCTCCACACTCTGTCCCATCCGCGCATAGATCAGATCGAACGACACGCGCTCGAAATGGCGCTTGGCGATGGCGAGCGCCGCAAGCGCCTCCGCGCTGCTATGCTTACGCCCAAGCGCTCTCAAGCTCTCATCCTCGAGCGACTGCACCCCGAGCGACACGCGGTTGACGCCGGCGGCGCGATAGCCGGCGAAGCGATCCGCCTCGACGCTAGTCGGGTTGGCCTCGAGCGTGACCTCGGCGCCCTCCGCCACGGTCCACAGCGCGGCGATGTGGTCGAGGATCGCGGCCACGGTCGCAGCGCCCATCAGCGAGGGCGTGCCGCCGCCGAAGAAGATGCTCGTGAGCGTGCGCCCCGGTGTCAGCGAAGCGAAATGGTCAAGCTCGGCGAGATAGGCGGCAAGGAACGTGCCCTCGTCGATGCCGCCATGGCGGACGTGGGAGTTGAAATCGCAATAAGGGCATTTGGAGAGGCAGAAGGGCCAATGCACATAGAGCCCGAAAGGCTCCAGCTCCTCCGTCGCGGCGCGTGCCAGCTTGCCGCCATGGGCGGCGGCAAAGCGAGGGACGGCGGGTTGGCTAGTCTTCAGCATAAGAGATGGAACTGCGCACGATCATCTTCTCGAAGGCGCGGGCGCGGTGCGAGATGGCATGTTTGAGCATGGGCTCCATCTCGCCGAACGTCTCCTGATAGCCGTCCGGCACGAAGATCGGATCGTAGCCGAAACCGTGCGTTCCGCGTGGCGGCCACACGATCGTGCCGAACACCTTGCCCTCGAACACTTGCACCTGTCCGTCGGGCGCGGCAAGCGCCAGTGCGCAGGTGAAATTGGCCTTTGGCTCATCGGCGCCGGCCGCTTCCAGCTCGCGCTTGAGGCGCTCCATGGCAAGGTTGAAATCCCGCGCCTCTCCGCCCCAGCGCGCCGAATGAATGCCGGGATCGCCGGCGAGAGCCGCGACCTCCAGACCCGAATCGTCGGACAGCGCCGGGAGGCCCGATGCCTTCGCCGCGGCGACCGCCTTCAGCCGGGCATTATCGGCGAAGCTCTCGCCGGTCTCCTCCGGCTCGGGCAGATTGAGCTTGGCCGCTGACACCGTCTCGATGCCGAGCGGAGCCAGGAGCTCCGCCATCTCCCGCACCTTACCTTCATTATGGCTGGCGATGACGAAGCGCGCGCCGCGCCGCAGGACCCCGCCCATGTCAGGCCACGGTGAGCTTCTGCAACTGCACGAGCTCGGCGATGCCGCGTCGGGCAAGCAGCATCAAGGCATCGAACTGATCCTGATTGAAGGCTTCGGTCTCCGCCGTTCCTTGCACCTCGACGATACCGCCCGACCCGGTCATGACGAAATTGGCGTCGGCCTGTGCTTCTGAATCCTCGATATAGTCGAGATCAAGCACGGCCTCGCCCGCATAAAGACCGCAAGACACCGCGGCGACGTGGTCGCGCAGAGCGTTGCTCTTGATCATGTTGCGGGCCTTCATCCATTGCAGCGCGTCGTGAAGCGCGATCCAGGCGCCGGTGATCGAGGCGGTGCGCGTGCCACCATCGGCCTGGAGCACGTCGCAATCGAGCGTGATCTGCCGCTCGCTGAGCACCCCGAGGTCGGTGACGGCCCGCAGCGAGCGTCCGATCAGGCGTTGGATTTCCTGGGTGCGTCCCGATTGCTTGCCCGTCGCCGCTTCCCGGCGCGTCCGCTCCGAGGTGGCGCGTGGCAGCATGCCGTATTCCGCCGTGACCCAGCCCTTGCCGCTCCCTTTGAGCCAGGGCGGCACCGATTCGCCGACCGTGGCCATGCACAGCACATGAGTGTCGCCGAAGCGGACGAGGCAGGAGCCTTCGGCGTGGCGGGAAACGCCGCGCTCGAGGCTGATGGGGCGCAAGGCGTCAGCCATGCGTTTGGAAGGGCGCATTCTCTCTCCGCTTGAAGCCGCTAAATCGAGCGCACCCTAGAGGAGCCGGACGTCACGATCAACGGACAGCCAGCGCCGCCCCCGGCCCCGTCCCTGTGGACGAACGGCGGGGGACAGGCGCTGGCCTTGTCTGGGGGAAAAGGAGCGGGTACCACCCTTGACCATGGCCGAAGCGGAAACTGGGGCGGAAGCCGATCGCGCTGGCGAGACTGCCGCGGGCGTCTCCTCACGCCCCGACGATGCCGCCACGCCGATGATCGCCCAATATCTTGAAATCAAATCCGCCAATGCCGATTGCCTGCTGTTCTATCGCATGGGCGATTTTTACGAGATGTTCTTCGACGACGCTTGCGTTGCCTCCCGCGCGCTCGGCATTGCCTTGACCAAGCGCGGCAAGCATCGGGGCGAGGACATCCCGATGTGCGGCGTCCCCGTGCACGCCGCCGACGACTATCTCCAGCGCTTGATCGCGCAAGGTCACCGCGTGGCCGTGTGCGAGCAGACCGAGGACCCGGCTGAGGCGCGCAAGCGCGGCCCGAAATCCGTGGTCCGCCGCGACGTGGTGCGCCTGGTCACCCCGGGTACGCTGACCGAAGAGAGCCTGCTCGACGCGAGGTCCCATAATTTTCTCACCGCCCTCTTTTATGGGCCTCAGGATGAAAGCGGGGAGAGCGCCTGCGCCCTCGCCTCGCTCGACATCTCAACCGGCGAGCTGCTGACGGCGACGGTCGGCGACCGGGACTTGGCGGGAGAGCTTTTTCGGCTGTCGCCGCGGGAGATCCTCATCGGCGACGACCAAGCCGCCGATCCGTCGTTTCGCGCCATCGTCCAGGGCGCCGGCGCCGCGCTGACACCGGTCCCTCGCGCCCATTTCGATTCGGCCCGGGGCGAGCGGGCGCTGAAAGCCCGTCTCGGCGTGGCCGCGCTTGAGGGTTTCGGCGAGTTCTCAAAGTCCGAGCTTGCCGCCCTTGCCGGGCTCTTCGCGTATGTCGAGATCACCCAGGTCGGCCGCATGCCGCTGGTTCGCCCGCCGCGCAAAGAGGCCCCCGGGAGCCTGCTCCTGATCGATGCCGCGACCAGGGCCAATCTGGAGCTGATCCGCTCCAATCAGGGCGCGCGCGCCGGCAGCCTGCTCGCTGCCATTGATCGCACCGTCACCGGCGCCGGCGCCCGGGAGCTGGCGAGCAGGATCGGCAGCCCTCTGACCGATGCGAGCGCCATCAATGGGCGCCTGGATGCGGTCGGCTACCTCACGCGCGAGCCGCGGTTGCGCCAGACGCTGCGCCAGGAGCTGAAGGGCGCGCCGGATTTGGCGCGGGCGCTGGCGCGCTTGGCCCTGGCGCGAGGCGGTCCACGCGATCTCGGCGCCGTGCGCGCCGCCATCAGCACAGCCCGCGCGCTCGCCGCCCACCTCACCCGGGCCGCCGATGCGCTCGGCCTGCCGCACGAGCTGGACCTGATCGTGGTCAAGCTCAAATCCGTGCCCGAGGCGGTGGAGGCGACGCTTGCCGGCGCGCTCGCCGACGAGCTTCCGGTGAACAAGCGCGACGGAGGCTTCATCCGCGATCGCTTCAACGGAGATCTCGATGAGCACCGAAAGCTCAGGGACGGCAGCCGCCAAGTCATCGCCGGTCTGCAATCCCGCTATGCCGACGCGACCGGCGTCAAATCGCTGAAGGTGCGCCACAATAATGTGCTGGGCTATTTCATCGAGGTCACGGCGACCAATGCCGCCGCCTTGAGCAATCCGCCCCACGCCGAAACCTTCGTGCACCGGCAGACGCTCGCCAATGTCATGCGCTTCTCCACGCTCGAGCTGGCCGAGCTCGAGGCGCGGATCACCACCGCGGCCGACCGGGCGCTCGCGCTCGAGCTCGACCTCTTCACCCGTCTGACCGAAGCGGTGCTCGCTGAACAGGCCGCTCTGGCCGCTGCCAGCGGCGGGCTGGCGGAGCTCGATCATCACGCGGGCCTGGCCGAGCTCGCGGTCGAGCAGTCTTTTGTCCGGCCCGAGGTCGACGACAGTCCCGTCTTCGCCATCGAGGAGGGACGCCACCCGATGGTCGAGGAAAGCCTGGCCCGCGGCGATGGCGCGAGCTTCGTCGGCAATGACTGCCGGCTGGGCACCGAGACGAAGGACGAGGGCACGCGCATTCTGGTCGTGACCGGACCCAACATGGCGGGCAAGTCGACCTTCCTCCGCCAGAACGCCGTCATCACGGTGCTGGCGCAGGCAGGCTCCTTCGTGCCGGCCAAGGCTGCGCATATAGGTATTGTCGATCGCCTGTTCAGCCGTGTCGGCGCCGCCGACGACCTCGCCCGCGGCCGCTCGACCTTCATGGTCGAGATGGTCGAGACGGCGGCCATCCTCAATCAGGCCGGCCCGCGATCCTTCGTCGTGCTGGATGAAATCGGCCGCGGGACGGCGACCTTCGACGGCCTCTCCATCGCCTGGGCGACGCTCGAATATCTGCACGAGGTCAACCGCTCCCGCGTGTTGTTCGCGACGCATTATCACGAGCTGACCGCGCTCGCCGACCGCCTCGCCCACGCCGCTAACGCAACGGTGGAGGTCAAGGAGTGGCGCGAGGAGATCATCTTTCTCTACCGCGTCGTGCCTGGCGCCGCCGACCGGTCCTACGGCATCCACGTGGCCAAGCTTGCGGGGCTGCCCCCACCCGTGCTCGTTCGGGCGAGCGAGGTGCTGACCGAACTGGAGAAGGCCGACGGCAGGCCGAAGCCGTCAGATCTCGCCGACGATCTGCCCTTGTTCAGCGCTGCCAAAACCGTCTCGGCTTCACCCCCGGCGCCGGGCTCGCCACTCGAAACCGCGATCGAGGCGCTCAGGCCCGATGCCATGACCCCGCGCGAGGCGCTTGAGGCGATCTACCGGCTGAAGGGCTTGCTGGACCGTACTACCGGGCCTTAAGTCCTGATGTGCTAGATTGGCTTAGAAAGGCCATGGACCAAGCAATCGTCAAATCTGCGCCCTATTTCGATCTCGACGCATTGCGCCAGGAGACCGCCGAGCTTGCCCATTCCTATTCCGGGCAGGATTCGGCGCTCCGGATCGCGCTGGTCGAGCGCCTGAAGCAGCTCGTCGACGAGGCGCGCTCAGAAGCCAAGCTCCAGCTGGAGCGCGACGGCGACGGGCGAGCTTGCGCCGAGGGCTTGAGCGCCTTCCAGGACGCTCTGATCCGGCTCACTTACGATTTCATCACCAATCATGTCTATCCGGCCAAGAATCCGTCTGCGGCCGAGCATATGGCCGTTGTGGCCCAAGGCGGCTACGGGCGCGGCATGCTGGCGCCGGGCTCCGACATCGATCTCCTATTCCTGCTCCCCTACAAGCAGACAGCGTGGGGCGAGAGCGTCGCCGAATACATGCTCTATCTGCTCTGGGATTTGGGCTTCAACGTGGGCCACGCCACGCGCAACATCGACCAATGCGTGAGGCTCTCGCTCGCCGACATGACCATCCGCACGGCGTTGCTCGACGCGCGCCTAATCCTCGGCGATGAAACTCTGTTCGCCCAATTCCAGCAGCGCTTCCGCCAAGACGTGCTCGGGGGCAATGCCCGGGCCTTCATCGACGCCAAGCTCGAGGAGCAGAATGCCCGTCACGTCAGATCCGGCGCGTCGCGCTATCTGGTCGAGCCCAACATCAAGGAAGGCAAGGGTGGCTTGCGCGACCTGCACACCTTGCACTGGCTCGCAAAGCACCTCTATCCGGACAAGGCCGAAGCGGAGTTCATCGATGCCGGCGTGTTCACGCCGGGAGAGTATGTGAGCTTCCGCCGCTGCGAAGGCTTTCTGTGGTCCGTGCGCTGCCAACTGCATTTTCTCACCGACCGCCCCGAGGAGCGTTTGAGCTTCGATCTGCAACAGGCCATGGCGGAGCGACTCGGCTATCGCGAGCATGCGGGCCTTCGTGGCGTCGAGCGTTTCATGAAGCACTATTTTCTCGTGGCCAAGGAGGTGGGCGAGTTGACACGCATCGTTTGCTCGGCGCTCGAGATGAAGCAGTTGAAGTCGCTACCGTCGCTCGGCACGCTGTTGTCGCCATTCGGCTGGCGCCGCCGCGCCAAGCTCCGGCGCACCTCGGACTTCCGCATCGAGAATGGCCGCATCAGCGCCAACCACAAGGAAGTCTTCGTCAAGGACCCGGTCAATTTCATCCGGCTGTTCGCGCTGGCCGACGAGCAGCAAGCGACGTTTTCACCCGAGGTATTGCGTCAGGTGCGGGCGAATCTTCGCTTGATCGACGACGGCTTGCGCGCAGACCCTGTGGCCAACCGCCTTTTCCTCAAACTGCTGTCGGACGCCCGCGATCCTGAATCGGTCCTGCGCAATATGAACGAGTCGGGCGTGCTCGGCCGCTTCGTTCCCGATTTCGGACGCGTCATCTCAATGATGCAGTTCAACATGTATCACCACTTCACCGTGGACGAGCATCTGATCCGCATGATCGGGTTCCTGTCCGACATCGAGCGCGGCCGCTATGCCGCCGAGCATCCGGTCTCGACCGAGGTGATCAGGACCATCGACAACCGGCGCGCCCTATATATCGCGGTATTTCTGCACGACATCGCCAAGGGCCGTGACGAGGACCATTCGGAGGCAGGCGCCCGGATCGCGCGCGAGCTTGGGCCGAGATTTGGCCTAACCGCCTCCGAGACCGAGACCGCCTCTTGGCTGGTCGAGCATCATCTCACCATGAGCACCTTCGCTCAGAGCCGCGATCTGAACGACCCCAAGACCATCCGCGATTTTGCCAATGTTGTGCAGAGCCGCGAAAGGCTGAAGCTGCTGCTCGTGCTGACCGTGGCCGATCTGCGCGCGGTGGGGCCGGGGGTCTGGACCGGGTGGAAGGGACAGTTGCTGCGCACGCTCTATTTCGAGACGGAGCCGCTGCTCGGTGGCGGCCACACTACGCTGTCGCGCACCGAGCGCATGACCCGCGCCCAAGACGAGCTCAAACTGAGGCTCAAGGACTGGCCAAAGGACGCGCTCGATCGCTTCATCGACCGTCACTATCCGGCCTATTGGCTGCGCACCGATCTCGACGTTATCGCCGAGCACGCCAAGCTCACGCGCGCCGCCGAGGCGAAGCGCAAGACGCTCGTCACCCACATCGCCACCGACGCCTTCCGCGGCGTGACCGAGATCACGCTGCTGGCACCGAACCACACGCGCTTGCTTTCGCTTGCGGCCGGCGCCTGCGCCGGAGCCGGCGCCAATATCGTCGATGCTCAGATCTCGACCACGCGCGACGGCATGGCGCTCGATACCATCCACCTCGAGCGTGAATTCGACTACGCCGAGGACGAGGAGCGGCGCGCGAGGAAGATCGCGGCGACGATCGAGAAGCTGCTGAAGGGTGAGGCGAGGCTCTTCGACGTCGTCGCCACCAAAAAGAAGCCAAAGGCGCGCCTGTCAGCCTTCACCGTGGAGCCGCAGGTGGTGATCGACAACACGCTGTCCGACGCGCTCACCGTGATCGAGATCAACGGCCTCGACCGGCCGGGCCTGCTACATGACGTGACGCGCGAGATCGCCGATTTGAATCTCGACATCGCCTCGGCCCACATCGCCACCTTCGGCGAGAAGGCGGTGGACGTGTTCTATGTGACCGACCTCACGGGCAAGAAGATCACGAGCACAAGCCGCATGTCCGCTATCCGTGAGCGCCTGACCAAGGCCCTGGTGGCGCATTCGGAGGCGGCGTTTCCGCCCGCGTAAGCTGCTGCACACTCCTCCACCTCCCTAAGCCATGGCCCTCTACCGTGCATTCGCCACCGTTGGCGTGATGACTGCCTTCAGCCGCGTCCTCGGCTTCATCCGGGACGTGCTGATCGCTACGGTGCTGGGCGCGGGGCCCGTCGCCGATGCTTTCTTCGTGGCCTTCCGCATCCCCAATCTGTTCCGCCGCCTCTTCGCCGAGGGCGCCTTCAACGCGGCCTTCATCCCTCTCTTCGCCAAGCGCTTTCACGGCCAGGAGGGGGAGGCGGGGGCGCGCGCCTTCGCCGAGCAAGCGCTCGCCGGGCTTACGCTCGTGCTTCTGCTGTTCACCGTCCTCGGCGAGATCGCCATGCCCTGGCTCATGCTCCTGCTGGCGCCGGGCTTCGCCACCGACCCGGCCAAATTCGATCTCGCCGTCCTGCTCGCGCGCATCGCCCTGCCGTTCCTGCTCTGCATGTCCCTGGTCGCGCTCTATTCGGGCATTCTCAACGCGCTCGGACGCTTCGCCATTGCCGCCTTCGCTCCGAGCCTCCTCAACATCGTGCTGATCGCCGTGCTGCTGGCGGTCATGACCTTCGGCGATGGCGGCCAGAGCGTCGCCGCGATTGCGCTTGCCTGGGGCATCGCCGCTTCGGGCGTGTTGCAGGTGCTGGTCGTCGCGGTGGCGGCGACGCGGGCGAAAATGCGGCTCTCGTTTCAGCTGCCGCGGCTCAACGCCGATATGCGCCGGCTGCTCGCGCTCGCCGCACCCGCGCTGATCGCCGGCGGCATGGGCCAGATCACGGTCGTGCTCAACACCGTGATCGCCTCGCTTCAGGACCGGGTCGTGTCGTGGCTGTATTATGCCGACCGCCTGTTCCAGCTTCCCCTCGGCGTGATCGGGGTCGCCATCGGCGTCGTGCTCCTGCCCGAGCTCAGCCGCCGCTTTCGCGCCGACGATCATGCCGGGGCCATTGCCGCCGAAAACCGCTCGCTGGAGACCGCACTGCTGTTGACCCTGCCGGCCGCGGTGGCTCTGTTCATCGCCGCCGACCCGATTATCCGGGTGCTGTTCGAGCATGGCGCCTTCACCGCCATCGACGCCAAGGCGACGGCTTCGATGCTGGCTGCATTGGCGCCGGGACTACCCGCCTTCGTGCTGATCAAGGTGTTTCATCCAGGCTTCTTCGCCCGCGAGGACACCAAGACGCCGATGATCTATGCCGGCATCGGCATGGCCGCCAATGTCGCTCTGAGCCTCACGCTGTTCGTGATCCTCGGCGCGGTTGGCATCGCCATCGCCACCTCCATCGCCGGCTGGCTCCAGGTCGCCCTCCTCGCCGGCACGCTTAAGGCCCGCGAGGAGTTTTCGCTCGATGCCATCTTCCGCCGCCGCTTCCCCGGCATCTGTGCCGCGACGCTGCTCATGGGCGCCGCGGTCTGGGCCATGGTGCGTGCGGGCGAGGGCTGGTTCGCGCCGGCCAACGGCCTGATCGTGCAAATCGCGGCGCTGCTGGCGCTGGTTGCCGTGGGCCTCGCCGTCTATGCCGTCGCGGCCTCGTTGTTCGGCGCGGTCGAGCCAAAATCTTGGCTCAAGCGCCTGAACCCTGGCTAAGGCCGAGCGCCTGTGCAGCGGGCTTGTCCCTCCTGCTTCCGCCGGTTATGTTGCAGTGCACAAAAGAGGGAGTCTGGGCCATGCAAGGCAGGCCACGCCGAAGCGTGCTCTATATGCCAGGGTCGAATGAGCGCGCCCTGGAGAAGGCTAAGACCCTTCCCGCCGACGCCCTGATCTTCGACCTCGAGGATGCCGTGGCACCCGACGCCAAGGTCCTCGCCCGCGAGCAGGTCTGCGCCGCGGTGAAGGCCGGCGGCTACGGTGCGCGCGAGGTCGTCATCCGCGTCAACGCGCTTGAGACGCCTTGGGGTACGGAGGATCTACTCGCCGCCTGCGATGCCGCGCCCGACGGCATCCTGGTGCCGAAGGTGGTGCATTCGGGCGACATCAGAAGCGTCGCCAAGATCTTGCACGGCGCGCATGCGCCCGAAAAGATCAGGCTGTGGGCCATGATGGAGACGCCGATGGCCATCCTCAATGCCCGGACCATCGCCGCCACCGCCGTCTATGACGACAACCGGCTGTGTTGCCTGGTCATGGGCACCAACGACCTGATTAAGGAGTCGCGCGCCCGCGCTTTGCATGACCGTTTCGCCATCGTTCCCTGGCTCGCCATGACCCTGGTCGCGGCCCGCGCCTATCGGCTCGATATCATCGACGGCGTCTATAACGACTTCAAGGACGAGACGGGATTGCGCGAGGAGTGCGAGCGTGGACGCACCCTCGGCATGGACGGCAAGACCTTGATCCATCCGAGCCAGGTCGGTCCGTGCAACGAGATCTTCTCGCCGACACAAGAAGAGGTCGATTGGTCGCGCCAAGTGATCGACGCCTTCGGCCAGGCCGAGAACGCCAATAAGGGTGTGATCGTGGTCAAGGGTCGCATGGTCGAGCGGCTCCATTTCGCCATGGCCCAGCGCACCGTCGCCATTGCCGAACAGATCCGGGAGATGGAGGCCGAAACGCCTAGTCCCCCTATTCCCCCGGCGAGGTTAGACTAAGTCCCCTCCCCGGCGACCGACCGAATGTCGGGTCGCCACCCTCACCCACGAGGGGAGAGGGAATGGAACGCGCGGCGGCGCCACAGCTTCCCCTCTCCCGTTTTGGGAGAGGGCTTTTTGCCGCGATTTTGCGCGAGCGCAGCTCTGCTGCAAATCGCATGGCGGGAAGGGTGATGGGTGCTTGCGCCTTGACGGCCCACACGCCATAACGCCCGAGTTTTGCATCAGGGGCGAGGCATGGCAGCCATCAAGACCCGCGTATTTTCGGGCGTCCAGCCCACGGGCAATCTGCATCTCGGCAATTACCTTGGCGCCATCACCAAATTCGTGGCGCTGCAGGAGAGGCATGAATGTCTTTATTGCGTGGTCGATCTCCACGCCATCACCGTGTTTCAGGACCCGGACGAGCTCAAGCACAACACGCGCGAGGTGACCGCGGCGTTCATCGCTTCCGGCATCGACCCCACCCGCCACATCGTCTTCAATCAGAGCCAGGTTTCGGGCCACGCAGAGCTCGCCTGGATCTTCAATTGCGTGGCGCGGCTCGGCTGGCTCAACCGCATGACCCAATTCAAGGAGAAGGCTGGCAAGGACCGCGAGGCCGCGTCCGCCGGGCTCTATGTCTATCCGAACCTGATGGCCGCCGACATTCTGCTCTATCACGCCACGCATGTTCCGGTCGGCGAGGACCAGAAGCAGCATCTGGAGCTCGCCCGCGACATCGCCCAGAAATTCAACAACGATTTCGCCAAGACCATCGCGCGGACCGGCTACGAGGATGGCTTCTTCCCGCTGCCCGAGCCTCTCATCACTGGACCCGCCACGCGGGTGATGAATTTGCGCGACGGCACCAAGAAAATGTCGAAGTCGGACGAGTCCGACATGACCCGCATCAACCTCACCGACGATGCCGATACCATCGCCAAGAAGATCAGAAAGGCGAAGACCGATCCCGAGCCGCTGCCCTCGGAGGCCAAGGGGCTCGAGGGGAGGGCGGAGGCCGACAATCTCGTCGGCATCTATGCCGCATTGGCTGAGAGCGACAAAGAGGCGGTACTGCGCGAGTTCGGCGATGCGTCCTTCTCCAAATTCAAGGAGGCGTTGGCGGAGCTTTCCGCGGCCAAGCTAGTGCCGATCGGGAGCGAGATCAGGCGTTTGATGGCCGATCCGGTTGAGATCGACCGCATCCTTGACGACGGCTCGGCCCGCGCCAAGACCATCGCCGATCCGATCTTGGCCATGACCAAGGATATCGTCGGCTTCATCCGCAGCCCATGACAATGACGTCGAGTGATGGCAGCATGCGCCCATGACCAAGAAGAAAGAGACCACCACCAAGGCAAAGTCCGCCGCAGCGTCACGGGAGCGGCGGAAGCGTGAGGTCTTCGTCGAAGGCCATAAGCGCAAATTCCTGGTCGTCGTCGACGAGACGCCGGAATGCGAAAGCGCGCTCGCCTTTGCCGCGAGCCGGGCGGAGCGGACCAAGGGCCAGCTGGCGCTGCTCTATGTGATCGAGCCGGGGGCCGAGTTTCAGCATTGGCTGGGCGTTGAGGAGATCGCGCGCGAGGAAGGCAACAGCAAGGCCCGCGCCGTGTTCCGCCTGTTCGGGCGCAAGCTGAAGGCCATGGGCTTTGAGGATTTGGTGCCGGAGGAGATCATCCGCGAGGGCGCCATGGCCGAAGAGATCACGAGCTTGATCGAGGAAGATCAGGATATCGGCGTGCTGGTGCTCGGCGCCTCCAAGGACCCATCAGGCCCCGGGCCGCTGGTCTCCACCCTCGCCGGCGGCCGATTGGCGGGTACCTTCCCCGTGCCCATCACGCTGGTGCCGGGCCATCTCAGCACCGAGGAAATCCTGGCCCTGGCCTGAGCGGGCCGAAGGTCCGTCCGCCATCGCTCGGCCTGGGAATGTCAGAGCAGCGCGAAGGCCAGCGCCACGGCGATGCGGTAGATTCCGAATGGGATGAAGGTGCGGGTGCGGACAAAGGCCAGCAAGAACTTGATGCTGAGCATGGCCACGAAAAAGGACGAGATGAAGCCCACGGCGAGGACGCCGAATTGTTGCGGCTGGAAGGTCGACGCGTTCTTCAGAAGGTCGTAGCCGGTGGCGGCGAGCATGGTCGGCACGGCAAGCAGGAAGGAGAACTCTACGATCGTGCTGCGGCTCAGCCCGAGAATGAGGCCGCCGACGATGGTGGCGCCTGCCCGCGACACTCCCGGCACGATCGACAGACTCTGAAACAGCCCGATCAGCATCGCCTTCGGATAGGAGATCGAATCGACGTCGGCGACGGCATCGTCGCTCTCCTTGTGCAGCAGCTCGAACACGATGAGGGCCACGCCACCCAGCCCGAGCGCCCAGAGCACGACGGCGTCGCTGCCGAACAGATAGGTCTTGACCACATGATAGAGCGCAAAGCCGATCAGGCCGGTCGGGATGAATGCCGCGATCACGCGGCCGAGCACGGCGGGCTCCAAGAACTGGCGCCAATAGAGCACGATCACCGAGCCGATGGCCCCGAGCTGGATCGCGATCTCAAAGCTCTTTTGAAAGTCAGTCTGCGGCAGTCCTAACAGCCGGCTCGCGAGGATCAGATGTCCTGTCGAGGAGATCGGCAGGAACTCGGTGATCCCCTCGACCACCCCCAAGATCAGGCTTTGCAGCAGCGTCATGGCGCGACTTCAACCCGATGCGAGCCGTCTTGTCGGCGTGGCGAACAGCCACAGCAAGCCGGACGTGACGCAGCCTATTTGCCGCAAACTTTCGAACCGGACGTGCAGACATAAGGCACCACCACGCACGTAAAGCAGGTCGTATAGGTCTTCGCCGTGACGAACGAGGCATAGACCACGTCCGTCGGCACCTTGGGCCGCACCTTCTTCCAGAACGGATCTGGCTCCACCTTTTGCGCGCTCATGCTGAAATGGCTCCAGCGTTTCTTGCGCCGAAGTTCGCCCGCGCTCTTGGCCGCAGCGCCTGCGACGTCAGCAGCGCCTCGCCTTTGGTGTCGGCGCTATGGGTTGCCGAAATCACCTCGCAGTCCGCGGCCACGGCCGGCGCCCAAACCGCAACGGCAAACACGCCAACCACAACGATCTTCGCAGCTCGCAGCATTCGGATGACCACCGACAGGGGTGAGGGGCCTTGACGATGCCTCTGTTGTGCCAACAGGGCGGCGCCCTGGCAACCCATCCGAGTTGACGTCGTCGCAACTCCGGCATTTCCTATCGAGGAGGGAAGGGGGATTGTGATGTGGCGCCGGATCACGGTTGTTGCTGTGCTGGTGCTGAGCGGCTGCGCTCAACCTGCGGCTGAGCGCAATGCGCCGAGCCTGGACTTTCAGGGCCCAATCCGGCCCCTGACTTTGGCGTCGGCGCAGATCAAGCTGGTCCAGCAGGGCATCGCCCAAAGTCTGAAAGACCCGGCATCGGCCAGCTTTGGCAATAGCTACCGGGCCGGCAGTTACTCAGGCCGCGAGATCGTGGTCTGCGGCTATGTCAACGGCAAGCGCTTCGTCGGCATGCTCGCCAAGCCGCAGGGCGGCTCCATGGAGTTCCTGCCGATCAGAGTCGCCCTCAGCGAGGAAGAGCAGGACGCCGTCAGGCAATATTGCCGCGCCGATGGCATCTACCTGCCGCAGTGAGGCGCCTTGGTGCGCGGCCTATAGACCGAGTGCATCGTCACGACTTATCCCCGGCCTCCAATCCGCATTTATCATGGCACCCACCTCGTCCGCTGAAGGGGCGTTTCATGAGGCGTCGTGAGGCGGGACGAGGTGCGGCGCCCGCGGGGTTCGTTCGCAAGCGAGCCACTCGGGCGGCTCCGGGGCTCCGCCCGGGCCCATTATGAGGCCCTGCCAGGAGCTGGCTGACGACCGTCTGGCCTAAGACCCTCGGGTCTAAGACCCTCGGGCCTGCGACCCTAGGGTCTGCCAAACGCAGGCCCCCAACGTCGTTCTGACTTAGGTCCGTTGCAGGGGAAGCGGGGCACTGACGGCGAAAGCGCGGCCCGGTGATCGCCAAGTCGCCGCATATGGCGCGCCGAGAGGCGCCCGCGCGTCCCCGCAAAGGACGCGACACCATAAGGTTTGCGCTTTTCGGCGCGCCACCCCCTTCGGGGACGAATACGCAAAATCCGGGTGCGCAAGCGTCGCGGCAACGGGTCCGCGCGCCTTGACTCTAGGCCCTCAGGGGCCAAGTATTGGACTAGAATCGTTCTAAGCTGATGCGCGCCAACTCTGCTAAGATCAGCCCGCCACCAGCCTGAAAGGCCAAGCCAATGTTCATTCAAACCGAAGCCACGCCAAACCCGGCAACGCTGAAATTCATCCCCGGCCAGCCCGTGCTCGGCGAGGGCACGCTGGAATTCCGCGCGCCGGCCGAGGCGGAGCATTCGCCGCTCGCTGCGCGCCTGTTCGAGATCGACGGCGTCGCGAGCGTGTTTTTGGGCTCTGACTTCATCAGCGTGACCAAGGGCGAGACTGAATGGCAGCATCTGAAGCCCGCGATTCTTGGCGCCATCATGGAGCATTACCTCTCCGGCGATCCAGTCGCGCCTGGCGAGCAGGGCGGGCAGAGCGAGAATGAGGCCGAGTTCTTCGAGCCGGAGGACGCCGAGACCGTCAGCACCATCAAAGAGCTGCTCGAAACGCGGGTGCGTCCGGCCGTGGCCCAGGATGGCGGCGACATCACCTTCCAGGGCTATCGCGACGGCATCGTTTTTCTGCATATGCGGGGCGCCTGCTCCGGTTGCCCGAGCTCGACGGCGACGCTCCGGCACGGCATCGAGAATCTGCTCAGGCACTTCATCCCCGAAGTGCAGGAGGTTCGCCCGGTTTGACGGAGCGCCAGCGACCGCAGGAGGCGAGCGCTCCCTGCAATTTCGGCTATGGCGATGCGAGCACGCTCTCCCCTCGCGCATTTCGTTTCGACTTCGACGAGATGGTCCGCATTCTCTAAAAGGTCCCCATGGACATTCTCGCGCTCGACACCAGCATGGGCGCCTGCGGGGCCGCGGTCCTGCGCACCGACGCGACCTTGCGCCGCGTCTTTGCCAGGGAGCAGAGGATGGCGCGCGGTCACGCCGAGGCGCTGATGCCCATGGTGGCTGAGGTTATGGCGGAAGCCGGCCTCGACTTTGCCGCGCTCGACCTGATTGCCGCCACGTTGGGGCCGGGCAGCTTCACCGGGGTCCGTATCGCCATCGCCGCCGCGCGCGGGCTGGCCCTCGTCACCACCGCGAAGCTGTGGGGCACCGACAGCCTCACCGTGATGGCGAAGGCAGCCCTTGCCAGCGGGGCGATCGCGCCTGGGGCTGGGCCGTTCGCCGTCGCCGTCGATGCGAGAGCGTCCATGCTCTATTTCGGGCTTTACGATAATGTTGGCGCGAGGCTCGAGGGTCCGCTGCTGGTCAGCGCCGACGACGCGGCGGCGCTGCTCCCGCCTGACCTCACCCTCGCGGTCGGAAGCGCCGGGGCCGAACTTGCCGCCGCGGCGCGTGCGAGCCAATGCGAAGTTGAGGCGCTGCTGCCCGATCTGGAGCCATGCGCGGTGGCGCTCGCCGAGCTCGGCTCGGAGGCACTCGACCGCATGCCCACCTTGCATCCACTTTATCTCCGCCCGCCCGATGCCAAGCCGCAAGCGGCGGCGGCGCTGGCCAGACGCTGATGGCTTCGGGCGCCGGATCGGCCGCCATCGGCACGCGTCTGGCCGGCCCGGGCGACGCCGAGGTCATGGCGTCGATCCACGCGGCCTGCTTCGCGCGAAGCTGGGATGAGGCCTCAATCTCGCAATTTCTGCTCGCGCCCGGCTGCCTCTCACTGCTGGCCTCGCGAGCCGGGGGAGAGCCCATTCAAGGACTGCTCATCGCGCGAAAGGCCGAGGACGAAGCCGAGATTTTGACCCTCGCGGTCCACCCCGATTCCCGCCGGATCGGGCTTGCCCGCGCGCTCGTTCAGATCGCAATGGCGAGGCTGCGCGCAGCAGGAGCGAGCCGATTGTTTCTGGAGGTCGACGCGACCAACGCCCCGGCCCGTGCCCTATATTTATCACTTCGCGCCAACGAGGTGGGTCTGCGTCGGGGTTATTACGAGCATGGCGCCGATGCCGTCATCTTCAGCCTTGCCCTTTCACCCCTCGCTGCCGATGATGGGCCAGGCGTGAAGCGGCAAACCACCGTCTGGGATGAACAAGACAGCGACACGGGATAACCGGATCGAGCGTCTCTGCGCCGAGAGCGGTATGCGCATGACGGGCCAGCGGCGCATCATCGCCAGGGTGCTGTCAGAGGCCGAAGACCATCCGGACGTCGAGGAGGTGTACCGGCGCGCGAGCACCCTCGACCCGCGCATTTCGCTGTCGACCGTCTACCGGACGGTGCGGCTGTTCGAAGGCGCCGGCATTCTCGAACGCCACGACTTTGGCGATGGCCGCGCCCGCTACGAGGAGTCGGGCCACGGTCACCACGATCACCTCATCAATGTCCAGACCGGGGAGGTGATCGAGTTCAAGAACGAGCAGATCGAGGGTCTGCAGGAGAGCGTCGCCAGGGAGCTCGGCTTTCGCCTCATCGGCCACCGCCTCGAGCTGTTCGGCGTGCCCCTCAAACCCGGCCCGCTCAAGGGCGGCAAAAGCTAGCGCGCGGCACGATGCGGGGTCTGCGTGCCTGTCTCGTGCTGTCGGCGTTCTTCGCCTTCACCTTCGCGCTGATGCCGCTGCAGCTCTTGTTCCTGTGGACGGGCTCGCGCTACGCGCGGACCTTCCCGCATTGGTACCATCGCCAAGTCTGCAAGATCATCGGCGTCCGCCTGCATGTCGACGGCAATGTGGCGCGCGAGCACGGCGTGCTGCTGATCTGCAACCATGTCTCTTGGCTCGACATCACCGTGCTCTCGGCCGTGGCGCCGGTCTCCTTCGTCGCCAAGCAGGAGGTTGCGACCTGGCCCTTCGTCAGCTGGCTTGCCAAGCTGCAGCGCTCCGTCTTCATCGACCGCAACCGCCGGACCGAAGTGACCAACAAGGCCGATGAAATTCTGAGCCGGCTTCAGTCGGGCGACCACATCGTGCTGTTCGCCGAAGGGACCTCGAGCGACGGCAACTCCGTGGTGCCGTTCAAGACGCCGCTCTTTGCCGCGGTGAAACCGTCCGGAGGGGAGCCGCTTGGCGAGGACATCTGCGTGCAGACGCTCGCGCTCACCTATACCAAGCTGCATGGCATTCCGCTCTGCCGGCGGGGGCGGCCGCTGATCGCCTGGTATGGCGATATGGACCTCGCAACCCACGCTTGGCGCCTGCTCGGTCTGGGCCCGCTCGATGCGCATATCCGCATCGGTCCCCCGGTTCCGCTCGACGATTTCGCCGATCGTAAGGCCCTCGCCCGCTACGCCGAGGCCCATGTGCGCAAGGACGTGGCCAGCCTCCTCCACGCGCCAACTCGTTGGACCTAACTGGGACGGCGCGGTTTTGCCGGCGGCGTTTCCGGCAGGAAGGCCGCGAGCAGACCGATCGCCGGCAGGAAGGCGCAGACGTGATAGACGAAGGTGATCGAGGTTACGTCGGCGAGCCAGCCAAGCACGGCGGCGCCGATGCCGGCGATGCCGAAGGCGACGCCGAAGAACAGGCCCGCGACCATGCCGACGCGGCCCGGGAGCAGCCCCTGCGCATAGACGACGATGGCCGGGAACGCTGACGCCAGGATCACGCCAATGATCATGCTGAGCACCGCCGTCCAGAATAGATCGGCGTAAGGCAGCAGCAAGGTGAACGGGAGCACGCCCAGGATCGACCACCAGATCACGCGCCGGGTGCCAATCCGGTCGCCGATCGGTCCGCCGATCACCGTGCCGGCAACCACCGCGCCGAGAAATATGAACAGATAGATCTGCGCGCTCTGCACCGTGAGGTGGAAGGTGTGGATCAGGTAGAAGATGTAGAAGCTCGTGATGCTGACGAGATAGAAATGCTTGGAAAAGGTGAGCGCGAGCAGGATCACGATCGACCGCCTGACCTTGCTCCGCGCCAGCTCCGAGATCGCCTCGAGCTCATGACCCGCAGGCTTGCTGTCGTTGAGCTTGATGGTCTTGCCATACCAGGTGCCGATACCGGTGAGCATCACCATGCCGATGAGCGCTACGACGGAGAACCAGGCGAGACTGCTCTGGCCGTAGGGAAGCACGATGAAGGCCGCGAGCAACGGACCGATGGCCGTGCCGAAATTGCCGCCGACCTGAAACACCGACTGCGCCAGACCGTGGCGTCCGCCCGAGGCAAGTCGCGCCACGCGCGAGGATTCGGGATGGAACACCGACGACCCCATGCCGATTAACGCCGCGGCGGCGAGCACCATGAGATAGGTCGAGGCATAGGCCATCAGCAGCAGTCCGATCAGCGACGACCCCATGCCGAGCACCAGCGAATAGGGCGTGGGGTATCGGTCGGTGTAGTAGCCGACCACCGGTTGCAATAGCGAGGCCGTGCATTGAAAGGTGAAGGTGATCAGCCCGATCTGGCCGAAATCGAGCTTAAGCGCGCTTTTCAGCATGGGATAGATTGCGAGGATGAGCGACTGGATCACGTCGTTCAGCATGTGGCAGACGCTGATCGCCGCGAGCACCGCGACCACGGTGCCTTCGCTGCCGCCTTCGCGCGGCGCGCCCGCCGCGGCAGCCTGGGTCTTGGCGCCGCGTCCGGTGGGTGTTTTTGCCTCGATCGCCATGTCTTGAGCCGTAAGTGAGCAGGGCGGCAGAATTGGGCCTAACCCACGCCGGACTGCAAGGGCTCATTTGCGTCGCGCCACGGCCCAAGGCCGCGATCAGCTAGCCGTTCAGGGCCTGGTCCGCCGGGACGTAAGAGAGACTGAGCGCCTCGGCCACGGCCCGATTGGTGACCGCGCCGCCATGATATTGAGCCCTGCGCCGCTGGAGACTAGGAACTCTCTGTCCTCGATAGCATCGAGCACTGGAGGCGGGACCGGGCGAGAACCGGTAAATTCCCGGCTCTAGGCGCAGCTCCAAGGCGGCAGATGACATGCAGGCAGTTTTGATCTTTCAGCTTCTGATCCTCTTGGTCGTGGCCAACGGAACCCCCGTAGCCGCCAAGCTGATTCTCGGCAAAACTTTCTCCCAGCCTCTGGACGGCGGCGCCCGGTTTGGCTGGGAGGTCGGAGCCTTGATCGGGACCGTGGCGATGCTCGGTGACCTGTCATCGAGTTTCATCAAGCGCAGGATGGGTCTTCCCGCAAGCGCCAAGGCGACTGGTCTCGACCAAATCCCGGAGTCCCTATTTCCGCTGCTGGCTTGCGGGCTCGTTTTGCCGCTGACGATCCTGGACGTCGTTGCAGCGACGATCCTGTTCTTCGTCGGAGATCTCGCTCTGTCGCGCCTCCTGTTCACACTCAATTTGCGCGAGCGGCCTTATTGACCGTCAGCGTCGCTCCCTGTCTCCCACGTGAAGGCGATGCAGCGTGATCTCGGGCGGACAGTTGAACCGGACCGGCACGATGCACGCGCCCGCTCCAACCGAAGTGTAGCCGGTCATGCGGTGATGCTTCCATGCCCCCGCACCCATGTGGCGCGGCAGGACGCAATTGAGGGTGATGGGAACGCCTCCGGGCAGGCAGATCTGGCCGCCATGGGTATGCCCGGCGAGGAGGAAATTGAAATCGGCATGTGCCGCCTGCCGGTAGATCTCGGGCGTGTGCGACAGCAAGATCGAGAACGCATCAGGCGGAATGTCGCGCACCGCCTTCTCGATGCTGTCCGTGCGGTAGAAATGCGCATCGTCGATGCCGGCGAGATGAATGCGATCGTTTCCGCGCTCGATCACCTCCTGCTCGTTGAGCAGCATTCTTATTCCCATCTGCTCCAGGCGCGGCACCATGCAGATCGTGTCGTGATTGCCGAGCACGCCATAGACGGGGCCTTTGAGGCGCTCGCGCAGACGCTCAACCCCCAAAAGCGCATCGGCATAGGGGCCAAAGGTCAAGCCCCGATAGTCGCCTGTCAGCACGCAAATGTCGTAGTCGATAGCGGCAATGAGGCCGGCCACGCGCGCCATCGCCGCTTCGCTCATATCGGCGTGCAAATCGCTCAGCTGGAGCATGGTGAAGCCATCAAACGCGCCGGGCAGCTCAGGTGAAGTGATGTGATTGTGACGGAGTTGGATCTTCGCCGCGTTGCGAACGCCCCGCCAATAGAGACCAGTCAGTCTCAGCACGGCGCCGATCAGCGCGTGCGAAATGGTCAAATTCTCAAGATGGAAGAAGTTCCGCCCTTGTCCGAAGATCTGGGCCTCGTGGTCCTTCTCGACGCCGAGACGCTGCCTTGCATGCAGTCTGCCAAGGCGTTTCTCGAGCATAGGCAGAAGGTTATCGTCGCCTAACGTCACGGCGCGTTTCGATCGGCTGAGATTGGGGTTATCGGCCGGGTGGCGTGAGGACTCCAGCGGCGGCGCGACCGCGCCGACGCTGGAGGCGAATGTCGATGGAATGGTATCGGCTCGAGGCCAGAGACAAGCCTTGCTGAGAGCAGAACTCTAACAACGGACAGGTCGATCAACGATCTGTGTCAAACCCCCTACTTGTTCGAGCAGGTCCCGAATCCGGAAATGATCGCATCGGCGGTTGCGAACGACATCGAGGCCGCTTCACTCGTCTTGGAGATGAGCAATTGCCAGCCGAAGGCACCGTCGATCCCGTGCATGATGAGCTGTTCGGCCGACTCGGCCACGCCATCGAACTTGTCAGCGCGGGCATAACCGGTCTCATCCACGGCGGCGACCACGCTGTTTTCGAAGTCGACCGTAACCTTGACCGGGACCTTAATTCCGGCAACCTCGGTGCCCTCCTTGCAGTCGCCGTCCGGCGTGCAGGCACTCATGGCCTTAAAGTCGCAACGAAGGGTCGGGATCGGGGGTTGCTTGGCTGTTGCCGCGCTGGCGGCGCCATCAGTCGCGGTCTCCGCCTGCGCCGACAGACTCGCCGCGACAGAAATCGCAGCCACGGCTAGCAGTCTGCAAATGCTGTTCATGTGTATCTACTCCTTGGCCCGCACGGGCGCAAATTGATCCAAATACTGTTGGTGGTTGCCTAAAAGCGGACGGCGTCGGCCGTCGCAATCAGCGGCAATAATACGGGTAGGGAGGAAGCGCCGGGCAGGTCGGATAAACCGCATACGGTGTATAGACCGGGGGGGCGACGACGACGGGCGGCGCATAATAGACCGGGGGATAATAAGGGCGCGAAATCGCAGCTCCGGCGATAGCTCCGGCCGCGAAGGCACCGCATCCCCAGCAGCCGCCACGCCACGCATAAGCACTCTGTGAGAACGCCGTCAGCGCCAGCGCGGCCCCGACGATGATCGTCGTGTTGCGTACCAAACTCATCGTCATCCTCGTCATTGGATTCTGTCTCCGTGATTGTGCTTGGTAAAATTTTGAGGGGTCCCTGATCCCGCGCCGCAATCCGCCAAGGGCTTGGTTCGGGCTGCAACGGCTCGCAGAGCAATTCAAGCGGGCGAAGTATAGCTCTGTTCGCCGCTCCCACCAACATTCTTCCCATTGTCTTTTTCCGTTAAGTAAAGGCGCTCGCGTAACTACAATTTAAGTAGACAACACAAATATTGATGGATTAGAAGACGAAAAGCCCTCAGGCCGCGAGCTAGAACACCGACCAGCCGGCTGTGGCCGCGATCCGCTCCAGCACCTGCGTGCCGATGAGCGAGTTCCCCTGGGCATTGAGCGCCGGCGACCATACGGCAATGGAGGCGAGACCCGGAACGATGGCCAAGATGCCGCCGCCAACGCCGCTTTTGCCCGGCAGGCCGACCCGGAAGGCAAAATCTCCTGAACCGTCATACTGACCGCAGGTGAGCATAAGCGCGTTGATTCGCCGCGCGCGGAGGCGCGAAACGACGCTGGCATTCGCTAAAGGATTTCGCCCGCCATTGGCCAGGAACAGACCCGCCTGGGCCAGTTGACAGCAACTCATGGCGATGGCGCATTGGTGGAAATACACGCCAAGGATCAGGTCCACCGGATGCATGAGGGTGCCGAACGCCCGCATGTAGTTCGCCAGGGCCCGATTGCGATAGCCAAACTCCGTTTCGGAACGGGCCACGGCCGGATCGATCGCAATCGTGTCGTCATTCGCCAGGAACCTGACGAATTGCAGGATTTGCCCGATGGCCTCGCGCGGCTCGTGACCCGCGAGCACGACATCGGTGACGATAATCGCCCCGGCATTGATGAAAGGATTCCGCGGCCTGCCTTTTTCGTGCTCGAGCTGAACGATGGAATCGAAGGGCGTGCCTGACGGCTCGCGGCCGACGCGGTTCCACAAGGTGTCGCCGGCCTTGCCGAGCGCCAGTGTGAGCGTGAACACCTTCGAGATGCTTTGGATCGAGAAGGGCTCTCGCGCGTCGCCGCAAGAGATCAGATCGCCATTCACTGTCGCAACGGCGATGCCGAGCTTGTTCGGGTCCACCCTGGCGAGTTCGGGAATGTAATCCGCAAGACGTCCCTCGCCCAGACGGGGCAAGGCCTCCCGCCGGACCGAGTCGATCAAGTCCTGGATGTCGCTCCGGCTTAAGGGCTTCGATCCAACATTGGCAGCTAGACGCTCGACCACAATTCGCAACGGCTCCCGTGCTTGTCAGCGGAAACGCCCCTTGCCCACGCGCGCTGGCGCCGTGAGCCGCAGGGCCATCAGCATCTCATGCCGATCACGAGACGGGAAGTTCCCTTACCCTTGCGCGAGGAAACCGCGCACCTCGTCGGCGAACCTCTCCGGGGTGTCGTGCGGGATCCAATGCGATGCATCTTCCACTCGCACCAAGCGGGCGTCGGGGATCTCGCGCGCCAGCCTCTCGCCGTCACCGATCGTCTGCCAGGGATCGTGCACCCCCCACAGACACAGCGTCGGCGCGGCGATCTCGCCATGCTTCTCAACCAGCATGGTCGTATGATTGGTATTGAGGGCGCTCGCATTGCGGAGGATCGAGATCTTGCCCTCCTCGTCGCTGTAAGGCGCGACGATTCCGGCCTCGAATGCAGGCGTCAACCGGTCCTTGTTGAAGAGCCCATCGGGTAAGCCAGAGGCGAGAAAGTCGGCGACCTCCTTCGGCTCCTTGCTCCGCCAGTTCGGGTTTCCGAGCGCGATCATGTCGTCGATCGGCCAGGAATCGTAGGCGACGACGTTGGTGAGCACGAGACGTGCGACGCGGTCGGGATGGTGAATAGCCATGATCAGGGCGACGCCGCCGCCGGTATCATGGCCGACAAAATGAGCCCGCTCGATGCCGAGATGGTCCATCAGGCGCATGATCATGTCCGTCTGCGCCAGCAGCGAGCGGTCGAAGAAATCGCGCCGATCGGAATAGCCGTGGCCGAGAAAATCCGGCGCAATGACCCGGTTGTGCTTAGCCAGACGCGGGATCACCTCGTTGTAAAGAAACGACCAGGTGGGAATTCCGTGCAATAAAATGACCGGCTCGCCCTCGCCAAGATCGGTCCACGCGACGCGCAGCGGCCTATAGCTGAGGCCATCGAGTTCCGCCGTTTTTTGCCTCTGCCTGAAAGCCTCAAGGCTCAAAGGCGGCGCGGCGCTTGGCGTCGACATGGTTTCGGACCCTCCCTCGCGGAGCCGAGCGCCCGCTCAATATTGCTGCGATTTCTCGGAGACTTCCTGGTACCAGCGGCGCCGCGTGCCGACCTTTGCCCGCATCTTCCAGCCGAATGTCTTCGGTGCGTCCTCGATCGCGCCGATCAAATCCTCGATGCGGCCGCGAATCACGTCGTGCTCTTTCTTGCCGATCGTCGCAAACTCGGTGAAGAAGTTTGGCACCTGTTTCAGATTGGTGGTGAAGGTGTGATAGAAGCCCCAATCTTGGCGCATCATGTCGACGATGTAATCGGTGTCGATCGACTTTGATCCCGGCTCCTGATGCGAGAGAGGGTGCTCGAGCATCAGCACGATCGTGTCCTTGAAGTCCTTGAGATTGATCTCGACGATCTGCATCTTTTCGAGCAGCAGATCCGTGGTGCAAATCGTCGGGCTGTCGAGATCGAGCCGGTTCTTGAACGGAACGCGATGACAGAAATAAAGCTCGTCCGCGAACACGTCGACGTTTAGACCGGTGTCCTGGTGCAGGTAAGCGTGGCGCGCGCCCTCGGACGCCATGTAGATTCCCTCGTCGGCTACATAACCGCGCGCCGTCAGGAATTCCCGTATCGCCCTGTTCTGCTTTTTCTCGGCGCCGAAATCCACGTCGGTGAGGACGCGTTTGGTGTCTTCGAAGAGGTGTAGATTGTTGGGGCATTGAAGGCGATAGGCGATCGAACCCAGGATACGGAGGCGAATGCCTTCGGCTTCCGCGTCGTGGACGAGAGCGAGCGCCTCATCGACGAACTCCAGATTAAGACCTGGATCTGCAGGCATCTGATTCAATTGGGCCTCCTCGGGCTGCTGGTCAATCGGAACATGTCACGCCCTTTCCTCCTCGAGAGGTCACGGACAATGCTGCCACGCTTTCCTACCCGCGGCGAGTGCTTGTGGACGCCGGCCCCGGATAGGGGCGGAGCGCTGTTGCGCCCCGCCCGCTTCACCGGACGACAAGACCTATCATTCGATAGGGATTTCCTTGAATGCCAGCGTCACGTCGATACCCTGAGAGCGTCTGATCATCTTCATCACGTAGTAGAAAGCTAATCCAAACACGAACACGCCGGCCACGATCATCATCTGAGTCGGATCATGACCAGCCGCATTCGGATCGAAAAACAGCGTCCAGAAATAGAACTGCGCGGCGATGAAGCCGAGGAAGCAGCCCACGCTCATGATCGGCAGCCCGAATACGGTCTTGCTGGCCAGCGGAGATTTTTCATAGAGCTCCGGGCGCTTGTACGGGAAGAAGATGCCCGCAAACAGCACTACCGACCACGCCAGCACGGCCGCCTCGATGAGGATCACGATCTTGGAGAACCACGGCGTGAACACGAACAGTGCCATGCAGATCAGGTTGAAGATCGTGGTCACGGTGATTGCGACCAACGGCGTGTGATAGGTCTCCGAGATCTTGCCGAGCGGCGCCGGCGCCACACGGTCGAACGACCAGGCCACGACGGCCCGGACACCAAAGGTGTGCATCGCGGGGATCCACATCCACATCCACAGCGCGAGACCGAGCGATGTCAGCACGGTGACCAGCGGCGACTCGGTGAGGATACCCGTCAGCAGAGCAACCGACGGATCCGTCGGCGTCGTGATGCCGGTGCCCATCACAGTGTTGTAGACGGCGGTGCCAAGGAACTCGAAACCGAACACTCTGTAGGCCAGCCACACCGTAGCGAGCCAAACGACGGTGGCGATAAGCACCGCGCCGAGCATGCCCACGGTCTGGGACTTGCCAACCGACTTGATCTCGCCGCCGATCGCGATCGAGAAGGCAGCCCCGACCAAAGGCAGGAACGGCCAGTTCGATACCAAGATCGTCTGCCACAGATCTGTCCCAGCCTCACCCCAGCCATTTTCTTTGCCGCTGGCAATGATCGCATTGTAGGCATCTGGGACATTGAGCGACGGGCCAACCAAGGCATTCAAGTGGTTGACGAAATCTGCCCGCGTGTACATGGCCAAGGTGACGAGCAATAAGGCCGAGCTCGCCATCGCCAGAATGAAGACCCACTTGTTCACGGTGAGAAAGAAGCGCATCCCGTATGAAAGGATGACCTGAGATAGGATCAGAATCGCCGCGCCGATGAGGAATGTCGCCCACGGCTCAAGCATCGTTTGCGATATGGCGAGGAACGTCTCGTTGCCGGTTAGCAGGGTCAGCGCCGAAAACATCGGGGCCAGCGCCAGCGTCACGATCCAGTAGGCTGCGATGGCGCAATAGAAGAGCCATGCCGTGATTTCGACTAGGCTCATGGTAAGCGCCAGCGCCGGCGGCAGGATACGGGACCCGAACACATAGATACCGCCAGAGCGCGGCAGGGTGATCGTCCAGGTGATAAACCCGAAGGCGATCATCGCCATGGCAATACCGGCGAGCACGCAACCCCAGAGGAGGTTGCCTTGCGGATAGAAGGCGGGGCCATAGTAAAGCATCGAACCTACGCCGAGGCCGATGCTCACCACGCCCAGATTATAGATAAATGTGTCGCCTAAGCCCGCGGTCCTGATCAGTCCGGACGCTTTCCGCAGGAATATTCGTTTGTCGCCCCCAACATCGGTAACGGACATTCTCCCCTCCTTCTGTCGATATTCGTTCGCCGAAAAAGTGCTCCGCTACCCTTGCATCAGATTGGTCTGAGTGACCTCGCCGTGCCTCAGGGTGATCATGGCGCCCTGCAAAATCCCTTCTGGGTAGACACTGCCGGGATTGATGCAGATCGTCTTGCCGATATTGATCTTGGCGCGTCCTTCGTGGATGTGCCCGTGCAGGCCCAAAAGTGGCTGATGCTCTTTGATGATGTCGATCAGGGTCTGGCAGCCCGCATGTATCTGTGCGGGGAGACCCATCTCGTAAACGACCTGCAGGTTCTTGTCGAGCTTGGGACAGGCGTCGAGCGCGGTGCCCAATGGCGGGACGTGCACATTGAAGATGCAACGGTCCATATCCCTTACCTGGGGCAGGAGCTCGGCGAAGCGGGCGACATATTGTTCCTCGGAATATTCACGCTCGGTATCCCATGGCGTCGGCGTCGAGCCGCCACAATAAAGCATCTGATACCCGCCCTTGAACTCGCACACCTGCATTTCGTGGAAATCGAAATGCGCGGCCTTGGTCAGGATCTCGTCGATCTCATGGAAATCGTCGTTGCCGGGAAGGGCCACGAGGGGGATGTCGGTCCCCTTGAGCTTGTCAGCGGCGAAGGCGGCCCATTCATGTACGCGCTCCAGAACCAGACGCTTGAACAGCACCTCTTGCGCATCCGCGTCCGTCCTCAAGGCCTGATACTCGGCTTCCGACATGACCGTCGGATAGAAACCGATATTGCCTTGGCGCTTGACGAAGTCGTCGAGCTCGCTCTTGTCACTGAGCTGGACCGACTCGCCGTGCTGGAAGGCGAGGAATGTGCCGTCCTGCTGTTCGGCGATCGGAATGACGGCCTTGCCCGTCAGATCGCCGCCGAGGACGAGAACGTGCGCTCCGTAGAACTGGGCGCTGTTGACAAACTTCTTGAAGCAGACGTTCGAGCCGTGGAGATCCGAGGCGAAAAAGATTTTCACCTCTCCGTCGGTATTCTTGTCCTTCTTGCGCCAAAACACCGCGACACTCCTGTGCTCAAAATTTGGTCAGGTAGTGGTCTATCTCCCACTGCGAAATTGAGTTGTGGTACGACCACCACTCCGCTTTCTTGAGGTCGATATACGAATTGCGCAGTTCGTCCCCCATCACGCGACGTCCGAGATCGTCGTTCTCGAAAGCCGTTATCGATTCCAACAAGGTCTGCGGCAACTGTTTGATGCCCAGCTCCGCGAGTTGCCGATCGGACAGCTCGTACATGTTGATCAATTGAGGATCGCCCGGATCGAGATCCTGCTCGATGCCATCCAGCCCCGCGGCTAGAAACATTGCGGCGGCGAGATAAGGATTGGTAGAAGGATCGACCGCGCGGCATTCCCATCGTGTGCTTGAAAGGTTGACGTGGGCGTCGCCGTGCTCGCCCTCGATATGGGGTCGGAGCATGGGCACCCTGAACATGTGGGTCCGGTTATTGCCGCCATAGGAAATGAAGATCGGCGCCCAGGTAAAGCCTGTCATCGAACCGGTCTTGATCAGGCGCTTGTAGGAATTGACGGTCGGACAGCTCACCGCAACGATGGCTGCGGCATGCTTCCTGAGCCCGCCGAGAAACTGATAGGCGCGCTTGGAAAGTCCGCATCCGCGTTTGTCCGATGCATCGCCGGAAATATTCTCGCCTGTCTTCGCATCGGCCAGCGACATGTTGAAATGCGCACCCGATCCCGTCCTGTCAGCATAGGGCTTGGCCATCATGGTCGCTTCCCAGCCATGCTTGCGGGCGAGTTCCTTCATCATCAGCCGCCAGACGACGAAGCGGTCCGCCATGGTCATGACGTCGGCATAGGCGAAGTCGAACTCGAACTGGCCATTGGCGTCTTCGTGATCGAAGGAGTGCACCTTCCAGCCAAGCTGGTTCATCGACGCGACGACGTCGTTGAGGAACTCCATATTGATCAGCGTCAGGGAGGCATCGTAGGCCGCCTTGGAGAGGGTGTCGCGCGGATCGTTCGGCGCGATGCCGTTATGCGCTGAGGGATCGAGCCGGACGATATAGGTCTCGCATTCGATGCCCAGATTGAACTTCAAGCCCAGCTTGGCGGCGCGTTCGATTTGCTTCGCCAGCGCCGTGCGCGAGCACATGGCGTAGGGCTGCTCGTGATAAGATAGATGTCCTGGGATGACGGCGACGTTGGGGCGCCAGGGGAGCTGCATGACCGCGTCGGGATCCGGGATGACCGCCAGTTCGTCGTCGTGGGGGCCCTGACCAAGCCCGTCCAGCGCCGCGCCCGTGAACAGCTCCGATCCGCGCATCATCCGATCGAAATGGTCGATCGGCACGGTTTTGGTCTTGGCGATGCCATGGACGTCGACATAAAGCGGCATGCAATATTCCACGCCCTTTTCCATCAGGCTCCGCATGGTCTCGCGGTCCGCTTTGGAGCCTTCCGCCGACGCTTCGATCTGAGCTCCGGTCTTAATCTCGTTCATGGATACTTGCTCTCCCTTAAAGCCTGCACGAGCCAGGGCCCCAGTTTGGATTTCGCCGGCTTGTGTCCCATGGTTTTGGCAGCGCCGATTTTTTGTTCGCTTGCCTTCGCTCCCTCCACCGCTCTCCTCAAGCCGCATCGACACGAAGTGTGACCGATCGCCCGCTGTGCGCGCCTCTAATTAATGCGCGCCTCTAATTAAACAGTCAATTAGTTTTACTGGCAAGCAATGCGTATAGTTTGTTTACGATGCGCAAAGCACAGGCAGCATCGCACCTTCGCGGAGTTCAGCGCCGCTGACGCTTCAATGGCTTCCCGGAATAGCCCAACATTTCCAAGACGCGGCGATGCAACTCGCGCACGGCGGCTTCGAGATCGAAGTCGGCGAGGATGACAGACCGCACCATGCAGCCGTCGAGATAGGTCGAGATGAATTGCGCTACGCGGCTCGGGTCGACGGGCTTGAACAGCCCCTGCTTGACCCCCTGACGAATGATCTTGGACAGCAGCTTCCGCTCCTCGTCGTAAAAGCTCGCGATCGTTGCCGCGATCTTCGGATCGCCTCCATGCGCTCCCCTGAAATCGAGAGCTATTTTCACGAAGCGATGGATTTCGGCATATTTGTTCACATGGTTCTCGAGCCAAGCGGCGATAATGCTCGGAGGAGCGGCGCTCTTGTCGGCCAGCGCCCGCACGTTCTCGAAGGCGCGACCGACCGCGTACTCGATCGTGGCCCGGAACAGGTCGGTCTTGCTGTCGAAATAATAGTAGATCAGCGCCGTATTGACGCCGAGGGCTTGGGCGATGTCCTTGATCGTCACCGAGGCGAAGTTGCGCTCGGCGAACAGATCGAGAGCGGTGGACAGGAATTCGTCGACACGGGCGGCGCTGTGCTCTTCACGCCGCGGGCCTGCCGGAGCCAGCCCCTTGGTCGCGCTCTCGCCGCGCTTGTTGCGCTCGAGCTCCCGGGTTGATTGCTGCGCCATCTGTCCTTCTCGAACTTCGTCCATTGATGATCTTGCCAACGCGCGCGCCCCGTTTGGCGCGCGCGGTCCAAAACCGCTTCAGCCGACCACACGAACCGTAGTGTGCCCGAACGCGTCTGCGTCCATTTTCATACGCAAGGCTGACGAGTTGATGCCGACGACTCACCGACACTAGGGCTGGTCGGGAGTTGGATGCAATCCACTTAACACGTGCTTGCTTTAGGTGACCACTTAAGGCAACACTCTTTCCACTGCTAATTAATCGACCAATTAGGACGGGACCGATGCCAGACGCAACCGGCAGCCGCGCCGAGGCAAACACGCTTGCCTTCGAGCGGCTCACCAAGTCCGAACCGACCCTCATCGACATCCGCTTGGCCGGCGAAGTGGTTCCCGGGTTCACGCCCGACACCATTCTCACCTCCGGACCGCCGACGCCGTGGCGGGAGTATACCGGCGGCCAGCGCGAGGGGATCATCGGCGGCGTTCTGTTCGAGGCCCTGGCCAAGGACCGCGACGAGGCCATCGCCAAGCTCGACGCGGGCGAGATCAACGTGAGGGGCTGCCACGATTTCGGCTGCGTGGGATCGCTGGCCGGGATCTACACGGCATCGATGCCGGTGTTCGTGGTCCAAAACTCGGCCTTCGGCAATGTCGCTTATTGCAATATTTACGAGGGCAGCAACCCGCGCCGTCTGAACTATGGCGTCTATGACGAGGGGGTGCGGGAGCGGCTGCTGCTGGTGCAGAATGAGATCGTGCCGGTGATCGCCGAGGCTCTGCACGGCTCCGGCAGCATTCAGCTCAAGCCCATCATCAAACGCGCGCTCAACATGGGCGACGAGCTGCATTCGCGGAACACCGCGGCGTCCCTGCTGTTCATGCGCGAGCTCACGCCGAGCCTGCTCGCGCTGGCATCCTCGGGTAGCGACCGGATCACGCGCGCGGTGAAGGTCATGACCGACGATCAATATTTTTTCCTGCGCCTGTCCATGGCCGCCGCCAAGGCCACGGCCGATGCGGCGCGCGATATCGAGACCTCGAGTGTTGTCACCGCCATGGCGTTCAACTGCCAGGGTTTCGCCATCCGCGTCAGCGGGCTTGGCGACACCTGGTTCAAGGGCCCCCATGCCTCGGTCGAAGCCAAGCTGTTCGAAGGCCACACCGAGGATGAGATCACCTGGATGGGCGGCGAAAGCATCATCACCGAGACCATCGGCCTCGGCGGCTTCGCCCAAGCCTCCGCGCCCGCGCTTCAGGCCTACCAGGGAGGCTCCTACGCCACCATGATCGCCCGGAACGAGGAGCTGTACGAGATCACCGTCGGCGAAAATACGGATTACCTCATTCCGGCGCTTGGCTATCGCGGCTCGCCGACGGGGATCGACATGTTCAAGGTCCTCGACAGCGGCGTGCTCCCCGCCATGGACGTCGGCATCGCCGGTCGCGATGGCGGCCAGATCGGCGCCGGCGTCGTCCGGGCACCCTTGGCTTGCTTCGAATTGGCGGCCGAGGCCTATCGCCAGCGCTATAGCTGATATATCGCGCGCGAGGCGGAGGACCGTTCCACATGGGAGCCTTGCAGACCTTTGAGCTGGGCGATGTGCCCCTGCAATCGGGCGCGGTCCTGAGGGACGCGCGACTCGCTTACGCGACCTATGGCACGCTCGGTCCGGGCCGAGACAACGTCGTCGTGCTGCCCACCTTCTATACCGGCACGCATCTCCGGAATGAACCGCTGTTCGGAACCGGGCGCGCCATCGATCCGGCGCGGCACTTCATCGTTTCCATCAACCTGATCGGCAACGGCTATTCGTCATCGCCGAGCAATTCGGCTCCCCCGCAGGACGGTCCGCGATTTCCGCAGGTCACGCTGTTCGACAACGTCGCCTGCCAGCATCGTCTGCTCACCGAGCGCCTGGGCGTACGGCGCATCGCGCTCGTGCTCGGATGGTCGATGGCGGCCATGCAGGCCTATCAATGGGCGGCGCAATATCCGGACCTGGTCGAGGCGATCCTGCCCTATTGCGGCGCCGCGCGCTGTTCGCCGCATAATCACGCGTTTCTTGACGGGCCCAAGGCGGCATTGCAGGCCGACGCCGCGTGGAACCAAGGCGACTACACCACGCCGCCCGTGAAGGGGCTGAGAGCCTTCGGCCGCGTCTATGTCGCCTGGGCCTACTCCCATGAATTCTTCGGTCGGGGCCTCTATCGCGAGCTCGGCTTCGCCACGCTCGAGGACTTCGTGCACGACTGGGAGGAGGATCATCTGAACTGGGACGCGAACGATCTCATCGCCAAGATCTGGACCTGGCAGCACGGAGATATCGCCGCCAACGACCTCTATCGAGGCGATTTCAAGCGCGCCTTGCAGGCGATCGGCGCGCGCGCGATCGTGCTCCCCTGCAGCACGGATCTCTATTTCACGCCCGAAGACAACGCCGCGGAAGTCGCCCTGATGCGGCGGGCCGAGCTGCGGGTCTTCGATTCCCCCTGGGGCCATTGCGCCGCGTCACCGGGCCGACTGCCCAAATTCCAACAGGCGCTCGACGAAGCCGCCGCCGAACTTTTGAAGGGATGAAGCAATGAAGGCTCTTGTGCTGTCCTCAAGCCCACGCCGCAACGGCAATTCGGCGCTGCTTGCCGAGGCGGTGCGCGATGGGCTGGCCGAGGCCGGACACGAGGCGGAATTCGTCTTTGCCGACGACTTTCTGCACGCGTTTCTGCGGGACTGCCGGAAATGCCGGAGACCCGACGGTGAATGCTCGATTGAGGACGGGTTCCGCTCCGTGTTTCTCAATCACTATCTGCTCGCCGATGGTTTTATCGCTGCGACGCCGATCTACTGGTACGGCACCTCCGGCCAGCTCAAGACTTTTTTCGATCGTACCTTCTGCTACTACGCCGCCTCCTATCCCGGGTCGGCGGAGGTCATCGAAGGCATGAAGGGCAAGCGTATCGGGCTCGTGCTGAGCTCGGAGGAGACCTTCCCGATGGTGACTGGCGCGGTCATCTGCCAGATCCAGGAGTTCTCACGCTACACGCGCTCGACTTTTGTTGGTGTCGTGCACGGCTATGGCAACGCCCGCGGCGACGTCCTGCGTGATCCCGGCGAGCCCATCAAAGCGGCGCGCCGCTTCGGCCAGGAGTTCTTCACCCGGCATGCGACCGACTACCAGATCGATACCGAGCGATCCGGCCGCGTCTGGGGCTGAGGCCTCAGCTCGCGCTGAGCACTGCGGTGCCGGCGGCGATGAGGGCGATCGCCGCCCATTGCGTCTTGCTCACGGGCTCATGGATGATCACCCGCGCCAGCAGCACCGTGACCACGCTGAAGGCCGATGCCACGATCATGGTGATGTGCGGCGAGGCGGAATGAGCGCCGGCCAGGAACGCCAAATATCCGAGCGCGTCGAGGCCGCCCTGGAGGCCGACGAATGGCAACCACTTCGCGGGCACCCGCAGCGGCTGCCTCTGGGCGAGGAGGATGAGCCCGATGAAGACGAGCCCAGCCCAGCGGCCGATCCACATGGTTTGGAACTCGCCGATCAGGGGCGTCGCCGCCTGGGCGGTGAGAACGATAGCGACATAAGCGAGACATGCCCCGAACGCGATCAGCACCGTCATCCGGTTTCTTCCGGCTGCCGCGGGCTCGGGCTCGGATACGGCGCTTCGGGTGACGAGAATGCCGCCGGCCAGGATCGCGCCCATGGCCGCCCATTGCATCGCGCTCGGGCGGATGCCCATCAGCACATTGACCACCAGCACCAAAGCGGGATGGGCCGCGACAATGGGCGCGACGACGGCGATCGGCCCTCGCGCCAGGCCCATATAGAGGAGGATACACATCACCGCGACGCTCACGCCGTGAGCCACGGCGATAGCGCAGCCGAGCGGAGACCAGATGAGCTCGGCCCCACCCGCGAGGAACCAAATGGTCGTCCCCAACGCGCCGATGAGGAGCACCAGACCGTAGGTCAGGGGCGCTCCCAGCGCGCGCGCGCTGAAGCGGGCCATGAAGTCGGCTCCTCCGAGCCCCAGAGCGCTTGCCAGTCCGAGCAGGGCCGAGATCATGGTGCGTCCGAGCCGCCGGCTGGCCGGCCGGCCTTGAAGTCTACCCGATTGCGCCTTTGCCAGCCGCCCAAACTCGGTGTTGAATTGAGCGCCAGCCCCCCGCCGGCCCCAAAACCTGAACTCAGAGGTGTCCAGTCATGCTTCGCCCCACGCTGAATTTCTCCCGCAACGTCGATTGGAACCTCTTGAAGACGTTTCACGAGATTGCCGAGGCCGGCGGCGTCAGCCGCGCTGGTCGCGCGCTGCGGCGCAAGCAGCCGGCGCTCAGTCTCGCGCTCAAGCGATTGGAGACCCAGCTTGGCGTCACCTTGTGCCGGCGTGGGCCGCGCGGATTCGAGCTGACCGACGAAGGCATGCTGGTCGCCGAGACGTGCCGGTCGCTCAGCTCTCTCGTTCGCAACGTGCCAAAGAGGCTCGGCAATCTCACCGAGGATGTCCGCGGCAGGATCTCGATCCAAGTGATTTCGAGCCTGGTGTGCGAGCGCTTCGATGCTGCCATCGCGAGATTCCACGATCAACATCCCAAGGTAGAGATCCTGATCGACATCACGACCTGGGATTCGGTTGCACCGGCGCTCTTGCGCGACGACATCGACATCGGCGTTGCGTCGGCCGAGACGCTGCGCTCCGATCTCAACTACGACCTGCTCTTCAACGAATTCCACGGAGCCTATTGCGGCCCGTCGCATCCGCTTTACGGCAAGAGTTTCGATGACCCCTCCGCTCTTTCCGGCCAAGCCTTCGTCCTCACCGGCGCGGACGAGCCTAGCCCGTTGACGTCCTTTAGGACGCGCCACGGTCTCGGCTCTCAGGTCGCGGGACTGTCGGAACATCTGGACGAGGCGAAGCGGCTCACGATCTTGGGCATCGGCGTCTGCTTTCTCCCCGAGGCCTTTGCCGCGCCCGATGTCGAGGCCGGCCGGCTCTGGCCGCTCCTTCGGCATGCTCAACAGCCAAGCATGCCCGTATTCGTCATCACCAATCAGCGCGCGCCCTGCAAGCTGGCGCGCCAATTGCTCCTCGCCGAGATCGGCGTCACAGGTGGCGCGAATTGAAGCGCTAAAATCCATTACGCGCTTGGACGATTTTGCGCCTAGCCGTGCGCTGCACCATTGATCTTATCAATGGACATCAATTGAAGATTTTGGTCTGTTTTGCCCGTCCGGCTCCGAGCACTATCTGCTTGGACATTTATGCGAGGACACCGACATGGCTGGAAGAAAAAAGGGCGACGGTGGGCATTCCCACGCGCATAAGCATGCGCACGGCGTCAGGCGCGAGGATACCGATGGCGCCAAGAGCATGGAGACGCTGTCGCGCATCTCCCAGTCCAAGCAGGACGAGGACGTTCGCCGCGGGCTGGAGCTTGGACTTGAGGCCGCCGATTCGGTGATCGACCGGAGCATCTCTCTCTTCAGCCGCGGCCATCAGCCCGCCTTCGCCGGCATCAACACCTTCATGAAGGCGCCCTATTGCGAGGACATCCGCAAGATCGGCGACTATGAAGCAGCCTTCGTCGGCGCTCCGTTCGACTCGGCCACGACCTATCGCCCGGGAACGCGCTTCGGTCCCCAGGCTGTGCGGCGCATCTCGGCGCTCTATGACGGGTATTGGTTCGACGGCGGCGTCGATATCTACGAGGAGCTCGACTTCTGCGACGCAGGCGACATCTTCGTAATCCCCGGCAACATTGAAAAGACGTTCGACCAAGTGACGAAGGCGGTCTCGCACATCTACACGTCGGGCGTTTTTCCCATCATCTGCGGCGGCGATCACAGCCTGGGATTTCCCAATGTCCGCGGGATCGCTCCACATATCGACGGCAATGTCGGCATCATCCACATCGACCGCCATATCGATATCCAGGAGAAGGATATGGACGAGCGGATGCACACGACGCCGTGGTTTTGGACCACGCATGAGGGCAGCGTGACCACGCATCGCGACCACAGTCACATGCACGATGTCGGACTGCCGAACTGCCATCCCAAGAATCTGGTTCAGGTCGGGATCGGCGGCTGGTATGGCAACCGTCCGGGAACCGCCGTGGCCAAGCGGCGCGGCACCAGCGTTCTCACCATGCACGACGTCGACATGCATGGGCCGAAGAAAGCCGCCGAAATTGCGCTTGAGATGGCGTGGGAAGGCTGCACGGCGGTCTACTTGTCCTTCGACATCGATTCGATCGACCCGGGCTTCGCGCCGGGAACCGGGTCGCCCGAGCCAGGCGGGCTCCTGCCGCGCGAGGCGTTCGAGATGATTCACACCATAGCGGCGGAAGGCCTGTGCGGCATGGAAGTGGTTGAAGTCTCCCCGCCCTATGACGTCAACGACAATACGGCGCAGCTGGCCTGCCGCGTCATCCTCGACGTTGTTGGCACGCTCATATCAAATGGTCATATTGGTCACCGCAATGGAGCCAAGACATGAGAAAGGACCTCGTGATGTTCCGCACATTGAAAGTTGCCCTGGTCTCCCTGTCCATGGCGCTCTACTCCGCGCCTGCCTTCGCGCATCCGGGTCACGTGGGCGAGCACAGCTTTTTGCAGGGCTTGCTCCATCCCCTGAGTGGCCTCGATCATGTGCTCGCCATGGTCTGCGTCGGGTTCCTGGCCTTCCGCCTCGGCGGTCGCGCCCTGTGGGCCATCCCTGCCGCATTCCTGGTCGCCATGAGTGTGGGCGGACTTCTCGGCGCCGCCGGCGTTGAAATACCGGCGGTCGAGCAGGGGATCGCCACCTCGGTTCTCGTCCTTGGCGTCTTGATCGCATGCACAGCGAGCCTCACCCCCCTGTTCGTGGTTCCGCTGATTGCCCTGTTCGCGATCTTCCATGGTGTGGCCCATGGGGCCGAAGGGGCCGCAGCAGGCGGTGCGTCGATTTTGCATTATTTTGCGGGATTCCTGCTCGCGACCGCATCTCTGCTGGGTGCCGGAAGTCTCCTCGCCAAAGGATTGGCGAGCGTGCCGCAAGGAGACGCGCTACGGCGTGTTGCCGGAGCCTCGGTCGGGCTGGCCGGATTGCTTATCCTGATCGGCTAGGCCCGCGGAGTCTGGAGAAACTGCCATGGATGTCCTCGTGCTCCAGCATGCCAGTGTCGAGCATCCGGGCATCTTTACCGACTTCTTTCGCGAGGACGGTGCCCGGCTTCACACGGTCGAGCTCGACAAGGGCGAGCCCATCCCGGATCTCGAGCCCTTCGACCTCATGCTCGTGATGGGCGGGCCCCAGGATGTGTGGCAGGAGGACCTCAACCCCTGGATGGCCGGCGAAAAGCAGGCCATCAGGAAGTACGTGATGGAGATGCAGCGGCCCTATTTCGGCATCTGCCTTGGGCATCAGCTGTTGGCCGAGGCGATTGGGGGCCGCGTCGCCCCGTCGAAATCGCCCGAAGTCGGGGTCATGGCCGTGTCCAAGACCGCGGCCGGAAAAGACGATCATGTCATCCGCAGTCTCCCGGATCCGCTGCAGGTGCTGCAGTGGCACGGCGCCGAGGTCACCGAGGTTCCGGCCGGTGCCGCGGTCCTTGCCGCTTCGCCAGCGTGCGCCATCCAGGCATTCCGCTTCGGCCGGCGCGCCTATGGCATGCAATTCCACGTCGAGGTCACTTCGACCACGGTGGCGGATTGGGCCGCGATCCCTGAATATGCGCGTTCGCTCGAGGACACGATGGGGCCGAATGCGATGGGACGGCTCGATGGCGCCGTGTCGGCCGAGCTTCCCCAGTTCAACCGGAACGCCCGCACCCTCTATGACAGTCTGAAAGAGACCTGGACCAAAGCCTGAGTGGGTGTCGCTGCCAGCTCGGTGGGCCAAGCCGAAGTTATGATAGCATCGGCTTATGGCACTCCTCCTCGCGCTCCATGTCCTTGCTGCCGTGGTCTGGGTCGGCGGCATGTTCTTCGCCTATATGGTGTTGCGCCCCGCTGCGGGTCCGCTTGAGCCGCCGCTGCGGCTTGCCCTCTGGCATCGCGTCTTTGGCCGGTTCTTCCCTTGGGTGTGGGTGAGCATCGTGCTGCTGCTGGTCAGCGGCTATTTCATGCTGTTCCGCTATTTCGGCGGGTTCGCGGGCGCCCCGCTGCATATCCATGTCATGCAAGGCACGGGCATCGTCATGATGCTGCTGTTCCTGCATCTGTTCTTTGTGCCTTGGCGGCGCTTCGGCCACGCCGTCGCTGGGAATGTGGTCGCCGAAGCCGCAAAGCAGCTGGATCAAATTCGCCGCATCGTTGCGATCAATCTCGTGCTCGGCCTCTTGACGGTGATCGTGGGAGCGAGCGGCCGCTTTTGGTAGCGGCGTCCGATACACGTAGGTTCTCGCTAGCTGCCGTGTAGATAAACCACATAAGCATTGAAGACATAGAGGACGAAGAGCCCCAGGCTCGTCCAGCCGATGGCCCGGAACAGCCTTTGGCCCGGCCGGTAGAGCAGGCTCACGATGACCAGCCCAGCCATGATCACGGCCGATCCGGCGGAGAAGGCGTGAGCGGGGGACACTTTCCAGAGGATCGGTCCCTTCACATAGAAGATGTCGTCGATACCGAGCACCAGCATGTTGAACAGATTGCTACCGAGCAGATTGGCGATGGCCATGTTGAGGGCGCCGATGCGCACCGCTGCGATCGTGACCACGAGCTCGGGCAGCGAGGTTGCCGCCGCGACGAACAGCGAGCCCACGAAGGTTGTTTTCCACCCCATGGCGTCGGCGAGATCTGCGCCGGCGAAGGGGAGCCAGATTCCTGCCGCAACCACCAAAACAGCTGCTGCAGAATAGCGGACAACGGCGGTCTTGAGCGTGACGTCGGGGTAGCGTTCGGACGCGCCTTCGACGAAAGCCTCGCGATGGTCGCGCTCATAGGTGAAAACCGCGCGAAGGGCGAGAAGATAGAGGCCGATGAGAATCGGCGTATAGAGCCCCACATGGCCGATGGCGTAGTCGGCGCGATGGTCGGCGGCGAGAAGGTTCAAACCAGCAAAGCCGATAAGGGACGCCGAACCCGGCCGAAAGGATATGGCCCTGATGGGCGCGCTGGTAGACCGGCTTCTCCCGGTACATAAAATCGACCACAACGAGGATCAGGAGGTTGAACACGCAGCTGCCGAACACATCGCCAACGGCGATGTTCGGTTCGTTGGCCCAGGTCACGGAGCTTATTCCGGTGACGAGTTCAGGCAGCGAGGTGACGGCTCCAAGCAGGACCAGGCCAATCCAATTGCCGGAGATGCCGGTCGGCGATGATGTCGCCGCTGCGCGACAGCTCGGGCCCCGCCGCTCCGATCAGGAGGGCGCAGACGCCAAATTCCAGCCAGCTGAACGTCAACGCCGTCATCTGGGGGCTCCGGTTGGCGCCAAGGGCTAGTGCGCCATGAACACCGGCGCCGTCATCCGTTCGAGGACGAGGCGGGTCGCCCCACCCAGCACCCACTCCTTGAACCTGGAGCGGCCGAAGGCCCCCATGACGATCAGATCGGCTTTGGCCTCCTGGACAAAGGTGAGGATACTGGGGCCGGCCTCGGCGTCGGGAAGGTCGAACTCGACCGTCTCCGCCTCTATTCCGTGACGGCGGAAATAGGCCTCGATGTCGAGAGGCGGCAGTTGCAACGACCCTGGGCGTGTTTCCCGCGACCGCCCCCGCAAGAGCGAGACGCGGGCGGCTCGGGTGAGGAAGGGAAGCGCCTGCCTGACGGCAGCTGACGCCTGAGCGCTACCGTTCCACGCGACCACCGCATGTTTCACCGGGAGTAGCGAGGTGCAAGAGCGCGGCACCACGAGCGCTGGATGTCCGGAAAGGACCACTTGGACCACCGGCCCGTGTAGCAGCTCGCTCGCCTCGCCGCATTGTCCGAGGACGATCAGGTCCTGAAGCCTTGAGGCGTAAATAAGCACATCGCCCGGATCGCCTTCGCCCATTTCCCATTCATGCGAAACGCCCGCTCGTTTCGACACCGCATCGAATTGCCGCTCGGCCTCCTTGGCCTGCTCCGCCTCGCTTCGGATGGCCTTCTCGACCTCGCCGGACTCCTCCAGCCGGATGAAGGGATTCTGCACCGCGTCGCGCAACATTGCGGTGACCGGTAGGCTGGAGATTCCGGTGAGGTGAGCTCGGAATTCCTTGGCGAGTTCGACACTCGCCTCGACCAGCTCGGCAGAGCGCGGCAGGGGCAGATAGACCAGGATATCGCCATAGCGCATCGATGGTTCTCCTGAACTAGGGGCTCGTTTCCATCCGGCGCAGGAGCCGCGAGGTCCCGGCGGCGATGAGCGCGCCCGTCTATTTCAGCCCCTGAGCCCGGGCTCCCTTCGGTTCTGTGGTCTGGCGGAGGGGGAGGGATTCGAACCCTCGAGACGGTTACCCGCCTACACACTTTCCAGGCGTGCGCCTTCGACCACTCGGCCACCCCTCCGTAAGGGGCCGCAACTTAAGCGGAGCGACGCACCGGTTCAAGCGATCGGCCCTGTGGGGGCCTGTAGCGACACCATGGCCTCAGGGCGTGATCCGCCGTGAATTGAACGTGAGGCGGCAATGGCTTATGTATGGGTGGAACCCGGATTCAGCCCGTCGCTCATGCTCCTGCTTCGTATCATCGGCATTTGGCTCCTGTTGCTCGCTATGGTCGCGGCCGTCATCGACGCGACCAAGAGCTTGGCGGGAGGCGGGGCTTGGGTGGTCACGCCCCTTGCCGCGCAATGGTCAAGCCTCAGTCCGGATAGCCTCGCCGCAGCCAAGACAGCCGTTGAGACGCATGTGGGCCCCTTCCTATGGGATCCGATGATTACCGAGATTCTCAATGCCCCGACCTGGGGGGTGCTTGGCGTGCTTGGGCTCGCGCTCTATTGGCTGGGGCGGAAGCGCGCGCCCGCCGAGGTCTTCATCAATTAGAGACCGGAACCCTCGCTGTTCCGGCTTGGGAGATGTTCCATGTTCAATCTGAAGCGCAAGGCCCCGTCGATGCCGACGCCTGAGACTGCGCTCCCGGGCCGCCCGACAGCCATTCCCACGGCGTCGACCCATTTCGTCAATGGCGCGCCGCTCAAGGGGCCCTATCCGGAAGGAGCCCAGCAGGCGCTGTTCGGGCTCGGGTGTTTCTGGGGCGCCGAGAAGCGGTTCTGGAGCATTCCCGGCGTCATCGTCACCGCTGTCGGCTATGCCGGCGGCCTCACGCCCAACCCCGCCTATGAGGAGGTGTGCTCAGGCCGCACCGGCCACAACGAGGCGGTGCTCGTGGTCTACGATCCAAAACTGGTGAGCTATCAGGAGCTGCTCAAGGCTTTCTTCGAAAGCCACGATCCGACCCAAGGCATGCGCCAGGGAAACGACGTCGGCACGCAATACCGCTCGGGCATCTACGTGTTCTCAGACGACCAGCGCCAAGCCGCGGAAGCGGCGAAGCACGCCTTCGACGATGCGCTGAAGGCGCGCGGCTTCGGTCCGATCACTACCGAGATTCTACCGGCGCCCACCTTCTATTTCGCCGAGGACTACCACCAGCAATATCTCGCCAGGAATCCGCAAGGCTATTGCGGCCTTGGCGGCACCGGCGTGTCTTGCCCGATCGGCACCGGCGTCTCCACCGACGCCTAGTCTTTCACGGTCACGGTCGAGTCTCTACCTTTCCTCAAGCTAGGTCGAGGGCGTAGCGCTTGAGATCTTCAAGGTCGATGATGCTGAGCGTGGCTTCGTTGGTCGCGCCGAGGATGACGCGCGGCGCGTGCCCCGCCTCGAGCGCCTCTTGCCATCTCGCAGCACACAGACACCACCGGTCCCCTGGCTCGAGCCCGGGAAAGCCGAACTCGGGCATCGGCGTCGAGAGATCGTTGCCGCGCGCCTTGGAGAAGGCGAGAAACGCCTCGGTGACTTCGATGCACACCGTATGCAGCCCGAGATCGTCGGGCCCGGTATGACAGCAGCCTGAGCGATAGAATCCGGTGAGCGGACGGTCCGAGCAACTCGCCAACGGCTCGCCGAAGACATTGCGCTGTACGTTCTTCTCCGACCCGGCACGCTCCTGCATCCGGCCATAGTGCCTCAGATGCGGGGGCGCGTGAAGCCTAGTGCGGCTTTCGATCCGGTAGCGGCACCGATCCGGACGCGGCCGAGGCAGCCGCGGTGGCCGGTTTCTTTCCCGATAACTCGGCTTTCAGGGCTTCGAGCTCCTCGGCATCGAGATGCGGCGCCGGAGGGCCCGCGTCCCTGCTTGCCTCAAGCTTGAGCGCGGCCGGCACGGTGCCGTCCTCGGCGATGGTTGGTGCCCCACCGCCGGAATTGAGCACGGCGGTGCAGTCTTGCGGCAGGTCGCCGACCATCAGCTGACGCTTCTTTGGCGGCGGCTCCGCCCCTGGCTTGGCGGGCCTCGCATTGATCTCGGCTTTCCGCAGCATCTTGTACCAGTTGGAAAGCTCCCCCCCGCAGCCGTCGTCGCCGGAAGGCGGCTTCTGGTTGGCGCAACCGGCCACGCCTGGAGGACAGGAGAGTCGAATGTGGAAATGATAGAAATGGCCCCACCACGGTCTGACCTTGCCCAGCCAACCCCGGTTCTTGCCCGCCTGCTCGCACAACGCCTTCTTGATCGCGGGGTGCACGAAGATGCGCGCGACTTGCGGATAGGAAGCCGCGCGTTTGATCAGCTTCACTTGCAACGGCGTAAAGACCGCCGGATCGACGGTGAAGGGGTCCTTCAGCATCGAGGTGGCGCTGATGTCTTCGCGCTCCTGCGGGGTGAGGATGCGGTCCGGCATCGGGGTCAGCCAGATGTCGGCATCGAGCCCGATCTGGTGGCTGGTATGGCCCGTGATCATCGGGCCACCCCGCGGCTGCGCCATGTCGCCGACGAGGAGGCCTGGCCAGCCGTCGAGCGCCTTCGCGTCGCTGGCAAGTCGCTCCAGGTAGTCAAGCAGCCGCGGATGGCCCCAATTGCGGTTGCGCGAGAGCCGCATCACCTGCCAATCAGGGCCGTTGACCGGAAGCGAGACGCCACCGGCAAGGCATCCCTTGGCGTAGGACCCGATCGCGCGGGCGGCGAGAGGCGCCGGCGCGGTAACGGCGCCGAACAGCATCTTGGCCGGAGGGCCTTTTGACTCCGGCTTCTTGGTCGCGGTCTTCTTAGCAGCGTTGGCCGATGCGGCTGGCGGCTTCGTTGGCGACTTGGTCGCCTTGAATTGCTCCGCCGAGACCGCTCCACCAACCAGCATTAGTGCAAGGCCCAAGGCCAACCTTCGCATCGGATTGTGGCCCATCCCCTCTGCATTTGACGGGGCGACCCTAGCATAAATCATGGCCGCAATAGGAGCGCCAAGGGCTTCGGCGCTTGATCGACGCCGTTCCTTCCCCAAATGGGGGGAAGCCATGGCACGTTCAGGAGATGTTCAGCCGCCAGGCCTATCGTGGGGCCCCAGACAAAGCTTAACCGAGTTCAAGGGAGATTCTTGTGACCGATCCCAAGACCCGCACAATGAGGCGATTAGCCTTCCTTCTTCCGCTTTTTGGCCTTTTACTCGGCTTTTCGGGGATGGCAGAGGCCGGAGTCACCGCAAAAATCAGCCTTTCGGCCCAGCGCATGGACGTCTATGTCGATGGCAGGCCACGCTATTCCTGGCCGGTCTCGACGGCACGACGCGGCTATCGCACCCCGACCGGTACCTTCAAGCCGCAATCGCTGGCGGTCTATCACCGCTCCACGATCTATAGCGGCTCGCCCATGCCGCATTCGATCTTCTTCCACGGCGGCTACGCCATCCACGGCTCCTATGAGACCAAATATCTTGGGCGTCCTGCTTCCCACGGCTGCGTGCGGCTCCATCCCAACAATGCGGCTCAGCTCTTTTCGCTCGTGCGCCAATACGGCTCCGGCAACACGGTGATCAAGATCTCCAACTAGACCCGGGCCGTTCGCGGTCCACTCCTTCGACAAGGATGCTATTGAAAGCGCCCAGTTGGCGCTTCGTCTAGGACGGCAAGTCTTGTAGCATTCGCGCCACCGCGCGGGGATCGTGCATTGGGGGGCAAGGCCGCGCGCGCCAGCGCGGCCCAACGACGGAGGCAGTTATGGGCCTTTTGAAATGGGCGCTCATTTGCTTGTTGATCTCGCTGGTTGCCGGCGCGTTCGGCTATACCGGTCTTGCCCGCGGAGCGGCGCAAATCTCCAAGATCCTGTTCTTTGTCTTCATCGTTCTGTTCTTGGTGATCCTGATCCTCGCCATCACCGCCGGCGAACTCGTCTTCTGAGCCTAGTCTACCGTTCGCAATCCGACGGCGCCGGCGCTCCGCGGAAGCGGTCATTCATCCAAGTGAGTGCTGCGCCTGCGCTATCGCGTGCGGCGAAGGTATGCGTGACGCCGGGAAGCGACACGAAGCTTACGCGCACGCCCTGGGCGCACAACGCTTCGGCGAAGCGCTTGGTGATCGCCGGTTCGACCGTCGTGTCCGCGGTGCCTTGGGCGATGAACACGGGCGCGCCGGCCCGTGCCTGACCCGGCGAGTTGTGTACCATGATCCCCTTCCAGGGCTCGGCCTTCGCCGGGTCCATATTGAGAAACTGCCCACGCTTCAGAGGCGACTCGTCTTTTTCGATCTTCTCGAATTCGGCGACCGATTCGATGCAGTCTCTTGCGGTCTTTTCGAAAGCAGGCATCGCGTGTGGTTCGACGACATTCGTGAGCGGCACGTCTTTCAGTCTTGTCCAGGAGAGCACGGACATCGCCACTAAATCTTGCGCGGTCGACTCATCGTCGTCGAACAGCTCGACGAGATAGGTCGCTGGGGCCGCCGCGGCGACGCCGACGAGCTTGAGCTCTGGCGCGTAACGGGCCGCGACCTCTCCCGTATAGAGCGCGGCGTGGCCGCCCTGGCTGTGCCCCCAGACGGCGAAACGGTCGGACGCGCCGGTATGTGGCAGCTCGCGCGCCGCCCGCACCGAATCGAGCACCGACCGGGCTTCGCTCTCGCCGATCAGATAAGGGTGGATGCCGTCGGTGCCGAGGCCGGGATAGTCGGTGGCGACGACGATGTAGCCTTGCGCCATCATGTTGGGCAAGTTCCACATCATGCCGCCGACATCGGGCATGAGCGACGGCGCGCATGGCGGCACGACGCCGGAGGTCGGGTGCGCCCAGGCGATGATGTTCCGTCCACCGGCAGGCGCTTGGCCGGAGGGAATGTAGATCGCACCGGAGACGGGAATCGGCTCGCCACTTGGGCTGGTCGAGCGGTAGAGGATTCGGAACGCTTCGCCGTTGCCGCCCATTCCGGGACCGCCGCCCTCGAGCGGCCACACCCGAATGATGCTCCCGGGCTTTCCCGGAATCTCGCCGGGCGAAACGTCGTAAAGCGCTTCTGCTCTATCGCACCCGCCACCGAGGCTGAGAAACAGGGCCAAGGCCCCCGTCGTTGCAAACCTCGGCAAACACTCGACACTCAACATGTGCGAACCCCCCTTGATCAAAGTGGGCGGATGATAGCCTCGCCCCAGCGGCGCAACAACTACGATCCGGCGCGGGGGCGGGGCGCTGCCACTGCATTCCCGCTCTTGAGCTTTGTTGGCCTTCCGGGGCAAAATTGGTTATGTGACAGTGGGCCTATGGTTTGCCTGGGCCGGAACCAACGTCAGTTCGGGCCATCGAAGTTTGGGGGCTTAGTTAATGTCATTAGCCGCAGCCACGCTCGACGCTCTTATCAACCGTGTCGGCGGAGTGAGCACGGCGTTCTCGGTCGAGCTTCCGACCGGAGAGCAGCGAAAGATTGGTGAGGGTGAGCCCGAATTCAGCGTCGGACTTCGCAATGATCGGGCGCTCGAGGCACTCCGCACCCTTGATGAAGGCGACATCGCCGAGGCTTATTTGCACGGCGACATCGATCTCGAAGGCGACATGCTGAAGCCCTTCTCGCTTCGCACCGCTCTCGACGACCGCCATCCTCTTGTTGCCGCATGGCGCTTCGTTCAGCCGCTTCTGTTCGGCCAAGTCTATACCAACAAGCAGGCCATCGCCTCTCACTACAACGCCGATCCCAAGCTGTTTTTGAGCTTCCTCGATCCGGTGTTTCCGGCCTACAGCCAAGGTGTCTACGCCAGTGACGACGAGCCGCTGTCACGCGCGTTGGAGCGGAAGTTCGATTGGGCCATCGAGAAATGCGAGCTCGGCCCGGGCAAGCGCGTGCTCGAGGTCGGTCCCGGCTGGGGGGCCTTTGCCGGCCATGCCCTACAGGCCGGCGTGCGTTTCACCGGCATCACCAATTCGGAGGTGTCGCAATCCTATCTCCGCTCCAAGCTCGCCAATTTCGGCGACCGGTTCGACATCCAGCTCACCGATTTCTACGACTATGAGCCCAAGGAGAAATTCGACGCCATCGTCATCATGGGCGTGATCGAGCATCTCCCCGACTATGAGCGCGTGCTGAAGAAATTCGCGGCGCTGCTGAAGCCGGGCGGGTTCGTATTTCTCGACGGCAGTGCCGCGCTGAAGAAATACGAGCTGTCGACCTTCATGGTCCGCCACATCTATCCCGGCAACCACTCCTTTCTCGTGCTAGACGATTTGCTCAACAAGCTCGCCAAGACCCAGCTCGAGCTGATGGAGGTGCAGAACGACCGCTGGAGCTATTTCCTCACCTTCAAGCAATGGGCGCTGAACCTCGAAGCCAACAAGGACTACGTTCAACGAACCTTCGGCGATTTCGAATATCGGAAGTTCAGGCTCTATCTCTGGGGCGCGACTTACGAGTTCCTCACCCGTAACCTCGATTGCTATCGGCTTATACTGTCCATGCCAGGGACGTCGCGTCCTAGGGTTTCCTCCAAATCTCCAACCTGAACCGAAGGAGTTGCTATGTGCAAAAACTGCGATGATTCCAGCCTGTCACGGCGCCATCTCATGCTTGGCGCCGGCGTGGCCTTCGCTGCGGGCGCGCTACCGCTGTCGGCATCCTTCGCCGCCGCGGAGGAACCGGTCCAGAATGCCATCAGCCCGGACGAGGCCCTCGAGCGCATCATGAAGGGCAACGAACGCTATGCGGCCAATACGTCGCAAAGGAGGGACTTTTCCGCGGGCCGTGCCGCGCGGGCTTCGGTGCAATATCCGATCGCAGCGATCTTGAGCTGTGCCGACAGCCGCGTGGCACCGGAGCTAGCCTTCGACCAGGGGCCTGGCGATCTGTTTATAGTTCGCGTCGCCGGCAATTTCGTCGACGACAGCGGTTTGGCGAGCCTCGAATACGCGGTGGCGGTCCTCAACGTGCCGCTGCTCATGGTCCTCGGCCACTCCAACTGCGGCGCGGTCGACGCTACGATCAAGGTCGTGAAGGAGCATGCTGAGCTGCCGGGCCATCTGCCCATTCTGACGAAAGCCATCGGGCCTGCGGTGGTTGCGGCTCACGCCCGTCATCCGAGCGATCTCCTCGCCGCCGCCATCGAGGAGAACGTCAAGATCAACGTGAAGCGGATGCACGACGACAAGCCGATTCTATCTGACGCCCTTGCGGCCAAGAAGATTGCAGTCGTCGGCGGCGTTTACGATCTTGCCACCGGCAAGGTGAATTTGATTTGAAACGCTAAAGCCCGCTGAGACCACTCTCATGCAGGAGGCGCTCGACCGCTGGCGTTCGGAAAAGACCGCGGCCTATCTATCGGCCGCGGTCGCCGCTGCCGAACCTGACCCGGGCAACGCGGCACTGTTCAGGCAGATGGCTGAGGCGGCCGAGGAGCAGGCCGGTATCCTCGCCGGCGACCTCAAGCGCATACCGGATTTCGTGCCGCCGCTCAGGGCGCGCCTCATCGCGAGCCTTGTTGGCATCTTCGGCCCTCGAGCGATGCGCCCGGTCCTGTCCGCCACCAAGGTGCGCGGCGTCTCGGTCTATGACGGCAAGATGGCGGCGCCTGCCGGCCACCCCTGGCCCAAAACCGTCGAAGAGGTCGGCCGCCGGCATCGCAGTTTTGGCGGGGGCACCTTGCGCGCCGGCGTGTTCGGCGTGAATGACGGTCTCGTCTCCAACACGTGCCTGGTGATGGGTGTGGCCGGCGCCGCGGCGGAGCCCGGCATCATCCTCCTCACCGGCGTCGCCGGTCTGCTCGCCGGCGCCTTCTCCATGGCCGCGGGGGAATTTATCTCCATGCTGTCGCAGCGGGAGATGTTCGAGCATCAGATTTCGCAGGAACGGGACGAGCTTCAGCGCTACCCCAAGGAGGAGGCCGAGGAGCTGGCGCTAATCTACGCCGCCCGCGGCATCCCCGTCGACGAGGCCCGGGAAATCTCCGCCCATCTCATCGCCAACCCCGAACAGGCGCTCGACACCCTGGCGCGGGAAGAACTCGGCCTCAATCCGGACGATTTGGGCTCACCTATTGGCGCCGCCCTGTCGTCCTTCGGCGCCTTTGCCATCGGCGCCAGCCTGCCGCTCATTCCCTTCCTCCTCGGCGCCGGCAACGGCGTGCTCATCGCATCCCTGCTGTCCGGTGCGGCGCTCTTCGCCGTTGGCGCGCTGCTCAGCCTGTTCTCGGGCAAGAGCGCATGGGTCAGCGGCTTGCGCATGCTCGCCATCGGTGCGGTGGCGGCGGCGGCGACCTACGGCATCGGCTCCCTATTCAATGTGCCTGCCGCCTAAATTTAGGGCTCGATCCCTGGCTTGGTCGAGCGTCAGAAAATCTTAACGAGGGTTTCACAGCTCACGCCGAAGATGCGGCAGAACTCGATAGGAGCAGCCACCATGATCCGCCAAGCCGGTATAGCCACGCTCATCGCCGCCTTCGCTTTTGCCACCATGCCTGCCGAGGCCTGCACCGGCATCAGCCTCTCGCCTAAGGACGGCAGCGTCATTCGCGGCCGCACGCTCGAATTCGGCTTTCCCATGCAATCCAATATCATCGTCATTCCGGCCGGCACGGCGATGAATGGCACGCTGCCCGACGGTGGCAAGGGCGTCAGCTATACCTCGAAATACGGCATTGTCGGCGCTGACGCCCTCAACCTCCCGATCGTCATCGACGGCGTCAACGATCAGGGGCTCGGCGTCGGCCTGTTCTACTTTCCTGGTTATGCCGGCTATACCGAGGTCACCCCCGAGAACGCCTCGCGCGCGGTGGCGCCGCATGAGTTCGGCGCCTGGGTGCTCGCCAATTTCGCCACCATCGAGGAGGTGAAGAAGGGGGTGAAGGACATCGTCATCGTGCCGACGCCGGCACGAGGCCTCGGCAGCGCGCAAGGATCCGTGGCCGGGGTGCATTATTACATTCAGGACAAAAGCGGTAAGGCCATCACCATCGAGCCGATCGGCGGCACCCTCAAGGTCTATGACAACCCGCTCAAAGTCTTGACCAATGCGCCGACCTTCGACTGGCACCTGACCAATCTCAATAATTACGTCAATCTGAGCGTCACCAGCGTGGCCCCGGTCACCCTCGACGGGCTCAAGCTCTCTGCCTTTGGTCAGGGCGCTGGCATGCACGGATTGCCTGGCGACTTCACCCCGCCCTCGCGCTTCGTCCGCGCGGTGGCCTTCAGCCAGGCCGCGGCGCCGACGGAGACGGCGGAGGACGGCGTGCTCGCCGCCTTCCACATCCTGAACCAGTTCGACATTCCAGTCGGGTCGGTGCGCGAGGTGAGTGGGGAAGAGACTATCAACGAATCGACCCAATGGACGACCGTCTCGGACCTGGCCAATTCGCGCTGGTACTTCCGCACCTATGGCGATCAGTCGATCCACATGGTCGACCTGAAAGCGGCGGTCGGCGCGGCCAAGGGCGAGATCCGCACCATCTCGATGGTGTCCACGCAGCCAATCGAGAACGTCTCGACGAGCTTGATGCCGGCGAAATAACGAGGCCCTCGGCCGGCGGATCCTTGAGACGAGCCCGCCGGCCGAGTTCTGTTCATGTTATGGGCAGATCATCTTCCAACGACCCAAGAAACCGCGCTTCCAGTAGCATGAGGGATAGAGCGGCGCTGCCCACGCGGCGACATAGTCCGGCGCGACATAGCCAACGTCGGGGGTGGGATCCCAAAGGCATTGCACCGGTCCGCAGACCCAGACGACCTTTTGCGCGGGAGAGGCCTCTGTCGCGCTTGGCGTCAGGGCGGGAAGTGGTGCTGTTTGCGCAGGTGCGCTCGCGCCCGCGAGCAGAAGCACGGCCCCCAGAACCGAACTTGCCAACATTTTTCTGATCACGCTCGAATCCTCCTAGTTCCAATATTGGATGCGATTACGGGTCTAACCCACGCGCCCGCGGGCGGTCCATACAGAAACGCGGAACCTGCGCGACCGGTTAACCGGCGGCGACAATGTCTGGCAGGGGAACTTTGCCACCAGAGCGATGTTGTGGCCACGCTCTGCCTGCGGTGATATTCCGCTAGAGTCAGTCAAGCGCCGGCCGGGCCGAGACGAGCCTCGGGCGCCTGCCGTGTCAGGAGTTCGCCAATGCCGCCTCGCTCGCTTTTCCCCAGTCTCGGCTCGAGCGCCGATGGCCGCGCGTCATTGGCACAGAGCCTCGTCATCGCCGCCGTCGTCATCGCCGGCCTCTATTTCGCGCGAGAAGTGCTGCTGCCGCTCGCGCTGGCGATTCTTCTGAGCTTCGTCCTCACGCCGCTTTTGCTGCTCTTGCGCAAGATCAAGGTGCCGCGGGTGCTTGCGGTGACCATCGTTGTCACCATCGCCTTTGGCATCATCTTCGCCCTTGGCTGGCTCCTGTCCCAACAGATGACGCAGCTCGTCCAAGACCTGCCCAGCTATCAACGCGTGCTCTCCGAGAAGATCGGGACCTTGCGCAAATCCGCCGGCACGTCGCCTTCTCTGGAGAAGGCCGCCGACGCGATCAAGGGTTTGGAACAGGAGCTGGCCGAACCCGCTCAAAAGGATGGGGCCGATGCCGTGCCAAGCCCCGATGTGGCCAAGAAGGAGGTTGCCAAGCCGATCCCCGTCGAGATCACCGAAGCCCAGCCGCGGCCATTTCGGATCTTGCAGAATATCGCCGGCACGGTGCTGCCTCCGCTCGCGACCGCCGGCATTGTCATTCTGTTCGTCATTTTCATCCTCTTGCAGCGCGAGGATCTGCGCGACCGGCTGATTCGCCTCATCGGCGTCTCCGACATGCAGCGCGCCAGCGCCACCATGAACGACGCGGCGACTCGGCTCAGCCGCTTTTTCCTGCGTCAGGTCATGATCAATGCCACCTTTGGCACCTTCATCGCGCTGGGGCTGTGGGCGATCGGTGTACCGAGCCCCGTTGCATGGGGCATCCTCGCCATGCTGATGCGCTTTGTGCCCTATGTCGGATCGTTCATCGCCGCCGCCCCCCCGGTGCTGCTTGCCGCGGTCATTGAGCCGGGTTGGACGACGGTGCTTCTCACGGGCGGACTGTTTCTCAGCTCCGAATTGATCATGGGACAGGTTGTGGAGCCTCTGGTCTATGGGCATGGGACGGGACTGTCGCCGATAGCAGTCATCCTCTCCACCGTGTTCTGGACCTGGCTGTGGGGGCCGCTCGGCCTCTTGCTGGCGACGCCGCTCACCGTCTGCTTGGTGGTGCTTGGGCGGCACGTGGAAGGCTTGAACTTTCTGGAGATCCTTCTCGGCGACGAGCCCGCGCTCACGCCAGCGCAACGCTTCTATCAGCGCGCGCTCATCGGCGATTCGGCCGAGGCCACCTATCAAGCCGAGCTGTCGCTGAAGGAGGGTCGCCCCCTCTTGTTCTATCTCGATGACGTGGCACTCGGGGGGCTAAGGCTCGCTCAGCGCGATGCCGAGCGCGGCTCGCTCGATCCGGAGCATTTGGAGAGCATTGATGCGACCGTGGCGGAGATGATGGACAATCTTGCCGACTTCGAGCCACGGCGCTGGTTCCGGAAGATGAAGCCGGAGAAGGAGGCCGAGGCCGAGGAGGAGCAGGGGCAGGGGGGATTGGCTTCGCTGACCGGCCTGGACGAGGAGACCGAGGACGACGACCAGTTACCCGTGTTGGAGGCAACTGAGCTTGCGCCCGGCTGGGAGGAAGAGGACGCCGTTCTCTGCATAGGTGGCCGCACGCCGCTCGACGAGGCTGCCGCCTCCATGCTCGCAGGCGTGTTGCAGCGCCAGGGACTAAGGGCGCGTGCCGTGCCGAGCGAAGCCATTTCAGCCGGTCATATCGTCTCGCTTGGAACTTCCAAGGCGAAGCTTGTCTGTCTGTCCTATCTGGCCACCGGCGCGAGCGTAGCTCATATCCGTTACCTCGTCCGCCGCCTAAGACGAATCCTGCCGGAGGGAGCGACGATCCTTGTAGGCTATTGGGGTGGCGAAGGCAGTGCTGGTCCGCTGAAGGCGGTGCAAGCCACAACCGAGGCGGACGCCTACGCCGCGTCGCTGAAAGAGGCCGCCGCCTTTTGCATCACTGTCGCTCGCGGTCAGGCACCTGCCAAGTCCGAGAAAACGCCAGCCCGCGTCGCCTAGTCTAAGGGCGCGAACGCGACCTTACTGGGCCGGGGCCTCCGACGGCGCCACGAAGCGAGCGTAGATCCAGCCGATTTCCGAGGTCTTCGGGTCGGTCACCTGCACCCAGCTCCCCTGGCGGCCGGTGGCGTAGTAGCGTGTACCCTGCTCCGCCACTTTAATGGTCTCCGCCTGCGGTGTGGGCGCCGACCGCACATTGACGGGGCTCGACACCTCGACCCATTCGTCCTTAACCGCCTCCGCTAAGCCGGGCTCGCCTGCCGCTGCAACCGCCGCATTGGACGCGTCAGCCTTGGCGAGTTGGGAGAGCTGGGCGTGAGCGTCCTTGTCGCCGAGCGCCTTGGCCCGCTCATACCAGGCTCGAGCCTCGCTCGCGTCCGGCTTGATTCCATGCGCGCCGATCTCCTTGATGAAGCTCGGATCGTAGGTGGTACCGACAGCAAAGGCAGCCTCGGCGCTGCCGGTTTCGGCCGCGCGCTTGAAATAGCTGCGGGCTCCGGCAATGTAGCCGACATCGACCATCTTGCGGCCATGGGCCATGAGCTCCTCGACGCGTGGCGCGTCCTCGGCGAGCGGCATGGCCGCTGTCATCGGGTTGCCGGCAACTTCAAGCCTGGTGGTGGCATCGGCGATCGTCCTGCCGTCCGCGGCGACCAGCTCGACGCTGAGCGCGCGCAGGCCGCTCGCGGTGGTAGGAGGCGTGATGCGCAAATCTCTGGTCTCGTCGGGCCGCAAACTCCACTCCGTCTCGCCATAGGGGCGTCCGGAGGAGAAGATCGTTCCCTCTGGCAACCCGCGAATGGTGACGATGCTGCGAGGCGGCAACCGATCCGTGTCCTCCAGTACAATGCCGAAAGGCGTGTCCGTACCAGCTTCGGCCACGATCGTATCGGGCAGCGACAGGGCAATCGAGGGCAGCTCGATATCCCGCTTCGGCAAGATCGTCTCGGGCGCCGGCAGGCTCGCGACCGACGCCCGCTGAATCTCGACTGGCGTCTGTCCGTCGCTGCGTTGGCCGATCATCTGGCCCAAGGCTGGCACGTCGATGGCGCCGCGCCAGAACAGAGCCGCGAGGGTCATCGTCGGCACCAACGCTGCGACGACCAAAGCCGCAAGCAGCACTCGGTTCGCCGGCGGAGTTGGCTCGATTGGCTGAGTGAGAAGGTGAGGCTCCGGCTCTTCCGGTGTTGCCGCGGGCGGATCGCCGAGATCGGCGTCATTCGCCGCGAGCGCCGTGATATCGGGCGCGAAGCGCTCCGCCATGAAGGAGGCGGTCGTTCCTTCGATCGAGGCATGTCCGTTCACCTCCGCCCGCAAGCGTTCGGCAAGACTTCTTGGCGGCGCTATCAAGTCCGATAAAGTTGATTCCGGTTGGCCCATGGTACCCTCCAACGCCAATACACTCGACTCTGGGCATTCACCTGGCTGAGATCGTCAATCGCGCTGGCTTTTGTTCCACTCCAGAAAGGCACGGAAGAGATCGGCGCGCTGTTCTTCGGGGATCGCCGATCCGCTGACCTTCGTGTTCTGCGCCAGGAATGTGTCGAAGCTCGTCTTCGATGCCGTTCCGCCTCCCTGCTCGGCGCGATCGATCCAGGCTTGCGCCGCGGGCGAGCGGTTCCATCCCTCAAGCGTCGCGGCGAAATTGACGTCCCGCCATTTCGGGTGCCGTGGCGCCTCGAGAAAGGCGTCGAATTTGTCGAAGAACGCGTCGACGAACTTCGCCACCCTGCGGTAACGGACGCTGTCCCGGCTCCAGTTGAACGCCACCAGGACCGTGCAGACGGACACGGTATCCACCCTTTCGCCGTCCGCGATGAGCTCGGGATAGTCTTCGTGACTGAAGGTCGCCGGGTAGTAGCTGTCCTCAATCTCCTTCGTGTAGGGAATCGGCACCAACTTCAGACCGTCCGACGCGTTCAGGTAGGTCACCGCCGGCCCCGGTTTGCCGGCCACGACGATGGCGGCCTCGATCTCACCCGACTTTAGCTTTTCGATGGCGTCGGCATCGCCGAGATGGCGTGCGTCGACATTGACGCCGAGCGCCTCGAGCAGCAAGCGGCCGGTAATGGCCGTGCCGCTTCCCGGCTCGCCGAGATTCACCGCCTTGCCATCGAGTTGGTGGATGTCGGTCACGCCCGAACGGGCGATGATGTGAATCTCCTCGGTAAATAGCTTCGCGACATAGACGATCTGGTCGACGAAGTTCGGACCGAGCTCCCCGGTCTGCGCGAAATGTTTGATCACGTTGGCTTGGGTGATCCCCATATCGACGCCCTTGAGGTACATCACATCCTTGACGTTCTGGGCCACGCCTTTGCCGACGATGGGCAGGACACGGAGATTGTCGCCGTCATCGACGACCTGAGCGATGTCGGAGACGATACCTAGATCCGTGCCATTGGGGCTGCCGGCCATGATGGTGACCACGTTCTGATTGAGCCGCGACCGGTAGGTGTCGCGCAGACTTTGGGCAGGCGCGGGATCTGGGGCGACCTGGGGCTTGTCGCTCTTGCCACGGGGAGCTCCCACCGCGGTGAAGGCGATCAGGCAAAGTCCAAGCGCGAGGGCGATACGCATTACTTCCCTCCAAGCGCGCTATACAATAAATCGTCTTCCGTCCCAGATGCGCGAACCCGGGAAGGTCAAGATTTGAGCACTATTGCCCAAATAAAAAAGAAATCGGCGGTGCCAAAGTCCGACGGCGCGACCAACTCCCATAAGCGTTTAAACGCCAGCAATCCCTCAAAGAAGCAATGAAGCGTGATATTAACCACACTGTCAAGCGTTTCCGGGCAAATCCATTGTAAAAACACGGCTTTGCCGCAAAGTTGCTTTCATTTCCTTAAAGTTGCCCAGATTAGGCCAACTAGAGATTTTTACATTACGGTTAATAGTTTGTGCTGCAACGACATAAGGTTGAGGCACCCCGATAGGTTCCCAGGTCCGTGAAAAAAATTCCTCAGGCGCCGCGCGGCACGCGGCGGCGCTCGGTCGCGCCAAAATGCAATGCGAGCAAGCCGGCGACGGTAAGGGAGCCCGCGAGAAACAGCATCGGCGCGGTGAAATCCCCCGTGGCGCCCTTCAGCCAGCCAACGACGACGGGCCCGGCAAAGCCGCCGCAATTGCCAATGGCATTGACGAGCGCAAGCCCAGCCGCAGCGCCGGTTCCGGTCAGGAATGCGGCAGGAAGGGTCCAGAACGTGCCGATCGCGGCGTAGATGCCGAGCGCGGCCAAGGAGAGCGCGACCATGACGAGGGCCAGCGGACCCGCGACCGCCGACCAGGCGAAGGCTCCCGCGGCCAGAAATAGCGGCAAGGCCACGTGCAGGATCCGTTCGCCAGTCTTGTCGGAATTGCGCCCGGCCAAGACCATGCCGATGGTCGCCACAAGGTAAGGAATCGCGGTGAGGAAGCCGATGGCGAGGTTGGACAAGTCGAAGGTCTTGAGCAACTGCGGCATCCAGAAACCGATGCCGTAGAGGCCGATCACCAGGCAGAAATAGAGGAGCCCCAACGCGACGATGCGCGGATTGGTGAGCGCCTGTCCAAGCCCGGCAAGCCCATGCACCCTCGCCTCCGTGGCCTCCGCTTCGAGACGCCGCTCAAGCGCGCCACGCTCGCTTGCCGTGAGCCAGCGCGCCTCGCTCGGACGGTCGGTGAGAAAGACAAGGGCCACCAGCCCCAGCAGCATCGCCGGCAATCCTTCGAGCAGAAACAGCCAGCGCCAGCCCTCGATCCCTCCGACGCCATGGAGCCCAAGCAGCGCCCCGGAGAGTGGGCCGCCGCCCACCGTGGCGAGGGGCACTGCGGTCATGAACAGCGACACGATCCGCGCCCTCTCGGCGCGCGGGAACCAATAGGTGAGATAAAGGATGATGCCGGGAAAGAATCCGGCCTCGGCCACTCCGAGGGCGAAGCGGAGCGCATAGAAGCTCGTCTCGCCCATGACAAAGGCCATGGCCGTCGCCACCACGCCCCAGCTGATCATGATGCGCGCGATCCAGATGCGGGCGCCGAACCGCTGCAAAGCGAGATTGCTCGGGACCTCGAACAGGATATAGCCGACGAAGAAAATCCCGGCGCCGAAGCCGAATATTTCGGGCGTGAAACCGAGATCGGCGTTCATGGAGAGCGCGGCGAAGCCGACATTGACGCGGTCGAGGAAGTTCACCGCGTAGCAGAGGACGAGAAACGGGATCAGGCGGCGGCTCGCCTTGCGAATGGCGCTTTCGGCATCCTCCTGCATGGCGCTGCCCCCCGGTTTCCGGTGCGGAACGCGTCCGCGCCGATTGATTGGTATCCCGGGCCCCCGCATACTTTCCTATCGCGATTCGTCTAGAGGGAGATTGCTCCAATGGCCACCATTCCGCTCGAGGCCGCCGCCGCGGCCATGCGTGAAGCGATGCGCGACATCGTCAAGCGCTATTCGCTGTGGTACCTGCTTCAGGGCATTCTGATGGTGGTCGCGGGCTTCCTCGCGCTCGTTTATCCGCTGATCGCCTCCGTCGCGATCGTCTATTTGCTGGCCTGGATCCTGATCGTCAGCGGCGTCGTCCAAGGCATCGGCCTGATCGGCGCGCGCCAGGTGCCGCATTTCTGGCTACAGCTGATCTCGGTCGTGCTCGCCATCGTCGTCGGCCTGTTGCTGCTGCGCCAGCCGGAATCGGGCCTCGTTGTCTTCAGTGTGCTCCTGATCGTCTATTTTATGGTCGAGGGCATGGCTAAGGTGATCTTCGCGCTCTCGATCAAGCCGTTCCCGAATTGGGGCTGGGTGCTTGGCGCCGGCATCGTCAGCATTCTGCTCGCGGTCTATCTCTGGGCCAACCTTGCGGTCGCCTCCGAATTTCTGCTCGGTATTCTGCTCGGGGTTCAGCTCATCTGCGAGGGCGCAGCGCTGACCTATCTTGCCTGGCGCGTCCGCAATAGCTGAAATTGGCTGAACCGGCAGAGGTGAGCGGTGATGCCCCGTAACCGCTAGTTCCCGTCCATCTTCAGCGCGGCGATGAAGGCCTCTTGCGGGATGTCGACGCGGCCGAATGAGCGCATCTTCTTCTTGCCGGCCTTCTGCTTGTCGAGCAGCTTCCGCTTCCGCGTGATGTCACCGCCATAGCATTTGGCGGTCACGTCCTTGCGCATGGCGCTGATGGTTTCCCGCGCGATCACCTTGCCGCCGATCGCGGCCTGAATCGGGATCTTGAACAGGTGCCGCGGGATCAGATCCTTGAGCTTCTCGACCATGGCGCGGCCACGGGTCTCGGCGCGGCCGCGGTGCACGATGATCGACAGCGCGTCCACCGGCTCGTCATTGACCAGGAGCGCCATCTTGACCAGTTCGCCTTCCTCATAGCCGACGATGTGATAGTCGAAGGAGGCGTAGCCGCGCGTGACCGACTTCAGCCGGTCGTAGAAATCGAACACCACTTCATTCAGCGGCAGCTCATAGACGAGCATGGCGCGGGAGCCGGCATAGGTCAGGTTCTTCTGCCGTCCGCGCCGGTCCTCGCACAGCTTGAGCACGGCGCCCAGATGCTCATCAGGGACGAGAATCGTCGCTTCGATCCACGGCTCCTCGATCTTGGCGATCTTCTGCGTCTCCGGCATGTCGGCCGGGTTGTGCAGCTCCTGCATGGTGCCATTGGTGAGATGCACGCGGTAGATGACGCTCGGTGCTGTGGCGATGAGATCGATGTCGAATTCGCGCTCGAGCCGCTCGCGGATGATCTCCAGATGCAGGAGTCCGAGAAAGCCGCAGCGGAAGCCGAAGCCGAGCGCGGCCGAGGTTTCCATCTCATAGGAGAAGCTGGCGTCGTTGAGGCGGAGCTTGCCAACCGCCTCGCGTAGATCCTCGAACTCGTTGGCGTCGACCGGAAACAACCCGCAGAATACCACCGGCTGCGCCGGCTTGAAGCCGGCCAATGGTGCCTCCGCCGGCTTCTTCTCGTCCGTCACGGTATCGCCGACGCGGGTGTCCGCCACCTGGCGGATCGAGGCGGTGAAGAAGCCGATCTCGCCGGGGCCGAGCTGGCTCCGCATCTCCTGCTTCGGGCGGAAGATGCCGACCCGATCGACCAGATAGGAGCCGCCGGTCAGCATCAGCTTGATGCGCTGGCCCTTCACGAGCTTGCCGTCGATGATGCGGACGAGCACGACGACGCCGAGATAGGGGTCGTACCAGCTGTCGACCAAGAGCGCCTTGAGCGGGTTGCTGATATCGCCTTTGGGCGCAGGGAGCCGATGCACGATCGCCTCCAGCACGTCGGCCACGCCCAAGCCGGTCTTGGCCGATATCTCGATCGCATTCGAAGCGTCGAGCCCGATCACGTCCTCGATTTGCCGGCGCACTTGCTCAGGTTCTGCCGCGGGCAGATCGATCTTGTTCAGGACTGGGACCACCTCATGGTGATTGTCGAGCGCCTGATAGACATTGGCGAGAGTCTGAGCCTCGACGCCTTGGCTCGCGTCGACCACCAGCAGAGACCCCTCGCAGGCGGCAAGGCTTCGGTTCACCTCATAAGCGAAATCGACATGTCCCGGCGTGTCGATCAGGTTCAGCTCGTAGAGTTCACCGTCGCTGGCGCGATAGTCGAGCCGCACGGTTTGCGCCTTGATCGTGATTCCGCGCTCGCGCTCGATATCCATGGAATCGAGCACCTGCTCCTTCATCTCCCGTGCGGAAAGTCCTCCGCAGAGCTGGATCAGCCTGTCGGCGAGGGTGGATTTGCCGTGGTCAATATGGGCGATGATGGAGAAGTTGCGGATGCGTGAAAGCGGCGTAGCCTCGGATCGACTCATGGGCGGCTTGGTAGAGAGCCGCACAGCGAGGGTCAAGCGGCAGGCGCGCGACGATCCCGACTCAGGGACTTTCTCAACGGAGAGGATGCGACAAAAGGCGCAGCCTTCGACCCCATATTTTGTGACACACGCTTAGCCAAGCAGACAGCCTGGGAACAAGGCGGTTGACGGGGCGGGCGAATGTAAGGCCTATTGCCGCTGCGTAACGTTGCGTCACAATCAAACGGAGTAACCTGATGGTTAAGAAAGTCTTTCTCGCCGCCGTTGCAACTCTTCTGTTGGCCGCCGCAATGGCTCCGGTCAGCTCCACTTCGGCGCTCGCCCGCCATGGCTGCTGGAAGGCCGCCAAGGCTCACCATCTGACCACGATGAAGGAGCGGAGGGCCTTTAGGAAATCTTGCCGTGCTCACTATCGGGCCGCCAAGAAGGCCGGCAAGAAGGCCGGTTGACGGGCAGCTCTGCTCTCTCCGTTTAGAAGGGATCCGCGGGGCCCCGCGGGTCCCTTCTCTTTGGGGCCGAGGCTAAGCTAGCCAAGCCCCCGCTATGAGCGCAAAGGCGCCGCCGCATCGCCCCAAAAAAAGCGGAATCAATGGCTTTCTGTCAGTTGACCCGGCGGAATTAATCCGCCGCGGACAGCGTCGGCGAACATCGCTGCTTCGCCGGCGGCACACCGAATTTCCCTATGATGAAGAATGGAGAACGAACTGATGATTAAGAAGATCATTTTGGCCGCTGCCGTGACCGGTTTCGTGGCTGGTGCGGCCATCCCGCTTCACACCTCGACCGCCGAGGCAGCCCCCAGCGGATGCATCAAGGCCGCCAAGGCGAAGTTCGCCGGCGACCGCAAGGCGCGCGTTGCCTACCGCAAGGAGTGCCGCATGCACTATAAGGCTTACAAGACCGCGCAGAAGGCCGCTAAGAAGGCAGCCTCGTAAGCTTCTTGTTTGCAGAGTTTGAGAAAGGGATTCGTGGGCTCGCTCGCGGGTCCCTTTCTTTTTGCGAGCTAGCGGGGACGAGTCTCAGATGCCGGCATACCATTCATAGCCGCGGTCTTCCCAGAAGCCACCCATGCCGCCGCGAATGGCCGCAATCTCGCCGACGGCCTCGATCCGCATCACATATTTCGCCATCTTGTAACCGAGCTGACGCTCGACGCGGAGCCGCAGTGGGGCGCCATGCGCAATGGGAAGGGCCCCGCTGTTCATCGCATAAGCGAGAATGGTCTGCGGGTGGAAGGCGTCCTCGAGCCCGACCGACTCGTAATATTTGCCGTCATCGCCGCCAGTCTCGCCGAGATCGTCGGCGCAATAGAACACGATGTAGCGTGCTGACGGCTTCAGTTCGGCTTTCTCGAGCAGGGCTTTCAGCGGCACGCCGGTCCATTTGCCGATCGAGCTCCAGCCCTCGACGCAATCGTGCCGTGTGATCTGCGTGCGGGCCGGCATCGCGCGCAGCTCGGCAAGCGACAGCTCCATGGGTTTGCCGACGAGGCCGTCGATCTTCAGCTTCCAATCGGCGAAGCCGTTAGCGGCGAGAGCGTGGTAATCCTCGTCGTCGGGATTGGTGGTGCCGTTCGCCTTGAAGTCGGCGGAGATATCGGCCTCGCTATATTCGCGCGCAAGTGCGTTTGCCGGAACGAGCGCCCTCTGGGCGGCGCGGGTGAGGATTTCGGCCTTGCCGAGAATGCGACGCACCCATTGCTGTCCGGTGAGATCACCATCGCAGCCGCCGAGGAGCGAAGCGCTGGCGACCGCAACGCCCCTGGCAAGAAACCCGCGCCGGTCGAGGGATCGCTTTTCGCTCATGGCTGACCCTCTGGCACATCAACCACGTAGCGGCCGGTAATCATGGAGCGGAGGTTGTTCCCGACGCCTGAGATCAGCACCATGACGACGTGCACCACGACGAACAGCACAATGCCGCTCGCGGCGATGAAATGGATGGTACGCGCCGACTGACGTCCGCCGAAGATGTCGAGGAGAAAGGGGTAGCCGGCGTCCATGCCCGGCGACATGGCAAGCCCCGTAGCCAGCATCAGCGGCAGAAGCAGAAGCGCCACGACGAGATAAGCGAGCTTTTGCAGCACGTTATAGCGCTTGGCCTCCTCTCCCTGCGGAAATTTCAGGCGCAAATGTTCCCAGATCGAAGCGCCAATATGCTTGAGCTCCCGCTTGCTCGGCGCGAGGTCGCGGGTGATATGGCCCGAGGCGAGGCTGTAGATGAGATAGATGAAGCCGTTGATGACAAACAGCCAGGCGAAGAAGAAATGCCAGCGGCGCCCCATGGAAAGATCGCGGTGGCCGGGAAGAGTGACCGACCACGGGAAGCCACGGGCCTCGTAGCCGCCGTCAGGCGTGACGGCGAGGCCGAACACGCCGGTGGTGTCGATATGCCAGCCGAAGATCTTGGTGACGCCGAACACCTCATTGCCGTGCTTCATCGGGCGCATGGCCATCACCGGATCGGCGAAGGTCGATTTCGATCCAAGGTAGAGTGCCGGGTGGGCGTTGAAGATTTGCAGCCCGCTCATGAGCAGGATAAGCAGGCACACCACATTGACCCAATGCGTCGCGCGCACCGCGCCCGAGTGGCGGTAGATGACTTCCTGTTTGTGGGTTGAGACGTCCGTCTTAGATTCCATTGCTGTGCCTGAGGATCAGCCTGCATCGAGGGAGTTACGGTCGGGCGCCCCCATTTGGATGCAAGCCAGGGCCGCCCGTCAGGATGGCTTGGCTCCCCAGATCTGCTCGAGACGTTGGGCTCTGCCGCAATTCCATTTGTAGAACTTGTAGCTGATCGAGTTGGTGTTGTGATAATTCTGGTGGTAGTCCTCCGCTGCCGTAAAGGTCGTGACCGGCTTGATCTCCGTCGCCACCTTCTCCTTGAAGCGATCGGCGATCCCCTTGCGGGTGGTTTCGGCCAAATTCCTCTCTTCATCGTTGCCGACGAAGACGACGCTCCGATAGGCATTGCCCTTGTCGCAAAACTGCCCCTCCGGATCGAAGGGGTCGACATTGTGCCAGAACTGCTCGAGCAGTTGCGCGTAGCTCACCTTGGTGGGGTCGTACACGACCTTGACCGCCTCCTGGTAGCCCTCATGGTTCCCGTAGTTGGGGTTCGGCTTAGTGCCGCCAGCATAGCCCGATATCGTCTCCACCACGCCCGGCACCTCGTCGAACGCGGCCTCCACGCACCAGAAACAGCCGCCGGCGAAGATCGCCGTCCCGGTCTCGGCCGCTGCCGCCTCCTTGCCGCTGCCGCTCATCGCCAGTGCAAGCAGCAGCACGGCGGCAGTCAACGCGCCAATCCATCTAACCGTCATGGGGATTCTCCGGAAATGTTCGAGTGAGCATCAGGGTGTGCACCGTCCGGGCAACGGCCTCTCGCGCGAGTGTGAAACGAAGTGATGGAGCGGGGATGCGCTCCTTGGTTTGTGGTGCAACGCCATTTTCAGCTATGGAAGGTCGATGCAGCAGCGACTCTCTTCACCAGCGGAGGACATCAAGCCGGCCTATGACGTGGTCGTGGTCGGCTCGGGCTATGGCGGCGGCGTTTCGGCCTCGCGCCTGGCGCGCGCCGGCATGCGCGTCTGCGTCATCGAACGGGGCAGGGAGTTTCTCACGGGCGAGTTCCCGAGCCGGTTGCCGGAGCTTCGCCGCGAGCTTCAGCTCAATGGCGGTAAGATGCGGAGTGGCAGCCGCACCGGGTTGTTCGATTTCAGGCTCGGCGCCGATATCCACGTTCTGATCGGCTGCGGGCTCGGCGGCGGCTCTCTTATCAATGCCGCCGTTGCGCTCAAGCCCGACCCTCGTGTCTTCGCCGATGCGGTCTGGCCGGACGCGCTCAGCGGCGACGGATTGCTGGAGCAGGGCTTCGCCCGGGCCGCCGCCATGCTGCGCCCAACCCGCTATGCGCAGGCAGAGGCGCTGATCAAATATCGTGCGCTAGAAGCCGCGAGCGCCTGCTTCGGCCAGCCGCCGGTCCCGGCGCCGGTCGTGGTCAGCTTCGAGCAGAACCTCAATCCCGCCGGCATCGACCAGCCGGCCTGCACGCTATGCGGCGATTGCTGCTCCGGCTGCAATGTGGGCGCCAAGAACACCATTCCGCTCACCTATCTCCCCGACGCGCGCGCCCATGGCGCCGAGATTTTCACCGAGCTTAGCGTGAGCCGCATCGCCAGAGACGGCGGGCATTGGCGCGTGTATTTCACCCCGACCGATGAGCCTGACTCCGCCCCGCGTGTGGTCGAGGCCATGACCGTGGTGCTCGCCGCGGGCACTCTCGGCTCGACCGAGATCCTGCTTCGCTCGCGCCAGCATGGCCTTCCCGTCTCTGACTGTCTGGGCGAACGCTTTTCCGCCAATGGTGATATCATCGCCTTTGCCCTTGGTGGCAAGGGGCGCGTGAACGCGATCGGCGTCGGCCACCCGCCGAAATTCGACGGCGACGCCATCGGCGCCTGCGTCACCGGCGAAATCGAGCTCCACGACCACGACCAGCTCGACCACTCCATGTTCCTGCAGGAGGGTGTCATGCCCTCGGCGCTGGCTCCGCTCCTGCCGGTATTCTTCATCTCCGGCGGCAGGCTGCTCGGCGCGGCGCAAAGCCTGATCAAGGGCGTCTATCACGGACCCTTGCAAAGCCTGCACACCTTCTTCGTCGTCTCCCACGACGAGGCTAAGGGCCGCATCAGCCTCGCCAATGGCCGGGCGCAGGTCGAATGGCCGCATGTGGCCGAGCAGTCGGTCTATGCTCGCGTCGATGCCGCCCTCACCAAAGCGGCGGAGAGCGTGGGCGGGCGCTACATCAAGAGCCCGCTCGCGGCGACCACCATGGGCGCCAAGCCCGCCACGGCGCATCCCTTAGGCGGTTGCGGCATGGGCCACGACGCCTCGAGCGGCGTGGTCAATGACAAATGCCAAGTGTTCAACAATAAGGGCGGCGTGCATGCCGGGCTTTATGTCTGCGACGGTTCGGTGATTCCGCGCTCGATCGGGGTCAATCCGCTGCTGACCATCACCGCGCTCACCGAGCGCGCCATGATCCATTTCGCCCGCGATCACAATCTCGGCTTCGACACCGCTCCGCGAAAAACTGTGGCAGTGACCGGCTAGAGTTCAGCCGCGCAACTCGCCGCCGGTAGCTTTGGTCACGGCCGCGACGATCTTGGCCGCCACGGCGTCGATCTCGTCGTCGGTGAGGGTCTTGTCGCGCGGCTGCAAGGTCACCTCGATCGCCAGCGACTTCTTGCCCTCCGGTACGCCTTGTCCGGTAAACACGTCGAACACGCCGACTTGCGCGATGAGCGCGCAGTCTGCGCTCTGCGCCGCGCGCACCACATCGGACGCCGCTACATCGGCGTCGAGCAGGAAGGCGAAGTCCCGAGCGACGGCTTGCAGGGCCGAGGCGTCGAGCGCGTCCCGCGTCAGACTCTTCCGCTTCGCCGCCGGAATGGCGTCGAGATAGAGTTCAAAGCCCGCAAGCGGCGCATCGAGCCCAAGCTTGGTCAACAGGTCAGGGTGAAGCTCGCCGAAGACGCCGAGAGTCAACTTTGGCCCGAGCTTGAGGGCGCCTGAGCGTCCGGGATGAAACCAGTCCGGCGCCTCGCGCGCAACGGTGAGATTGCCCTGGTCGAGGTCGAGGCTCGCCAGCGCCGCCACGGCATCGGCCTTGACCGCAAACACATCGGCGGCCGGTGCATTCCCTGACCAATGCCGCCCGGTCCCTGAAAGCGCGGACAGGCCGAAGCGGACGCCGCAAGCGGCGACATATTGGTCCTCTGGCGCCGCGCCACGATAGGCCTGGCCGAGCTCGAACAGAGCGCCGTCGGCAAAGCCCCGGTCGCGGTTCCGCTTGGCCGCGCTGACGAGCCCAGGCAAGAGGCTCGGCCGCATCGCCGCGAGCTCGGTCGAGATTGGGTTGCTGAGGATCAACTCATCGGCGCCGCCCCCGAACAGTTTTGCCTCATCCGGCGGAATGAACGACCAGGTCACCGCCTCGACCAGACCGCGGGCAGCGAGCACGCGACGCACGCGCCTTTGCCGCGTCTGTGCCTCGGTCAGCACCGGCCGCGCCACGCCGGCCTCACGCGGCATCGGCGTTGCCGGCACCCGATCGACACCGACGAGCCGCACCACCTCCTCGGCGAGGTCAACGGGGACCGAAATGTCAGGACGCCAGGACGGCGGCGCCGCCTTCAGCTTCGGCGCCGTGCCCTTGAGCTCGACCCCGAGTGCCGCGAGCAGGCGTTTGATCTCGCTTGGCTTGAGATCGAGGCCGCTGAGCTTGCCCACCAGCCTCGGATCGAAGGCAAACGGCGCGTTGGGTTTCGGCGGCTTGCCGGCGATCGTGACCTTGCTTGGGGTTCCGCCGCAGATCTCGAGCACCATCGCCGTGGCAAGGTCGAGCCCGGAGACGACAAAGGCCGGGTCGACGCCGCGCTCGAAGCGGTAGCGCGCGTCCGACTGGATGTTGAGCTTCCGCCCGGTCCGCGCCGTGCGCTTCGGGTCGAAAAAGGCGGACTCGATGAAGACATTGGTGGTCGCAATCGTCGAGCCGGTGTCCTCGCCGCCGATGACGCCGCCCAAGCCCAGCACACCGCTGTCGTCGGCGATGACGCAAGCATCGTCATCGACGTCGTAGGCCTTGCCGTCGAGCGCCTTGAACGACTCGCCCTTCTTGCCAAGCCGCGCATGGATCGCGCCCTTGAGCTTGTCGGCGTCATAGACATGCAGAGGCCGGCCGCGGTCATAGGCGATGTAATTGGTGATATCGACCAGCGCATTGATGGGGCGGAGGCCGATGGCCCGGAGCCGCCGTTGGAGCCAGTCGGGGCTCGGCCCGTTCTTCACCCCGTGCACGACGCGCCCGGCGAAGACAGGGCAGGCACGGGCAGCGTCCTTGTCGAAATCGAGCTTGATCGGGATCGGGTTGGCGAAGCTGCCCTTGACC